>NZ_JBITFA010000003.1:0-669213 GCF_044455705.1 Kitasatospora sp. NPDC051170 | reverse complement strand
CTTGCCAACCATCTGTCGGGGGTGGGGCGGCGTGAGGAGGCTGTGGCTCCGGCCGAAGAAGCCGTCCGGCTGCGTCGTGGGCTTGCGCAGACCAACTCCGCCGCCTACCTCCCCGACCTGGCCGCGGCGTTGAGTAACGTTGCCAACCATCTGTCGGGGGTGGGGCGGCGTGAGGAGGCTGTGGCTCCGGCCGAGGAGGCTGCCGACATCTACCGTGGGCTTGCGCAGGCCAACTCGGCCGCCTACCTCCCCGACCTGGCCGGCGCGTTGAACAATCTCGCGATCCGGCTGTCGGGGGTGGGGCGGCGTGAGGAGGCTCTGGCTCCGGCCGAGGAGGCTGCCGACATCTACCGTGGGCTTGCGCAGGCCAATTCGGCCGCCTACCTCCCCGACCTGGCCAGCGCGTTGAGCAACCTCGCCAACCACCTGTCGGAGGCGGGGCGGTGCCAGGAAGCCCTTCAGCACTTCGAGGAGATCATCGCCGAGTGGTCAGGTCCGTCGCAGGCCGCAGCCGAGCTCGCCTACCATCGGGCCCTGTTCCTCCTGAGGCACGGCGAGATGGTCGGCGGCATCGAAGCGCTGTGCGGCCTCCTCACCCCGGCCACTCCCATCGACGGTTCGACCGTTTTCCGAATCCACCAGCGTCTGCGGGAGGCCGTGGAATCCGATCCTGCATTGCATGAGATCGTCACACGCCGGTGCGCGGACCGTGGCGCTGCCTCCGAGTCGCCGTCCTGGCTGGAGGTCACGGACACAGCCCTCCAGCTGACCGCCGACTGGACTATCACCAGGACCTGGGCCGAGTCACGAGACTTCGTCACCACTCACCCTTCCCTGCTCGACGCGGCCTCCCGTACGGCCCTGCGGGAATGGTCGTTGCTCGGCGGGCCCGCCGCCTTCCACATTGAGTTGCTGGACCAGCTTCTGTCCGGCATCCCGGTGAATGCCGCGTACCGGCCGCTGGTGCTCCCGGAGATCCTGACCGCCTGGATCCGGACGAGCGCTGACGGCGGGGGCTGGGCGGCCTCCGCGGCGTACCTGGCCGAACACGAGGACGACCTTCTCGCCCCCGACACGGACGCGGCGCTGGCCACCATGGGCGAGGGCCCCGAGGGCGAGAGCCAGGTGGTCGCGGTCCATCGGGCGATCCTGGCGATGGCCGGAAGTGACGGCATCGACGCCGCCTACGGCCTGCTGGAGAACCGCCAGGCCCTGCACGTCCGTCTCCAATCGGCCCTGGAGACCGCGAACGGGACGGAGCTCGCCCGGCTCGCGCTCATCGAGGACGGTGTGTACGACGCTCCCTGGCCAGCCGCGGTCCACTGGCTGGCAGCCCAGGCCCTGGACGACACCCCCGCGACCAGCGGTTCCGACGCTGACAACGACGGCAGTGGGCCAGGCGTCCCCATCGCAGCAGTCCACGCCGCCACGCAGGCCGACGGTCACACAGCGGCACACGTCCTGAGCGCTGCGGCCGGCGAAAGGGAACCCGACGTGGCCGAGCGCAACCGGGCGGTGGCCGAACTCGCGGCCCTGATGGCCACAGTCCCCACCCGGGCAGCCGCGCTCGGCGAGCTTCTCCAGGCGGTCCTCGCCCCAGCGGTTCAGGCTCCCGAGGAGTGACCGGGCCACAGCCGGCGGGTGTGCTGATGCTGTCTGCGGTCGCAACCCCGGACGGCGGCGAAGCGCCCCTGGTCACCCGAGGACTCGCCGACCTGCTGACGGCCGTCGGCAAGAAGGTGCGACTCGTGGTGCTCAACGCCTGCGGCACGGACCCCATCGCCCAGGACCTGGCCCAGGTCACCGGATGCGCGATCGGCTACCCAGGAAAGGTGGACGACCGGACGGCTGTCACCTACGCCGCCCAGTTCTACCGCCGCATAGGCGCCGGCCAGGCCGTCGGCCCCGCCCACCCGGCCGCAGTGGCGGTGATCCGGATGTACGGTGCGGGCGAGCACGAGATCCCTGAACTTCGCTGCCGCCCAGGGGCGAACCGGGACGCCCTCCACCTCCTGCACCCCGTCCACCTCCCACCCCTGCCCGAACCGGGGCGCGTCCCGGACCCCACCGCCTTCCTCGCGCACCGCGCCGGGGCCAAGCGCTACACCGTCCTGCTCACCGGCACGACGGACTCCGAAACACACCTGCGCGCGGAACTCGCCGGCAGGAACATGAGCATCCAGTGGATTCAGGTCGAGGCAGAGCAGGGATGACCCTCACGATCCCGACGGCCTTCTCGTCGCGGAATCGAAGGATTTCCCGAGGGGGACGCGGAATGTGGCAGAGCATCACAGGGAACGACCGCTGGGCGCTGGCACTGGTGTGCCTCGCGTACCTGGCCATCGTCTTCATCACCAGCAGGGGACTCATCGCCGCCCCGCGCTACCGCCAGTTCCAGGGCCGGGTCGGTGACGTCAGGGCACAGGCGACGGTCCTTGCGGCCACCGCCCCCGAGGACACCGTCCGGGCCGCGGCCATCGAAGCGGTGGTCGCACGGCTCGACGAGCTGGAGCACACCAGCATGGTCGTCTGGCGGCTTCATCCCACCTCGTGGGTCATGGCCATCCCGCTGTCCAAACTGGCCGCCGCCTGGCGCGTCCTCCACAGCTGCGAACGCCGCCTTCTCCAGGTCCAGTCGCCCGAGGAGCGCGCCGTGCAGCTCCGGTTCATTCGACTACGGCTCGCCGCCTCCGGGGTTCCGGGCGACGCGGAACTCGCCGCCGAGCTCGCCGCGCAGCCCGTCACGGGCCCCGAAGCCGCCGCACTCCTGAGCGCCACCAGCGAGTACCTCCACGACCGGGAGGACGTTGAGGCGGAGAGGGAGTACGAGCAGCAGCGCACCGCCCTGTGGCTCGCGACGACCGGCCTGGGCGCCGTCCTCCTGATCGGCGCCACACTCGGCCATCAGCCGACGATGATGCTCGGCGCCCTGGGAGGCTTCCTGTCCCCGCTGATCGGCGTGATGCGTGCCCAACGTCCCACCTCCTGGGGCGTCCTGGTCCTCGCGCCGGTCGGTGGAGCGCTCGCCGCGGTCGGCGGCCTGCTCCTCGTCCGTATGCTCGCCGACCCGGAACTCAACCTGCTCGGACACGTCTTCCTCGACAACTCCTGGAACGCGCCCGCGCAGCCCATCGCGCTCGCCATCGCCCTGCTCTTCGGGTTCTCCGGCACCCTCTTCTCACGCCTCGCCCTCACCGCTACGGGGCAACTCGTCTCCACCGCCACGGCGACGGGCCGACAGCTTTGAGGCTTCTCGGGCCCGGCAGGGCCCGGCAGGGCCCGGGTGCCGGGGCGGCGGGGCCGCCCCGGCGGGGGGAGGCGGTTATTGGTGCAGGTACGTCTCGGTGAAGCTGGTGCCGCTGGAGCCGAGTGCGCTGGTGCGGGCCTCGTAGGTGCCGTTGGCGCTGGGGTCGAGGGCGACGGGGCCGAAGGAGCCGAGGGACTTGCCGTTGACGGTGGCCGAGGTGAAGCTCAGGGTGCCGAAGTTGGGGTAGGACCCGGTCGGCGACTCGATGATGACCTCACCGCTGACCCGCTGCGCGGAGAGGGACTTGGTGGTGGTGAAGGTCCAGCCGCGCGAGGAGTCGGTCAGCTTGAGGGTGTACCGGCTGCTTCCCGCGTAGGTCACCGATGCGGTGATGACGTCGCCGACGGACACCGGGTAGGAGCTGGAGCTCAGGTAGACCGGGTTCGCCGGGTACATCTCGTACCACGCCTGGTTCACCGGGCTGCCGCTGGAGCAGTCGGTCGCCACCCCGGTCTGTTCCACGGTGGAGGAGCCGTACCCGTCGATGCCGACCCACGGGGCGTAGAGGTCGTTGGTGGAGTTGCAGGTCGCGCGCGGCTCGGTCCACGTCGCCGAGACCGAGGTGAAGCCACTGCCCGTGGCGACGTAGCCGCCCCAGTTGTAGCCGTTGGTGTTGTACTGCAGCGGGCGGAACGACAGCCCCTGCGCGGCCGCCGCAGCGGTCGGTGCGGTGGGGGCCACGAGGGTGGTGGCCGCTGCCGCGAGGGTGGCGACGCGTATGAGGAACGTGCGCATGCTTGCTCCTTCGTGGGGGACGGGCAGGCGTCTCTCAGGCCGCTCCGGGCTGTGGGGGCCGTGGAGGGGTGGCAGCCAGGATCGCCGACTGTCATGAGCCGGGCAAGGGGCGCAGGGGGAAGGTTGGAGAAGTAATTGCCTTGTTGGGTGAGCGACTTGACGTTAGAGAGAAGTCTGCGACGGCCCGTGGTTCCGCTCTGGCGAGTTGAGGTCGGCGAGTGTGGACGGGGTGAAGCCGAGGGTGTAGGTGAGGGCGCAGGAGGACAGGGCTGAGGCCAGCCAGCCGGTGGTGTAGACGAGGACGGCTGAGCCGATGCCGTGGCTGCCGTTGAGGAGGGGGAGCAGGACCAGGCCGGAGGGGCCGATGGCGGTGGAGCCGGTGGTCAGGCCGAGTTGGGCGCAGAGGCCGATCAGGGCGCCGCCGGTGGCTGCGCCGATGCCGGCGGTGATGAAGGGGCGGACGAGGGGGAGGGTGACGCCGTAGATCACGGGTTCGGCGACGCCGAGGATGCAGGTGGGGAGGGCGGAGCGGATCACGCGGCGGAGGGAGGGGTTGTCGCGGGCGCGCAGGTAGACGGCCACGGCGGCGCCGGCCTGGCCGCCGCCGGCCATGGCGAGGATGGGGTAGAGCACGCTGAAGCCCTGCTGGCCGATGAGGGTGGCGTGGATGGGGATGAGGGCTTGGTGCAGGCCAAGCATGACGAGGGAGGCGAAGGTGCCGCCGAGGACGATGCCGGCGCCGACGCCCGCGTGGGTGAGCAGCCAGGTGGCGCCGTGGCCGATGCCGTCCGCGACGACCCCGGCCAGGGGCATCAGCACCATCAGGGCGGCCAGGCCGGACACGGCGACGGCCAGGGTGGGCACCAGCAGCATCTGGAGGGCCTCGGGCACGTGGCGTCGTGCCCAGCGCTCGACGGCCGCGCACAGCACTGCCGCGCCGAGGGCGCCGAGGACGCCGCCCTGGCCGGGCTTGAGGTGGCCGAAGAGGGTGTGGGTGACGTTGGTGACGCCCGGGTACACCACGATCCCGGCCGCCGCGCCGCCCAGGACGGCCGTGCCGCCGAACACCTTGGCGGCGTTGTAGCCCGCGAACACGGCGATGAGGGACATGAAGCCCTGGGAGAGGGCGGTGGTGATCGGGACGACGCCGCTGAGTGGCTGCCAATGGGTGGACAGGTAGAGGGAGTTGAGGAGGCCGCCGAGGCCGGCGATGACGCCGCAGGCGATCAGGGCGGGGATCAGGGGGACGAAGACCTCGGCGATCCGGCGCAGGAGGAGCTTGGCGGGGGTGGCGTTGCGGCGGCGGTCGGCCTCCTTCAGCTGGGCGCCTCGGGCTTCCAGGACGAGTTGCTCGAACGCCTCCGACACCGGGCCGACGGCCGCCGGGCCGAGGACGATCTGGAAGGTGTCGTCCTCCACCACGCCCAGGACGGCGGGGTGATCGGCGATGCGCGGCGTGTCGAGGAGGTCCGGGTCGGCGATGCCGAGGCGCAGGCGGCTGATGCAGTGGGCGACGGAGGTGACGTTGCCGGGGCCGCCGACCAGGGTGAGTAGGTCGCGGGCGGTCTGGGAGCGGGTGCTGGGCTGCGGCATCCGGAGCCACCTTTCAGAGGAGGGCCCTCCGATGCTGCTCCCCGCACCCGCCCGGCGCCAGGAGTGGGAGGACACCGGCGGGCCGTCGCGCGCGACACACGACGAAGGAGGGGCTGTCCCTGGCCGGGACAGCCCCTCCGTCAGTGCGGGATCGTCAGATGATGGGCTTCCAGAGCTGGTTCTTCCCGTAGTTGTCAGGTCACTGGACCATCGGAGTACCGTTGGAGGTACTGCCGTTCGGGTCAGCCGTCGTTCTCCGCCGACGGGATGTAGGCGCCCGGGACGTCGTTCGGGGCGAGGATGGTGGACTCGCCCGGGTAGGGCTGGGTCCAGTTGTGGGTCTGGTACCAGGTCAGGTGGTTCAGCTGGGCCGGGTTGGCGCGGTCCGGCTTGGCGTTCGGGCCGGTGAGGTGCTGGTTGTTCTTCCACTGGTCCCACTGGGCCGCGACGCCCTGCTGGGCGGCCGGCGGGGCGACGGTGGTCGGCGCCGGGGCGACGGCGGCCCGGTTGGCAGGGGCGGCAGCCGGGGCGGGGACGTCCGGGCCGCAGGTGGGCTGGGTCTTGAGGCCGTCCGTCAGCGAGGTCCGGTTGGGGACGGCGTTGAACGGGGTGAAGTCCGGCTTGTCGGTGAAGGCCGTGGCCATCGGGGTGGCGGCGCTGTCCTTCTGGTTCATCGGGTGGACGCCGAGGATCTGCTCGATGGTGCGGATCATCGTGATCTGCGAGTAGTAGCGGCTGTCCACGGCGCCGTGCTGCGCCCAGGGGCTGACGACCTGGATCGGCGCGCGGTGGCCGTCCACGTGGTCGAGGCCCGCCTGGGAGTCGTCCTCGACCACGAAGATCGCGGAGTCCTTCCAGTACTCGCTGTGCGAGATCTCGTCGATGATCTTGCCGGTGGCCAGGTCGTTGTCGGCCACGGAGGCGGCGGGGCTGGACGGGCCGCCGGTGTGGTCGCTGGAGAGCCAGAGCATGTTGAGCGCGGCGGGGCCGTTCTGCTCGAAGTCCTGCTTCCAGATCTGGTAGCGGTACATGTCCGGCACGTCGAGGTCGAACAGCGGGTAGCCGGGCACCGAGACGCTGTTGAGCGAGGGGATCGGCGAGGAGGAGTTGAGCGGGTAGGCGGTGGGCTTCCCGGTCGCGTCCATGGTCTTGGCGTCGCAGTACAGGTTCTGCCAGGTCGCGTCGGCGGGCTTGGTGACGGACTTGTGGAACTCGCCGAAGTCGCGCACGTCCTTGCCGGTGGCCTGCACGCCGGTCCAGAGGAAGCCGCTGCGCTGGTGGCCGAGGGCGTCGTCCTCGGTGTCGTAGCTGCGCTCGTACTCGCCGGCGGAGGACTCGGTGTACTCCGGGTTGTCCGCCTGCATCAGCCAGTTGTGGCCCTCGGCGGAGTTGGTGCCGATGTCGTACGTGTTGTCGTAGACGCCGAACTGCCGGGCCAGCGCGTGCTGGTTGGGGGTGACGGCCTCGCCGAACTGGGCGAGCTTCGGGTCGCCGTTGCCCTTGCCGAGGTCGCCGAAGAGCTGGTCGAAGGTGCGGTTCTCCTTGACGATCAGGAAGACGTGCTTGATCGTCGACGGGTCGCCGATGCGCTCCGGCACCGGGACGGCCTTCGCCTTGTGCCCATTGCCGTTGCCGTTGCCATTGCTGTTGCCGTTGGCGGTCTTGACCGAGCCGTTGGTCCAGCCGTTCTGCCGGAAGACCTTGTCGGTCTGCGAGCGGATCTCCTTGTCGCTCGGCAGGGTGAACCAGGTCAGGCTGGAGGTGGTGTCGTGGGTGTTGTGCGCGCCGGTGGAGTTGGGCCGGCGGGCGTCGATGCCGCGGGTGTTGGAGACCAGGACGCGGTTGCCGACGGTGGCGATCTCGGCGGGGAAGTAGTCGGTGGGCAGCAGGCCCACGTAACTGACGGGCTCCTGCGCGGTCTTGAAGCGGTAGACGGCCACCGCGTTGGCGCGGCCGAGGGTGACGAGGAGCCGGCCGTCGTCGGTGAGGGTGATCGCGGTGGGCTCGTAGCCGACGGACGCCTCGGGCCACGGCTTGGTGGAGATGCGCTGGACGACCTTGTCGTGCTTGGAGTCGATGACCGACACCTGGTCGGAGCCGGTGTCCGCGACGAACAGGACGCCGTTCTTGCCGTACAGGGCGGTCGGGTGCAGGCCGACGTCGATGGACTCGACGGGGGCGTCCTGGTCCTCCAGCTCGATCACGCTGACGGTGCCGCTGACGGCGGCGCCGGTGTCGAGGTCGGCGGGGACCTGGGTGCCGTAGGAGTTGAGGGTGTCGTCGCCGGCCTCGGGGGTGCGGCCGCCCTCGTTGCCCACGTAGAGCTTGTTGCCGACCTGGGCGAGCTCGCGCGGGGCGTTGCCCACGGCCCAGCTGCGCTTGATCTCGCCGGTGGCGGCGTCGATGGCGACCACGCGGTTCTGGCCGTTGACCGCCGCGTACACCGTCTTGCCGTCGGCGGAGAAGACCGCTCCGGAGGCCAGGGCGTGCTTGGCGCCGTCGGCCGCGATCTTCACCTCCACGGGGTCGGCGAGGCTGCCGTCCGCGTTGACGGTGAAGCGGGTGTAGCCGTCGAGCTGGCCGAGCCACAGCTGCTTGCCGTCGGGGGAGTAGACGGGGGCGGCCTGACCGACGGACTTGTTCTTGATGCGCAGCTCGTCGGCCTTGTTGGTGCCGGCGCGCTGCTGCACCTTGTTGGTCTTGAGGTCCACGATCACCAGCGTCGCGTCGCCGTCGGCGACGGAGGCGGCGAGGTGGGTGCCGTCCGGGCTGACCCGGGAGGCCATGATCTTGCCCGAGTTGATGACCAGCCGGTCGCCGTAGGGGGCGATGTACTGGTCGCCGGAGACGAGCAGACCGTTCTCGTAGACCTGGCCGACCTGGTCGGTGCCGAACTGGCCGGTGGCGGCGAAGGCGGTGCCCGTCGCGACGCACACCGCGGTGATGCACGCGGTGGCGAGCGTGGCACGGCGGCCGATCCGCCGCCCGAGGATGGCGTGGGACTCCTTCTGGACACGACGACGTGTGACCTGCATGGCGTCATTCCTTCTGGTGGAGGGGGAAGTGGGGTGGTGCGGGGAGCACGTTCAAGAAGCGAGCAGCTCGATCTGGGCGTCGAACTGCCACAGCGGGTTGGGGGCGTCGCCGGTCGGGGTGTGGACCAGGAAGTAGCCGTTCACTTCCTTGGGGCCGTCGCCGTCGGCCATCACCCGGCCGTCGGAGGTGATGTTGAGCTGGTAGACGGCCGTGCCGGGCGCGGGGGCGCCGGGCAGGTGCCAGGTGACGGTGCAGCGCCAGTCGTTGCCGGGGCCCTCGGGCTCGACCTGGCCGTCGCCGCGGTCGCAGGCGGTGGAGACCTGGAGGTCCGCCTCGGTGACGGCCGGGCGGTGCAGCTGCTCGGTCTGGAGGCGGTAGAGGTGGGCGAAGACGGTGGAGACGTTGCGCTGGACCTTGGCCTGGGTGACGCCGTCGCTGCCGCCGTCCTCCAGGGGCGCGGCGACGGCGACGGTGGCGGTGGTCAGGGCCAGCAGGCCGGCCAGCGGCAGGACGCCGAGGGTGAGGGTGCGCCGGCCGACGCCGTCCTCGGCGCCGTTGGTGAAGTCCCGGCGCAGGAAGATCAGGTAGGCGGCGGCGGTCGCCACCGCGGTCCACACCAGGCTCACGGCGACGGAGATCAGCAGCTCGTCCAGCCTGGCCGGATCGGCGAACAGGCCGTTCCAGGAGACGAAGGCGTACCCGGGCAGGGCGAGCCGCAGCGGGACGGGCAGCGGCAGCATCTGCGCGAGCTGCATCGCCACCGCCGACAGGGCGGGGACGAGCAGGCCCATCGGGGAGCGCCCGAGGAGGACGGAGCCGAGCAGGCCCAGCGCCGCCAGGGCCAGGGTCGGCGCCAGCGCGCAGGCCCAGGAGAGGAGCACGGCGCTCGCGGCGTCGGAGGAGGCGAGCAGGTGGCCGTCCACGCCGACCAGCGGCTGGTCGCCGACGGCCGCCAGGCCCCCGGCGATGCCGGAGAGCGCCAGGCCCACGACCAGCAGGACGAGCACGGTGGCGCTGGCCAGGGCCTTCGCCACGAAGATCCGGCGCGGCGAACGGACCGTCACCAGCAGGTGCCGCCAGGTGCCGAGACGGTCCTCGGCGGCGAACACGTCGCCCGCGACCACGGAGGTCAGCAGGGGCAGGGCCCAGGAGCCCGCGAACCCGAGGACGACCAGCGGGCCGGCCCAGCCGGAGGTGTGCATCCAGCGGCCGAACAGGGTGTCGGAGGGCAGGACGTCCTGCTGGGCGACGGCGGCGGTGAACAGGCCGGGGGCCGTCCAGCAGGCGAGCATCAGCAGGCGCACGCGCCACTGGGAGACGAGCTTGACCAGTTCGAAGCGGTACACCCGGGGGGTGGGGACGCGCTGCGGCCGGGCGGTGGGGACGGTGCCCACGGCGGTGTTCGCGGTGGCGGTCATCGCCCGCCCTCCTGCTGCTGCTGGTCGGTCAGGGCGAGGTAGGCGGCCTCCAGCGGGGAGGTGACGGGCGCGACCTCGCGCACCCGGACGTCCGCGCGCACCAGGGCCCGCACCAGTTCCTCGACGGAGGGCGCGGTGGCGCGCACCACCAGGGCCTCCGTGCCGCGCCAGGCCCCCGACTCCTCGAGGACGGTGACCCCGGCCGTCCCGGTGGCCACCCGGCGGGCGGCGGCCGGGTCGGAGGTGAGCAGGCGGTGGGCGAGGCGCCGGCTGTCGGTGGCGAGCTCGCCGAGCGGGCCGGAGAAGCGGACCCGGCCGGTGGCGAGGATGGTGACCTCGTCGCAGAGGGCTTCGAGGTCGTCCATGCGGTGGCTGGACAGGACGACGGTCACGCCGTCGGCGGCGAGGCGCTGGAGCGCGGAGTGCACATGGCGCTTGCCCGCCGGGTCCAGGCCGTTGGACGGCTCGTCGAGGATGAGCAGCCGGGGGTCGGTGAGCAGGGCGGCGGCCAGGCCGAGGCGCTGGCGCATGCCGAGGGAGAAGCCGCGGACGCGGTCGTCGGCGACGTCGGTGAGGCCGACCTCGGCGAGCGCCTCGTCGATGCGGCGGCCGGCGCCGTCCTGCCCGCGCAGCGCCGCGAGGGCGGCGAGGTTACGGCGGGCGGTCAGCGAGGGGTAGAGCCCGGGGCCGTCCACGAACCCGGCGACGCCGTCCGGGGCCTCCGAGCCCCGGCCGACCGGTCTGCCCATGACCTCCAGCTCGCCCCGGTCGGCGACGGCCAGCCCGAGCAGCAGCCCGAGCAGGGTCGTCTTCCCGGCACCGTTCGGCCCGGCCAGTCCGTGGATCCGGCCGGGCGCGAGGGTGAGTTCGATCTCGTCGAGTGCGATGACGTCGCCGAAGCACTTCGTCAATCCACGTGCCCGTACGGCTGGTTGTGTATCGCTCATGGCCCCTTCTCGCAGTCCATCACGGAAGGTAGGGCCTGGTCGGGGAGCGGACAGGAGCGGGAGGTTGAACACCGGGGGAACACCCGGCAGTTCGACCAAGGAGATGTCTACGCGAGGGCGAGGGATTCGGCCAGGTAGCGGGTGCGCAGGGCCGTGACGACGGCGGCGGAGGCCTCGCCGGTGCCGTAGGGGGAGGGGGTGCGGGCGAGGCGGGCGGGGAGGGTGGCGTGCCCCTCGGGCGGCACCTCCACCCTGGCGGGCCTCCAGGTGGGCCCGTTCAGCACCACCTCGGTGCTGACCGCGACCACCGCCGGCGACCCGACCGCCGGAACCTCCTCGGCCGCCGCCCCGGCGACCTCCGTGCCGATGGTCAGCCCGAAGGTCGCGGCCGCCGCCGGCGGCCTGGCCCTGAAACGCCTCGCGGCCGGGCCCGGAGATCGATCCGGGCCCGGCCGCGAGGCCGTGAACGTGCTCAGGCGATCAAGCCTTCTTCACCACGCTCGACTTGAGCTGCATGGCGCCGAAGCCCTCGATGCGGCAGTCGATGTCGTGGCCGTCGACGCCGTCGATCAGGCGGATGTTGCGCACCTTGGTGCCCGCCTTGATGCCCGAGGTGCTGCCCTTGACCTTGAGCGCCTTGATCACGGTCACGCTGTCGCCGTCGTTCAGCACGTTGCCGACCGCGTCCTTGACGACCTTCTCGCCCGCACCGCCCGCACCGCCCGCACCGGCCGCGGAGTCGCCCTCGACGGGCGCCCACTCGTGCCCGCAGGACGGGCAGACCATCAGGGCGTTCATCTCGTAGGTGTACTCGCCCTGGCACTGCGGGCACGGGGGAAGGGTGTCGCTCATCTGATCTCCTGCTGTGGTGCGGTGGTGCTCCTCGTGGACGCCGGAGACCGGCAGCAGGCAGCATCTATGAATGTGAAGAACTTTTCAAATCGCCCATTACGGGGGTGGCGGATCCGGACAGTGACGTGTCCCGGGGGCCTCAGGGGTGCATGCGGGCGCCCTTGAGGGTCTTGTCGACGGCGTTGCGGGGGCCGTGGAGGGCGAGGCCGACGAGGTCGAGGGCGTCGGTGGGGACGGCGCGGACGGCGGCGCGGTTGTCGCGGTCGTTGCCGGTGGTGAAGAGGTCGGCCGTGAAGACGGCGGTGCGCAGGGAGCGGGTCAGGGCCCGCTGGTGGGCGGCGGCGAGGATCTCGGCGGTGCCCTCGAAGACGAGGACGGGCTGGCGGAACATCGGGTGGTAGGCGGTGTCGTCGGCGTCGAGGTAGGGCTCGCCGATCAGTTCGGGCAGGGCGGTGCCCAGGCCGCTGACCAGGAAGGCCGTGACGTTGAGCCGCTGCCAGGGGGCGAGGTCCTCGCGCAGCAGGACGGCGATCTTGGTGTCGATACGAGGCGGGGTGCCCACGGCGGCCACGGCGCTCACGGCGCCCATAGTGCTCACAGTGCTCATGGGGTGAGACTGCGGCACGGCCGGTGGCGCGGTCTTGTACGTTCTTCGCATGGTGCCGCGTCAGGAGGTCTCCGCCTGGCGCCCGGCCGTCCCGGGCGTCGTCGAGGTGCTCCACGCCCGCTTCACCGAGCACCGGTACCCGATGCACGTCCACGACGCGTGGACGGTGCTGATCGTCGACGACGGCGCGGTGCGCTACGACCTGGACCGCCACGAGCGCGGCACCCCGGGCGGGACGGTCAGCCTGCTGCCGCCGCAGGTGCCGCACAACGGCTCGCCCGCGACCGCGCAGGGCTTCCGCAAACGGGTCGTCTACCTCGACATGACGCAGCTGGACGCGCGCTTCATCGGCGCGGCGGTGGACGGCCCGGACTTCGCCGACCCCCTGCTGCGCCGCAGGGTCGGGCAGCTGCACACCGCGCTGGCCGAGCCGGGGGACGAGCTGGAGGCGGAGAGCCGGCTGGCCTTCGTCGGCGAGCGTCTGCGCGAACGCCTGCGGCCCGGGCTGGTGCGGGAGGCGGGCCCCGCCGGGCGCGGTCTCGCCGCGGACCTGCGGGACCTGCTGGACGCGCGGCTGCCGGGGGCCTTCACCCTGGAGGAGGCGTCCGGGCTGCTGCACGCCCACCCCGCCCACCTGGTACGGGTGTTCAGCGCCGCGTACGGGATCGCGCCGCACCGGTACGTGATGGCGCGGCGGGTGGACCTCGCGCGCGGGCTGCTGCTGGACGGACGGCCGGCGGGGGAGGTCGCGGCCGAGGCCGGGTTCTACGACCAGTCGCACCTGACCCGGCACTTCAAGCGCGTCCTCGGCGTCACACCGGGCCGCTACTCCCGGGCCGGGCGCAGGGGCTGAGCGGCGGGCCGCAGGGCCGGGGTGGTGGCGGCGGTGAGGGTGACGGCGGCGAGGCAGAGGAGGCCGCCGCTGACGAGGGCGGTGGCGCCGGAGGTGGCGTCGGCGACGAGGCCGCCGCGGAGGTTGCCGAGGTCGGGGCCGGCCTGGCCGACGATCTGTTCGGCGGCGCTGACGCGGCCCAGGAGCTCGGTGGGGGTGTGGAGTTGGACGATGGTGCCGCGGGAGACTACGGCGATGGTGTCGGCGGCGCCGGCCAGGGCGAGGAAGCCGAGGACGGGCCAGCGGCCGGGGGCCAGGCCCGCGAGGGCGAGGGCCGTGCCCCAGGCGCCGGCGGCGGTGAGCATCACCACGCCGGGGCGGGGGAGGCGGGTGAAGGCGCCGGAGAAGAGGGAGGCGACCAGGCCGCCGACCGCCAGGGCGCTGAGGAACAGGCCGAGGGTTTCCGGGTCGTCGCCGAAGCGCTCGGCGTTGATCAGCGGGAAGAGGCTGATCGGCATGGAGAGCACGGTCACGGCGAGGTCGGTGATCAGGGCGCCGCGCACCACGGGGGTGCGCAGGAGGAAGGCCAGGCCGTCCGCGACACCCCGCAGGCCCGGGCGCGCCGCCGCCTCGCCGCTCGGCATGGCGGGCAGGCCGAAGGCGCCGTAGAGGGCGGCGGAGAAGGTGAGGGCGTCCAGCAGGTAGCAGGCGTCGACGCCGTAGCGGCCGGCGATCAGCCCGCCGAGCGCGGGGCCGGCGAGCATCGAGACCTGGAACGAGAAGCCCTGGAGGGCCAGCCCGGCGGCGAGCCGGTCGGCGGGCAGCAGACGGGGGAGGAAGGTGCGGGCGGCGGGGCCGCCGCCGGCGACGAAGCAGGACTGCGCGGCGACCAGCGCCAGCACCCCGGCGACCGGCAGGCGGCCGAAGAGGGCCTGGCCCGCGAGCAGCAGCGAGCAGAGCGCCTGGCCGGAGGTGGTGAGGAGGAAGAACCGGCGCCGGTCCACCCGGTCGACGAGGGAGCCGGCGAACAGCCCGAGCAGGACGATCGGCAGGGCGCCCGCCAGGCCCACCGCGCCCGTCCACACCGTGCTGCGGGTGGACTCCCACACCTGGACCATCACGGCGACGGTGGTCATCCGGGTGCCGAGGCCGGAGAGCGCCTGCCCGGCCCAGAGGCGGCGGAACGCGGGCGAGACCCGTAAGGGGGAGAGGTCGAGGAGGCTGCGGCTCAGTCCCATGACGGGTCCTCGGCGAGCTTCTCGGCGATCCGGTCGTGGAAGCTGCGGCGGGCCAGCGCCTGCTCGATGTCGGCGACGACCCGGCTGAGCGGGTACGGGATCTCGGCCTCGAGCTCGGCGAGGGCGGCCTCGGTGGCCCGCCACTCGGCGGCGAGGCGGCCGACGACGGCGCCGGCGCGGTCGGTGAGCGTGACCTTCTTGCTGCGGGCGTCGTCCCCGGGGATCGTCCGCACCCAGCCGGCGGCGCGCATGGCGGCGACCTTCTGGCTGAGCGCGGAGTGGGTGCGGCCGACGGACTCGGCCAGCTCGGTGATGGTCATCGGCCCGGCGGCGTGCAGGCGCAGCAGCTCCATGACCCAGCTGGCCTTGAGGCCGGCGGTCTCGCCGGTGCGGGCCTCGGCGTAGAGGCGGCCGATGTCGGCGTGCATCGATGCCTGGAGGAGGCGCAGGGGGCGCCAGAGGCTCTCGTGGGTGGGGTCGGCTGTGGGAGGGGGTTCGTCGGCCATGGCCGCATCGTAACAGGGGTTATATAAGTGCTGTCACGATGCGGCGGCGCGTGTTGCCGACGGGTGCCCCGGGGCGGATCAGAGGCCGAAGCGGGCGCGGTGGCTGGTGGGCACCAGGTCGGTGTACTCCGGGTGCTTCTTGATCCAGGCGCGGATGTAGGGGCAGTACGGGAGGACGGCGAGGTTCTGCTCGCGGGAGGCGTCCAGCGCGGTGCGGGCCAGCTGGCTCGCGAAGCCCCGGCCCTCGAAGGCGGGGTCGACCTCGGTGTGGATGAAGGCGATCTCCTCGCCGGAGCGGTGGTACTCGGCGAAGCCGGCCAGGGCGCCGTCCTCGTGGATCTCGAAGCGGGACTTCTCGGGGTTGTCGGTGACGAGCTGCGCCATGGGATCGCTCCTGAGGGAGGTGGGGCGGGAGGTGGGGCCGATTCGCCCGTCAGCTTAGTTTAAAAATCAACATCTGTCGCGCCGCCACCGACCGCGCCGCCACCGAACGCGTTGCCACCGACCGCATCGCCACCGAACGCGCCGACCGGGACGATCCTGACGCTGAGCTCCCGCAGCGAGGCCAGCGAGGCGGCGTGCGCCGGGGCCGACAAGGCGGCGCAGGCGTCCTCCACCACGGTGACGGGGTAGCCCAGCAGACGGGCCGTCCGGGCGGTCTCGCCCACCGCCCACTCGGTGGCGATGCCCGCCACCACCACATCCTGGGCGCCCAGGCGCTCCAGGCGCTCGGCGAGGTCCGTGCCGGCGAAGGCGTCGATCGCGTACTTGGTGACCACGCCGTCGCCCGGCCCGGCCTCCAGCCCGGCGGCGAACCGGTTGAAGTGCGAGTCCGGGCCGCCGTCGCTGCCGTCCAGCCGAGCGTGGCGGACCAGGACCACCGGCCGGCCGGCGGCCGCGAAGGCCTCCTTGAGCCGGACGGCGGAACGGACCACCGCCTCGCCCGGCAGCGGGGCGACCGGGCGGTCCACGATCCACTGCTGGAGGTCCACCAGGACCAGGACGGAGCCGGAGCCGGTGGCGGAGCCGGAGCCGGAGCCGGTGGCGGAGCCGGAGCCGGAGCCGGTGGCGGGCGGGGCGGGGGTGTCGGTCATCGCTGGTCCTTCGAGGAACGGTTCTTGGTCAGTCGGTACGGCGCAGCGCCTCCGCCGAGCGCTCCAGCAGGCTCCGCAGCTGCGCCTGCTCGGCCGTCGAGAGGGCGTCGGCCAGCCGCTGCTCCACGCCCCGGGCCAGGGTGTCGGCCTTCCGGGCCAGTGCCCGGCCGGAGCGGGTGAGCCTGGTGACCAGCACCTTCTGGTGCAGGCTGGAGGTCTCGCGGCTGATGAGGCCCTTGTTCTCCAGGTTGGTCAGGATCGTCGTCATGGTCTGCGGCGTGACCATGCACTCGCGGGCGAGCTGCGCCCCGGACATTCCGGAGGACTGCTGCAGGACGAGCAGGGCGACGTACTGCGGGACGGTGAGGTCCACGGTGCGCAGCGCGCGGGACTTCTCGGCGATCAGCGCTTGCTCGGCCCGCTTGATGGCGTGGCCCAGGCGGTCGTGGAAGTCGGGCTGGTCGGTGCTGTGTTCGGTCAAGGTGATCGCCTCCCCGGCCCCCGAGTCGGAATGTTCGAGCCTTAACGTACATCAGTGGGCTGATGTGCGGCCAGGCGCGCGGGCGGCGTGTCAGTGCTCGATGCCGACGGGCACGGGCGCCGGCTCGGCTTCGGGCACGGGCTCGGTTGCGGATGCCTCGATGGGCGCCGCCGCCGGCTCGCGGTCGCGCAGCATCAGTGCGATCAGCGGCGCGGTGAGCACGGCCACCGCCGCGAGGACCCAGAGCACGGTGCGCAGCGCGTCCGTGTACCCGTCGGCGAGGAAGGTGTGGAACGCCTCCCGGCCGGCCTCGGCGACGCCCGACTCCGGCTCGGCCAGGTTGCCCTGGGCGACCTTGGCGGCCAGGCCGTCCGGATCGCCGGTGTACGCGCTGCCGTACGCGGCCAGGCCGTCGGAGACCTTGGAGCCGACCAGGCTGACCAGGACGGACCCCATTCCGGCGATCGCGACGGCCTCGCCCGCCAGGCGCATGGTGTTGAACATGCCCGCCGCCATGCCCGCGCGCTCCGGCGGGACGGAGCCGATCGCCGCGCCGTCCAGCAGGCCGAAGGAGATGCCGACGCCGGTGCCGATCACCAGGAACGGGCCGACGAGCCCGGCCACGCCGATGCCCGGGTGGACGGTGGTCAGCCAGGCGGCGCCGCCGCCGACCAGCAGCAGGCTGCCGGCGAGCAGGGTGCGGACGGGGACGGTGCGGGCGAGGTGCCCGGCGACCATGGGGAACACCAGGACGGGGGCGGTGAGCAGCAGCATCACGCCGCCCGCCGCCGAGGTGCCGAAGCGGCCCGCGCCCATCAGGTAGGAGGGGAGGAAGACCAGCAGGCAGACGAAGCCGAAGGCGAGCGCGACGGGCACCACGCAGATCGCGGTGAACCGGCCCCGGGTGAACAGTGCGAGGTCGAACATGGGCCGCTCCTGGCGCAGTTCGACGACCACGAAGAGCGCCAGCAGCAGCGCGGAGCCGACGAGCAGGCCCAGGGTGACGGCGCTGCTCCAGCCCTGCTGGGGGCCCTCGACCATGGCGAGGGTGACCAGGGCGAGGGCGCTGGTGAAGGTGACGGTGCCGCCCCAGTCGACGCCCCGGGCGCCGGGGTCGCGGGACTCGGCGATCCTGGGCAGGGCGGGCAGCAGGGCCAGGGCGATCGCCGCGTGCACCAGGAAGACGGACCGCCAGCCGACCGCCGAGACCAGCAGGCCGGAGGTGGACGGGCCGAGGGCGAGGCCGACGCCGAAGGAGGAGCCGAGGACGCCGAACGCCTTCGCCTGGGCGGGGCCGGAGAAGGTGGAGGCGAGCACGGCGCTGCCCGCGGTCAGGACGGCGGCGGCCGCCAGGCCGGCCAACAGCCGTGCGCCGTCGAGGAGGTAGATGTTCCCGCTGAGGCCGCTGACCAGGGAGCAGAGGCCGAACAGGGTCATGCCGAAGGCCAGCATCCGGCGGCGGCCGACCAGGTCGGCGAGGGCGCCGCAGGCGAGCATGAAGCTGGCGAAGGCCAGGTTGTAGCCGTTGACCACCCACTGGAGCGGCCCGAGGCCCGCGCCCAGGTCGGTGGCGATCTCCGGCAGGGCGACGGAGGCCCCGGTGAGGGAGGCCGGCAGCAGCCCGCCGGCCAGGCACACGACGGCGAGCGTGGTGCGGGGGTGAGAGGTCCAGTTCATATCAGGGTTCGAACTCATGACAGAGGACGTTAGGTGTCTGTCGAAGGCTGAGTCAAGGGTGAGCTTTGATTTTGATCAGAGGGTCGATGTGTGTACGTGTTCTGATACTGTCCTGCCTCGACTCCTCGAACGGCGGGACTCCAGGGGCAAGTTCGTCCTGCGGATCGGTTGGGCCTCAGGGCGGACGAGGGAACGCCGACGGCCGGTCCACCGGGAGGGGGTGGACCGGCCGTCGGTTCGTGCACAAGGACTGTCCGGAGCGATGCCGGAGGACTACCAGGTGACGGGCATCTCGTAGACGCCGTACATGACGTTGCCGTCCTTGTAGGTGAGGTCCTCCCACGACTTGGCGAGCTTCAGGCCCGGCAGGCGGTGGAAGATCGTGCTCAGCACGACGTCCAGCTCGACGCGGGCGATCTCCGCGCCGATGCAGTGGTGGACGCCGTGGCCGAGGGCCAGGTGGTGGCGGTTGCCCCGGCTGAGGTCCAGCTCGTCGGGGCGGTCGAACGCCTCCGGGTCGCGGTTGGCGGACATGCCGAGGAGGATCATGCCCTCGCCCTCGCGGATGACCACGTCGCCGATGCCGATGTCGGCGGTGGCGACCCGGGAGGTGGCGAGGTCGCCGGGGGAGAGGTAGCGCAGCAGCTCCTCGATGGCCTTGGGGCGCAGGCTCGGGTCCGAGACGTACGCCTCCAGCTGGTCGGGGTGCTCCAGCAGGGACATCACGCTCAGCGCGATCATCGCGGCGCTGGTCTCGTGGCCGCCGTTGAGCAGCAGGCGGGTGACGTTGCACATCTCCCGGCGCTCGTAGATGCCCTCTTCGCGGTAGCGGGCGATCATGCGGCTGATCAGGTCGTCGCCGGGGTTCTCCTCCTTGCCGGCGACGAGCTCCTCCAGGTAGACGCCGACGCGGGTGATGGCGTCGGCCCGCTCGGCGGCGGTGCTGTTGCCGCCGAAGAGGATGTCGGTGCAGGAGTGCAGGTAGTCCTGGTCCTTGGAGGGGATGCCGAGGATCTCGCAGACGATCGTCATCGGGACCCGCAGGGCGAGCATGTGCACCAGGTCCACCGGCGGGCCGGCGGCGAGCATCTTGTCGATGCACTCGTCGACGATCTCCTGCATGCGCGGGCGCAGGGTGCGCACCCGCTGCTTGGTGAACTCGCCCGAGAGGGCGGCCATCCGGCGGTGCAGGGTGTGCTTCGGCGGGTCCCAGCCGATGAACGAGCCCTCGGTGCGGAACTGCTGGGGGACGTCGATGTAGTACGGGAAGCCCTCGTGCGCGCGGTCGGAGCTCGCGCGGGCGTCGGTCAGCAGGGCCTTGACGTCCTCGTACCGGGTGACCACCCAGGCGGTCCGCCCGGTGGCGAGCCGAACCTTCTTGATCGGTTCGGTTGCTCGGATCTCCGCGTACTGCTTCGGCGGTGCCATCGGGCAGCCGCGGTGCCAGGGGAACTCCGGGAGTTCGTTGGCGGACTCGGTCATGGGCCTTCCCTTCTGGGTCGTCTCGTCACTCAGCTTCACCCCGGCGGCTGGAGCCGGGATGGACGCGCTCTCGAACCGGGGTTCGGGCTGCTCGAATGGAGTGCTGGTCACCTCAACGGGCCGAAGAACGACCGGAGTTCGTCGACCAGGACGTCCGGGCACTCGATCGCGGGGAAGTGCCCGCCGTGCTCCGCGTCCCGCCAGTGGCGCAGGTCGGTGAAGCGGCCCTCGATCCACGGACGGGGCATCCGGACGTCCTTGGGGAAGACGGTGACGCCGGTGGGCACCTCGACCCGGTGCATCGGCACCTTGTGGTGGCTCTCCCAGTACAGCCGGGCCGAGGAGGTGCCGGTGTTGGTCAGCCAGTACAGGCTGGCGGTGTCCAGCAGGCGCTCGCGCGGGACGGCCTGTTCGAGGTCCCCGTCGTGGTCGGTCCAGGACCAGAACTTCTCGGCGATCCAGGCGAGTTGGCCGACGGGGGAGTCCGCGAGGCCGTAGCCGAGGGTCTGCGGGCGGGTGGCCTGGATGGTGGAGTAGCCGCTCTCCTGGGCCTGGAAGGTCTTGAGGGCGGCCAGGCCCGCGTAGTCCCGGGCGTCGAGCTCGACCTGGCCCTCCGGCGGGGCGGCGAAGGCCATCGTGACGTGGATGCCGGCCAGCCGGGCGGCGTCGGAGTGGCCCAGCTGGGCGGTCACGAAGGCGCCCCAGTCGCCGCCGTGCGCCGCGTAGCGCTCGTAGCCGAGGCGGCGCATCAGCTCGGACCAGGCGTCCGCGATCCGCTCCACGCCCCAACCCGGGCCCGAGGGACGGTCGCTGAAGCCGTAGCCGGGCAGCGAGGGGATCACCAGGTGGAAGGCGTGGGCCGGGTCCTCCGGCTCGGTGAGCGGCTTGACCAGGTCGGTGAACTCGGCGACGCTGCCGGGCCATCCGTGGGTGATCAGCAGCGGCAGCGCGTCCGGGTGCGGGGAGCGCACGTGCAGGAAGTGCACGCCGAGGCCGTCGATCTCGGTGCGGAACTGCGGCAGGTCGTTGAGCCGCTTCTCGACGGCGCGCCAGTCGTAGGCGTGCGCCCAGTGCTCGCTCAACTCCCGTACGTACGAGAGCGGGACGCCCTGCGACCAGTCGGGGACGGCCTCGGCGTCGGGCCAGCGCGCCCCGTCGAGGCGCCGGCGCAGGTCGGCCAGCGCCTCGTCGGGGATCTCGATGCGGAACGGGGTGACGGCGTCGTTGCTCATACGGGTGCCTCCGGGCGGCGGGATTCGACGTGGTACCGCCCGAGGGTGCGCAGGCGCGGTGGAGGACTCCTCGACTCGAAGGCGCGCCGCCGCCGTGAAGCCGCTGCCGCCGTGAAGCCCGCTACCGGCTGTAGCGCGCCACCAGTTCGCGCTTGAGCACCTTGCCGCTCGCCCCGAGCGGCAGCTCCTCGACGAACTCCACCAGCCGCGGGTACTTGTACGCGGCCAGCCGCTCCCGCCCCCAGGCGACCAGCCGGGCGCCGAGGTCCGGCCCCGGCTCCTCGCCCGCCACCGGCACCACCACGGCGCACACCTCCTCGCCGTGCATCCGGTGCGGCACGCCGATGACGGCGACCTGGGCGATCGACGGGTGGCGGATCAGCACCTCCTCCACCTCGCGCGGGTACACGTTGTACCCACCGCGCAGCACCATGTCCTTCTTGCGGTCGACGACGCTCAGCGTCCCCTCGGCGTCCTTGCGCCCGAGGTCCCCGGAGCGGAACCAGCCGTCCACCAGTACCTCCCCGGTGGCCTCCGGCCGGTTGAGGTAGCCGGCCATCACGTTGTGGCCGCGCACGACGATCTCGCCGACCTCCCCGGCCGGCAGCAGCTCGATCCGGCCCTCCACCTCGGCCCGGGCGATCTCCACCTCCACGCCCCAGATCGGGTGGCCGACGGTGCCGGGGCCGCCGGGGCGGCGGCGCTGGCGGTAGGCGACCACCGGGGAGGTCTCGGTGAGGCCGTAGCCCTCGAAGATCGGGCAGCCGAACTCGGCCTCGAAGGACTCCAGCACGCTCACCGGCAGCGCCGAGCCGCCCGAGTAGGCGCGCTGCAGCGGGGGGCGGTCGGCGCTGTCCCGGGCGGCGTCGAGCAGGGCGAGGTACATCGTCGGCACGCCCATGAACACCGTGCAGCCGTGCACCGTCATCAGCTCCAGGGCCCTGGGCCCGTCGAACCGGGCCATCAGCACCAGGGTCGCCCCGGCCCGGAAGCAGGTGAGCATCCCGCAGATCTGGCCGAAGGTGTGGAACAGCGGCAGGCAGCCGAGCAGTACGTCGTGCTCGCGGAACTCGAACGGCGAGACCATGGTCGTGACCACGTTCATCACCACGTTCAGGTGGGTGAGCATCGCGCCCTTGGGCCGTCCGGTGGTGCCGGAGGTGTACAGGACGAGGGCGAGGTCCCCGGGCTCCCGGGGCTCGGCCCGCTCCACCGGGTCGGCGTGGTCGGCCAGGACGTCCAGGCGGACGGAGTCCCCGCGCTGCTCCAGCCCGATCGCCAGGACCCGCACGTCGGCGGCGGCCGCCGCCTTGCCGCCCTGGTCCAGCAGCGGCGCGTCGCAGATCAGCGCCCGCGCACCGGAGTCGCGCAGCACGTACTCGATCTCGCCGGCGCGCAGCAGCGCGTGCACGGGCACGGCGATGGCGCCGAGGGCCAGCACCCCGAAGTAGGCGGCCGGGAACTCGGGGGTGTTGGTGAGCAGCAGGGCCACGCGGTCGCCCGGGCCGATGCCGAACCGCCCGAGCACCGCGGCGTAGCGCCGGGCCCGCTCCCAGAGCCGGCGGTACGTCACCTCCTCGGTCCCGAACACGAGGGCGGGGTGGTCGGGGCGGCGTACGGCGGAATCGGCGAGTACGGCCGCGACGGAAATCATGTCGACCTCCTGATACGGGAGCAGGGAATTCGAGATTCGCACGGGCCGGTCATTCCGCGGTAATTGATTCCGGTGCGGCCGGTCCACTCGCCTTCGAGGACTTCTCGACGCGCCGTCGAGGGGGTTCGCGGACCTTTTGGGTCGTCCATTCGGGGAAGCCAGAAATCCGACCACTCCAGAAAGCGAGTTGACGATGACCCAGCACGTGGACTTCTTCACCCGTGAGATCGAGGAACTCGGGCAGAGCAAGCGGGAATTCCTGGAGATCGGTCGGCGCGCCGGACACTTTCCCGCCGCGGTCGCCCGGGAGGGCGGTGTCGACGCGGAGATCAACGTCTGGTGCAGCAACGACTACCTGGGCATGGGCCAGCACCCGGCCGTGCTCGCCGCCATGAAGGACGCCGTGGACAGCCACGGTGCGGGCTCCGGCGGCTCCCGCAACATCGGCGGCACCAACCACTTCCACGTCCAGCTGGAGGAGGAACTCGCCGCCTGGCACGGCAAGGACGCGGCGGCGCTGTTCACCTCGGGCTACAACGCCAACGACGGCGCGCTCACCATCCTCGCCGGCCGGATGCCGAACACCCTGGTGTTCTCGGACGAACTGAACCACGCCTCGATCATCGACGGACTGCGGCACAGCCGCGCCGAGAAGAAGATCTTCCGCCACAACGACGTGGCCCACCTCGAGGAGCTGCTCGCCGCGGCCGACCCGGACCGCCCCAAGCTCGTCGTCCTGGAGTCGGTGTACTCCATGTCCGGGGACATCGCCCCCCTCGCCGAGATCGCCGAGGTCTCCCGCCGCTACGGCGCGACCACCTTCATCGACGAGGTGCACGCCGTCGGCATGTACGGCCCCGAGGGCGCGGGCATCGCCGCCCGCGAAGGGCTGGCGGACGAGTTCACCGTCGTCATGGGCACCCTCGCCAAGGGCGTCGGCACCATCGGCGGGTACATCGCGGGCCCGAGCGCGATCATCGAGGCCGTGCGCAGCTTCGCCCGCGCCTTCGTCTTCACCACCTCGCTGCCGCCGGCGCTGGCCGCGGGCGCGCTCGCCGCGGTGCGCCACCTGCGCGCCAGCTCCGAGGACCGCGACCGCCTGCACGCCAACGCGGACCTGCTGCACACCCTGCTGCAGGAGCGGGGCATCCCGTTCGTCTCCCCGCAGTCGCACATCGTCGCCGTGTTCGTCGGCCACGAGGCGCGCTGCAGGGAGGCCTCGGCCAAGCTGCTGGCGGAGCACGGCATCTACGTGCAGGCCATCAACGCGCCGAGCGTGCGCGCGGGCGAGGAGATCCTGCGCGTCGCGCCGTCCGCCACCCACACCACCCGGGACGTGGAGCAGTTCGTCGAGGCGCTGGACAAGGTCTGGCAGGAGCTCGAGCTGGAGCGTACCTCGGAGAACTGACGAACCGTCAGGAGCAGCCCACCCGACCGTCATTCGAGGACCCCGGGCGACCATGCGCCTGCCTCTTCCCGCCTACGGAGATTGGAACGCCATGGCAGCCCACCTTCCCGCCGACACCGGCCAGTACGTGACGGCGATCCTCGACAACCTGAACACGCGCCCGGAGCGGACCGCGCTGCGGTGGCGGGGCAGGACCGTCACCGCGGCCGAACTGCACCGGGCCGTCACCGACGCCGCCGAGGGCCTGCGCGGCCTCGGCGTCGGCCCCGGCACGGCCGTCGGCCTGCTGACCGAGCCGAACGGCCCGCTCGGGCTGATCGGCCGGTACGCGGCCAACCTGCTGGGCGCGACGGTGCTGTACGTCCGCTCCACCAACCCCGGCCCCGACTCGCCGGAGCTGCCGGCCGCCGACCAGGCGGAGATCCTGCGGGTCAGCCGGGCCGACCTCCTGCTGGTCGACGCGGCCAACACCCCGCGCGGCCGGGAGGTGGCCGCCCTGCTGGACGGCGCGGTCGCGGTGGCCGCCCTCGGCGAGGCCGGGGAGGTCGGGAGCGTCCTCGCGGCCACCGCCGCCGGGCGGCGCGAGGAGGCGGCCGTGCCGGGCGGCGCCGTGGTGATCTTCACCAGCGGCAGCAGCGGCCGGCCCAAGGGCGTCGTCAAGTCCTTCACCGCCTGGAACGGCGCCGTGCTCTCCGCCTACCGGTACTTCCCCCCGCAGACCTTCCTGGTGATCACCCCGGTCGGCCACGCCGTCGGCCCGCTGCTGGACATCGTGCTCGCCGCGGGCGGCGCCCTGGTGCTGCACCAGCGCTTCGACGCCGGCGAGGCCCTGCGCGCCGTCGCCGAGGAGGGCGTCAACTCCGTCTACATGGCCACCCCGCAGCTCTACGCCCTGCTCGACCACCCGGACCTCGCGACCGCCGACCTGTCCACCCTGCGCCAGGTCACCTACGGCGGCTGCCCGGCCTCGCCCCGGCGCCTCGCCCAGGCGCTCGCCGGCCCCTTCGCCGACATCCTGGTGCAGACGTACGGGACCAGCGAGGCCGGCAGCATCGCGCTGCTCGGCTCGCCCGAGCACCACAAGCCCGAACTGCTCCCCAGCGTCGGCCGCCCCTTCCCCGGGGTGGAGGTGCGCGTCCTGGACCCGGAGACGGCCGAGGAGCTGCCCGCCGGGGAGACCGGCGAGGTGGTGATGCGCTCGGCGCACGTCATGAGCGGGTACCTGGCCGATCCGGAGCTCACCGCCCGTACGGTGCGCGAGGGTTGGCTCCACACCGGGGACCTCGGGTACCTCGGCGAGGACGGCCACCTGTTCCTCGTCGGCCGGATCAGCGACGTCATCAAGTCCCGCTCGGAGCGCATCCACCCGGCCGCCGTCGAGAAGGCGCTGACGGCCCACCCGGCGGTCGCCGACGCGACCGTCTACGGGGTCACCGACGAGGACGGGCTGGAGTTCGTCCACGCCGCCGTCGTCCTCGCCCCCGACGCCTCCGTCGGGGCCGACCAACTGCGCGCGCACGTCGGCGAGTTGCTCAGCCCGCTGCACGCGCCGGTGCGCATCGTCGCGCTGCCGTCGCTGCCGCTGGGAGAGTCCGGCAAGCTCGACCGGGCGCTGATCCGCCTCCTCGACCGGACGGCGACCGCCCTGGGCGATGCGTGAGTTCCGGATCCTCGGCCCGCTGGAGGTGGTCGACGGCCACCGCCGGCTGCCGCTGCGCGGCGCCAACCGGCGGGCCGCGCTCGGCTACCTGCTGCTGAACCCCAACCGGGTGGTGGCCACCGGCGAACTCGTGACGGCCCTGTGGCCGCACGGGGCGCCGCCCACCGCCCGCAAGATGCTGCACAACGCGGTGTGCGGGCTGCGCGCCACCCTGGGGGAGGGTGGCGCGGCCCCGGAGAGCCGGCCGCCCGGCGCTGTGCTGCTCAGCCGCCCGCCGGGCTATGTGCTCCGCCTCGACGCCGACGGACTGGACCTGGCGCGGTTCCGCCGCCTGGCGGGCGCCGGCCGCTCGGCCCTGGCCGCCGGGGCCTGGGCGCGGGCGGCCGCCCTGCTCGGCCAGGCGCTGGAGCTGTGGCGCGGCGCCGCCCTGGCCGACCTGGCCGAGGCCGGGATCGCCTGGCCCGAACTGCGCGGGCTGGAGGGCGAGCGGACGGCGGCCCTGGAGGACCGCTTCGAGGCCGAACTCGCCCTCGGCCGCCACCACGAGGTGGTCGCCGAACTGGAGGCCGAGGCCCGGCGCGACCCGGCCCGGGAACGGCTCGCCTCCCTGCTCGCCCTGGCCCTCTACCGGTGCGGGCGCCAGGTCGCCGCGCTGGAGTTCTTCCGGCTCCACCGGGCCGCCCTGCGCGAGGAGTTGGGCCTGGAGCCCGGACGGGCGCTGCGCGAGCTGGAGCGGGCGATCCTCAACCACCACCCCTCCCTGGGCCCGCCGCCGGGCGGCCCCAGACCCAGGGACGGCCCGGAGCTGGAACTCCTGCACTCGGTGCTCCGGGTGGCCCGCCGGGAGCGGCGCCCGTACCTGGTGACGGTGCTCGGGCCGGCCGGGACGGGAAAGAGCCGGCTGCTCGCACGACTGAGCGAAACCATCGACCGTGACGAACGTTCGTACGTCGACGTGTTCGAGGACATCCACCGGGCGGGAGAAGCGGTTCTGGAATCCATCGGCCGAACAGCGGAGATGTCGGGCCCGGCGCGATTGATCATTGCGACCGCCCGGCCCGAGCTGATCGAACAACGGCCCGACTGGGGCAGCGGCAGAAACCACCTGACCATCACGCTCGACCGATTCGAGCCGGACTATAGCGCGGCTTTCTAGAGTCGCGATGCGTATGGAGCGTCCCGTCTCACCCCCGTGGACGGGACGCAATTGAGAGGGAGAGCCACATGGCTTTGGATCAGAAAACGCAGGTGGACCAGAAATCCCAGGGGTCCCAGCAACAGGCCGGAAACTGGGGCCAGGAGTCCGACACCCCGCCGGACCCGAAGCGCTGGATCGCGCTCGCCGTCATCCTCACCGCCGCCTTCATGGACATGCTCGACGTCACCATCGTGAACGTCGCCGTGCCCTCGGTGCGCGAGGACCTGTCGGCGGGCTACTCGGCGATCCAGTGGATCACCGCGGGGTACCAACTGGCGTTCGCCCTGCTGCTCATCAGCGGCGGGCGCTTCGGCGACATCTTCGGTCGCAAGAAGGTCTTCATGCTGGGCACGGCCGGCTTCACGCTGGCCTCCCTGCTCAGCGGCATCTCGACCAGCCCCGGCATGCTGGTCGGCTCGCGCATCCTCCAGGGCGTGTTCGCGGCGATCATCGTCCCGCAGATCCTGTCGATCATCCACGTCACGTTCCAGGGCAAGGAGCGGGTCAAGGCGTTCGCGATGTTCGGCTCGATCTCGGGCTTCGCGGCCGTGGCGGGCCTCTGCTTCGGCGGCCTGCTCGTCCAGGCGGACGTGTTCGGCCTCGGCTGGCGCGCGATCTTCCTGGTCAACCTGCCGATCGGCATCGGTGCGCTGCTCGTTGGTAGTCGGAAGATCAACGAATCCCGCAACCCGCAGGCGCTCAAGCCCGACTTCGTCGGCATGGGCCTGGCCACACTCGGCCTGCTCATGCTGCTCTTCCCGCTCACCCAGGGCCGGGAGGAGGGCTGGCCGGTCTGGGGCTGGGTCTCGATGGGCCTCGCCGCGCCGGTGCTCGCCGCCTTCGTCTGGCACCAGCACCGCAAGACCGCCCGCGACGACTCCCCGCTGATGCCGGTGCGGCTGTTCAAGAGCCGGGTGTTCTCCGCCGGCCTCTCCGTGCAGATCGCCTTCAACGTCGCCAGCGGTGTCTGGTTCCTGGCCTGGACGCTCTACCTCCAGGTCGGCCTGGGCTGGACCCCGATGCACGCGGGCCTCACCGCCCTGCCCTTCTGCATCGGCGCCTTCTCCGGGGCCGCGTCCTCCATGACGGTCTTCGTGCCGCGCATCGGACGCGGGGTGCTGGGCCTCGGCGCCGGGCTCATCATCGTCGCGCTCGGCTCGTACGGGCTGCTCGCCGACCACTACGGCCGCGAGCTGCACTCCTGGCAGATGATCCTGCCGCTGCTGGTCTTCGGCTTCGGCTTCGGCCTGATCGCCTCGCCGATCCCGCGCCTGGTGCTCACCGCCGTGCCGTGGCAGGACGCCGGCTCCGCCTCGGGCCTCATCAACACCGCCCAGCAGCTCGGCGCGGCGATCGGCACGGCGCTCGCCTCCGTCGCGTTCTTCGGCATCCTGTCCAACCACGCCGCCACCTCCGCCGACACCACCATGGACCAGCTGCGCCAGCGGCTGACCGCGGCCCAGGTGGCGCCGGACCGGGTCGACCCGCTGATCGCGGACTTCAAGGCGTGCAGCGTCGCCGCGGCCGTCCAGAAGGACCCGTCGGAGGTGCCGGACGCCTGCCGTGCGCTCGCCTCCGAGCCCAAGGCGGCGGCCGCGTTCGCGGAGGCCGGTCAGACGGCCACCTCGGACAACTTCGGCACCGCGTTCCGCGTCTCGCTCGGGGCGGTGATGGGGCTGGCGGCCGTGGCCGGGCTGCTCGGCTTCCTGCTGCCCAAGAAGAAGAAGGAGGAGGAGCAGGCGAAGGCCGCCTGGTGACCGGCGTGCCGCCCGCCAGAGCGCACAGAGCCCGCGAACGCCGCGTACGGACCCCTGTCCGTACGCGGCGTTCGCTGTTTCTCGACCGGGGCGCCTGTACGGGTACGGGCGGCCGCGAGCCGAGATCGATCGGGGTTCGAGGTGCCGCTGGGACCGTCGGGTCCCCGGGCGTCCCCGCCCGCGGCTCGCGCGCTCGCAACCCGCGCTCGCAGCACGTTCTCGCAACACGCATTCGCCACATGCAATCGCAACACGCGCTCGCAACACGCAATCGGATCACCGTACTTGGGAGGAGCAGGCCATGACCCTGGCTTACGTAACGCACCCGATGATGGCGCACGAGGTCGGCTCGGGTGTCGACCTGTACGAGCGCCACGAGGTCGTACGGGACCTCTACCGCCAGGTCACCGACTGGACCGGCATCGACGTGGAGCGCCTGCTGCGCGAGGGCCCCGAGGCCGAGCTCGCCGCCGTCGCGCCCGTCTGCCAGGCCCTGCTCTCGCTGGCCGTCCACGACGTGCTGGCCTCCCTCGGCATCCGCCCGCAGGTGCTGGCCGGGATGAGCCTCGGCAACGTCGTCGGCGCCTGCATGGCCGGCGCGATCGACCGCAGGGAGCTGTTCGTCTACCTCGCCGAGACCTCCGCCCCGCAGCAGATGCTGCCGCGCGTGCCCGGCCGCGAGGCGTTCCCCGACGGCGACGGCCGCGGCGGCGAGGCGTCCACCGTCATCATGCTCGCCATCCCCTTCGACCGGGACCCGGCCGAGTACGCCCTGGAGGCCGGTGGCGGCGCCCTGCACCTCGTCTCCGACATGGGCCCGGCCGACCCGGGGCTGACGCTCCGCCGGGTCTGCTTCGGCGGCCTACGCTCGGACGTGGACAAGTACCTCGCCCAACTCCCGCAGGACCAGCAGCCGTTCGCCGTCACCGACGTCCCGCTGACGCCGCACAGCCCGCTGCGCCAGGCGTACGTCGACGAGGTGATCGACCCCCTCCTGGCCGGGATGACCTTCAGCGACCCGGAGCGTCCGGTCGTCTCCTGCCTCGACCGGACCACCCTCACCACCGGCGAGGAGGTCCGCACCCTGCTGCGGGAGAACCACCTGCGCGCCGCCTCGCTGCCCCTCATCAGCGACGGCCTGGAGCGCCACGGCGTCTCCGCGTACTTCGTCGTCGGCCCCTCCATCGCCGGCCGGTACGCCAAGCAGCACACCGAGTCCAAGAAGGCCGGGGAGATCCCGATGATCCCGGTGGAGAACCTGGAGCAGCTCCAGGCCGCCATCGAGGCGCTGTACGAGCTCAACGTGGACCTCGGGGTGGCGGCGTGAACACCGAATGGCCCACCACCGTCGAGGAGTTCCTCAAGGTCGACCTCGACGAGTGGACCCGCCGGATCGTCGCCCGCCACTTCCACCCGGAGACCGGCAGCCCCTTCTGGCTCGCCCGCCGCGCCAAGCTGCCCTTCGACCCGCTGAGCATCACCACCTACGCGGAACTGGAGCGCTTCGGCCCGTTCCCCATGGACGAGATGACCAGCTGCGACCCGCGCGACCTCGTGCCGCTGGCCAACCCGCGCCCGCTCACCGGCCAGATCTGGGACTCCGGCGGCACCACCGGCACCCCCAAGCGCCTCTACTACACCGAGGCCCTGATGGCCGAGCGCGAGGTCTGGCGCGAGTACGCCGACCATGCCGCCGGGTTCGAGGACGGCAAGGTCTGGCTCAACGCCATGCCCACCGGCCCGCACTTCGCCGGCACCCCGCCGATCACCGCCGCCCGCGCCGGCAAGGCGTTCGTCTACGGCATCGACATGGACCCGCGCTGGGTCAAGCGGATGCTGCGCCAGGGCCGCCCGGCCGACGCGCGCGAGTACACCGACCACATCCTGGAGCAGATCGTCGAGGTCCTGTCGACCCGCGAGGTCGACTACCTGGCCACCTCGCCCGCCCTGATGCAGGCGCTCTGCCGCCAGCACCCCACGGCGCTCAAGGACGTGCGGGGCGTGCGGATGTCCGGCACCCAGATCACCCCGCGCATGTTCCAGGAGTACCGCGACGTGGTCGGCGAGGACTTCATCATCCTGCGCCGCTACGGCAACACCATGGCCGACGCCGGGATGGGCCTCGGCGTCGAGGAGGACGGCGAGATCCTGCCCTACCGCACCGCCTACCCCTTCACCACCATGCGCATCGTCGACCCGGACGACTGGCGCAGCCCGGTCGAGGACGGCGTCTACGGGCAGGTGTGCGTCACCGTGCTCCACCCCGACCACTTCCTGCCCAACATGCTGGAGCGCGACGAGGCGCTGCGCCGCCCGATCGAGGGCTGGCCGGTGGACGGCGTCGCCAACGTGCGGCCGCTGATCCGCACCCGGGCCTCGGCTCCGGAAGGCATCTACTAGCGGGCCCGCAGGGCTCCGCCGGAACCGGAAGGAGAAGCCGTTGCCCCCTACGACCGACAGGTTCGACACGACCGACGACCTTGTCACCGTCACCGACGACCTCGTCACCGACGACCATGTCACCGACACCCTTGCCACTGACGCCCTTGTCGCCGACGAACGGACCGTTGTCCTGGCCGGTGTGGGCGGGGACGCCCACTCGGTCGGCCTGATCATCCTCAACCGGGTGCTCGTGCGCGCCGGGTACCGGGTGCGCTACCTCGGCAACCAGTGCCCCGTACCGGACATCTGCCGGGCGGCCCAGGACGCCGACGCCGTCCTGGTGTCGAACATGGACGGGCACGCCCGCTACTACCTCGACGACCTGGCCGCCGTCCGGGCCGAACTGGGCGGCGCGGGCGCGCTGTGGTACCTCGGCGGGAACCCGTCGCTGTCCAACACCGAGGAGGAGGCGGAGGAGCTGCGGGGCCTCGGCTTCGACCGGGTCTTCCTCGGCTTCACCGACCAGAGCACCACCCTCACCCTGCTCGCCGGGGACCTGCGCGGCCGCCCGTCCCGCTCCGGCGGGTCGCGGCGGCTCGCCGGGCCGGCCGCCCGTTCCGCGGGCCGGGGCGGGCGGTCCGGCCGGCCCGAAGGGTTCCGCCTGCCCGAGTCGGGGCGGCCCTTCGACGAGATCCGCGACGAGGTGCTGATGCTCTGGCGCACCGGCGCCGGCGCGCGCAGCCTCGCCGACAACGCCGAGGTGCTGCACCGCCGCACCTGGCTGGCCGACCGCCAGCGCGAGGCCCGGCAGGACGGGCGCATCCTCGTCCAGCCGCGCACCGGCGTCTCCGGCGACGAGGGCCAGCGCCGGCTGTTCCGCGCGATGCGGGCCGCCGGGGCGGACGTCCTCTCCTTCCAGATCGACTCCCTGACCCGCAACGGCGCGCACCAGGAGATCGAACTGCTGGAGAAGGGCGAGCAGTTGAGGGCCGGGCGGCCGATCGCCCTGAACGGCTACCCGGCCGTCAACCGGGGCGTCGCCGCGATGCGCCGGATGACCGAGGAGTTCCGGGACGTCCCCCTCCAGGTGCGCCACTCCACCCGGGACTCCCGGCTGCTCGCCGAAGTGTCCTTCGCGGCCGGGGTGGCGGGCTTCGAGGGCGGCCCGATCACGTACAACCTGCCCTACTTCCGGGACTACCCGCCGGCCGAGGCCATCGAACTGTGGCGCTACGTCGACCGGTTGGCCGGGATCTACCACGAGCGCCACGGCGTGGTGATCGACCGGGAGTTCTTCGGCGTCCTCACCGCCACCCTGATCCCGCCGAGCCTGGCGGCCGTCGTCAACGTGCTGGAGGCGCTGCTCGCGGCCGCCCAGGGCGTGGTGTCGGTCTCCCTCGGCTACGCCGAACAGGGCAACCGGGCCCAGGACATCGCGGCCGTACGGGCGTTGCGCCTGCTCGGCCGGGAGTACCTGGACCGGTTCGGCTTCGGCGACGTGCAGGTGCACACCGTCTTCCACCAGTACATGGGCGCGTTCCCGCTGGACGCCGACAAAGCACGCCAGCTGCTGGTCGGTTCGGCCCGCACGGCCAGGCTCAGCGGCGCGGAGCGGGTGATGGTGAAGTCTCACATGGAGGCGATCCGCATCCCCTCCGAGCAGGACAACGCCGACAGCGTCCGGCTGGTCGTCGGGGCCGTCGACGACACGGACCGGCTGGACGAGCCGGCCGAGGTGGAGTTCGAACTCGCCCTGGTGCTGGCCGAGTCGAGGGCCCTGCTGGACGCGGCGCTGCGGCTGGGCCACGGCAGCTTCGAGGCGGCGGTGGTCCGGGCGATCGAGGCCGGGATCATCGACGTGCCGTTCTCGCCGAGCCGGTGGAACGCCGGCCAGGTGCTCTCGGTGCGCGACCTCTCCGGGGCCGTCCGCTTCGCCGACCACGGCGCGCTGCCGCTGCCGGCCGAGGTCGCGGCCGTCCACCGGGACCTGGTGGCGCGGCGCTCGGGCAGCGGCGGCACGCCGCTGGAGCAGCTGATCGAGGCGGACATCCTGGACGTGGCCCGCGGCGCCTTCGCCGAATGGCCGCTGGACGGGCGGCCACCGGGTGGGCGGCACCCGGTGGCGGCGGGAGCCGCCCGTCCGGCGGTCTCGCTCAGCTGAGCGCGCGCCTCGGCCGAACACGCCTCGGCCGAACGCATCTCAGCCGAACGCGCCTCAGCCGAACACCACCTTGAGGGTCTGCGACTCCTCGGCAGCGAAGCCGAGCAGTCGCAGACCCTCCGCCTCCACCGCCTCCAGGGCGCCGGCCGTGAGGGTCTCGAAGGGCTCGACGGTCAGCGTGGCCGTGTCCTTCACCCGGTCGATCCGCCACCGGCCGCGCACCGTGCCGTCGACCATGACGGTCGCCGCGACCAGCCCGTTCTTGGTGTGGGTGATCTGCCGGTACTCGTCGCTGATCACCCGGCGGCGGTCGGCGAAGGCGACCATCAGGTTGTCGAACTCGGGCAGGAAGCGCACCGGCGTCTCCGTGCCCGCGTCCGGCAGCGGGCCGTCCGGCACGTCGAACAGCTCCACGCCCTGCTCGTCGGTGAACCGCCGCAGCCGCGGCCGCAGCCGGTCCACCACCTCGGCCAGCCTGGTCAGGCCCGACCACGCCTGGACGTCCTTGACCGAGGCGGGCCCGTACGCGGCCAGGTAGCGCAGGATCATCGGGCCCGGGTCGCTCTCGGTGGCGACGCCGCGGCCCAGCCACGCCTCGTCCGTGGTGCACGGCACCGAGCCGTACGAGCGCCACAGCCCGCCCGGCGGCACCTGCACCAGCGGCAGCAGGTAGTGCACGGTGTACATCAGCGCCGCCGCGTCGGTGTCGGGCCAGCGCTCGTGCAGCGCGGCCTTCAGCTTCTTGTTGTTCATCGGCTGCGCGGCGAGCAGCCTGCGGCCCTCGGCGAGCAGTTCGGCCTGGTCGAGATGGGCCGTCTTCTTGCCGAAGTGGCTGCGCTGGGCGCGCTCGCGCACCGGCTGGAAGAGCGGGCGCAGCGTCAGGAAGTCCTCGGCGGTGACGAGGTGCAGCGTGGCCCGCATCATGCCGGTGCGCACCACCAGCCGGTCCTGGATCAGCTGCGTCAGCTCGTCGTGGGCGAACGCGGCGAGCCGCGTCCACAGCGAGAAGTACGGCGGGTCCGGCACCTGGGACTGCAGCCCGATCAGGTGCCGCAGCGCCTCCAGCGGCGGGCACTTCCACGGCTCCAGCAGCCCCTGCCGGTGGAGGGTGGCGCGGTTGAGTGCGCGCCGGTCGAGCACGGTGGACATCGGGTGGCATCTCCTGGTCGGGCCGATGGCTGGGCGCCCTCCACGCTAGGGCAGGGTGCTCGCGGACGGCTCGAACGGGGGCTTCTAGTGTCAGTCGCTCCGGTTTCGAGCGTTCCGGTGTCCTGTGTGCGCCATGAAGGTCAGTGATGTCGTACTCGTACCCGGACTGGGCGGTTTCTTCCACGACGATCTGGCGGCGATCCGCGGCGGTGCCGTCGCGGACGGCCAGTGGTACCGCGGACGGCCCGTCACCTCCGGATTCAGCTCCGTCCGCACCCCCGCCCGCGCCCTGGGCATCGGCCTGCGCCTGGAGGACGGGCGGATCGCCTGGGGCGACGCCATGGCCGTCCAGTACGCGGGCCTCGACGGGCGCGACCCGCTCGTCGGGCCGGGGGAGGAGGCGCTCGGTGAACTGCGGGGCGTGCTGGTCGGGTTGGAGGCCGACGCCTTCCGTCCGGCGCTCGCCGCCGCACTCGCGGCCCTGCCGGAGGCCGGTGCCTCGCTGCGCTACGGCCTCAGCCAGGCGCTGCTCGACGCCGCCGCGCAGGCCGGCAACCGCACGATGTGCGAGGTGCTGTGCGCCGAGTACGGCCTGCCCGTCGTCGTCGAACCGGTGCCGGTGTACGCGCAGACCGGGGACGAGCGCTACGGCAACGCCGACAAGATGATCATCAAGCGGGTGGACGCCCTGCCGCACGGCCTGATCAACAACCGGGCCAAGTTCGGCGCCGAGGGCGAGAAGCTGCTCGCCTACGTCGGCTGGCTCGCCGAGCGGATCACCCTGCTCGGCGGCCCCGGCTACCGGCCCGTCCTGCACTTCGACTGCTACGGCCAGCCCGGCGCGGCCTTCGACGGGGACCTCCCGCGCGTCGCCGAGTACCTGGAGCGCGTCGAACGGGCCGCGGGCGGGCTGGCCGTCCGGATCGAGGCGCCGATCGACCTCGCCGGCCGGGAGGCCCAGATCGAGGGGATGCGCCGGCTGCGGGAGCTGCTGCGCGAACGCGGCTGCGGCGTACGGATCGTGGCCGACGAGTGGTGCAACACCCTGGAGGACATCGACGCCTTCGTCACCGCCGGGGCCTGCGACCTCCTCCAGGTGAAGATGCCCGACGTCGGCACCGTCGAGGACAGCGTGCTCGCCGTGCTCCGCTGCCGGGAGGGCGGCGTCGGCGCCGTGCTCGGCGGCAGCTGCACCGAGACCGACCGCTCCGCCCGTACGTCCGTCCACGTGGCGCTGGCCAGCCGGCCCGAGGTGCAGCTCGCCAAGCCCGGCATGGGCGTGGACGAGGCGCTGATGATCGTGCGCAACGAGCAGGCGCGGACGCTGGCGGTGCTCGCCGCCCCCCTGTAGACGAGGCGAAGCCCCCGGTGCCGCGGCACCGGGGGCTTCCTCGTGCGGTCTCAGACCTGGCGGTCGGGCAGCTGGACCTCCAGGCCGCACAGGGCGCGGGTGACCTCCAGCTGGCAGCTGAGGCGGCTGTTGTCCCGGCGGGGGACGGCGGTGCAGTCGAGCACCTCGTCCTCCAGCTCGTGGACCGGTGGCAGCTCGATCGAGCCGTCCTCGGGGACGTACACGTGGCAGGTGCCGCACATCCCGGCGCCGCCGCACTCGGCGACGATGCCCTTGATGCCCCGGGAGACGGCCCCTCGCATGACGCTCAGGCCCTCCGGCACATCGACGACCTCGATCCGGCCGTCCGCACTCCGATAGCTGATCTCAGGCATGCCGTCTCCTCGAACGCTTGGTCGTGAGTCGGATGCACTCTGGCAAGCGGGGCTGGAAGGCGGCTGGAGTTGCGGCGGACGTCCGACCCTCCTCGACCGGCCCTTGAGCCGGTGTCCACGCTCGTGCCGGACGGTTCGCGCATGACCACACACACGACCGGCCGCCCGATCGCGCCCCCGCAGGCGATCACGCAGCGGCTGGGGCTGATCCTCTTCGTCTGCTGCGCGGGGCAGTTCCTGGTGGTGCTCGACAGCTCGGTGGTGAACGTCGCGCTGCCGCTCATCGACCACAGCCTCCACCTCGGCGCGGGCAGCCTGCACTGGGTGGTGAACTCCTACACCGTCGTCTTCGCCGGGGCGCTGCTCCTCGGCGGCCGCCTCGCCGACCTGTACGGGCGCCGGCGCCTGCTGCTGCTCGGCATCGGCCTGTTCACGCTGGCCGCCCTGGTCGGGGGCCTGGCGAGCAACCCGGCGATCCTGGTCACGGCCCGCGGCTTCCAGGGCCTCGGCTCCGCCATCATGGCGCCCTCCACGCTGACCGTCATCGGCACCGTCTTCACCGAACCCGGCGCGCGGGCACGGGCGTTCGGCCTCTGGAGCGCCGTCGCCGGGGCCGGCGGGGCGGTCGGCGTGCTGGCGGGCGGCGTCATCGCCGAGTGGTTCTCCTGGCGCTGGACCCTGCTCGCCAACGTCCCCGTCGGGCTCGCCCTGCTCGCCCTCACCGCCGTCGTGGTGCCCGAGGCTTCGCGCTCGCGCAGCGAACTGCGCGGCCGGGTCGACGTGGTGGGCGCGCTGTCGGTCACGCTGGGCCTGATGGTGCTGGTGTACGGCGTCGCCGGGGCCTCGCGGGAGGGCTGGGGCTCGGTGCGCACGCTCGGGCTGGTGGGGTTCGGCGCCGCGCTGCTCGCCTTCTTCGTGCTGGACCAGGCGAAGATCGCCTCGCAGCCGCTGGTGCCGCTGTCGATCTTCCGGGTGCGGCAGGTGACCGCCGCGAACGTCACCGCGCTGGCGTGCAGCGGGGCGCTGTTCAGCTCCTTCTACTTCTTCACGCTGCTGCTGCAACAGGTGCTCGACTACAGCCCGTTGGAGACCGGGCTCGCCTATCTGCCCATGACGGCGGGCCTGTTCGCGGGGGCGCGGGGGATCGCGCCGCTGGTGCAGAGGATCGGGCCGCGACCGGTGCTCATCGCCGGGCACCTGATCTCGGCGAGCGGTCTGCTCTGGCTCTCCACCGCCGGGCCGGACGCGGGCTTCCTCTCCGCGCTGCTCGGGCCCGGGCTGCTGCTCGGCGTCGGACAGGGCATGGTGATGACCGCCCTCACCATCGCCGCCACCGCCGATCTGCCGTACAGCCAGTCGGGGTTGGCCTCCGGGCTCATCAACACCACCCGGCAGCTGGGCGGGGCGATCGGGCTGGCGCTGCTGGTCACCATCTCGGGCAGCCGCATCGCCGACCGTACGGCCGCCGGGCAGCCGGTGCGGGAGGCGCTCGCCTCCGGGTACGGGCTCGCCTTCGCGACGGCGGCCGGGTTCCTGGCGCTGGGGCTCCTCGGGGCCCTCGCCGTTCCGGCCCGCCGGAAGGCCTGAGTCCTTCTCTGCCTGGTGCCCCAACTCGTGGTCTCAGTCCACCAGTTGGGGCCCTTTTTCGCCTACCGGCCGCTGTCGTAGAGCTCGCGGGCCTGCTCGACCTTGTCCAGGTTGTCGGCGGCCCAGCCGGAGAGGTGTGCGAACAGCGGCGCCAGGCTGCGGCCGAGTTCGCTGATCTCGTACTCGACCCGGGGCGGGACCTCCGGGTGGTACGTCCGGACCACCATCCCGTCGCGCTCCAGCTGGCGCAGGCGCTGGGTGAGCACCTTCGGGGTGATCGTGCCGATGAGGCGCTCCAACTCGACGAAGCGCAGGCGGCCGTGGCTGTGGAGGGTCCACAGGATGGGCGTGGTCCACCGGCTGAAGACGATGTCCACGACGGCGGTGGTCGGGCAGGCGAACTCCGGCGTCTCCAACACCCTCTCCTCGGGTAGTCACTTTCCTCTAGGTACCTACTATATCCACGGTGTTAGCGTCCCCGTGTCGCACCAAACAGGCTTCTACGACACGGGAGTTGTCCATGTACGCAGTAACCGGGGCCACCGGCAACGTCGGCCGCTCGCTCGTCCGCGCCCTCGCCGCCGGCGGCGCCGCCGTGACCGCCACCTCGCGCGGGATCACCGCCGCCGACGTACCGGCCGACGTCGCGCACGTCCGGTCCGACCTCCTGGACCCCGAGAGCCTGCGGCCCGTCCTCGAGGGCGCGTCCGCACTCTTCCTCCAGAACGGCGGCCCCAGCGCCCCCCTGCTCGACCCCCACGCCATCCTCTCCGTCGCCAAGGCTTCCGGCGTCGAGCGCGTCGTCCTGCTCTCCACCCAGGGCGTCGGCACCCGGCCCGACTCGCCCTTCTACGGAGTCGTGGCGGGCGCCATCGAGGAAGCCGTCCGCACCTCCGGCCTCTCCTGGGCGATCCTGCGCCCCGGCGGCTTCCACTCCAACACCTACGCCTGGGCCGAATCCGTCCGCACCCACCGCACCGTCACCGCCCCCTTCGCCGACACGAGCCTGCCCACCATCGACCCCGACGACATCGCCGAAGTCGCCGCCCTCACCCTGCTCGACGACGCCCACACCGGCCGGACCTACGAGCTGACCGGCCCCGCCCTCATCACCCCGCGCGAGCAGGCCGCCACCCTGGCCACCGCACTGGGCGAGCCCGTCGAGTTCGTCGAACAGACCCACGCCGAAGCCCGCACCCAGATGCTCCACGTCATGCCCGAGTCCGTCGTCGACACCACCCTCGCCATCCTCGGCGCCCCCACCCCGGCCGAACAGCGCGTCAGCCCCGACATCGAGCACCTCCTCGGCCGGGCGCCGCGCACCTTCGGCGACTGGGCGCAGCGGTACGTCGGCGCCTTCCGCTGATCCGCGCGGGCGGGGGTTGGATCGCCCCGTTATGGGAGCATTCAGCAGCAGGGTCAGCCGCCGTCAGGTCCTGAAGGCGGCCGCCGGGCTCGCGGTCCTGCCAGGTGCGGGGCTCGGGCCGGGGCCGAGGATCGTCGAGCAGACGCTCGACGTCCGCTACACGGAGGTCTCCGTCCCGGGCTACGGGCGGGTCACCAGCCGCACGTACAACGGGACGATCCCCGGACCGACCCTGCGCGTGCGCGCCGGGGACGTCCTTCGGCTGACCAGTGTCAACGGCCTGCCGCCCAACCCGCCCCACGGCGGAGAGCCCCGAGTGGCCGGTCGCCCGTCAGCCCCGGTCGAGGCGGAGCGCCGCGAGCCGGGGCGGCCGCCGTGGCGGCGCGGGTCAGGCCGACTGCGTGGCCGCTCCGCGGCGCGGGCGGCGGGCCAGCCAGGCTGCGGCGCCGAGGGCGAACCCGTACACCGAGACCAGGCCGTGGCCGTTCTCCTGGGCGAGCCACATGGCCAGGCCGAGGACCGGGACGCCGGCCGCCAGGGCGATCTCCTTGGGCAGGCGGGTGCGGGTGAGGAAGGCGAGGGCGAGGGTGGCGCCGAGGAAGTAGGTGGCGCCGGAGCTGCCGGCGAAGTTGCGGGGGTCGGTGCTGGGGCCGTCGCCGAGGCCGAGCAGGTCGTCGATCCGGCCGGGCAGCACGATGCCGGCCAGGAAGAGGCCGAGGGTCAGCGGGCTGCCCCAGTACCAGGTGGCGAGCGCGGCGACGGCGGCGAGGGAGGCGAGGTTCCACAGGCCGCCGAAGAGGCCGCCGTTCTGCATGAACACCGAGGTGAACTCGCGCCACCAGCCGGACTTCGACGGGTCTCCGTCGAGCGCGTCCATCGCGCCGGACCAGACCAGCTGGAGCAGGACGCCGCCGACGGCGAGCGCGGTCAGGGCGATCGCCGCCCAGGGGAGGGGCCGCCCGCGCAGGGTGTCGCGACCGACCACGCTCAGCCCGCAGTTGACCATCATGACCATCAGCGCGGCCGTGGTCACGTTGAAGACGATCGCCTCCATGACTGCTTCTCCCCCTGGTGCGCGGTGCGGTTTCCAACACCGTTCGAAATCTGATGACGCCAAGCTAGCACAGTTTTCGAACGGTGTTGGAAAACGGGGGTACGGTGGAGGGCATGAAGCTCACCAAGGACCGCATCGTCGACGCGGGCATGGCCGTCTTCGCCGAGGTCGGCTACCAGAACCTGTCCATGCGCCAGGTCGCCGAACGGCTGGACGCCCACGCGGGCAGCCTCTACTACCACGTGCGCGGCGGCAAGGACGAGCTGCTCGCCCTGATGGCCGACCGGGTCTGCCACCGGGCCCACGACCTCGGCACCGAAGCCCTGGCCGCGCTCCCGGCCACCGCCACCTGGCAGGACCGCCTCACGGCCCAGGCCACCGCCCTTCGCCTGAGCATCAAGCAGCACCCCGGCGGCGCCCAACTCCTCGCCGAGAGCCCCGGGACGCTCAGCACCGGCGCCCTCTCCCTGATGGAACGCCTGCTGCGCACCCTCCTCGACGCCGGCCTGCCCGCCGAGCACTGCGGCATCGCCGCCGACACCCTGCTCAGCCACGTCACCGGCTTCGTCCTCCAGGAGCAGAACCGGCCCGCCGCCCCGCCGGCCGTCACCGCCGAGCTCTATGCCGACCTGTGCGAGCGGTTCCCCCTGGTCATGGGCGACCTGATCCCGCGCATCGGCCAGGACGAGAAGTTCGCACGCAGCCTCCGCCTGCTCTGCACCGGCTTCGCGGCGCTCTCGTAGGCCCGCCCTCCCCTCCCGGGGCGGCGCCCACGGTGCCGATCTGTTAGATGGCCTTGAACTGTGAGAGACGAAAGGGCTGTCGCGTGAGCGTGGAGATTCGGTACTACGGCGAGGTGGCGGGGCGGGTGCGGGACGACCTGCTGGAGGTGTACGCGGATGTCCGGGCGCCGCTGTCGCATCTGGCGAACTACAGCGTGGAGGCGTTCGCGGAGCGGCTCGACCGGTCGGCGGGGGAGGCCGGGTTCGGGTTGGTGCTGGGGTACGAGGACGGGGTGGTGGTGGGGTACGCGTGCGGGAACCGGGTGGGGGCCGGGGACCGGTACTGGGGGCGGATGGCGGAGCCGTTGCCCGAGGGGTTCGCGGATGAGCCGGTGTTGGCGCTGCGGGAGATCGGGGTCCGGGCCGGCTGGCGGGGGACGGGGGTGGCGCGGCGGATTCACGACGGGTTGCTGGCCGGGAGGGGGGAGAGCCGGGTGACGCTGATGGTGAATCCGCTGGCCGGAGGCGGCAAGGTGCTGGCCGTGTACGAAGGTTGGGGGTATCGGGCGTTCAACAGTCAGGCGGCCACGGCGGACTCGCCCCGGCTGGTGGTGATGGTGCGGGAGCGCTGAGCGGGGTGGATATGATCACCGCTCTCTGACTGCACGATCATGTGATGAGGTTTCCATGCGGAATGCCCGCATTCTTCGGCGGGGCGCAACGGCCCTCGCCGGGGCTGCCGTTCTTCTGGGGCTCGGGGTGCCGAGCGCGCAGGCCGATCCGGGTAATCCCACCGTGGGTTACGGCTACCCGAACCCCGGTCTGCAGGTTCAGTGCGTCCAGTACTTCGTGAACCAGCTGACGGGCCTGCACATCCTGGAGGACGGTCGCTTCGGCCCCCAGACCGAGTACGGGGTCAAGCGGATCCAGCAGCTGGCGAGCACCAGTTGGGCCGCTGCCCCGCTCAAGGCTGACGGGTACTTCGGGCCGGCGACGGGGCAGGTCGTGATCGAGCGGGTCAAGAAGTACCCGTGGCTGGTGGACAACTTCCAGAAGGCCACGACCTGCGCGCACTTCGTACCCTCGTACACGATCGTCCTGAACTGAACGCCGACGGCCGCCCGCCTCCCACACAGCGGGCGGCCGTCGTGTCGATGCGCCGGGCGTCAGTTGGACCAGGCGGCGCCGTCGCTGTCGCCCTGGTAGGGGGACCAGGGGCTGTCGGCGGCGGAGGTGAGGTCGGCGCCGCCGTCGATGACGATGATCTGGCCGGTGACCCAGGAGGCGTTGGGGGCCGCCAGGTGGGTGATCCAGGGGGCGACGTCCTCCACGGTGCCGGTGCGGCCCAGGGGGTTGGCCTTGGCGAAGCCCTGGAAGAGGCCGTCGATGATCTCGCCGGAGAGGCCGTTGGCCTCGTAGACCTCGGTGCGCACGGCCGAGGGGGCGACGGCGTTGACGCGGATGCCGTCGGAGGCGAGCTCCTTGGCCCAGGTGAGGGTCAGGCTGTGGGCGCCCGCCTTGGAGACGGCGTACATGGAGGCGTAGGGCTCGGGCTTGTGGCCCGCCACGCTGGAGACGAAGACGATGTTGCCGCGGGCGTTCTTCAGGAGCGGGAGCAGCTTGGCGGTGAGCCGGACCGGGCCGAGGACGTTGGTCTCGAGCATCTCGCGGGCGTAGGCGAGGTTCGGGTCCCAGGCGGGGGTCTGGCGGTAGATGCCGGCGTTGTGGACGAGCACGTCGAGCTTGTCGCCGTACGGCTCGAGGGCGGAAGCGACGGCCTCGGTGCCCTCGTCGGTGGTCACGTCGGCGACGACGGGGACGATCGCCGGGTGTTCGGCGGCGGTCTCGGCGAGGCGGTCCTTGCGGCGGCCGGTGGCGATGACGGCCTTGGCGCCGAGCTTGGCGAACTCCAGGGCGGCGGCGCGGCCGATGCCGGTGCCGGCGCCGGTGACGACGACGATGCGGCCTTCGAAAACGGACATGTGAGTGACCTTTCTGATCAGGAGGTTCAGTCGGCCTGGACGTCGGGGCGCGGTGCGCCGGCGCAGGTGGTGCGGGTGGCGTGGGGCAGGTCGCCGGTGAGCAGGTAGCGGTTCACCTGGTCGTCGACGCAGCGGTAGCCGCGCTTGGCGTAGATGGCGTTGCTGCCGTCGTCGGGGATGGTGATCACGCGGTCGCCCAGGCGGCGGGCCATCGCGAGGCCGCCCGCGAGGGGGGTCTGCGGGTCGTTCTCGGCCTGGACGATGAGGCCGGGGCGGTGGCCGCCGGAGCGGATCTGCGGCGGGGCCTCGGGCGGGTCGGAGCGGAAGGCGCAGGCCCAGGGCTGGGCGCGGGTGACGCCGAGGCCGTACGGGAAGTCGGCTTCGTAGCGGGCCATGTCCCGGCGGTAGACCTCGGGGTCGGTGGGCCAGGGGGTCTCGCAGGTGGTGGCCTCGAGGATGCCGGAGCGGAGAACGGGGGAGGCGGTCGGGGCGAGGGAGGGGGAGGCGGGGGAGGCGGGGGTCAACGAGCGGATGTAGTGGGCGAGATCGGCCCACTTGGTGCGGTCGTCGGCCATCGCCCCGACCGTCGCGTCGAAGGCGGTCCGTGTCGTTCCGTGCACCGGCGCGGTGGCCAGGGCCGTAGCCGTGTCCTCGACGGTGGAGAGCACCTCGTCCTGCGAACTGCCCAGCCCCAGAGCCCCGTTGCGGTCTCCGGCCCAGTCGGCCCAGGCGTCGACGTTCTCGCGGATCGCGACCGCCTGGGACATGAACTGCTGCCGCCACGTCCAGTCCGGGTGGCGCACCGAGTCGAGCACCATGCGGTCGAGGCGCTGCGGGTACAGCGTCTGGTAGACCGCGCCGAGGTAACTCCCGTACGCGTAGCCGATGTAGTTGAGCTTCCGCTCGCCGAGGGCGGCCCGGACCTGGTCGAGGTCGTGGGCGGCGGCGACGGTGCCGATGTAGCGGCGCTGGTCGCCGCCCGCGCGTTCGCAGGCCAGCTCGCTCGCCTTGGCGTCGGCGAGGATGGCGGGGAAGGCGGAGTCGGCGGGGCGGGAGTCGAACGCGGCGGTGGGGGTGGTGCGTTCGCACTGGACGGGGGCGGAGGCGCCGTTGCCGCGCAGGTCCACGCCGATCAGGTCGTAGCTGCCGTGCAGCGGGGTGTCGGCGTAGTGCAGCGGCGCGGTGCGGCCCATGCCCTGGTTGCCGCCGGGGCCGCCGTCGACGGCGAGGAGGATGCCCCGGGAGTGGCCGGCGGCCTTGAGGCGGCTGAGCGCGAGGTCGATCCGCTTGCCGCGGGGGTCGTTGTGGTCGAGCGGCACCGGGAGGGTCGCGCACTCCAGGCGGGCGTCGAAGTCGCAGGCGCTCCAGCGCGGTCCGCGGGAGTCCGAGGCGACCGCCGGGGCCTGGGCGAAGCCGGTGGCGAGGAGTCCGAGGGCGGCGGAGGCCGCGAGCAGCCGGAGCTTCATGAGGTGGATCTCGGGGTGGGCATGGCACTCCTGTTCGGGGTCCGGATGTGGTTCGGACGGTCCTCCGGCCCGGTCGCATACCACTGGAGGGCCCCTGGTCCGGACCGCGCTCCACCGGTGCGCTAGCGGTATTCCGGCGTCCAGCCGGAGCGTCCCGCCGCAACGGAGGCACGACCAGATTGCGTGCCGGAGCCACGGATGAGGGTGGTTGACGATGAGTGTGCCCAACAGACGAGCTGTGCACCCCGGGGTGATCCTGGCAGTGTGCTGCCTCGGACAGTTCGTGTTCGTGCTGGACGTCGCCTCGGTGAACATCGCGGTACCGCAGATCGCCGAGGGCCTGCGCTTCGACCCCACCGGTCTGCACTGGCTGTTCAACGCCTACGCCATCGCGCTGTGCGGCCTGCTGCTGCTCGGCGGCCGGCTCGCCGACCTGTACGGGCAGCGGCGGGTGTTCCTCTCCGGCGCGGCCCTGATCACCGCGGCCGGCCTGGCGGGCGGCTTCGCCCAGTCGGCGAACGCGATGGTCGCGGCGCGCGGGCTCCAGGGGGTCGGCGCGGCGATCCTGGTGCCGGTGACGCTGACGGTGCTCGGCACCACGTTCACGGACGGGCTGGCGCGGGCGAAGGCGTACGGCCTGTGGAGCGCGGTGGCCGGCGGCGGCGCGGCGACCGGTGTGCTGCTCGGCGGCATGATCACGCAGTGGATCTCCTGGCGCGGCACCCTGTTCGCGAGCGCGGTGCTCGGCCCGCTGCTGCTGGTTCTGGCGTACCGGTACGTGCCGGAGCAGCGCAAGGAGGGCGCGGGCCGGCTGGACCTGCTCGGCGCGGCGACGCTGACGGTCGGTACGGCGGCGCTGGTGTACGGCATCAACGAGAGCGAGGCGTACGGCTGGGCGGGCACCCGGGTGGTCGTGGCGCTGGGCGCCGCGGTGCTGCTGCTGGCGCTGTTCCTGCTGGACCAGGCGAAGCTGGCGAGCCGCCCGCTGGTGCCGCTGGCCGTGTTCCGCAACCGGTCCGTCTCGGCGGCCAACCTGGTGGCGGTGCTCGCCTGGGGCGCGCTGGGCACGATGTTCTTCTTCATCTCGATGCTGTTCCAGGTGGTGCTGCAGTACACCCCGCTGCAGACCGGCGCGGCCTACCTGCCGTTGGCGCTGGGCATCTTCGGCGCCGCCCGGGGCATCGCCGGACCGGTCACCCGGCTGGGCGCCCGCCCGGTGCTGGTGGCGGGGCTGGTGTCCGGGGCGACCGGGATGCTCTGGCTGGCCCAGGCGGGCACCCACACCGGGTACTTCGCGGGGCTGTTCGGCCCGCTGCTGCTGATCGGCATCGGCGAGGGCCTGGTGCTGACGGCCTCGACGGGCGCGGCCACCGCCGGTCTGCCCGCCGAGCACGCCGGTCTGGGCTCCGGACTCCTCAACACCACGCGGCAGTTGGGCGGCGCGCTGGGCCTGGTGGTGTTGGTCGCCATCGCCACGGCGCGGACCAAGGCCCAGGCGATGCAGGGTGTGCAGTTCCCGGACGCGATGGTGGCGGGCTACAGCCTGGCCTTCCACGTCTGCGCCGGGTTCCTGCTGACGGCCGTCCTGGTCGCCTTCGCCGTCCCGGGCGTGCGCCGGGCCCCGCGGGTGGTGTCGGAGGAGGCCGCGGTCGAGGAGGCCGTCGCCGCCTCGCAGCTGGTCTGATCCGACGGCTGAACCTGACACCCGAACCTGACACCCGAACCTGACACCCGAACCTCACGACTGAAGGGCCCGCCACCGAACTCCGGTGGCGGGCCCTTCGGTTGTGCGGGGGCTACGACTCGTCGTCGGCCGGGATCGCCGGGCGGGGGGCGCCCGCGCAGGTGGAGTCGGAGGCGGCGGGCAGGGCGCCGGTGAGGAGGTAGCGGGTGACCTTCTGGTCGACGCAGGTGTTGCCGCGCACCAGGTAGACGTCGCTGCCGCCGTCGTCGGCGACGGTGAGCAGCCGGTCTCCGAGGCGGCGGGCCATGGCCTGGCCGCCCGCGTACTGCAGCACCGGGTTGCCCTCGGCGTGGACGACCAGGCCCTTCGGGTAGCCGGCGTTGCGGATGTACGGGGGCCGCTCGGAGGGGGTGAAGCTGCGGAAGGCGCAGACCCAGGGCTGGGCGCGCAGGGCGCCGAGGCCGTACGGGTACTTCACCCGGAACTCGCGGACGTCGGCGGCGTAGGAGGCCAGATCGGTGGGCCAGTCGTTCTCGCAGGTGGTGGCCTCCACGGTGCCGGGGCGGGTGTCGCCCTGCGGGGAGGACCAGGGGGAGAGGACGGCGTTGGCCAGCCGGACGGTCTCCGGGGCCTGCGGGCGGTCGCGCAACGCGCCGACGAGGTCGCCGAGTTGGGCCCACTTGGTGCGGTCGGTGGCCAGCCGGCCGACGGCGTCGTCGAAGGCGGTGCGGTTGAGGTAGCCGACGGGCGCCGTGTTCAGGGCGGTCACCACCTGCTCGACGGAGGCGAGCACGCCCTCGGAGGAGTCACCGAGGGAGAAGTGCCCGTCGCGGTCGGCCGTCCAGGCCGCCCACTGGTCGACGTTGGCGCGCAGCGCGTACGCCTGGCTCTTGTACTGGCCGTGCCAGTCCACGTCGGGGTTGCGGGAGGAGTCCAGGACGCTGCGGTCGAGGCGGTGGGGGAAGAGGGTGCCGTAGACGGCGGTGGTGTAGGTGGAGTCGCCGTACGCGAGCACGTTGAGCTTGCGCTCGCCGAGGGCTGCGCGGATCGCGTCCATGTCGCGGGCGACGGTGGCCGAGTTGACGGTGCGGCGCAGCTCGCCGCCGGCCTGGGCGCACGCCTGGTCGGTGGCGCGGGCGTCGGCGTACAGGCCGGGCAGGGAGGCGTCGGTGGGGCGGGAGTCGAAGGCGACGGTCGGCTGGGTCACCTTGCACAGCAGCGGGGAGGAGGCCCCGGTGCCGCGGGGGTCGAAGCCGACGAGGTCGTACGCGCCGTGCAGCGGGCCGGCTGCCAGGCGCTGCGGAGTGCGTCGGCCGAGACCGCCGTCGCCGCCGGGGCCGCCGTTGAAGGAGAGCAGCACGCCGCGCCGGTGCCCGCCGGCGGACTTGAGGCGGCTGACGGCGATGCCGAGATGGGGGCCGCGCGGGTGCGCGTAGTCCAACGGCACCTGGACGGTGGTGCATTCGAGGGTGGGGTCGAAGTCGCAGGCCGACCAGCTGAGCCTCTGACGGGCCGTCAGATCCTCGCCGTCGGCCGCGGCGGCCAGGGGCGCGGGGGCCAGCGCGGCGGCGAGCACCCCGAGCACGCTCGCGCCGACCAGCAGGGCCTTCCGGGAACCGCGGGGGTGTCGCTTCACTGCCATCCGCCGTCTCCTGTCGATGAGTTGCTTGTGGTGGGGGGAGGGACCACGGGTGCGGGTCCCGGGCCCGCAGCTTGAGGCCGTGAGCTGAAGGGGCGGTCGAGGTCCGGTACAGCGCGCGACGCCTCCAGCGCCGCCCGACCCGCCCTCGGTCGGGCGTTCGCACACTGGGCCGGACGAGTACTGCCCACGCCAGGCCCACGCCGGGCCCGCACACCCACCAGGGGAGAGAAGCGATGAGAACTGGGATCAGCCTGCCGATCGCCGCACCCGAGGCCGCGCTGGAGTGGGCGCGCCGGATCGAGGCGGGGCCCTTCGACGCCGTCGCCGTCTTCGACCGGCTGGTGTACCCCTGCCCCGACCCGCTGATCACGCTCGCCGCCGTCGCGGGCGTCACCTCCCGGGTGACGCTGCGCAGCCAGGTGCTGCTGGCCGCCCTGCGCGACCCGGTGGTGCTGGCCAAGCAGGCCGCGACCCTGGACCTGCTCTCCGGCGGCCGCTTCGAGCTCGGCCTCGGCCTCGGCGACCGCGAGGACGACTACGCCGCCGTCGGCCTGAAGAAGACCCAGCGCGGCCGCCTGCTGGACGCCAACGTGGAGCGCCTGCTCCAGGTCTGGCCGGGCTCCGAGCAGGAGGGCGCCCTCGGCCCGGTCGCCCCGCCGACCGCCTCCGCCGGCGGCCCGAAGCTGCTGTTCGGCGGCTACAGCGACGCCGCCCTGCGCCGCGTCGCCCGCTGGGGCGGCGGCTACATCAGCAACATGGTGCCCGACGCCGAGGGCAGCATCTTCCGCAAGGTCGAGGCGGAGTGGGCGGCCGCCGGGCGCGAGGGCAGGCCGCAGCTGCTCGCCCAGGTCAACGTGGCGATCGGCTCGCCCGAGGTGGTCGAGGAGGCCCGCCGCCGCCTCACCGCCTACTACGCGTTCCTGGACTACCCGGGCTCGTACATCACCAGCCAGAAGATCAGCGAGTGGATGGTCACCTCCGAGCAGCAGCTGCAGTACGTCCTGCACATGTGCCGCCAGAGCGGCGCGGACGAGCTGGTGTTCATGTGCTGGTCCCAGGACCTCGGCCAGGTCGACCGCATCGCGTCCCTCCTCGGCTGACGGGAGCCACCATGAGCAGCAAGGACGTGACCACCACGAGCGCGAAGGACGGCCCCTCCGTCGTCGTCATCGGCGCCGGGCAGGCCGGATCGGACACCGTCGCGGCGCTGCGCGAGAACGGGTTCGCCGGCCCCGTCACCCTGGTCGGCGAGGAGGACGCACTGCCGTACCAGCGGCCTCCGCTGTCCAAGGGCTACCTGCTGGACGCCGGGGTGCGCGCCGACCTGACCCTGCGCTCCCGGGCCTACTACCGGGACCACGCCGTCGACCTGGTGCTCGGTGACCGGGCCGTCGAACTCGACCGCGAACTGCAGGAGGTGGTGCTGGCGAGCGGCACCCGCCTGCCGTACACCCACCTCGTGCTCGCCACCGGCGCCCGCCCGCGCCACCTGCCGATCCCGGGCGCCGAGCTGGCCGGGGTGCACACCCTGCGCCGCCTCGCGGACGCCGAGGCGGTGCTCGCCCGGCTGTCCGGCGTACGGCACGTCACGCTGATCGGCGGCGGCTTCATCGGCCTCGAACTCGCCTCCACCGCAAGGGCCCTGGGCCTGGGCGCGACCGTCATCGAGGCGGGCCCGCGGCTGATGGCCGGGGCGGTCAGTCACGTGATGAGCGACTACCTGGAGGAGGAGCACCGCTACCGGGGCGTGGACGTGCGCTGCGGGCGCTCCGTGAAGGCCCTCCACGGGGACGGCCGGGGGAACGTCGCCACCGTCGAGACCCAGAGCGGCGAACTGGCCCTCGCCGAACTGGTCGTCGTCGGCGTCGGCGTGCTGCCCAACACCGCACTGGCGGCCGACGCGGGCCTCGCCGTCGGTGACGGCGTCCTCGTCGACGAGCACCTGCGCACCAGCGACCCGGCCGTCTACGCCGTCGGCGACTGCGCCCGCTTCCCGAGCCCGCACGCGGGCCGGCCGCTGCGCCTGGTCTCCGTCCAGAACGCCACCGACCAGGCCCGCTGCGCCGCCGCGGCGATCTGCGGTGACGCCGAGCCGTACACGGCGCTGCCCTGGTTCTGGTCGGAGCAGTACGCGCTGCGGCTGCAGATCGCCGGGGTGACGGACGGGCACGACCAGGCCGTGGTGGCCGGCGACCCGTCGACGAGCCGGTTCTCGGTGTACTGCTTCCGGGCCGGCCGCCTGGCGGGCGTGGAGTCGGTCAACCGGCCCGCCGAGCACCTGCTCAGCCGCCGCCTCCTGAGCGGCGGGGCGCAGGGCCCGACCCCGCGGGAGGTGGCGGAGCCCGGCTTCGAGCTCAAGACTTTCCTGCGGGCGCGCCAGAACGTCTGAGACACGGAGAAGAGGGCCGGCTCCCCGCGTGGGCGAGCCGGCCCTCTCTCGTGCGGAGCGGGCTCAGACGGCGGTCTGCCAGGCCGCCGCGGGCCCGACGGACCAGGCGCCCGCCGGGCCGAGCCGGGTGACCGTCCAGGCGGCCCGCCCGGCTTCCACGGTGGGGGCTTCGGCCCGCATCCGGGCGGTCAACACGGCGGTCACGACGGCGAGTTCCTCCGGTGAGGGGCTGCCGCTCTCGACGCGGAACAGGGGCTGGTCGACGTTCATCCGAGGGTCCTCTCGCTGGAACGGAGACTCACTGGGGCTGGTTGCCGTGCTTGCGCCCGGGCAGGGAGGTGACCTTGCCGCGGAGCATGGCGAGGGCGTCGATCAGCCGGGCGCGGGTTTCGGCCGGGTCGATGACGTCGTCCACGAGGCCGCGTTCGGCGGCGTAGTAGGGGTGCATCAGCTGGTCCTTGTACTGCTTCACGAGCTGCTCGCGGGTGCCCTCCGGGTCGTCGGAGGCGGCGATCTCACGGCGGAAGACGACGTTGGCGGCGCCCTCGGCGCCCATCACGGCGATCTCGTTGGTCGGCCAGGCGTACGCCAGGTCGGTGCCGATGGAGCGCGAGTCCATGACGATGTAGGCGCCGCCGTACGCCTTGCGCAGGATCAGCGAGATGCGGGGCACGGTGGCGTTGCAGTAGGCGTACAGCAGCTTGGCGCCGTGGCGGATGACCCCGCCGTGCTCCTGGTCGACGCCCGGGAGGAAGCCGGGGACGTCGATCAGGCTGACCAGCGGGATGTTGAAGGCGTCGCAGAACTGGACGAAGCGCGCGGCCTTCTCGGAGGCGTTGATGTCCAGCACGCCGGCCAGGACGGAGGGCTGGTTGGCGACGATGCCGACGACCTGGCCGCCGAGCCGGGCCAGCGCGCACAGCACGTTGCCCGCCCACTGCTCGTGCACCTCGAAGAAGTCCCCGTGGTCGGTGATCTCGCGCAGCACGGCCCGCATGTCGTAGGCGCGGGACGGGTCGGCGGGGACGAGCCTGAGCAGCGCCTCGCAGCGCCGGTCCACCGGGTCGCCGACGGGCTCGGCGGGCGGCAGTTCGCGGTTGTTGGCGGGCAGCAGGGAGAGCAGGAAGCGGACGTCGAGCAGGCAGCTCTCCTCGTCGTCGTACGCCGCGTGGGCGACGCCGGAGCGTTCGGCGTGGACGTCGGCGCCGCCGAGGCCGTTCTGGGTGATGGCCTCGCCGGTGACGGCCTGGACGACGTCGGGGCCGGTGATGAACATCTGGGAGATGTCGCGGACCATGAACACGAAGTCCGTCAGCGCGGGGGAGTAGGCGGCGCCGCCCGCGCAGGGGCCGAGCATCACCGAGATCTGCGGGATCACCCCGGAGTTGCGCACGTTGCGCTGGAAGATGCCGCCGTAGCCGGCGAGCGCGGTGACGCCCTCCTGGATGCGGGCGCCTGCGCCGTCGCACAGGCCCACCAGCGGGGCGCCGGCGGAGGCGGCCAGGTCCATGATCTTCTGGATCTTCTGGGCGTGGGCCTCGCCCAGCGCGCCGCCGAAGATGCGGAAGTCGTGGGCGTAGACGAAGACCTGGCGTCCGTCGACCAGGCCCCAGCCGATGACCACGCCGTCGGTGTGCGGCTTCCTGGCCTCCAGGCCGAAGCCGGTGGCCCGGTGGCGGCGCAGGCCCTCGATCTCGGTGAACGTGCCCGGGTCGAAGAGCAGGTCGATGCGCTCGCGGGCGGTCAGCTTGCCCTTGGCGTGCTGCGCGGCGGTGGCCTGCTCGCTCGGGCCGGCCAGCACCCGGGCCTTCAGCTCGGCCAGCTCGGCGGCGCGGTGTGCGGTGGTGGTCTCGTCCGTGGTCATCCGCGTCCTCCCGGGGCGGTTCGTGGTGCGGTTGGCGGGGCGTCGGGCCGTTCGTGGTGCGGGTTCGTGTGGTGCGGGTTCGTGGTGCGGTGCGCTCGGAGGTGGCGAGGATGCGAGCGGCCGCTAGAGCGGGGCTCGATCCCGTGGCCCGACCCGTGCTCCAGCCGCCCTTCAGGGCCTCCCGGCAGGGTGGGGCGCAACCGCCCCGACCAGGGGCATCGCGACGCGAGGAGAGGCACTGTGTCTCAGCCGGTTCGGACGGCCCCGGTCCAGGTCAGCGGGGATCTCTACGCGGAGGTGCGGACCTTCTACGCCTGGCAGATGCGCCGGGTCGACAGCCTCGACATCGACGGCTTCGCGGCCACCTTCACCGAGGACGGCGTCGTGGTGCACTCCAACGGCGCCAAGGCCGAGGGCCGGGAGCAGATGATCGAGGGCATGCGGCGCAGCCTGCCGCGCTACCGCGACATCGCCCCCCGGCACTGGTTCGAGCACCTGCTCATCGAGCCGGTGGAGGGCGGCGAGGAGGGCGAACTCAAGGTCTCCTACTACACGTTGGTCGCCCTGACGGACCGCGCCGGCGGCATCACCTTCGAGCCGACCTTCACCGTGGAGGACGTGCTGGTGCGCCGGGACGGCCGGCTGCTCACCAAGTACCGGGAGATCCACCGCGACGCCCCGGCCGAGCAGTGAACCGACAGGCCCCGTAGAACCACAGAGGCGCCAACGCGACGGTGCGGCAGGGGAGTTCGGATCTCCCCGGCCGCACCGTCGCGTTGGCGCGCATGGTCACGCGTGGCAGGCCGGCAGCCCGCCGTGGAAGCGGACCATCTCGCCGAAGGCCGCCGCCACGTCGATCCGCGCGCCCGGCGCCAGCCCCCGCAGCTCGCCGTACGCGCGGTGCAGGTTGGCCACCAGCCGTTCGCCGTCCAGGAGTTCGCCGAACTCGCCGAGGTCGGCCGCCTCCGCCGCCTGGAGCGGGGTGAGGCCGTCGCGCAGGCCGTCCTGGGCGAGGGCGCCCAGCCACCGCAGGTACGCCTCCGTGGCGTCGATCGACTCCGGTCCGCCGACCGGGCCGTGGCCGGGCACCACGACCTGCGGGCCGAGCGCCCGCAGCCGGGCCAGGGCCCGCAGGGAGCCCTGGAGGGAGCCCATCAGCACGAACGGCGTCACGCCGGACCAGACCACGTCGCCGGTGAACAGCACCCGCCGCTGCGGCACCCAGGCGACCACGTCGTCGGCGGTGTGCGCGGGTCCGACCTGGAGCAGCTCCACCGTGAGGTCCCCGGCGCGCAGGGTGAGGGTGTCGCGGAACGTCAGGTCGGGCAGGGCGAGTTCGATGCGGCCCCACTCGACCTGCGGCCACAGGTGGCACAGGCCCAGGCCCGACTCGGCCATGTCGGAGCGGGTCTGCTCCCCGGCGACGACGGTGGCGCTTGGGGCGAAGTGGGAGTTGCCGAAGACGTGGTCGCCGTGGAAGTGGGTGTTGACCACGAAGTCCGGCCCGTCCGGGGCGATCCGCAGCACCTCCTCCCGCAGCCGCAGGGCGCGGGACTCGGTGGCGACGGTGTCGACCAGGACGGCCCGGCCTCCGGCGGTGATCAGCCCGGCGTTGTTCAGGCACCACCCGCCGGGCGGCTGCTCGAAGGCGTACACGCCCTCGGCGACGGCCCGTAGCGAGGTCTCCTGGACAGCAGGGGCAGGGGCAGGGGCAGGGGCAGGGGCAGGGGCGGTCATGCGGCCTCCCGGGCCTGGGGCAGCCGGGCGAAGCGGCCGCCGTGGAAGAGGAGCGGGCGGGCCTCCGACGGGCCCTGGTGGACGGCGGCGACCCGGCCGATCAGCAGAGCGTGGTCGCCCGCCTCGACGACGTTCTCCAGCCGGCAGGCGAAGGAGGCGGCCGCGCCCGGCAGCAGGGCGTCACCGGTGACGCCCTCGACGGCGCCCAGGCGCCGCACCGCGGCCTGGCCCACCGGCCGGTCGGGCCGGGCGAACTCGGAGGCCAGGTCCTGCTGCTCCTCGGTGAGGATGTTCACCGCGAAGCTGCCGGCCCGCTCGATCCAGGGCCGCATCCGCCCGTCGGCCTTGACGGAGACGAGCAGCAGCAGGGGCTCCAGCGAGACGGAGGTCAGGCTGTTGAGGGTCATCACGATGGTGTCCGACCCGAAGCCCTGGGTCAGCAGGGTGACTCCGGTGGGGAAGGTGCCCATCGCCGTGCGGAAGGCGGTCGCGTCGGGTGCGGTCAGGAGGGCGTTGCCCGTGGGTGCCATGGTGACGGCTCCTTCTTGGTGGGGGGTTAGTAGTTGCCCAGCCCGCCGCAGACGTTGAGCGCCTGGGCGGTGATCGAGGCGGCGGTGTCCGTCACCAGGTAGCCGACGAGGCCGGCGACCTCCTCGGGGGTGGAGTAGCGGCCGAGCGGGATCTTGGCGTTGAACTTCTCCTGGATCTCCTGCTCGGTGACGCCGTAGTGCCCGGCGTAGCCCTGGCGGACCTTGACGGCCATCGGCGTCTCCACGTAGCCGGGGCAGACGGCGTTGACGGTGACCCCGGTCTTGGCGAGCTCGATGCCCACGGCCTTGGTGAAGCCGACCACGCCGTGCTTGGAGGCCGAGTACGGGGCGGCCAGCGCCACGCCCTGCTTGCCGCCGGTGGAGGCGATGCTGATGACCCGGCCCCAGCCGCGCTCGACCATGCCGCCGGTGGCCAGCACCTCCTTGGTGACGCGGAAGACGCTGTTGAGGTTGGTGTCGATGACGTCCAGCCAGAGGGACTCCTCCAGCGTGGCCGTCTCCCCGCCGCCGCCCCGGCCGGCGTTGTTGACCAGGACGTCGATGCGGCCGTACTCGGCCACGGCCGCGGCGACGGCCGCCTTGACCTCCTCGGTGGAGGAGACGTCGGCGGCGGCGCCGCTCACCTCCAGGCCCTCCTCCTCGCGCAGCCGCTTCACCAGGGCGGCGACGTTCTCGGCGCTGCGCGCCACCCCGAAGACCGCGACGCCCTGGCGGGCGAGCAGTTCCGTCACGGCGAGGCCGATCCCGCTGGTCGCCCCGGTGACGAAGGCGACCTTCCGTCCGGTGTCCGTCATCTCCGCACTCCCTTTCTCGATTTTCTCTGGCCTTCTCGACTTCTCTGGCCTTCTCGATCTTTCTCGGGCCTTCTCCGTGGAATCCACGGCGACGGTGGCCGCGCCGCCTTGCGCGGGCCTCGAATCCCGCTGGACAACGGGGAGTTGAGGCGCACCCCAGCCCTGGTCGAGAGGCGCGCGCGAGGGTGGCGCCGTCCAGAGACCGCAGGCAGGAGAGAGGGTCGGGCCCATGACGGAGACGTCGCTTCCGGACGTGCGCAAGACGGTGACGGTGGCCGCGAGCGTCGAGCAGTGCTTCGCGGTGTTCACCGGGCACCCGCAGGACTGGTGGCCGCCGAGCCACGTGCTGGTCAAGAAGGAGCGCGCGGGCCTGGCCTTCGAGCCGGGCGTGGGCGGGCGTTACTACGAGTGGGACGTCGAGGGCACCGAGATCGCCTGGGGCACCGTGCTGGCCTGGGAGCCGCCGCACCGCCTGGCGATGACCTGGCGGATCGACCCCAACTGGCAGTCGATCACCGACGACGAGCGCGCCAGCGAGATCGAGGTCGAGTTCACGGCCGTCGACGAGCACACCACCCTCGTCGAGCTGGCCCACGTGAAGCTGCACAAGCACGGCGAGGGCGCCGAGCGGATCTTCCGCGCGCTGGACGGGCCGAGCCCGGGCGAGACGCTGGCGCTGTTCGCCAAGGCCATCGAGAAGCACGTCGGCTGACTGATCGTCGGACAACCAGAAGGGGGACCACCAGATGTCCATCGCCACACCGCCGGCCCAGCTGTCCGCCGAGGCCGCCGAGAAGCTGCGCCTGCTCGCCGCCGAGCACGCCGCCGAGGCCGACCGCACCCGGGTGCTCGCGCCCGAGGTGGTCGACGCGATCCGCGCGGCCGGGTTCGCCCGGCACTTCGTCTCCGCCCGCTTCGGCGGCGCCGAGGGCACCTTCGCCGAGCTGACCCAGGCCGTGCTGAGCGTCGCCGAGGGCTGCCCGGCCACCGCCTGGTGCGCCTCGCTCAGCGCGTACTCCGCCCGCTTCGCCTCCCACCTGCCGCAGGAGGGCCACCACGCGCTGTGGGGCGCCGGGGCGGACACCGTCATCGCGACGGCGCTGATCCCCTCCGGCAAGGCCGAGCGCGTCGGCGACGGCTGGCGGGTGGACGGCCTCTGGCAGTACGTCAGCGGCATCGACTTCGCCGACTGGGTGCTGGTCTGCGCCGTCGTCGCCTCCCCGGAGGCCGTCCAGGGCCCGCCGCAGATGCGGTTCTTCGCCGTGCCGGCCGGCCGCTACACCGTGCGCCCCACCTGGGACAGCATCGGCATGCGCGCCACCTCCAGCCACACCATCGCCCTGGAGGGCGTGCTCGTGCCCGAGCACCTGTCCTTCGACCGCACCGACATCATGACCGGCCGCAACGTGAACTCCGACCTGTCCGCCCACAACGTGCCCTTCCAGGGCGTGGGCAGCCTGACGTTCATCGCGCCCGTGGTCGGCGCGGCCGCCGGCGCCCTGAACGCCGCCGCCTCCACGCTCACCGGCCGCAAGCGCAACCCGGGCGGCGAGCTGGCCGTGGTCCGCGCCTCCGGCCGGATCGACGCCGCCAAGCTGCTCGTCGCCCAGAACGCCGAGGTCCTCGACGGGCGGCTGTTCGACCAGGCGCACCTGGCCCGCAACGAGCGCAACGCCACCTACTGCGCCGAGGTCGTCCCCGAGGCCGTGGGCCTGCTGGTGCGCGCCGCCGGCACCAGTGGCCTCGGCGAGGGCCACCCGCTCCAGCGCTTCTGGCGGGACGTCACCTCCGCGGCCAGCCACGTCGCCCTGCAGTACGACACGGCCGCCCGCAGGAACTACGCGGCGGTGCTGCTCGGCCCGGAGTCCTGAGCGGTGCCCGGCAGCGGCCCACTGGCGGGCCTGAGGGTCGTCGAACTCGCGGCCATCGGGCCCGCCCCGTACGCCTGCATGATGCTGGCCGACCTCGGCGCCGAGGTCGTCCGCGTGGACCGCGCGGACGGCGCGCGGTCCTTCGCCGCCTGGCACACCGTCCTGGACCGGGGCCGGCGCTCCATCGCCCTGGACCTCAAGGACCCGAGGGCCGTCGAGGTGGTGCTCGCCCTGGTGCGCCGCTCCGACGTGCTGATCGAGGGCTTCCGCCCCGGCGTCGCCGAACGCCTGGGCCTGGGCCCCGACGCCTGCCGGGCCGCCAACCCGCGCCTGGTCTACGGCCGGATGACCGGCTGGGGCCAGGACGGGCCCCTGGCCCAGACGCCCGGGCACGACATCAACTACATCGCGCTCACCGGCGCCCTGGACGCGATCGGCCGCGCCGGCGGCCCGCCCGTGCCGCCGCTCAACCTGCTGGGCGACTTCGCCGGCGGCGGCATGCTGCTGGTCAACGGCGTCCTGTCCGCCCTGTACGAGCGGCTGAGCTCCGGCCAGGGCCAGGTCGTGGACGCCGCGATCGTCGACGGCGTCTCCGGGATGCTCGGCATGCTCGTCGGCATGACCGGCGACGGCCAGTGGCACGAGGCGCGCGGCGCCAACCTGCTCGACGGCGGCGCGCCCTTCTACGACGTCTACGCCTGCGCCGACGGCGGCCACGTGGCCGTCGGCGCCCTGGAGGAGCGCTTCTACCGCGCCCTCCTGGACGGCCTCGGGCTGGCGGAGACACCCCTGCCCGACCGCGCCGACCAGGCCAACTGGCCCGAGCTGCGCCGCCGCTTCGCCGAGCGCTTCGCCACCGCGACCCGCGAGGAGTGGACGGCCCGCTTCGAGGGCACCGAAGCCTGCGTCACCCCGGTGCTGGGCCTCGCCGAGGCGGCCCGCCACCCCCACGCCGTGGCCCGCCGCGGCTTCCTGTCCACCGCCGGGCTGCACCAGCCCGCCCCCGCCCCGCGCTTCGGGCGCAGCGAGGCACCCGAGCCCGCCGCCGCACCCGCACCGGGGGAGCACACCCGCGCCATCCTCGCCGAGTGCGGCCTGAGCGCCGACGGCGTCGAGGAACTGCTCTCCGCCGGCGCGGCCCGTTCGAGCGCCGGTCCAGGCCCGCGCTAGCCGCTCCCCGGACCGTGACCTGACCAGCCGCCCGGACGCCGCTTCCAGGGCCTCCTGCGGCCCGGAACTGAGAGAAGGAGGAGGCAATGGCAGAGCGGCGGTTCCAGCTCTACGACACGACCCTGCGCGACGGAACGCAGCAGCAGGGGATGACGCTGACGGTCGAGGACAAACTCGCCGTCGCGCGCCGTCTGGACGCCTTCGGGGTCGGCTTCATCGAGGGCGGCTGGCCGGGCGCGGTGCCCCGCGACACCGAGTTCTTCCGCCGGGCCCGCACCGAACTCAACCTGTCCTCAGCCCAGTTGGTCGCCTTCGGGGCCACCAGGAAGCCCGCCTCCCTGGTCTCCGTCGACCCCCAGGTCCGGGCCCTGCTCGACGCCCAGACCCCGGTGGTCACCCTCGTCGCCAAGGCGCACCCGCGCCACGTCGACCTGGCGCTGCGCACCAACCTGGCCGAGAACCTGGCGATGATCGGCTCCACCGTGCGCCACCTGGTCTCGGCCGGGCGGCGGGTCTTCCTGGACGCCGAGCACTACTTCGACGGCTACCGGCTCAACCGCGAGTACGCCCTGGAGGTCGTGCGCATCGCCGCCGACGCGGGCGCCGAGACCGTCGTCCTGTGCGACACCAACGGCGGCTGCCTGCCCGACGAGGTGCGCGCCGTCGTCGCCGACACCCTGGAGGCCACCGGCGTGCCGCTGGGCATCCACTGCCACGACGACACCGGCTGCGCCGTCGCCAACACCCTGGCCGCCGTCGACGCCGGCGCCGACCACGTCCAGGGCACCGCGCACGGCTACGGCGAGCGCTGCGGCAACGCCAACCTGTTCACCGTGTCCGCGAACCTGGTGCTCAAGCGGGGCCTCCAGGTCGTCCGCCCCGACCAGCTGCGCGCCATGGCGCTGATCGGCCACTCCGTCGCCGAGCTGACCGGCGTGCCCGGCCACCCGGCCGCGCCCTACCTGGGCTCGTCCGCCTTCGCCCACAAGGCCGGTCTGCACGCCTCCGCGCTGCGGATCGACCCCGACCTCTACCAGCACACCGACCCGGCGCTGGTCGGCGGCGAGATGCGCACCCTCGTCTCCGACCTCGGCGGCCGCTCCTCGATCGAGCTGAAGGCCCGCTCCCTCGGCTACCGGCTGGACGCCGCCTCCGACGTGGTCGCCCGTACCGCCGCCCGGGTCAAGGAGCTGGAGCACCTGGGCTACGCCTTCGAGTCCGCGGACGCCTCCTTCGAGCTGATGCTGCTGGACGAGCTGGCGGACGGGCAGGTGGAGCCGCCCTTCGAGGTCGCCTCCTGGCGCGTCGGCGTGGACCGGCTGCCCACCGGCGCGATCCGCACCGAGGGCTCGGTGCGGCTGGTGGTCAACGGCATCCCGCTGATCGCCTCCGGCGAGGGCAACGGCCCGGTCAACGCCCTGGACCGGGCGCTGCACAAGGCGCTGGAGCCGTTCTTCCCCGAGCTGGCCGGCCTGGAACTGGTCGACTACCAGGTGCGTGTCCTCAGCGGCGACAAGGGCAACGGGGAGAGCGGCAGCGCCGCCCGCGCCCGGGTGCTCGTCACCTTCCGGCACGGGGACCGGACCTGGGGGACGGTCGGGGTGGACGAGAACACCGTGGCCGCCTCCTGGCGGGCCCTGCTGGACGCCGTCCACTTCGTCCTGCGCACGGGGGTGGTCGCGGGGCCCGTCGCCGCCCCGGCCATAGCCGCAGCCGGCTGACGGCCGGCGCCCGACGGAAGCAGACAAGGGAGCCATCGTGCGCGTCGAAGACATCTTCATCCGGGGGACCGCGATCAGGCTCCCCGCGACCCTGCTGGTCGCCGACGCGGTCGCCGCCGGCGCCTGCCCGGCGAAGATCGCCACCGCCACGGACATGCTGTCCGTCGCCCACTCGCCCGAGGAGTCCGCCGCCGAGATGGCCGTCACGGCCGCCCGCACGGCCCTCGCCCGGGCTGGCACCACCCCCGAGGACATCGACCTCATCCTGCACGCCGACACCTACCACCAGGGCCAGGACCTCTGGCCGGTGGCCTCCTACGTCCAGCGCGGGACCGGGCGCAGCACCTGCCCGGCGCTGGAGGTGCGCCAGATGTCCAACGGCGGCCTCGGCGCGCTGGACCTGGCCACCGCCTACCTGAGCGCCGACCACAACCGCTGCGACGCGCTGCTCACCACCGCCGACCGCTTCTGCCCGCCGGGCATCGACCGCTGGCGCACCGACCCGGGCACGCCGTACGCGGACGGGGCGACGGCGCTGGTGCTCTCGCGCCGCGGTGGCTACGCGAGGCTGCGCTCCCTGGCGCTGCACGCCGACGCCGAACTGGAGCCGATGCACCGCGGCGACGAGCCGTTCAGCCCCGCGCCGTTCACCCACCGCATCCCGGTCGACTTCGAGGAGGCCAAGCGCGCCTTCCTGCGCGAGGTCGGGATGTCCTTCGCGATCAGCAAGGCCCACGCGGGCCAGCAGACGGCGCTGAAGCAGGCGCTGTCCGACGCCGGGATGGAACTGGCCGACGCGGACTGGGTGCTGCTGCCGCACTTCGGGCGCCGGCGCCTGCAGGCCATCTACTTCGAGCCCTTCGGCATCGAGCCGGAGCGCACCACCTGGGACTGGAGCCGCACCGTCGGCCACCTCGGCGCGGGCGACCAGTTCGCGGGCCTGGACCGCCTGGTGGTCTCCGGTCGGGCCCGGCCCGGGGACCGGGTGGTGATGGTCAGCGTCGGCGCCGGCTACAGCTGGGGCGCGGCGGTGGTGGACATCCTCGACCGACCCCACTGGGCCTGACCGTACGTCAGATTCATGGAAACGCAAGGCGGTTCGGCCATCATGAGCCGGACTGCACCGGCGCTCGAGCCCGATTCGAGCGGACCTTGGCATTCTCGAACCGGCCGCCGTGTGCGGCGTGAACGAAGGAGAGCTCGCCGTGGCGCCCACCGCTGCGACCGACCAGACCGTACCCACCGAGCGGCCCGAGACGCCCACCCGCGTCACGGAGCACGCCGTCACCGTCTCCGCCCCGGCGGCCGCCGTCTTCGCGCTCGTCGCCGACGTGGCCGGCTGGCCCCAGCTGTTCGGGCCGACCGTGCACGCGGAGGTGGTGGAGGAGAACGTCCTCAGCGACGGCCGCAGCGAGCAGCTGCTGCGCATCTGGGCCACCGCCAACGGCAGGGCCAGGACGTGGACCTCCCGCCGCACCCTGGACCGCGCGGCCGGGCGGATCACCTTCCGCCAGGTCGTCTCCGCCCCGCCCGTCGAGGCCATGGGCGGCGACTGGGTCATCCGGCAGGCCGACGGGAGCGAGGAGACCCACGTCACCCTGCTGCACGACTACCGCGCCGTCGGCGACGCCCCCGAGGCCGTCGCCCTGATCGAGAGCGCCGTCGACCACAACAGCCGCGCCGAGCTCGCCGCCCTCAAGGCCGGAGCCGAACAGGGGCCGCGGGACGACGGGTTGTGCTTCACCTTCAGCGACTCCGAGCACATCGACGGCTCCGCCCAGGACGTCTTCGACTTCCTGAACCGCGCCGACCTGTGGCCCGAGCGCCTGCCGCACGTCGCCCGCCTGGATCTCACCGAGGACGAGCCCGGCATCCAGCACATGGAGATGGACACCCGCAGCCCCGACGGCTCGGTGCACACCACCGTCTCCGTGCGCGTGGTCTTCCCCGAGCGGCGGAGCATCGTCTACAAGCAGCTGCGCGTCCCGGCCGCCATGGCCGGCCACACCGGCCGCTGGGAGATCGAGCCCGCCGCGGACGGCGAGGGCGTCGTCGCCACCTCCTGGCACACCGTCACCCTCGACCCCGAGGGCGTGCGCGCGCTGCTCGGCGAGGACGCCACCCTCGCCCAGGCCCGCGACCTCGTGCGCAAGGCGCTGGGTACCAACAGCTCCACCACCCTGCGCCACGCCCGCCGGTACGCCGAGGAATCCTCCTCCTGATGTCCCTCCAGCGAGCGGAGAGCCGAGGCCGTCCGGGCCTCGGCTCTCCCGCGTTCCGTCCGCAAGCCTCGTTCGAGGGGCCGGGCGCACCATGCAGCCATGGAGGCGACAACCATGACGCGCGAGGGGGACGCATGACCGGCTTCCGGAACTTCGCGGAACAGATCCAGGCCAGGGCCGCCGAGGCGCCGGGCAGGGAGGCGCTGATCCTCCTGCCCGAGTACGAGGGCAGGAGCCAGGCCGAGGCGGTGTCCTACCGCGCCCTGGACGCCGGGGCCCGGCGCCTGGCCGGCTGGCTGCAGGACCGCGGCGCCGCCGGGGAGCGGGTGCTCCTCGCCCACTCCGACCGGCGGCTGTTCGCGATCAGCCTGCTCGCCTGCCTGTACGCGGGCGCGATCGCCGTGCCCACCGCCCCGCCGCGCGGCCGGGGCCACCACGCCGAGCGGATCGCCGGGATCGTCAAGGACGCCGCGCCCTGCCTGGCGCTCACCGACGCGGCCGAGGCCCCCGACCTGTCCCGGCTGCTGGCAGCACAGGGCCACGGCTCCATCCCCTGCCTGGCCGCCGACGTGGTCCCGCCCTCGGCGCCCTTCACCGCGCCGCGGCTGGGCCCCGACTCCGTCGCCCTGCTGCAGTACACCTCCGGCTCCACCCGCGAGCCGCGCGGCGTCGTGGTCACCCACGGCAGCCTGACGGCCAACCAGCGGGCGATCGGGGCGGCGCTGCGCACCGGCCCGGCGGACGTGTTCGGCGGCTGGCTGCCCTTCCACCACGACCTCGGGCTGATCGGCCAGCTGCTCCACCCGCTGTGGCTGGGCGCCACCTCGGTGCTGCTCACCCCGGAGGCGTTCGTCAAGCGGCCGCTGCGCTGGCTGGAGGCCATCTCGCGCTACGGCGTGACCGTCAGCGCGGCTCCCGACTTCGCGTACGACCTGTGCGTGCGGCGCACCGACGAGCAGCCGCTGCCCGCCGGGCTGGACCTCTCCGCCTGGCGGGCCGCGGTGGACGGCGGCGAGCCGATCCGCTCGGCCACCTGGCAGGCGTTCTCCGAGCGCTTCGCCCCGGCCGGGTTCCGGGCCGAGGCCCTGACCGCCGGCTACGGCCTGGCGGAGGCGACCCTGCTGGTCGCCCTGGACGCCGGGGGCGCCGCCGGGGCGCGCACCCACCGCGAGGTGGACGCGGCCGCGCTGGAGCGCAACCGGCTGGCCGACGCCAGAACGGGCCGGCCCTCCAGATCGCTGGTGCCCGTGGGCCTGCCCGTGGAGCTGGACCTGCGCATCGTCGACCCGCAGAGCCAGGCCACCCTGCCCGACGGCCGGATCGGCGAGATCTGGGTGCGCGGCCAGGGCGTGGCCGCCGGCTACTGGCGCCGCCGCGGCGAGAGCGCCCAGACCTTCGGCCAGACCACCGCGGAGGGCGAGGGCGGCTACCTGCGCACCGGGGACCTCGGCGTCGTCCAGGACGGGCTGCTGCACGTCACCGGCCGGCTCAAGGACGTGATCGTGGTCGCGGGCCGCAACCTCTACCCGCAGGACCTGGAGCAGACGGTGCAGCGCGTCAGCGCGATGTTCGGCTCGGCCACCGCCTTCGGGGTGCCCGGCGAGCGCGAACAGGTCGTCGTCATCCAGGAGTTGCGAGCCCAGAGCCGCTACCGCGTCGACTTCGCGGGGCTGACCGCGGCCGTCAAGGACTGCCTGGCCCGGGAGTTCGAGCTCCAGACCGGCGCCGTCCTCCTGGTACGCCCGGGCACGGTACGCCGCACCACCAGCGGCAAGGTCGAACGGGCGGCCATGCGCAAGCTCTTCCTGGACGGCCGGCTCAAGCCGCTGCACCAGGAAGTGAAGTCCGAAGTGGAACAGTTGCTCGTCAGGAGTCGTCCATGATCGAAGGGGATCGGATCACCCGGCTGGAGAAGGCCTTCGGGCCGCTCTTCGGCGCCGACAATCCGATGGGCCAGCACGGCCTGCTCGCCGCCGACGCGCGCGGCGAGGTGCTGGCCGAGGCCGAGCGGGTGCTCGACGAGTTCGGCTTCAACGCCGAGTTCGTGCCCGCCGAGCTCGACGGGCGACTGACCAGACTGGACGAGCTCGGCCGGGTGCTGCGCCCGGTGTTCCGCCGCGACGCCTCGCTGGGCTTCGGCTACGGGCTCAGCTGCTTCTTCGCCGCCGTCCCCGTGTGGGCCGGCGGCGACGGCGGCCAGCGCGCCCTGGCCGCCCGGCTGCTCCTGGAGGGCCGCCGGATCGCCGTCGTGCGGCACGAGGTGGCGCACGGGAACGCCTTCGTCCGCGAGGAGTTCGCGGCCGAGCCGAAGGCCGGCGGCTTCGTCCTCAACGGCACCAAGAGCGTGATCGCCAACGCCCGCACCGCCGGGGGCCTGGTGGTCTTCGCCCGCACCGGCGGCGAGGTGGCCGGCCGTGCCCACTCGGTGCTGCTGCTGGACCGCGAGGCCCTGCCGGAGGCCGCCGTCGAGTACCTGGGCCGGCACGGCACCACCGGGATGCGCAGCGTGGAGTTCGGCGGCATCCGCGTCACCGACTGCCCGGTGCCGGGCTCCGCCCTGGTCGGCGGGCTCGGCGAGGGGTACGAGCTGTCGCTGCGCTCCTCGCTGGTGATCCGCGGGCTGATCCCGTCGATCGTGCTGGCGGGCGGGGACACGGCGCTGCGCACGGTGGCCCGCTTCGCCACCCGCCGGCGCGCGGACGGCCGCTCCTCGCTGGACGTGCAGCACGTCAAGGACGTCCTCACCGGCGCCTTCCTGGACCTGCTGGTCAGCGACTGCCTGTCGCTGGTCGCGACCCGGGCCCTGCACCTGATGCCCAAGCAGATGAGCGCCTACGCGGCCACGGCGGCCTACCTGGCCCCCAAGCTGGTCGCGGAGGCGATGGAGGAGATGTCGGCCGTGCTGGGGGAGGAGACCTTCGCCGAGGACGGCGCGTACGCGATGTTCCGCAAGCAGCTGCGGGATCTGCCGGTCACCTCGCTCGGGCACGCGGGCAGCGCCGGACGGCAGGTCAGCATCCTGCCGCAGCTGCCCTTCTTCGCCCGGCACGCCTGGTTCGCCGACCCGGAGGCCCCGCCCGAGCTGTTCCGGCTGGAGGGGGACCTGCCGCCGCTGAGCCTGGCGGACGCGGCCCTGCTCGGTGACGGTGATCCCCTCGCGGCCACTTTAGTGGCATGCACCGATCAACTGGAGAACGGCGGGCTGCTCTCCGACGCCGGCCCGGACGGCCCCGCGCTGCGCTTCCTCGCCCGCGCCTTCACCATCGAACTCGACGACCTGCGCAAGGCGTTCACCCGCATCGCCCTGGACGACCGCAAGGCCATGGTCAGCCCGCACGCCTTCGGCCAGGCCGACCGCTACACCCTGGTACTGGCCGCCGCCGCCTGCCTCGGCGTGTGGCGCGAGCAGCGCGACGGCGAGGACGACTTCCTCGCCGACCCCAGCTGGGTCACCGCCGCCCTCTACCGCCTCGGCCGCCGCCTGGGCCTGCCGCTGCCCGACCGCCCCTCCGGAACCGAACAGCGGGTCCTGGCCGAGGTCCTGGCCCGCCTGCACGGCCGCCGCAGCCTCGACCTGTACGGGTCGGCGCTCGCCTGAGACACATCCCGGGCCCACGCCGGCCCGAGACCCTCCGGGCCCGCGCCCGCCCCCGACCACCGCGAAGGAGTCCCTCCCGTGAACACCCCCCACCCGTCCGCACCGGAACCCGACTACCACGGCTGGCTGAGCGAGCGGCTGCGCCACTACCTGGGCCGCGACATCGCCGAAGACGTCCCGTTCACCACCTACGACCTCGACTCGGTCGCCGCGCTGAGCCTCTACGGCGACATCGAGCAGGAGTTCGGCCCCGTGCTGGACCCGACCGACATCTGGCTCTACCCCACCATCCAGGAGCTCGCCGCCTACCTCGAACTGCGCGACATCCGCCTCGGCAGCGGCCAGCAGGTGCGCGCCGCCTTCGTCTTCACCGGCCAGGGCTCCCAGCACCCCGGCATGACCTCCGGGCTCTACCTCAACTCCACCGGCTACCGCCGCTTCCTGGACGAGGCCGCCGCCGCGCTGTCCCCGTACACCGGCGTCTCCGTCGTCGACCTGATGCTCAGCCGCGACCGCCGCGTGCACCAGACCGCCTACACCCAGCCCGCCCTGTTCGCCGTCGAGTACGCCCTCGCCCGCACCCTGGAGGAGGCCGGCGTGCAGCCCGTCGCCGTCCTCGGCCACGGCATCGGCGAGTTCGCCGCGGCCGTGATCTCCGGCGCCCTGACGCTGGCGGACGCGGCCAAACTGGTCACCGTCCGCGGCGCGTTCATGCAGTACCTGCCCGCCGGCGGCGGCATGACCGCCACCTGCCTGGCGCCCTACGAGGCCGCCGAACTGATCGTCGACGAGCCCGGGGTGGCGATCGGCGCGATCAACGCCGCCAAGGCGACCGTCCTGTCCGGCGAACTCGAGGGCCTGCGCCGCATCGAGCGCAGGCTGGAGGAGCGCGGCATCGCCTGCAAGGCGCTGGAGGTCACCCACGCCTTCCACTCGCCGATGATGGAGCCGATGCTCGCCAAGTTCGAGGCCGTCACCCGCCGGCTGCCCGGCGGCGCCTCCCGGCTGCCGTACTACTCGACCGTGCGCGGGCGCCTGACGAGCGAGCCGCTGTACGCGCCGTACTGGACGGCCCAGGTCACCTCGCCCGTGCGCTTCGCCGACGCCGCCCGGCAGATGGTCGACCAGCAGGCCCTGACCCACATCGTGGAGATCGGCCCCAAGGTCGTACTCACCCCGTTCATGCGCCGCATCGCCGGCAACGAGGGCCCCTCCTGCCTGGGCATGTGCCGGGGCCCGCAGACCAACGCCGTCGACCTGGCGGGGGTGCTCTCCGCCCTGGACGCCGGCCCGCTGGCCCACCCCCTGGTGAGGGCCTGAGATGGCGGCAGCGGGAGGGGGACTCCCGCGGCTGCTCCGGATGGCGGGGCCCGACGGCCCCTGGGAGCCCGTGCGCCAGGACCTCGCCGGCACCGGCACGGCCCTGGTGTACGGGGTGCTCACCCAGTGGAGCGTCCACCTGCGCGAGCCGGAGCGGCTGCGGGAGGTGCTCGGGCGGGACTGGCAGCGCTACCAGCGCATCGGCCACGCCCGGGCCAAGGAGCGCTTCCTGGCCTCGCGGCTGCTGCTGCGCCGCACGGCCGCCGAGGTGATCGGGACCACGCCGGACCAGGTGGACCTGGCGTACGAGCCCGGCGGCCGCCCGTACGTGCGCGGCTGCGACCAGATCGACGTCAGCCTCAGCCACACCCAGGACGTCCTGGTGGTCGGCGTCACCCGGCGCGGCCGGATCGGCGTGGACGTGGAGCTGGCCGACCGGCGGATGGCGGGCACGGCCTCGGAGGCCCAGGGCTACACGCCCTACGAGCGGGAGGCGCTGGACGCGGACGCGGCGGAGCGCCGCAACGACCTGCTGGTGCGGCTGTGGACGCTCAAGGAGGCGTACAGCAAGGCGCGCGGGCAGGGGCTGCGGTTCCGCTTCACCGAGTTCGGCTTCGCGCTGGACGGCGAGCAGGCGCGGCTGGTCAGACCGGACGGCGGGCCGGTCGCGGACGGCTCGGCCTGGACGTTCGGCACCGTCGCCCTGGAGGGGCGCTTCGTGGTCAGCGTCGCCGTGTTCGACGCGGGCTTCGGCAGCGGCAGCGACCTGTCGGTGCAGACGGTGCTGGACGAGGGGCTGCTGGAGGCGCTGCTGAACTCCTCGGGGCGCAGCTAGAGTTCGGCTGCGGGATCCGGCGCTACGGGATCCAGCCGGCGTCCTCCGCGATGCGGATGGCGTCGACCCGGTTGCGGGCGTTGAGCTTGGTGACGATGGCGGTCAGGTAGTTCTGGACGGTGCCCTTGGAGAGGTACAGCGAGGCGGCGATCTCGGTGACGGCGGCGCCGTGCGCGGCCTGCCGCAGCACCTCCAGCTCGCGCGGGGACAGCGGGTTGGCCGGCGCGTCCCAGGCGGACATCGCCAGCTGAGGGTCTATCACCCGCTGACCCTGCGCCACCGCCCGCACCGAGCGGGCGAGTTGCTCGGGCGGGGCGTCCTTGAGCAGGAAGCCGCACACGTGCGCGGCCATCGCCCGGCGCAGGGTGCCGGGGCGGCCGAGGCTGGTGAGGATCAACGCCCGGCAGCTGGGCAGTCGTTCGCGCAGGGCGGCCGCCGCGGTGAGACCGTCCATGCCGGGCAGGTCGATGTCGATGACCGCGACGTCGGGCCTGGTCTCGAGCGCCGTCTTCACGATGACGTCGCCCCGGTCCACCGAGGCGACCACCTCGAAGTCCGGTTCGAGCTCCAGCAGGGCGACCAGTGCGCCGCGGATCATCTGCACGTCCTCGGCGAGGAGGATCTTCGTCGACAACATGCAATCCCTCGTGGTCGGGGTCCGTGGTCGGGTTCCGCCCGGTACCGGAGATCTTCTCAGGCCACCGCCTGCGGAACGTCATGGGGAGCGGCGGTGGCCGGCACCTGGGGCTTGAGCGGCGCCTCGACCAGCAGGTGGAACCGGCCGTCCTCCCGGACGCCCGCCTCCACCCGGCCGCCGATGGCGGCCAGCCGGGTCTCCAGGTTCCCGATCCCGCTGCCGCTCCAGGGGGCCGGGGGGTGGACGGTCTTGGTCACGCCGTCGTTCACCAGTCGGAGAAAAACCGTTTCTTCGTCGGAGTGAGCACGGATTTCGCAGTGCTGGACTCTGCTGTGGCGCAGGATGTTGGTCACCCCCTCGCGCAGCGCGGTGGCCAGCACGGTGTCCACCACCGGGTGCAGCCGCGAGCAGGCGACCTCCACCTCGGCCTTCACGTCGGCCGACCTCAGCGTCGAGGCGACGGAGTCGACCTCGGCCGCCAGGGACATCTCCCGGTAGCCGCTGGCCACCAGCCGTACGTCGGCCAGCGCCTGCCGGGAGATGTCCAGCACCTCGGCGATCTCCTCCCGTGCCCGGTCGGGCCGGCTGGTGACCAGCCGGTTGACCAACTCGGTCTTGAGGGTGATCGACGAGAGGCTGTAGCCGAGCAGGTCGTGCAGGTCCCGGGCGAAGCGCAGCCGCTCCTGGAGCACCGCCGCCCGGGCGCGTTCCTCCCGGGAGGAGAAGACCTCCTCGACGAGGTCGGCCAGCCTGGTGAGCCCGTAGATGATCAGGCCCGTCAGGGTGGTCGACTGCGCCACGTAGATGGTCATCAGCGGTTCCACGCCCGTGACCCAGGCATGGACGAACGCCGTCAGGCAGCAGACGCCGTACAGCGTCCACCCGGGCCGCCTGGGCAGGAGCAGCAGGCAGGAGCCGGCCAGGCACCCCAGCATCCCGCCCCAGTTGGCGCCGAAGACCAGGATCGGCCCGAGGGTGAACACGGCCTGCACGACCAGCATCACGATCCTCTTCCGCATCGGCCACCAGCGGGCCTTCGCGGAGGAGTTGAACAGCTGGATGGAGAAGACGGCGGCGGAGCACGCCAGGGCCACCACGGCCTTGCCGCCGCTGACGCCGTCGCGCAGCACGTTGTTGAAGACGATCAGGCCGAAGCAGAAGAGGGCGAAGACGGTGATGCCCCGGGCAAGTCGGGGGGCCGGAAGATCGGCCGAGGACGTGCCCGTTCTGCCAGCCATACCGCTTCCCCCCATGTCAGCGCCCCGGTCGGCGTGCATGCTACCGCGCGCTCAACCAGAGCGTCACGGAAACGTACGGGACCGTCGCCGTCCGTTCAAGCTTCTTGTCGTATGAACGTACGAATACTCAGCCGAAACTCAGACGAACAGGGGAATCGGGTTGAGATCCGTGTCGACGGTCGGCCCGGTGAGTAGACCGAGTCGTACCGGCACATCGAAGATACGACCCGGGGCGAATCTTGCCCAGAAATGGCGCATCCCGGGGGCGATCACCTTGACGACCGGGATCTCGACGTCGGGCCGGGTCTGGTCGAGTACGAGCAGTTCCATCCCCTTCGCCCGGACCAGCCGTTCCGCCTCCGCCACGTCCTCCCGGAGGTCCCCGGAGGGCCGGTAGTCGTAGTCCGAGGGCCTGCGCGGAACCTGACCGGAATCCGGCAGCAGATATGGCTGATTCGCGACCGTCGCCGACGACCACCAGGCGACCACCTCGGGATCGGCGGCCCGGAGCCCGCCGTCCGGACTGCCCCCGGACGGAAGGAACTGCCCCATTTCGGTCAGCGCCCGCCGCAGCGCCAGCCTCGGATCGTGGTGCGCCCCGAAGCCGAACGCGATCTCCTCCGCCGGCCGTCCCACCTGGCGGGACAGCGCCACGAACACCGGGATCCCGAAGTCCGAGGTCACGTCCAGTACCCAGACCTGACGGCCGGTCATCGCGTACGCCTGGCGCAGCGTGGCCGTCCACGGGTCGTCGAAGGCGTCCAGGTCCACCGCCGGATGGCGGGTGCGGTTGTACCACCACAGCGCCACCGCGTCCCGCTCCACCAGCTCCAGGAAGCCCTGCACGATCGCGTCCTCCAGGCTGCTGCCCGCGGCGTTGCCGTTGGAGTCCGCCCACAGCCCGTCCGAGGGCCGCCCCGGCGCGTTGCCGTAGTACAGCAGGGAGGTCGGCAGCAGCCGCTGCCGGCCGGTGGTGAGCGACTGCACCGGGGTCCAGTCCACCGGGCGGTCCGGATCGAAGCGCTCCGGCACGTGGTGCAGCGCCGAACCGCTCGCGTTCCAGCGCGCCCGCTCCCGGAACTGCCGCTCCGAGTACAGCTGGCAGTCGTTCGGGTGCAGCGCCACCGGGCCCAGGGCGCGCAGCGAGTCGCGCACCACCGGCTCGTCCCCCTGTCGCGTCCCGCTGTAGCGCTCGGCCGCCTCGCACAGCGCCCCCACCTTGGCGTCCAGCGCGGTGGCCCCCTTGCCGCCGCTCAGCGCGCGCAGCCCGGCCCGCAGCCCGCCCAGCGAACCGCTGCGCATCGCCAGATTGCGGCCCGACACGTAGCAGTTGATCCCCTCCGGCGCCCGCTCGTCCCGGCGGACCTCCTCGACGATGCCCGTCACCGGGCTCACCAGGTGCTCGTGCCGGCGCAGCATCTCCGCCGGGGCGAGCGCCCGGTGCCCGCCGCCCGTCTCCGGCGACTTCGGGCGCGGCCGCACCACCAGGGGGCCCAGCACCTGACGCGCCACCAGGCCGGGATCCCCGCACTCCGGGCACTGCGGGCGCCGCACCACCGTGTGGTGACGGCTGCGCAGCGTCGCCGTGTCCAGGGTGCAGACGGCGTCGTCCTCGCCGCCGCGCGCCCCCGCCAGCCACCTCGCCGCCGCCAGCACCGCCGCCTGAAGGCCCATCGCCCGCCCGGCCGCCAGCGACGCCTCCGGCCGGGCCACCGGCCCCTGGTGCCCCAGCGCCCGCTGCAACGGGATCTCGCTGTGCCGGTGGCCCCACAGCCGGTGCGCCAGACAGGACCAGCAGGGGCCCGCCTGAGGGCGGAACACCGGCCCGACCCACGGCTGCGCCCCGCACGGGCGCGCCAGCAGCCAGGGCGTTCCCGCCGCCAGGTGCTCGGCGTTGATCCGCTCCAGCTCCGGGTGCAGGTAGTCGTCCGTGAGCACCAGGGTCAGCACCTCGGTGTCCGGCCCGGGTCTCTCGCCCCTCGCGAGCACCCGCAGCCCCGACTCCCGGCACGCCCGGCGGGCCGGCCCCGGCTCCGGGCGGCCCAGCGTCACCACCCTGACCGCCGCCCGCGCGAGCGAACTGTCGGCCCCGTCCAGGCCGAGCAGGTCCCAGTAGGCGAGCGCCGCCTCGTCCTCCGCCGGGCGGTGGTAGCCCAGCAGTTTGGCCTGGGCGAGACGGGCCAGGACACGGCTCGCCTCCCCGGGAGTCATCGTGTCCGCCGCCTCGTCGAGCACCCGCTCCAGCGAGCGGGTGCCGTCCAGCAGCGGGGCGAGGCGCTCCACGTGACGCCCGGCCACCGCCGTGACGCCGTTGGCGGAGAGCAGATAGGTCGCCTCGCCCGGTACCACTTCAGCTCGCAGATGCCGCTTGAACCCCAGCGGCAGACCTCTGGCCCCCGTGTCCGCCATCGCGGTCAGCCGACGCGCGACGGGTCGAAGCAGAACGCGCAGCTGCCGGCGAAGCCGACGCCCGGCCCGTCCAGCTCCTCGATCAGGATCGTGTCGGCGTCCCCGACCGTCCCGCCCAGGTAGAGCGGCTCCCCGGCCGACAGGCCGAACTCGGCCAGCACGGCCACCGGGTCGGCCGCGTAACGCTGCGCCAGCTCCGGCTCCAGACCGCTGCGGACGGTCAACTCGGCGAAACGGCGGTCCTCCTGGGTGACGCTCACACGGGCACTGGTGTCGCGGGCGATGGTCTTCATGGGGTGCCTCCTGAGTCGCTGAATCGCGATACCGACCGGTCGTGATTCCGTTCGGTCGTGGTCCAGGAGTCTGCGGACAAGCCGGGCCCCGGGCCCAGTGGTGTACTCACCCTCGCGCCATGACATTTTCACGGTTCCGCTCGTGACGCCCTCACTGGGCCTCACGGCGTGCTGGTGCCAGGCTCGACCCCATCTTCGACCACGACCGCCGGGGGACGACCGACGGGAGGCCGGAAAGGGGAGAACACCATGGACATCAAGATCCTGGGGCCGTTGTCGGCCACTGAGTACGGAGTGTCGATCGTTCCGAGCGCGGCCAAGCCGCGCCAGATCCTGGCACTGCTCGCACTTCAGGCGGACCGGGTGGTTACGGTACCCACCCTGATGGAGGAGATCTGGGGGACCGAGGTGCCGCGCAGCGCCGCGACCACCCTCCAGACGTACATCCTCCAGCTGCGCCGCCGCATCGCCCTCGCCCTCGCCGGCGACAGCGACACCCACGCCAAGGAGGTGCTGGTCACCCAGCACGGCGGCTACCTGCTGCGCGTCCAGCCCGGACAGACCGACGTCCAGGAGTTCGAGCAGCTCGCCGCCTCCGGCCGCGCCGCCTACGACGCCGCCGACTACCGGGCCGCCTCCGAACTCCTCGGCGGCGCCCTCGCCCTCTGGCAGGGCCCGGCCCTGGTGGACGTCAAGGTCGGCGACGTCCTCGAACTGGAGGTGTTGCGCATGGAGGAGGGCCGGATGGCCGCCCTGGAGCGCCGCCTCGACGCCGACCTGCGCCTGGGCCGGCACAACGAGCTCATCGCCGAACTGCGCGTCCTCACCGCCCGGCACCCCATGCACGAGTCCTTCTGCGGGCAGCTGATGCTCGCCACCCACCGGGCCGGCGGCGCCTGGCGCGCCCTCGAGGCGTACCAGCGGCTGCGCAACACGCTGGTGGACGAGCTCGGGCTGGAGCCCTCGCCGCGCCTGCAGCGGCTGCACCGCGCCGTCCTCCAGGGCGACCCGGAGCTCGACCTGGTGGCGACCACCAGCTTCTGAACTCCCGTAGCTTCAACGAGAGTTCGCGCAGCTCACGCACACTCCACGAACACCCGAGCGGCCGTCGAGGGCCCGCCCGAACCATGGCGGAACCGGTGAACGGCGGCACGCCACAAGCGGGAAGACGCCGCCAAAGGCACAGCCCGCCCGGGGCGGAAGACGGGAATCAGCCCCAACTCCGCCCCGGGCCACCGGAACAGCGCAAGCACCGACACAGCCAGCGGCCCGACCGAAGGGAACCACAGTGGTCCGCACCGTTTTGACCGGCAGCAGCCCGCAGCTGCGGCCGGCCACCCAGAAGGCGAGGTGAAGCAGATGCGCAGAGTCGTGATCACGGGCCTCGGGGTCGTCGCCCCCGGCGGCGTCGGCGTGAAGAACTACTGGGAGCTGCTCACCGCGGGCCGCACGGCCACCCGCACCATCTCCTTCTACGACGCCTCCCCGTTCCGCTCCCGGGTCGCCGCCGAGTGCGACTTCGACCCCCGGGCGGCGGGCCTGAGCCCGCAGGAGATCCGCCGGCTCGACCGGGCCGCGCAGTTCGCGGTCGTCTCCACCCGCGAGGCCATCGCCGACAGCGGCCTCGACCTCGCCGCCCTCGACCCCTCCCGGGTCGGCACCTCGCTGGGCAGCGCGGTCGGCTGCACCACCAGCCTGGAGCGCGAGTACGTCGTCGTCAGCGACGGCGGCAGGAAGTGGAACGTCGACCACGAGTACGCCGTCCCCGAGCTGTACCGGCACTTCGTGCCCAGCTCGATGGCCGCCGAGGTCGGCTTCGCCGCCGGCGCCGAAGGCCCGGCCGTGGTCGTCTCCACCGGCTGCACCTCCGGCCTGGACTCGCTCGGCCACGCCGTCGAGCTCATCCGCGAGGGCACCACGGACGTCATGGTCGCCGGCGCCACCGAGGCCCCGATCTCCCCGATCACCTCGGCCTGCTTCGACGCCATCCACGCCACCACCCCGCGCAACGACACCCCCGAGAGCGCCTGCCGGCCCTTCGACCGCACCCGCAGCGGCCTGGTCCTCGGCGAGGGCGCGGCCATCCTCATCCTCGAGGAACTGGAGAGCGCCCGCCGGCGCGGCGCCCACATCTACGCCGAGATCGCCGGTTTCGCCTCCCGCTGCAACGCCTTCCACATGACCGGCCTCAAGGAGGACGGCCGGGAGATGTCGCAGGCCATCGACGCGGCCATGGACGAGGCCCGCCTCGCACCGGACGCCCTCGACTACATCAACGCCCACGGCTCCGGCACCAAGATGAACGACCGCCACGAGACCGGCGCCTTCAAGCGCAGCCTCGGCGAGCACGCCTACGCCACCCCGATCAGCTCCATCAAGTCGATGATCGGCCACTCCCTCGGCGCCATCGGCTCCCTGGAGATCGCCGCCTGCGCCCTGGCCATGGAACACGGCATCCTGCCGCCCACCGCCAACCTGCACGAGCCCGACCCGGAACTCGACCTCGACTACATCCCGCTGGTCGCCCGGGAGCAGAGGACCGACACCGTGCTCAGCGTCGGCAGCGGCTTCGGCGGGTTCCAGAGCGCCATGGTGCTGGCCCGGCCGGAGAGGAAGGACGCAGCATGAGCGCCACCACCGTCGTCACCGGCCTGGGCATCGCCGCGCCCACCGGCCTGGGCACCGAGGACTACTGGAAGGCCACCCTCGCCGGTGAGAGCGGCATCCGCCCCATCACCCGCTTCGACGCCGACCAGTACCCCTCCCGCCTCGCCGGGGAGGTGCCCGGCTTCGTCGCCGAGGACCACGTCCCCAGCCGGCTGATGCCCCAGACCGACCACATGACCCGCCTCGCGCTCGCCGCCACCGAATGGGCCGTCAACGACGCCGGCCTCGAGGCCGGCCAGCTCCCCGAGTTCGGCATGGGCGTGGTCACCGCGGCCTCCGGCGGCGCCGTCGAGTTCGGCCAGCGCGAGCTCCAGCAGCTCTGGAGCAAGGGCAAGGAGTACGTCAGCGCGTACCAGTCCTTCGCCTGGTTCTACGCCGTCAACACCGGCCAGATCTCCATCCGCCACAAGATGCGCGGCCCCAGCGGCGTCCTGCTCAGCGAGCAGGCCGGAGGCATCGACTCCCTCGGCCACGCCCGCCGGCACGTGCGCAAGGGCATCCCGCTGGTCGTCTCCGGCGGCGTCGACGCGGCCGTCTGCCCCTGGGGCTGGCTGCCGCAGATCGCCTCCGGGCGCCTGAGCACCGTCAACGACCCGGCCCGCGCCTTCCTGCCCTTCAGCGCGGACGCCGCCGGCCACGTCGCCGGCGAGGGCGGCGCCATCCTCGTCGTCGAGGACGCCGACTCCGCCCGCGAGCGCGGCGCCCGCCAGGTCTACGGCGAGGTCGCCGGCTACGCCGCCACCCTCGACCCCGCCCCCGGCTCCGGCCGCCCGCCCGGGCTGCGCCGCGCCGCCGAGACGGCCCTCGCCGACGCGGGCCTCACCCCGGCCGACGTGGACGTGGTCTTCGCCGACGCCGCCGGCGTCCCCGAGCTCGACCGCGCCGAGGCCGAGGCCATCACCGGGATCTTCGGCGACCGGGCCGTGCCCGTCACCGCGCCCAAGACCATGACCGGGCGCCTGCTCGCCGGCGGCTCCGCCCTGGACGTCGCCACCGCGCTGCTCTCCCTGCGCGACGACGTCGTCCCGCCCACCGTCAACGTGGGCGCCGCCGCCCCCGAGTACCGGCTCGACCTGGTCACCGAGGCCCGCGAGGCGCGGCTGCGCACCGCGCTGGTGCTCACCCGCGGCTACGGCGGCTTCAACGCCGCGCTCGTGGTCCGCAAGGCGTCCTGACGATCCCCGGCGATCCCCGGCGATCCCCGGCGATCCCCGGCGATCCCCGGCAATCGCTGACGATCCGTCAGTTCAGGCCCAGCTCCCGTTGTTTCGAGGAACCCCACCACCCGTACGCAGAGAGGACCCGTCATGCCCATCACGACCGAACTCACCCTCACCGACCTGACCCGGATGCTGCGCGAGTGCGCCGGTGAGGAGGAGGGCATCGACCTCGACGGCGACGTCATCGACACCCCGTTCATCGAGCTCGGCTACGACTCGCTGGCGCTCCTCCAGGTCATCGGGCAGGTCCAGCGCGAGTACGGCGTGATCATCCCGGACGACGCCGTCGTCGACGCCGAGACCCCGCGCGCGCTGCTCCAGCTGATCAACGGCGCCGCCTGAGCCGCCGCCGGCCGCCGCCCCGCCCGAACGGCGGGGCGGCCCGCGTTCGCCCTGGCTCCTGCCCCCAGCCTCGCAAGGAGAGCACGGATGTCGCTCACCGCACGTACCGCCGTGACCCGCCGGCTGACCGTCGAGGCCGGCGGCGCCCCCCTCACCCGCACGTCCGCCGACGTGGCCGGACCCCTCCTGGACGCCCTCGGCGGACTACCCGTCCGCCGGCCCGCCCGGACCGTCCTCTACATCGGCGGCTTCCCCGCCCCGTCCCACCAGGTGCCCGACCACTTCCTCGACCTGCCCGTGCGCACCGCCGCCACCCCCGGCGAGGCCACCCGCCTCGCCCACGAGGACCTCCAGGCCAAGCGCACCGACCGCGCCCTGCTCGCCACCCTCGACGACCCGGCCACCGGCACCCTCACCGCCCAGGTGCTGCGCCGCGCCGCCGAGGCCCTCGCCGACGGGGACACCGTCGTCGGGCTCCTCGAGTTCGCCCCCGGCGACCGCTTCACCGTCGAAGCGCCCGTCCTGCGCCCGCTGCGCCACGGCGGCCACCGGCCCGACCCCGGCACGCCCCGGCTGGTCATCTGGTCCGGCCTCGACACCGGCGACGAGACCCGGGTGCGCGGCGAACTCCTCACCCTCGTCGAGCGCCTCGACCCGGAGGGCTTCGCCGCCCTGCCCACCGCCCCGCCGCACGGCCGGGCGCTCGGCCCCGTCCGCGCCACCGCCGTCACCACCGCGCACGAGGCCCCCGCCGCCATCGCCAAGGCCCGTACCGTCACCACCCGCCACCCCCGGCCCGTCGCGCTGCTGTTCCCCGGGCAGGGCTCCCAGCACACCGCGATGGCCGCCGGACTGTACGGGCGGGAGCCGGTGTTCACCGCCGCGATCGACGCCGTCTTCGAGCTGCTGGAGGAGGTCGGCCCCGCGATCCGCGCCGACTGGCTCGGCGTGCTCGACGGGCGGGCGCCCACCATCGAGGTCGACGACGTGCGCCGCGCCCAGCCGCTGCTGTTCGCCGTCGACCACGCCCTCGGGCGGATGGTCCTCGGCTGGGGGGTCCGGCCCGCGGCCGTGCTCGGGCACAGCGCCGGGGAACTGGTCGCCGCCACGCTCGCCGGGGTGGTCTCGCTCTCCGACGCCGTCGGGATGATGCGCGAACGCGTCGTCCAGGCCGTGAAGATCCCGCCCGGCGGGATGCTCGCCGTCGGCGCCGCCGAGCGCGTCCTGCGGCCGTACCTGACGGGCGACGTGGCCATCGCCGCCGTCAACGCGGCGCAGCAGACCATGCTGGCCGGGTCCACCGAGGTGCTGGCCGAGGTCGCCGAGCGGCTGCGGGCCGACGGTCACATCGCCGTCGCCGTCCCGGCCACCAGCCCGTTCCACTCCCCGGCGATGGCCCCGGCCTCCGACCTCGTCGAACTCGCCTACCGGGGCGTGCAGTTCGCCGAACCGGCGCTGCCGTTCTACTCCGGGTACACCGGGGACCTGATGACGCCCACCGAGGCCCTCAGCCCCCGCTACTGGGCCCGGCAGATCACCGACACCGTCAACTTCGCCCCCGCGCTGGACCAGCTCCTCGCCACCGAGGACGTCCTGCTGGTGGAGGCGGGCCCGCGCCAGACCCTCACCGCCTTCGCCCGCCGCCACCGGGCCGTGCGCCTCGGCGCCAGCGCGGCGGTGCCGCTGCTGCCGGCGCGCGGTGGCGGCGGCGAGGACGACCGGCGCTCGGTGCTCACCGCCGCGGCGGCCATCTGGTCCGAGGGCCACGACCTCGACCTGGACGCGCTGGCCCACCTGTGGACCTGGCACCCGGAGGCGGCCCCGGCCCCGCAGCCGGTTCCGGCGGCCCCGGTCACTGCCTGAGTCGCCCGAAAGCCTCCGGGCCCGCCCCGTCGCCCCCACGGGACGGACCCGGACCTCTCCGGGCCCGTCCCGCCCCCGGGGACGGGCCCGGTTCCTCCTTCGGCCCGCGGATCCGCGGGGATCAGCCGCTCGTCGTCGTGCCCGCGGGGGTGAGGCCGACGGTGAGGTGGTCGGCGAGCTGGGCGGCGAGCCGGCGGGCCTCGTCCTGGGTGAAGGACCCGCTGATGACCGCGCTGCCGCCGATGATGGCGCTGAGCACCGCCGGGTGGGAGACGACCAGGCCGTCCACCAGGATCGCGAACTGGTTGTTGGGCACCGGGTTCGTCGCGAGCCGCGCGGTGACGTTCGCGAACGCCTGCGCCCCGGCGTCGTCGAAGGTCAGCAGGATCTGCCACTTGCCGGTCAGCGGGTCGACGGAGGACTCCGCCTTCTTCACGTTCTTCCCGTCGACGGCCACCGGGCCGAGCGCCAGCTTCTCCCAGTAGTTCCCGGTGGTGACCATGGTGCGGGAACAGGCGACGGCCTCCGCGGTGGGCGCCGTCTGGCGGTCGGTGCGCTGCTCCATCGCGGTGCAGTCCAGCGCGCGGAACGCCTCCGCCAGGCCGGCCGGGACCGCGCCCTCGGTCGTCGCCGTGGTGCCACCGGTGGACGGGGTCGATGGGGTCGATGGGGTGGACGGGGTGGACGGGGCGATGGCGAGGACGGGCCGGAAGTTGAGTTCGCTCTGCGCGGTCAGGGCGGCGAGCTCGTCGGGGGTGCTGTTCACCGCGCTCACCGTGATCCTCCCCCCGCTCACCCCGATCATCGGCGCGGTCAGACCGAGAACGGTGGCCCGCTTTCTCAACTGCTCGGCTGTCTCGGTGAGTTCGGCCTCCGTGGCGGCCCGCTTCGGCGTGTAGGCGGCGGACGTGCGCGGGCCGTCCGGAACCGGCGGGACGCCGGTGGGCGTCGAAGCCGCCGTACCGCCCTCGCTCGTGCACGCCGTGAGCAGCACCGCCACCGCCGCACCGGACAGGAGAAACCCGTACCTGAGTCGCATACCCCCAGTCTTCCTCCCGGCGTGCGTGCCACTCGTCCGAGTAACCGACATGTGACCTACGGAAAGGCCGTGGCCGTGTTCATCGTGATCGTCCTCCTCCTCGCCGGTGTCGGCCTGGTCCTGATGGGCTACGAGAAGCTGCACACCGCCGTCCCCACCTGCTTCGGCAAGCCCATGGAGCCCGGCCAGATCTGCTACGCCCGGGACCCCGGTCCCCCGGGCGACGGCATGCCGGCGCCCCAGAACTCCACCTACGCCGAACAGCTGGACAGCCTGACCAGCGGCGGCTGGACGGCCGTCGTCATCGGCGTGGTCCTGATCGTGATCGCCCTGCTGGTGGCGGCCTCCGTCGCGGCGAGCGAGTAGCGAGCGAGTGGCGCGCAAGCCCGGTGGTCCGGTCGGCTGACGCCGCATCGAATGGCGCAGGATCACGGTCCGGCCGTTCGCCCACGATGCGGCCCTCGCCGAGGATGGGGAGGCCGGGGAATCGAACACTCCTGCGCGTCGGTGGGATGGACCCGGTGGCACTGTCCGATGAGTGAGGAGAGCGCTCGTGGTGAGATCCGCACGCCCCCGGCGAGCCGCCCTGGCGGCCGTCCTGGGCCCCGGGGTCGCGCTGGCGGTGATGGTTCCGTCGGTCCCGTCGGCCGCCGCCCCGGAGGCCGGCAAGCTGCCGCCCTACCCGGTGGCCGAGGTGCTGGACGGGGAGAAGAAGCTCGCGTCGGTGAAGGAGGTCACCTCGCTCTGCGAACGGGTGAAGGCGTGCGACTTCCGGATGTACGGCGCGCCGCGCGAGTACGTCAGCGCGGTGTTGTCCGTCGGCAACGCGGCGATCAACTGCACCGACTCGGACATGGTGATCGACCGCACCGTCACCTTCGTGACCAGCAGCACGGACAACATCGCCGGCCAGATCTCCGGCAAGGCCGCCATCGAGGGCGGGGTGGACACCACGGTGACCGTCGCCGGCTCGGGCACGGCCACGGCCGGGATGGTCAACGGCATCACCAACTTCGGACCCAACAAGGACAAGGGCCCGTACACCGAGGACCAGGGCAAGAACACGATCGAGGGCACGGGCACGGTCGCGGGCTCCAACGCCCTGCACCTGGGGGCGAAGGCGACCTTCGAGCTGGCCTTCCAGGCGTCCTTCTCCCGGCAGTGGCAGGCGGTGACCACCGAGTCGACCAAGGTGCAGTTCACCGTCAGCCCGGGGGACGAGCTGCAGTTCGGGGTGGTGAACGCGATGTCGCGCACCTCGGGCGTGCTCAAGGTCAACGACACCGGGAAGCTGATCAAGAACGTGACGGTGGACAGCCCGTCGAGCGTCAACGTCAGCTCGGTGGTGGCGCAGACGTACTCCGTCCCGGACAAGTGCCTGTCCCTGCGCCCCCCGGGGCGCTCCCTCGGCGGCGGGCTGACGGCGGTGGCGCCGGAGCGGGCGGAGAGCGCGCGCCGGGCGCCGGACGCGGTCTACGTCCGTACCGAGAGCGGCAGTTGGAGGAAGCGATGAAGCGGATGTCCCTGCCGGCGGCGCTGATCGCCGTGACCCTGAGTGCGGCGCCGGCGGTCGCGGACCCGGCGCCGGCCCCGGCGCCGGCCCCGGCCCTGTCCCCGGCCTCGGACGAGGCCGCCGCGATCGCCTCCAAGTGCGGTGAGGAGTACGGCTGTTCGTACCGCATCCTGCCGGAGGTGTCGCGCGAGTACGCGGCGGCCGTACTCTCGGTCGGCAACGCGGTGGTCAACTGCACCGGCAAGGCGATCGACATCGAACGCAACGTCGTCCTGGAGTCGAGCACCACGGACAACATCGCGGGCCAGATCTCCGGCAAGGCCGCGCTGGAGGGCGTGATCGACAACACCACCGACGCCTCGGCGAGCGCCACCGTCAGCAACAAGACCGAGGTCACCCACATCGACCACACCGCCCCGACCGACAAGGGCCCCAACCAGGACATCACCAACGGCGGGACCTTCACCATCGGCGGCACGGCGAGCGGCGCCGGGCAGCTCAAGCTCAGCGCGAAGGCCTCCTTCGAGCTCGCCTTCCAGGCCACCTACTCGCACGAGTGGAAGCGCAGCATCAGCGAGACCACCCAGGTGAAGTTCACCGTACGGTCGGGCGACGAGCTGCAGTTCGGCGTCCTCAACGCGATGAACCGCACGGTGGGTGAGCTGCGGGTGGACTCCATCGGCAAGCTGATCAAGAACATCGTCGTGGACAGCCCGTCCAGCGTGAACGTCAGCACCGTCGTGGCGCAGACCTTCAGCGCCAAGGACCACTGCCTCTCGATCCGCCCGCCGGGGCGCGCGCTGCCCGACGGGCTGGTCGAGGTGCCGCCGCGCGCGTCCGGCGCCGTCCCCAGCGCCCGCTACCGGCTGGTCGGCGGTGCCTGGGAGGCTCTCGGCTGACGACGCGGATCGGCCGCCCACCCCTTCGTTCCGGGGTGGGCGGCCGATCCCGTTCGTTACGGGTTGAGGAGCTCGGTGCGCGCCTGAACCCCCGCCGGCGGAGCCTCGGCGGTGAGCAGCCGCTTGTCCGTCCCCGCGCCGTTGTCCGGCGTGTCGGCGGTCGGACGGGCGGAGCCGCAGCGCTTCAGCTCCGTCTCGGTGAGCGGCCCGCTGCGCTGGTAGTAGCGGTCCGGCATCGCGGTGGACGGCACGTCGAAGGTCGCGTCCAGCCGGTACTTGTTCCGGGAGTTGGTGAAGCTGCCCACCACCCGTTCGCGCGCCGGCTGCACCTCGATCCAGCTCATCTCCCCGGGCTGGATGGTCGGGTTGAGCCCCTTGGCGGTGGTCCGGCTCCAGGTCAGCGGCTGACTGGTGGCCACCGCCGCGCTGTTGCCGCCCGCCGCGCTGTACCCGGCCGCCGCCTGCGCGGCCAGGTTGGGGCGGCTGACCGAGATGTCCGAGCGGCTGGGCACCAGCGGGGCGCCCTTGAGCGCGTAGTACTGGGTGAGGTTGTCGTACGGCGGCTCGGTGACCTCCAGCTTCCGGTCGTCGACCACGGCGTTGCGGGTGCAGTTGATGTACACCTCGCCGACGATCCGGGTCTGGCCGTAGTAAGGGTACGAGTACTGCTTGTCCACCGTGAACACGCAGTTGCCGGCATTGCCCTCGCAGTCGTCCACCGCGACGCCCGGCTCCAGCGGCTCGTTGCCCTTGTACGCCTTCGGCCCCGGCAGCTGCTCCTTGCGGATGCGCTGGTCGACCGGCGCCGGGGTCTGCTTGGCGCCCACGTTGGTGATCAGTGGGCCGCAGGAGAGCGAGTCGCGCTTCTCGGCGGACTCGAAGGAGACCATCGGGTTGTCCTCCGGGGCGGTGAACTCGAAGCTGCGCCCGGTGGTCCAGTTGGCGGTGCCGACGGTGTCGCTGCCCTTGGTGGTGACCTGCGGGTCGGGCGGGTTGCCGGGGGCGATCAGCGCGACGTTGTACGTCTGGCCGTCCTTGAGCTGTTCGGCCGTGCAGCGGCGGTCCACGCCCGGGCTGTCGTCCCAGGTGAGGGTGACGTGGGAGCCGTTCCGCACCCCCCAGAGGCGGGTGCGCAGCACGAGGGCCGCGCCGTTCCAGTTGAGCGAGGCGGCCTGGTAGCCGCTCGGGTGCTGGGCGAGGGCCTTGCCGAAGACCACGCCGTTGTTCTCCGGTGACCAGTCGGTGTGCCCGGCGGCCGTGCCGTTGTCGGGGGCGACGGGCTGCGCGAAGGTGCCGTTGAGCACCGGGACGTCCACCGTGTCGGCGGCCCGCGCGGGCGGGGCGGCGAGTGCGAGGGCCGCGCTGAGCGCGCAGCCGAGGACCAGGGACCGGCGCGTCATCAGCAGAACCACCAGTCGCTCGGCGGGACGACGGCGTCGCCGGGCTTCACCGAGCCGGTCAGGGCGTTCGGCAGGGCGCACAGGTCGTTCGCCGCCGCGTTCGGCTCCTGGTCGCGGGGCACCTTGTTGAAGTTGTCCACGGCCTGGGTCTCCTTGTCGATCCCGGCGTGCTCCTTCTCGCCCTTGCCGGCCACCTCGGAGAGGCAGTCGCGGTTGGAGGGCGGGCACTTGTCGATCTTGTCCTTGTTGTCGGCGGCGGTCTTGCACCCGGGGTCGTCCGGCTTGTCCTTGCACGGGTCGCTGGAGCCGGTGCTCGCGGGCGAGCCGAGCGGCGGCGCCGTCTGCTTCGCGGCGACGTTGGTGATCAGCGCGCCGCAGGCGGGCTTGTCGGTGTCGGTGGAGGCGAAGGTGACCTTCGGGGCGTCCTCGGCGGCGGTGAAGGAGTAGGTGCGGCCGTAGAACCAGTTGGCCTTGCCGTTGGGGTCGTTGCTGGTGAACGAGCCGGGCGTGTTGGTGTCACCGGCCACGGTCACGGTGTACGCCCGTTTGGCGTTGCCGGTGCCCACGCACTTGTCCGGGTTGTCGTCCCAGGTGAGGGTGACGGTGGCGCCCTTGCGGATGCCGGGCAGCTTGGTGCTGATGGCAATGCCGTTGCTGTTCCAGCCGAGGGTGGCGGCCTGGTAGCCGTTGCGGTGCTCGGCGCGGGCGGCCGAGGCCAGGCCGCCGGGGCTGTCCCAGTTGTCGATGCCCTTGGCGAAGTTCTGGCCGTCGGGCACGGCGGGGGAGGAGAAGGTGCCGTTCACCACCACGGCCGGCTCGGTGTCCTCCGCCCCCGCCGGTACCGGGGTCGCCAGGGCGATGGCGCCACCGAGGGTGACGGCCAGGAATCTGGCTCGATGCGTCCGCAGCACGGTGTCTCCCACTCAAATCGGCATAGAGCTCTGGTCATTGGGGGCGGAGGCTTCCTGTCGATCATCGGGCCCCCGGGTCATGCTTCGGGGGCCCGCTACGCGCCGCAACCGAGGACGGGCCGATAGGGCGAAGGCGAACGATCGGGCTGGTCCATAGGTGTGGAAAGTCCTCCGCATCCGCACGAATGTTCTCCCGATCGGGCAGACATGCCGATGATCCGCTCATCACTCCAGCCCGTGGCCGGGCGGCGCCCGCGCGCCGTCCGGCCGGGCCCATGAGGCACGCCACGTCACGTCACCTCTACGACCGTGAGGACCAGATGCTCCCGCTGCTGCACCGCACGTTCCGCCGTCTGCCCGTGACCGCCCTCCCCGCCGCCGCCGTCGGCCTCGCCCTGATCGGCAGCGCCGCCCTGCCCACCTCCGCCGCCTCCGCCTACGACCTGCGGCTGCGCTCCTGGGGCCTGAACACCAGCGGCCAGCTCGGTGACGGCACCAAGACCCAGCGCCTCACCCCCACCTCCGTCGTCGGCCTCTCCGGCGCCGAGCTCAACGCCGTCGCCGCCGGAGGCACCGGCGGCTCCACCGGCTCCGGCTTCGGCCTCGCCCTGCTCGCCAACGGCACCGTCGAAGCCTGGGGCAAGAACGACAAGGGCCAGCTCGGCAACGGCGCAACCGCCACCACCGACGAATGGGCCGTCCCCGGCCTGGTCGCCGGGCTCGGCGGCGTCGAGGCGATCGCCGCCGGCGGCTCCCACGCCCTCGCCCTGCTCAAGGACGGCACCGTCAAGGCGTGGGGCCTCAACGACAAGGGCCAGCTCGGTGACGGCACCATCGTCAACGCCAACCTGCCGGTCGTCGTCGCCGGGCTGGACGACGTCAAGGCCATCGCCGCCGGCGACACCTTCAGCATGGCCCTGCTCAAGGACGGCACCGTCAAGACCTGGGGCAACAACGACAAGGGCCAGCTCGGCATCACCGCCAAGCCCGCCCTCGCCAGCGCCCCCGTCCCCAAGCCCACCCCGGCCACCCGCACCACCGCCGCGCCCGTCCCCGAGCTGACCACCGTCAAGGGCATCACCGCCGGCGCCTCCCACGCCCTCGCGCTGCTCGCCGACGGCACCGTGATGGCCTGGGGCCTCAACGACAAGGGTCAACTGGGCGACGACACCACCGTGGACAAGCCCTACCCCGTCCCCGTCGTGGAGCTCAAGAACGTCACCGGGCTCACCGCCGGCGCCTCCCACAGCCTCGCGCTGCTCACCGACAAGACCCTGCGCGGATGGGGCCTCAACGACAAGGGCCAGGTCGGCGACGGCACCATCACCCAGCGCAACACCAGCGTGCCCGTCACCGGCGTCAGCAACGTGATCGGCATCGCCGCCGGCTCCGCCCACACCCTGGCCGTGCTCTCCGACGGCACCGTCCAGGCGTGGGGCCTCAACGACAAGGGGCAGCTGGGCGACGGCACCACCACCCAGCGCCTCACCGCCGTCCAGGTGCTGGCCAAGTCCGGCAGCGTCGCCATCGTCGCCGCCCCCTCCAACGGCAGCTTCAGCCTGGCGCGTTGACCTCCCTCTCCGATCCAGCAGGAAGGCACCACATGAGAATCCGCCCGCTGCTCGCCACCGCCGTCGCCGCACTCACCGCCCTCGGCCTCGCCGCCGTGCCCGCCGGCACCGCCCACGCCCAGGAGAAGCGCCTCAAGTCCTGGGGCAACAACCGCTCCGGCCAGCTCGGCGACGGCACCTGGACGGACTTCCGCACCACCGCCACCACCGTCCTCGGCCTCACCAGCGCCGAGGTCGTCAAGATCGCCGCCGGCGGCAGCAGCCCCACCAGCGGCCACGGACTCGCCCTGCTCACCGACCGTACGGTCCAGTCCTGGGGCGCCAACACCAACGGCCAGCTCGGCGACGGCTCGGTGTTCAGCCACAACGCCCCCGGCCAGGTCGTCAACCTCTCCAACGCCACCGACATCGCCGGCGGCGGCGCCCACAGCCTCGCCCTGCTCGCCGACCAGACCGTCGTCGCCTGGGGCAGGAACAACTACGGCCAGCTCGGCAACGGCACCAACATGGACAGCAGCGTGCCCGTGCGCGTCGAGGGCCTCAACAAGGTCATCGCCATCGCCGGCGGCCTCAACCACAGCATCGCCCTGCGCGAGGACGGCACCGTCTGGGCCTGGGGCTACAACATCAACGGCCAGCTCGGCGACGGCACTTCGGCCAGCCGCAACGTCCCCTCCCCGGTCGCCAACCTGAGCGGCGTCACCCGCATCGCCGCCGGCTGCAACCACAACCTCGCCCTGATCGGCCCGCCCAGCGGCCCCTCCAAGCCCACCAGCGGCAACGCGGTCAAGGCCTGGGGCTACAACGCCACCGGCCAGCTCGGCGACAACAGCACCATCAACCGCTACACCCCCGTCGACACCCAGGGCATCTGGCTCGGCGGCGTCTCCCAGCTCGCCGCCGGCTGCAACCACAGCCTCGCCGTCACCGACAGCGACAACAAGCTCAAGGCGTGGGGCCAGAACACCTCCGGCCAGGTCGGCGACGGCACCACCGACTACCGCATCACCCCCGTCCCCGTCCCCGGCGTCACCGGCGTCCAGCTCGTCACCGGCGGCCGCGAACACACCGTCGCCCTCCTCGGCAACAACACCGTCCAGTCCTGGGGCGCCAACGGCTCCGGCCAACTCGCCAACGGCACCACCACCGACAGCCCCACCCCCGTCACCTCCCTCACCGCCCTCACCGGCGTCGACAAACTCGCCGCCCCCGTGGGCGGCGACTTCACCCTCGCCAACTGACGCTCCCCGGCGCAGAAATGGGGCCCGGAAGGTGCAACGGCACCTTCCGGGCCCCACGTTCGTGCCCGCGGGTCAGACGACGCGGTGGAGCCAGCCGTGGGTGTCCGGGGTGCGGCCGTACTGGATGTCGAGGATGTGCTCGCGGATGGCGAGGGTGTGCTTGCCGGGGGTGGCGTTGCCGACGGTGAAGTCGGCGGTGGGGGACTTGAAGGCGGTGATGGGGGTGATGACCGCGGCGGTGCCGGCGGCGAAGACCTCGGTGACGGTGCCGTCGGCCGCGCCGTTGCGCAGGTCGGTGAGGCTGAAGGGGCGCTCGACCGGGGTGAGGTCGAAGTCGTCGGCGAGGGCGAGGACGGTGTCGCGGGTGAGGCCGTCGAGGATGGTGCCCAGGCCGGGGGTGACGAGTTCGCCGGCGGAGGTGACGAGGAACAGGTTCATCGTCCCGGACTCCTCCAGGTTGCCGTCGCCGCCGGTGTCGTCCAGGTAGAGCACCTGGTCGCAGCCGTTGCGGCGGGCCTCCATCTGGGCGGCGAGGCTGCCCGCGTAGTTGCCGCCGCACTTGGCGGCGCCGGTGCCGCCGCGGCCCGCGCGGGTGTACTCGCTGCTGACCCAGAGGGTGATGCCGGTGACGCCGCCGGAGAAGTACGGGCCGGCCGGGCCCGCGATGACCGAGTAGGTGACGTGCTCGGCGGGCCGCACGCCCAGGAATGCCTCGGAGGCGAACATGAACGGGCGCACGTAGAGGCTGCCCTCGCCCTGAGCCTCGGGCACCCACGCCTGGTCGGCGCGGACGAGCTCCTCGACGCTGGTGAGGAAGTCCTCCTCCGGCAGCTGCGGCAGGGCGAGGCGCTCGGCGGAGCGGGCGAAGCGGCGGGCGTTGAAGCCGGGGCGGAAGAGCCAGACGCTCCCGTCCGCGTGCCGGTACGCCTTGAGGCCCTCGAAGATCTCCTGGCCGTAGTGCAGCACCGCCGCGCTGGGGTGCAGGGAGTACGGCGCCAGTGGTTCGACGCGCCGCTCGTGCCAGCCGCCGTCGGGGGTCCAGACGGCGGTGGCCATGTGGTCGGTGAAGTGCTTGCCGAAGCCGGGGTCGGTGAGGATGTCGCGGCGCGCCTCTTCGGGGACGGGGTCGGTCGTCCGGGTGAGGGGGTAGGCGGGGCGTCCGGTATCGGCGGGGCTCATCGTCAACTCCTGGGCGCGGAGGGGGCCGTGGTCGGGTCCGGTCATGCTAACGCCGCCCCGTGGAGGCGGGGCGGCGTATCCGCGATGAGAGATCGTTCCGGCGTGCTCAGGTCTTGTCGACCCGGGATGCCCAGCGCTGTTCGACGTTGCTGAAGCGCCAGTAGGCGAGGGCGCAGGCCCAGACGACGACGAACATGCCGACCAGGATGTAGCCGACGTTGTCGAGGCTGATGTCGGAGATCCAGCCGGTGACCGGGTCGGTGAGGTCCAGCTTCTCGTGCAGCACGCCGACCAGCTCGATCGTGCCGATGACGAAGGCCACGGCGATGGAGAGCCCGGTGATGGTCAGGTTGTAGTACACCTTGCGGACCGGGTTGGAGAACGCCCAGTGGTACGCGAAGTTCATGAACGTGCCGTCGAGGGTGTCGAAGAGGCACATCCCGGCGGCGAACAGCAGCGGCAGGCAGATGATCGCGTACCAGGGCAGGCCCGAGGCCGCGCCCGAGCCCGCCATCACCATCAGCGCCACCTCGGTGGCGGTGTCGAAGCCCAGGCCGAACAGCAGGCCCACCGGGTACATCTGGCCGGGGCGGCGGATGGACTTGGTGAGCCGGCCGAGGATGCGGTTCATGAAACCGCGCTCGTCCAGGTGCTTCTCCAGCTGCTTCTCGTCGAAGTTCCCGGCCCGCATGGCCCGGTAGACCCGGTAGATCCCGACCAGGGCGACCAGGTTGATCGCGGCGATCAGGTACAGGAACGTCCCGGAGACGCTGGTGCCGATGACACCCAGCCACTGGTGGGTCGTCGACTCCTCGTCCACCAGGGTCCCGGCGACCTTCGCCCCGCCGGCCACCAGGGCGGCCATCGCCATCACGATGCTGGAGTGGCCCAGGGCGAACCAGAACCCGACGGAGACCGGGCGCTGCCCGTCCGCCATCAGCTTGCGGGTGGTGTTGTCGATCGCGGTGATGTGGTCGGCGTCGAAGGCGTGGCGCATGCCGAGCGTGTAGGCGGTGATGCCGAGGCCGACCCCGAACGCCTGGTTGCCGACGGTGTAGTGGTTCGGCGCGATCAGCAGGAACAGCATGCCGAAGCCGACCACGTGCATGCCGAGGATGACGGCCAGCAGGCTCGCGGTCCGGACGGTGTCCCGGCGCTCCCAGCGCGGGGGCGTCGTGCGTGACGGGGTCTCGTCTATGACGGTCATGACGGGCGGGCGTCTCCCACTCACTTCTCGCTCACTTCTCGGTACGGGTGGTTCTGCCTCCGGTGAGAGAGGCGGGGAACACCGTAGGGTCTCGGCTCGCTTCCGGACAAGCCTGCGCACCTGCGAAGAGGTTGCAACAGGGGCGCGCATGCGGGGCGGTCGCGGCGCGGCGGTGGGGTGAGGCGTGGGGTGAGACGTGGGGTGAGGCGTGGGCGGAGCGGGGTGAACGTGTGGGCTTCCGGAGGCCGTAGGAGGGGTGGGAGCGTTCCGGCCGGGCGTTCCAGGCCGACGGGAAAGAGCAGGTCAGAGGGGGTGGAAGCGTTCCAGCGTCCCGTATCGGCCGGTAGGGCTGGCGGCCCCGGCGGGCGGCGGGCCAGAGTTCAGGTCGTCGGGGTCCGGCGGCTTCGCTCCACCGCCCGGCGGCTTCTTCTTCCCTCCTCCCTCTGATGCACCCGGGGTTCTCCATGTCCTCTCGTCGTACCTTCGTCCTGCCCGCGGCCCTCGCGCTGGGCGCCGTCCTCGCCCTCACGGCCTGTGGCCCGGACGGCGGCGACGCCGGCGCCGCGCCGCAGGCGACCGCCCCGGCCTCCGCCGCCCCGGGAGCGCCGGCCCCTTCGGCACCGGGCGACGCGGCGGCCCCGGGCGGCACTGCGTCGGCGGGCGCCACCAAAGCACCCGCGTCGGCTCCGACTCCGGCGCAACCGGCCAAGCCGGGTGCTGGCACCGGGGGCACCGGGGGCACCGGGGGCACCGGCGGCACCGGCGGCGAGGACGACCCGTACGGCTACAGCCACCTCTGCACCAACGAGCAGCTGACGGTGAAGGTGAGCGCCCGGACCGAGGCCCCCTCCCAGCGGATCATCGAGGTCCACAACAAGGGCCCCAAGGCGTGCGGCCTCGACTACTACCCGGAGATCAGCATCGGCGACTCGCACGCCGCCTACCGCGACCAGGACATCCTGCCGATGGTGCCCAGCGGCCTCGGCGGCCCGCCGGCGTACGTGGTCGGCGCGGGCAAGGTCGCCTACGCCGTCGTCGACCTCAACCCGGGCGGTGCCTCCGCCGGCACGGCCGGCAAGGTCGACGAGCTGAACGTCCTGGCGCGCAGCGGCCTCCCGACCGCCTACCGGATCAACGCCCCCCTGACGCCCGGCACCAAGGTGTCCAAGCCCAAGCTCGGCCTCTACCGCACCACCGTCGCCGACGCGGCGGCCTCGGCGGCCACGGCGGACCACCAGCTGTGAGCCGCGGTCAGGACCTCCTCGCGTCGGGCCCGGACGACAGTGTCTGGGCTCCGGCCGATACGGTGAGCTGCGGGTTCGGCCGTGGAGCCGAGCCCGGCGGCAGCGGTACGGGGAGGCAGGACGTGGGCGTGGAGGCCGACGGGTTCGCGGCGATGCTGCGCGAGCTGAAGGAACGGTCGGGGCGCAGCTACGGGGTGCTCGCCTCCAGGCTGCACGTCAGCACGTCGACGCTGCACCGCTACTGCAACGGCGCGGCCGTACCGGCGGAGTACGCGCCGGTGGAGCGCTTCGCCCGGGTGTGCGGGGCGGAACCGGCGGAGCTGGTCGAGCTGCACCGGCGGTGGATCCTGGCGGACGCGGCGAGGCGGCGGGAGCCGGGGGGATCGGGTGGCGCGAAGGTGGCGGAGGCTGCCGTGGCCGAGCCCTCGGTCGCGGCTCCGGCTGCTGCTGTTCCGGCCGCTGCCCCGGCGGTCGTTCCGGTGGTCGTTCCAGCGGTCGTTCCGGCGGTCGGGGAGCCCGGGCCGGTGAACGAGCCGGTCGCCGGGGCCGGGGGCCGCTCGCGGTGGTCGCGCTCGCGGGCGCTGGCGGGCGCGGCGGCCGTGGTGGTGCTGGCCGTCGGCGTACCGGCGTACCTGATGCACAGCGACGGGAAGCGGTCGGCGGACGCGGCCGGCGCGACGACGGCTCCGACTGCCGCCGCCGCTGCGGTGTCGGCCGTGCCGACGCCCGAGGTGCTGCCCGACCCGTTCCACGTCAGCGTGCTGGCCACCGACTGGCAGAACCCCTGCGACCAGTGGTTCCTCTCGCCCCGCCCGCCCGGCAAGGTGACCCCGCCGCCGACGATGTTCGCCGCCAACGACAGCTGGGCGGCGGCCCAGGAGGCCGTTCCGGCCGGTCATGTGCGCCTGCAGCTGACCGCGCTGGGGGACAGCAGCCAGGTGGTGGTGCTCAACGCGATCTTGATCGAGGTGGTCAGCACCCAGCCGGCGTTCAAGGGGTACGCGTACACCCCGGGCTCGGGCTGCGGGGGCGGGCTGGAGCCGTCCTCCTTCGCCGTGGACCTGGACTCCTCCCCGCCCCGGGTCACGGCCGTCCCCGAGACGGGGAAGAAGACCGCCCTCGACTTCCCGTTCCAGGTGTCGAAGACCGATCCGCAGGTGATCAACGTCAACGCGACCACCAGGAGCCAGGACGTCTCCTGGAACATCGTGCTGCTGTACACCGCGGAGAACGGCCGCCAGGCCCGGATGACGGTGAACGACCACGGCAAGCCGTTCCGCACGGTCGGGATGAAGGGCGTGCCGGCGTACTTCCTCAACGAGCGGACCTGGACCAAGACCCTGAACGACGTGTCCTGAATTCTCTACCGGCTGCCGCGGTAAATGGGCGAGAATTGTCGCAGTAAATCGGGCCGGCGGACATTTTCCGGAAAGTTCTCCGAATTTCTCGGGGAATTGAGGAACCGTCACCGCGTCATTCGGCGTTCGGGTGGACATGAGCCAAGAACGGATATCCCTGCGCCCGATCGCCGAGTCCGACCTGCCGCAGTTCCTCGAACTCCTCAACGACCCCGACGCCATGGGCGAGCACCTGTGGTTCGGCTGGCGTCAGCCCGACCGGATCCGCCGTGTCTGGGCGGAGAACGGGCTGCTCACCGACGAGCAGTGGACCCTCGCGGTCACCGTGGACGGGGAGTTCGGCGGCTATGCCGCCGCCATGCGGGAGAGTGCGACGCCGGCGTCCTGGCACTGGAGCCTCGGTGTCCAGCTCCTTCCCGGGGTGCGTGGCCGGGGTATCGGCACCCGGGCCCACCGGCTCTTCGTCGACTACCTGTTCGCCCATTCGCCGGTGATGCGCCTGGAGGCTGAGACCGAGGCCGGGAATCGGGCCGAGCAGCGCGCCCTGGAGAAGGTCGGATTCGTCCGTGAGGGCGTGAAGCGGGCGCACACCTTCCGGGACGGCGAATGGCGGGACGTGGTGCTCTACAGCCTGCTGCGGACCGACCCCCGCCCGTAGGCCGGCTCCCTCCGAGGTGGCGGCTGGGCCGGGCGGGTGACGCCCGGCCCAGCCGCTTCCCGGAACCTGGTTTCGCATGCTAGCTTGCAATGCATGGTACCTGGCATCGCAAGTGACGGACGCGGAGCCGACCCGGCCGACGGGCCGGTGGCGACCCAGCTGCGCAAGGGCGTGCTGGAGTACTGCGTCCTGGCGCTGCTGCGCGACGGGCCGTGCTACGGCGTCGAGCTGTTGCAGGCGCTGGAGCGGTTCCCGATGCTGGCGACCAGCCAGGGGACGATCTACCCCCTGCTGTCCCGGCTCCGCCGCAGCGGGCTCGCCGACACGTTCCTGCGCGACTCGCCCAGCGGCCCGTCCCGTCGTTATTACGTCCTCACCGACGCGGGCCGCAGCGCCCTCGAGGAGTTCGCCGCGCTCTGGCCGGCCTTCCGCGAAACCGTCGACCACGTCCTCTCCCCGGGAGACACCCCGTGAACAACCCCATCGAGCACCCCCTGGTCCGCGCCCACCTCGACGCCGTCGACCGGTACACCTCCCCGCTGCCCGCCGAACGCCGCCGCGAACTCCTCGCGGACCTGCGCGAGCACGTGGAGATCGCCCTCGCCGAGTGCGACCCCGCCGACGAGAACGCCGTCCGGCAGGTCCTCGACCGGCTCGGCAGCCCCCGGCGGATCGCCGACGCCGCGCTCGCCGAGGAGGGCGGCACCCGGCCCGAGCCGGAGACCGGCCGCCGCACCAACCTCACCCTGCTCCTCGCGGTGCTGCCGATGCCGCTGCTCCTCGTCCCCGCCATCGGGCCGCTCCTCGCGCTGATCACCGCCGTCGTCGCCGCGATCCGGGTCGCGAAGTCCGCGCAGTGGACGCGCCGGGAGAAGCGGCAGGCGGCCCTGCTCCTGCTCAGCCCGATCCTGCTCACCCCGGTGGCCGCGGCGGTCGTCGCCGTCGCGTCGACCTCGGGCCTGAGCCCGGCCGGCGTCCTCACCGCCTGCGCGATCGGCTTCTGCCCCACCCTCCTCGCGGCCCTGCGCCTCTCCCGCTCCGCGGCCCGGCTGCGCAGCGCCGCCCTGGCCGGCTGAACCGGTCCGGGCACCGCAGAGCACTACTCGCGTAGTGCCACTACGCGAGTAGTGGCACTACGTCCGTAGTCGGCGCATCCCGGCCTCGCCGATCTCCGTGCAGGATTCCCCGTGCTGACGTATGACGATCTGATCGGCTGGGCGGGCGCCGGGAACCTCGTACGGGCGGATGCGTACGCTGTGGCGGGTTGGCTGGTCCCGGACGAGCAGAAGGCGCTGCCGGCGGAGGTCGGGGTCCCGGCGGCGCCGCACTGGTGAGCGGAGGGACATGACCAGCGACAACCCGCAGTTCGCCGCCTACGCCCCCGCCCCCGGCGAGCGGCAGCCACCCGTGGCGGCCGTGGTGGCGGGGGCTGTGGAGGAGGACGTGCCGGTCCTGGCCGCGTTGCAGGCCCGGGCGCGCGGTGGGTCGGCGGGGGAGTGGGCGCAGCGAATCCGTCGGGCGCTCGATGCCGAGCGGAGCCTGGTGGTCACCGCGAGGGTGGCGGGCGAGGTCGTCGGGTACGCGAACGTGGCGTTCCTGTCCGCCCATGCGCCCGTCGGCTACTACCTGACCGGCGTCACCGTCGATCCCGTCTGGCGGCGTCGTGGCCTGGGGAGGCTGCTGACCGAGTGGCGGATGGAGTGGGTGTGGGGGAGGGGCGAGCCGGTGTGGTGCTTCGTCTCCGCCGAGAACCGCGCCTCGCTGGACCTGCACCGGGAGTTGGGGTTCGAGCGGGTGGCGTCCGGCCCGTCGTTCCAGGGCGTCGCGTTCGCCTGCGGCGAGGGGTGGCTCCTGCGGGCGGACCCTCCAAGTCAGGGCCGACGGCGGAAGTCCAGCATGTAGAAGACCTTGTCGTAGCGGCGTTCGCCGACCGCGACGAACTCGGGCAGGCGGCCGTACTCGGTGAAGCCCAACGACCGGTAGAGGTGCAGGGCGTCGGCGTTGTCGCCACGGGCGTCCAGGGTGAGGACCTCGATTCCTGCCGCCCGGGCGTCCTCGATCAGGGCGGCGGTCAGCGCCCGCCCAACGCCCCGGCCGTGGACGGCGGCATCCACCGCGAGCTTCTCCAGGTCCGCGTTCGGCCGATGGGTCGGCCGGGCGTACCGGAGCCAGTACCCGAGCCCGACGAGCCGACGGTCCAGGTACGCCAGACGCAGGAAGCCGTCCCCGGCCCGTACGGCGGCGAGGACGTGGTCGAGCAGGTCCCCCACCTCGCCCGGGGAGGGAGGTTCGACCCAGCCGAGCGCGGCACCTCCACGCACCAGGTCGGCGAGGATCCGGTGCGCGGATTCGGCGAGCCGGCCCGCCAGTTCAGGATCGGACGCCACCTGCGCGGCGTCGAGGACGACGGGTGCGGTCGTCGTCGGGTCGCTGGTCATGATCGGCAGCATAGCCAGCAACCGAGTCGCTGCTGTGCACGGGCAGGTTGGCCGCTGCCCGACGTCCCCGGGGCCACAACTGGTCAGGAGGGAAGATCGCCCGAGCGGACAGCTGCGACGAAGGCTTCCCAGGCGGAAGCCGAGAAAACGAGGGCCGGGCCCTGGGGGTCCTTGGAATCACGTACGGGGACGAGACCGGGGAATCCGGGGGCTACCTCGATGCAGTCGCCGCCGTTCCCGCCGCTGTAGCTGCTCTTGCGCCATGCTCCATCTGGCGCCGCATCACACCTGGACCGCCGTAGACGGTCCGGATGGCACTCTCGTCCAGAATTGCGAGCAGGAGCGGCCCGTCTGGATCGAGAAATCGCTCCTGCCGTGCCAGTCGGGCCATCGTCCGCTGCCTGATCAGGTGGTCGCTACCGTACCTCCGCATCCCGCGTGCTGGTTCCGCAAAGCGATCCATCGCGCGCACAGCGTTACGGCGCGCTCCCTGCGTGCGCCCTTTTCCGCCCCTTGTCCCTCTTCCCCGGCTCCTCCGGCACCCCGTCGGACAGCAACTCAGGGCTGGCCCGAGGGGCCACCTTTCACCGATCATTCCGCCATGACCACGCAAACGATCACCGCCACGGCCTCCGGCACCTGGAAACTCGGCGACCTCACCGTCAACCGCATCGGCTTCGGCACGATGCGCCTCCCCCAGTACGGCGCGGCCTTCGCGCCCGACGCCGTCCCGCGTGACCGCGACCAGGCGATCGGCGTGCTGCGCCGGGCGGTGGAGTTGGGGGTGAACCACATCGACACCGCCGCGTTCTACTTCTCCTCGCGGCGCTCCGCCAACGAGCTGATCGCCGGCGCCCTGGCGCCCTACTCCGACGAACTCGTCATCGTCACCAAGGTCGGCCCGGGCCGCGACCGCTCCGGCGCCTGGGAGGCGCACGCCAGGACGCCCGGGGAGCTGCGCGCCCAGGTCGAGGAGAACCTGCGCCAGCTGGGCCGCGACCACCTCGACGTGGTCAACCTGCGCATCCTCGGCACCGACTCCATAGCCGAGCGCTTCGGCGCGCTCGCCGACCTGCGCGAGGCGGGGCTCATCCGCCACCTGGGCCTGTCCAACATCCACCCGCACCACCTCGCCGAGGCGCGGGCCATCGCGCCGGTGGTCTGCGTGCAGAACATGTACGGCCTCGGCGCCGCGCCCGAGCAGGAGGAGGTGCTGCGCCTGTGCGGCGAGCAGGGCATCGCCTTCGTGCCGTTCTACGCGATCGCGGGCAAGGGGCGTGAGGCGGGTGCGGTCGCGTCCGAGGAGGGCGGGGTGCAGGCCGTCGCCGACCGTCACGGGGTGAGTGCCGCCCAGGTGCGGCTGGCGTGGACGCTGCACCGGGGCCCGCACGTTCTGGCCATCCCCGGGACGGGCGACCTCGACCACCTCGCCCAGAACGTGGCGGCGGGCTCGCTGAGGCTCTCCGAGGAGGACCTGGCCGCGCTGAGCCCCGCAGAGTAGGCCGAGGCCGGGCGGTCACTCGAAGGACGGCCACCGGTCCGCGGCCCAGGCACGCCAGTCCGCCCACTCACCGGGCGGGCCGGCGGGCCGGTCGCCGCGCAGCTCGGCCGCGTCGGGCTCCTCGAAGTGCGTCCGCCCGAACCGGATGTCGGCCTCGCCCAGCGGGAACGTCTCCTCCGGGGTGGTGGCCCAGCGGTGGGCGATCCGGGCGCGCTGGGTGGCGTCGTCCACGGGCAGGTAGAGCATGCGGAAGGCCGCGCCCTCGGCCTCGGTCATCCAGTGGATCGCGGTGCGTTCCTGCCGCGACCAGCACCCGTAGTCCACCACGACGTTGGTGCCCAGCCTGAGTGCCTCCAGGGCGAGCCAGAGCATCCGCCCCTCCAGCACGTCGCGCTTGCCCTCCACCTCCGCGCCGAACAGCGGGATCATCCAGTCGTCGGGCGTCATCCGCAACGCGCCGTGCTCGGCGGCGAGTTGACGGGCCCGGGTGGTCTTGCCGGCCCCGGGCAGGCCGACCATCAGGAACAGCGTGGTCATCCCCGGATGGTGACAGGGACCAGGTCGGACGGCCACGCAATTTCCCGCAGTCCGCCCCCGGCCGCCATCCTGGAGCAGGAACCGCCGGTGACTTGTCGGTGTACTGGCATAGCGTCGTCGCACGGGGGAGAGAACCCCGCCGACCCGGCGGGGTCCGATCGGAAGGAGGGGCCCGTGGGGGCGGGGAACGAGGCCGGGGGCCTGTCGGCGCGGGGGCGCTTCGAGAGCTGGCGGGAACAACTGCTCAGAACGCGGGTGTGCGACGCGACTGTCGACTCCATCGAGGATTTCACGGCGGAGGTCCGGCGGTTCGAGCTGGGGCCGGTGGTCCTGCTCGGGACGTCGTTCCCCCCGGCCCGCTTCCGGCGGACCGAGCGCATGATCCGACGCACGGACGAGGAGAAGTACCACCTGACGGTGCTGACGTCCGGCGCCCAGACGCTGTCCCGTGGCCGGGAGCACGCCGAGGTCAGGGCGGGCGACATCGTCATGATCGACAGCTGGCACGCCTACGACCTGCACTACTTCAGGGCCGACGGCCCGGGCCGGCAGGCGGGCGGGGAAGGGGGAGTGATCGCCGGTGTCGGCATCGACCTGCCCGCCTCCCTGCTGCCGGTGCGCCCGGACCGCTTGAGCGACCTGCTCGGACGCGGCCGGTGCGGACGGCAGGGGACGGGTGCGCTGCTGGCCGACTTCCTCCTCGGGCTGGACCGGCAGGCGGCCCGGCTGCGGTCCGCGGAGTCGGCGCGGCTCGGCGCGATCCTCGTCGACCTGGTGTCCGCCTGGGTCACCCAGGAGCTGGACGCCTTGAACGAACTGTCGCCCACCGCCCGGGGCCGGGGCACCGTGGAGGGCGCCAGGTCGTTCATCCGGCACAACCTCCACGACCCCGACTTGGCCCCCACGGTGGTTGCCGCCGCCCACCACATCTCCGTCAGCCACCTGCACCGCCTGTTCAGCGAACACTCCCACGGCGAGACCGTCGCCGCCTACATCCGCAGCCAGCGGCTGGGCAAGGCGCACCGCGACCTCGCCGACCCCGCGCTGCGCGACGTGCCCATCCACAGCATCGCCGCACGCTGCGGAATCCTGCGCGCCTCCGACTTCGGCCGGTCCTTCAAGGCCGCCTACGGGCTCACGCCCGGCGAGCACCGCCGCCAGGCGCTGAGCGGGCATGGCGGACAGGAGACGGAGAGCGCAGAGCCGACGACGCAGTGCGGATCGCCGGAGCCGCCCACGGCCTACCGTTGAGGGCGTACGGGGGAAGCCTGACGCGGATGTTCGAGAAGCGTCGGAGGGCCGGATGGAACCCAGCGGGGGGAGGGTTCCATCCGGCGTCGTACCGGTGTCGTTCGCGCGCGACGCCGAGGGGTTCCAGTGATCCGAGAAGAGGGGGAAGGGCCGATGCTTCGCCGCCGGTGCGACCAGAACTGGACCGTCTGGACGGGCGGCCGGGCCGATCAGTGGCGGAACGCTTCCTGATTCCGGCACCCGTGACCGCCCGTCGGCCACCGTCGGCGGGCGGTTCGCGTACCCGTCAGCCCGACTGTCCGCGCCGCCTGCGCCGGACGGCACGGACGATGTCCGTCCCCGCGAGGTCCAGGAAGACGGACGCCTCGGCCATCCTCGCCCCGGCCGGGGTCCGCGCGCCGAGCAGCTCCGCGCCGTCGCGGGCGAACTCGGCCAGGGCGGCGTTGCGTTGGGCGCTCGCGAGCATCGCCCGGTACCAGATGTCGTCGTCGACCACGTACCGCTCGCGGCCCCCGCCCTCGGGCCGCTCGCGCCGTACCAGCTCCTGCGCCTCCAGGTAGCCGATCGCCTTCGAGACCGAGGCCGGGCTCACCCCGAGCCGCTGCACCAGGTCGGCGGCGGTCAGGCTGCCGCAGTCGGTGACGTAGAGGCAGGCGAGGACGCGGCCCACCATGCGCGGCATGCCGAGCTGCGCCAACAGCTCGGCGAGCTGCGTCGCGTACTGCTCCACCGCCGCCTGGTCGCGTCCGTCGGCCGCGCCCGTGCCGCCCGTTCCGCCCGCGCTGCCCTCGGGTACCCGGGGAGCGGGGGCCTTGCTCCGCCGGGAGCGCCGTACGGTCGCGCGCTGGGCGTTGTCCGCGCGGTAGCCGGAGGGGCCGCCGTTGCGGGCGATCTCGCGGGTGATGGTGGAGGTCGGGCGGTCGAGCTGCCGGGCGATCTCCCCGTAGCCGAGCCGCGCGGTGAGCCCCGCGGCGATCAGGCGACGCTCTTCCTGGGTCAGTCTGGCGCCTGGCACGGGCGGCTCCTCTCGTCGCCGACGAGTATTCCATTGCAACAGTGGGGCGTCGAGCCGATTGCATTAGTCGGCAGGGTCATTGCAAGGAATTACCGTCTCTGACCAGGGGATTCATACCTGGTGGTCAGTCAGGGCATTGATGTAGCTGCGAACAGAAGCCTAGGGTTTTCCTCGTAGCGAAACACCGAACGACCACACGGGGAGCCCACCATGAAGACCGCGAAGACCGCGAAGATCACCGCCTGCACCGCGATCGCCGCAACCCTCACCGCCGCCCTGCTGGCCTCGGCCCCGGCCGCCTTCGCCGCCGGCGAGCAGCCGAAGGGTGGAGCGTCGAAGGGCGGAGCGTCGACCGGCGGCGCCCACGCCGGCGTCCAGGCCGTGCTCGACCGCGCGGTCACCGAGGCGGGCCTGCCGGGGGCGCGGGCCGAGGTCCGCGACGGCGACTCCACCTGGTTCGGCACGGCCGGCACCGCCGACCGGGTCAGCGGCCGCGCGATGAAGCCCCAGGACCGCTTCCGGATCGGCAGCACCACCAAGACCTTCGTCTCCACCGTCGTCCTCCAGCTCGCCGCCGAGCAGCGGCTGAGCCTGGACGACAGCGTCGAGCGGTGGCTCCCCGGCCTGCTGGACGGCAACGGCTACGACGGCTCCAGGATCACCGTCCGCCAGCTGCTCAACCACACCAGCGGCGTCTTCAACTACGTCGGCGACCCGGAGCTCGGGAAGGAGTTCGTCGGCACGCCCTTCCTGCTCCACCGCTTCGACGACTTCACACCGCGCCGGCTCGTCGAGGTCGCCGTGGCCAACGGCCCGGTGTTCGCCCCGGGCACCGGGTTCGCGTACTCCGACACCAACTACGCGCTCGCCGGGATGATCGTCGAGCAGGCCACCGGGCGCAGTCTGGCCCAGGAGATCAGCGCGCGGATCACCGGCCCGCTGCACCTGGGGAACACCTACGTCCCGGCCGCCGGGGACATGCGCATCCACGGCCCGCACGCCCGCCACTACTCCCAGCTGATGGCGACGGACGTCGACACCGCCCCGAGCTACGACGTGACCGACCTCAACCCCTCCTGGGGGTACGCCTCCGGCGACATGATCTCCACCAGCGGCGACCTCGACACGTTCTTCCGCGCCCTGCTCGAGGGGCGGCTGCTGCCGCAGGCCCAGCAGAACGAGATGTTCACGATGCTGGACCCGGGGGTCAACTGGATCAAGGACTCGCAGTACGGCCTGGGCGTCGCCTCGCAGAAGCTGTCCTGCACCACGGTCTGGGGCATGGGCGGCGCGATCAACGGCTCCTGGTCCTACACCTTCGGCAGCCGCGACGGCCGCCACCTGCTCTCCACCGAGGTGAACGGCGACTGGGCCAAGGGCCCCATGGGCTCGCCGATCGGGGTCTTCACCCACGAGCTGGAGGCCGAGTTCTGCCCGGCGGCCGTCACCTCCTGAGAAGGCCCGGCGACGCCCGGCCGGGTGACGGCGGGTTTGGCGGCGCGGCGGCCACGGAACGACTTCCCGCCGTACCCGCACCGGCACGGCGCCCAGGCGTGCCCGAACCCGAGGGGTGGCATGGCTACCACGGACTCCCAGGGGCCAGCCCGGCAGGCACGGGCGTTCCAGCTCGCGCGCCGGCCCAAACTGTGGCTCTTCCCGGGCATCCTGTGCGGCCTGCTGGCCGTCCTCCTCTCCCTGCTCTACATGGGTGGCATCGTCAACCCGTCCGGGCACCTGCACCGGCTGCCGATCGCCCTGGTGAACGAGGACCAGGGCCCGCCGCCGCCCGGCCGCACCGAGAACGTCGGCACGCTGCTGACCAAGGCCGTGGTGGCGGGGAGCCCCGGGGCGACCGTCGACTGGAAGCGGATCGACGGCGCCGGACTCGATGACCAGCTCTCCTCCGGCAAGGTCTACGGCGCGCTGGTCGTCCCGAAGGACTTCACCGCCGCCGTCACCGCGCTGGTGACCGGTCGGGCCACCGACCGGCCCACCCTGACCGTCCTCACCAACCCCGGTCTCGGCAGCCTCGGTTCCTCGATCGCCGCCCAGATCGCCCAGAACGCCGCCCACCAGGCGTCGCTCGCCACCGGCAAGGACCTGCTCGCCGCCGTCCCGCCCGCGACCGGCGCCCCGGCGACCGCCCCGGCCACCGGACCGGACACCGGCGCCACCGCCCGGCTGCTGCTCGCCGACCCGTTCGCCGTCACCACCCGGATCGGCCACCCGATCGGCAGCCACAGCGGCCTCGGCCTGAGCGCCTTCTACTACACGCTGCTGGCCGTGCTGACCGCCTTCATCGGCGGCAACATCATCCACAGCGGAGTCGACGGCGCCCTCGGCTACGCCGACAGCGAGATCGGCCCCTGGCACACCCGGCGCCCGACCGTCCCGATCAGCCGCACCCAGACCCTGCTGCTCAAGATGGTCATGACGGCCGGGATCATGCTGGTCACCACCTCCCTGGTGCTGCTCTGCACGGTCGGCATCCTCGGCATGGACGCCCCGCACGCGGCGATGCTCTGGCTCTTCGCGTACTGCGCCAGCCTGGCCGTGGGCCTCGGCGTCCAGGCGATCAACGCGGCCTTCGGCGGGATCGGGCAGCTGGTGTCGATGTTCGTCTTCATCGCGCTCGCCCTGCCCTCCTCGGGCGCGACCGTGCCGCTCCAGGCGGTGCCCGGCTTCTACCGCTTCCTCGGCGCGTTCGAGCCGATGCGCCAACTGAGCGACGGCATCCGGGCGATCCTCTTCTTCGACGCCCGGGGCGACGCCGGCCTGGCCCGGGGCTGGGCGATGATCGCGGTCGGCCTGGTGCTGGCCCTCGCCTTCGGCTTCGCGATGACCCGCTACTACGACCGCAAGGGACTGCACCGCTGGACGCCCCAGCCGAGTGACTAGGCCCTCTCTTTCGGATCTTGCCGGGCGGTCGCCGCCGGGGCACGCACCTCGACGGCTTCTCGTCAGTCGCCGATGCTCCGCATGGACTCCCTCCTCGGCACCGCCGATGCACGCACCCCAACGACGCCCGCTGATCCGACAAGATCCGAAAGAGAGGGCCTAGGCCCCGCTCTTCGTCACCGTCACCCTGAGGTGCTTCATGATCGGCTGGTCGCTCTGCGTGCTGTAGTCGCCGATCGCGCACAGCACGTTCATCTCCGGCATGTACCCGGCCGCGCAGCCGCGCGGGATGTCGTACGGGACGGCCAGGTAGCCCTGCACCGAGCGGGTGCTGCCGTCCCGGGCGGTGCTGGTCACGTCGACCGGGTCGAACTCGGCGAGGCCCCGCTCGCGCATGTCGTCCCGGTTGAGGAACACCAGCGTGCGCAGGTTCTTGACGCCCCGGTAGCGGTCGTTGTCCGAGTAGATGGTGGTGTTCCACTGGTCGTGCGAGCGCATGGTGCCCAGGGCCAGGGTGCCGGGGGCGGGGACGACGTCGGGCAGCGGGGCGGCGGAGAACTCGGCCTTGCCGGAGGGGGTGAGGAAGACCAGTTCGCGGGCCGGCTGCTTGATGCGGAAGCCCAGCGGCAGCCGTACCCGGCGGTTGAAGTCCTCGAAGCCGTCCAGGACTTCGGCCATCGTGTCGCGGATGCGGTCGTAGTCCTCGATGTACCACTCCCAGGGCGTCGCGCTGTCCGGCAGCGCCGCGCGGGCCATTCCGGCGACGATCGCGGGCTCGGAGAGCAGGTGCGGGGAGGCCGGGCGCTTCATGCCGACCGACAGGTGCACCATGCTCATCGAGTCCTCGACGGAGGTGGACTGCACGCCCGCGCGCTGGTGGTCCTTCTCGGTGCGGCCCAGGCAGGGCAGGATCAGCGCCGCCCTGCCGTGCACCAGGTGGCTGCGGTTCAGCTTGGTGCTCACCTGCACCGTCAACTCACAGGCGCGCAGGGCCTCGTAGGTGTAGGGCGTGTCCGGCGCGGCGAGCGCGAAGTTGCCGCCCATGCCGATGAAGACCGTCACGTCCCCGCGCCGCATCGCCTCGATGGTGCCCACCGTGTCCAGGCCGTGGGCGGTCGGCGGGGTGATCCCGCAGACCTCGCCGAGGCGCTCCAGGAAGGCGGGAGCCGGGCGGTGGTCGATGCCGCAGGTGCGGTTGCCCTGCACGTTGCTGTGCCCGCGCACCGGGGAGGGGCCGGCGCCCTCGCGGCCCAGATTGCCGCGCAGCAGAAGGAGGTTGACGATCTCGCGCACGGTGTCGACGCCGTGTTCGTGCTGGGTCACGCCCAGGCACCAGCTGAAGATCGAGCGGTCCGCCTCCCGGTAGACCCGCGCCGCCTTGAGGATCTCGGCGCGGTCCAGTCCGCTCTGGCGCTCGATCTCCTCCCAGGGCGTCTCCTCGCAGATCCTCCGGTACTCCTCGAACCCGGAGGTGTGGCGCTCGACGAACAGCCGGTCCAGCGCCTTCTCGTCCGTCGCGGACTGCTCCAGGAGCGCCTTCGCCATGCCGCGCAGCAGGGCCATGTCCCCGCCGATGCGCGGCTGGAGGTTGAGGGTGCTGGTCCGCGTCGCCCGGTTGAGCGCCATGTCGGTGAAGTCGTGGGGGATGATCGTGCGGGTCGCGGCGGCCTCCACCAGCGGGTTGACGTGCACGATCTGCGCGCCGCGCTTGAACGCCTCGGCCAGCGAGGTCAGCATCCGGGGCGCGTTGGAGGCCGCGTTGACGCCCAGGATGAACAGCGCGTCGGTGACCTCCCAGTCTTTCAGGTCGACCGTGCCCTTCCCGGTGCCGAGGGACGCCTGCAGCGCCCGGCCGCTGGCCTCGTGGCACATGTTGGAGCAGTCGGGCAGGTTGTTGGTGCCCAGCTCGCGGGCCATCAGCTGGTACAGGAACGTCGCCTCGTTGCCGAGCCGGCCGGAGGTGTAGTAGGCGGCCTTGCCGGGGTCGTCCAGTCCGCGCAGGGTGGCGCCGACGAGTTCGAAGGCGTCCTTCCAACCGATCGGCACGTAGTGGTCGGTGGCCGCGTCGTAGACCATCGGCTCGGTGAGGCGGCCCTGGTCCTCCAGCGCGAAGTCGCTCCACCCGGACAGCTCGGACACCGAGTGCGCGGCGAAGAACTCCCGGCCCACGCGCTTGCGGGTCATCTCCCACGTGACGTGCTTGATGCCGTTCTCGCAGATGTCCAGGTGCAGACCCTTGGTGTCGTCCGGCCAGGCGCACCCGGGGCAGTCGAAGCCGCCGTTCTCGTGGTTCATCTTCATGACCGCGCGCGGCCCGTCCACGTACGCGCCCTCGCGGGCCAGGAAGCGGGTGACGCTCTTCGCGGCGCCCCAGCCGGCGGCGGGGTGGTGGTAGGGGGCCGCGTGCGGCTCGCCGGCGGGCTTGGGGCCGACCTGTTCGTCATCGGGCTTGGTCACGGTGCTCAGCCTTCCGGAAGGGCCCCCGGGGGTCGAGGCTACGTCGGGGGGTGGGGTTCGGCGACTCAGGCAGATGTTCAGGGCAGGTGTTCAGGGAAGCCGCTCCAGGACGGTGGCCGCGTCGGTGCGCCGGGCCACCTCCAGCAGGGCGCGGGCCATCACCGGGCCCGGTCGGCGGTCCGCCAGGACCAGGACGATCGGGGCGCCGTGCACCGGCCCGACCAGCGGCAGCGCCCGCATCCCCGGCGGGACGCCGAACACGTGCAGCCAGGCGTACGGGACCACGCTCGCCCAGCGGCCGGTGCGGACGTGGGCGAAGAGGGAGGCCACGGAGTCCGTCTCCACCCGGGGCCGCGGGGCCAGGCCGAGGCCCGTGAACACCTCGTCGAGGGTCCGTCGGCCCTGCATGCCCGGCTCCAGCAGGCACAGGGGCAGCTCCGCGGCCTCCGCCCAGGTGGCGTTCGGGCGGGTGGCGTTCGGGCGGGTGACGTTCGGGTGGGCGGCGGGCTCCTCGGAGGCTCCCGTCAGCAGGACGTAGCGCTCCTCGTACAGGGGGTGCGTCCGGACGCCTTCGGTGCTGTCCGGCGTGTAGGTGATGCCCGCGTCGATCTCGAAGTCCCGTACGCGGCGCAGCACTTCCTCCGCGCGCAGGTCGGTGCGCAGCTGGACCGAGGCCAGCGGGTGGGCCGCGCAGAACGGGTCGGTGAGCAGTGAGACGGCGCCCGAGGCGGTGGGCACCGAGCCGATCCGCAGGGTGCCGCTCAGTCCGGTGCGCAGGGCCGTGGCCTCCTCGCGCAGCGCGTCCCGGTCGGCGAGCAGGCGCTGGGCGCGGCGCACGATCCGCTCGCCCTCGGGGGTGAGGCCCTCGTACGCGCGGCCGCGCCGGACCAGGAGCACCTTCAGCTCGTCCTCCAGCTTGCGCAGGCCCTCGGACAGGGCGGGCTGGGAGACGTGGCAGGCCTCGGCGGCGCGGGCGAAGTGGCGCTCGCGGGCGAGGGCGACGAGGTACTCCAGTTGGCGCAGGAGCATGGTCAGGCCGTCTCGATGCGGTCGGTGCGGGTGTAGACGTTCATCGACTCGCCGCGCAGGAAGCCGACCAGGGTCAGGCCGCTCTCCTCGGCGAGGTCCACGGCCAGGGAGGAGGGCGCGGAGACGGCGGCGAGCAGGGGGATGCCCGCCATCACGGCCTTCTGCACCAGCTCGAAGGAGGCCCGGCCGCTGACCATCAGCACCGTGCCGCGCGCGGGCAGCAGGCCCTCGCGCAGGGCGTGGCCGACGACCTTGTCCACCGCGTTGTGCCGCCCGACGTCCTCGCGCAGGCAGAGCAGGTGCCCGTCCGCGTCGAACAGGCCCGCCGCGTGGAGGCCCCCGGTGCTGTCGAAGACCTTCTGCGCGGCGCGCAGCCGCTCGGGCAGGGCGGAGAGCAGGCGCGGGGTGACGCGCAGCCCGTCCTCGGCGACGCTCCAGGCGGCGGTGGTGCGCACCGCGTCCAGGCTGGCCTTTCCGCAGAGGCCGCAGGAGGAGGTGGTGTAGAAGTTGCGCTCGAGGGAGGCGTCGGGGGCGGGCACGCCGGGGGCGAGGGCGACGTCGACCACGTTGTAGGTGTTGGAGCCGTCGGCGGTGGCGCCCGCGCAGTAGCGGATGGCGGCGAGGTGGTCGGCGGCGTGCAGCACGCCCTCGCTCACGAGGAACCCGGCGGCCAGGTCGAAGTCCCCGCCGGGGGTGCGCATGGTGACGGTCAGCGGGCGGCCGTTGACGCGGATCTCCATCGGCTCCTCGGCGGCCAGGGTGTCGGGGCGGTGCGAGGGCACGCCCTCGCGCAGTCGCAGCACCCTGCGGGGGACGGTCACTCGGCCCATCGGTGGTGGCTCCTCGTCGTCGGTGTGGCCTGTACCCGTGCATCCTCTCGCTTCGGCGGGTCGGGCGGGTTCGGTAGGTCCGGCAGGTGACGGCGGCTGTGGGCGGCGGTGACGCCCAGGCAGAGCAGGCCGATGACGGCCATGGCGACGAGCAGCGCCGGGTAGGAGGCGTGGTCCGCGGTGCCGGTGAGCAGCAGCGGGGTGAGGAAACCACCGGAAACGGTGGTTTGGTAGAGCGAGGCGGAGGACGGGCCGCCGTGGAGGCGCTCCACCTCGTGCAGGCCCGCGCCGAGCGTCAGCCCGTACCCGGTGCCGAGGACGACGGCGGCCACGACCACCAGCGCCACCGAGTCCCGGGCGGCGGCCAGGGCGCCCACCAGCAGTCCGGCGATCACGACGGCCATCGCGCCGAGGGTGGCCCGGGCGCTGTGGGCGTCGTCCAGGCGGGCGGCGAAGGGCTGGGCGACCACCCCGGCGGTGAGGGTCAGGGCAGCGACCAGGCCGCCGAACAGCGGCGCGTAGCCGGGCGTCCGGTCGGCCACCAGGGGCGGCAGGACGACGTACGCCACGGTGGCGGCGCCGAGGACGGCCGGGGCGGCGGGGAGCACCACGTAGCGGAAGCGGGGGTGGGTGACGGCCGCCCGGTGCGCCTCGACGTGGCTGTCCGGCGGAGGGCGGACGGCGGCGGTGTCGGGCACCTCGCGGGTGGCGCGCAGCACCAGCAGGCAGGCGGCGGCGTGGGCGAGCGCGGGCACGGTCATCGGGTCGGGCAGCCACTCGGCGAGCACCCCGGAGGCCAGCGCCCCGGCGGCGAAGCCCGTCCCGGTGGCGTACATCGCCCGGCGGGACGAGACCTGGGCCGGCGCGGTCGACAGCTCCCGCATCCAGGTGGCGCCCGCGAGGAACACCAGCCCGGCGGCGAAGCCCGTCGCGAGGCGGCTGACGTACCCGGCGGGCTCCTGCCCCGTTGCCAGCAGCAGGCTGGCGGCGGCGGAGAGCGCCAGGCCCGCCCGTACGGTACGGCGGCGGCCGAACCGGTCGGCGGCGGGCCCGGCGAGCAGCAGGCCCGGGGCGAGGCCGAGCAGGTAGACCGAGAACATCGCGGCCAGCGCGAGGGCCGACCAGTCGGTGCGCGCCCGGTAGACGGTCGCGAGGGCGGTGAACTGGTTGGCACCCCAGGCGGCGACGGCCACGGCTGCTGCTGCGGGGAGCCAGCGGGGGGCCTGCATCGGATCTCGTCTCGGGTGGGGGACTTTCGCTTCCGAATTCAGTTTCGGTGAATTCGGAAGGGAGGGTCAAAGAGGGAATTCCTGTGACTTGATAGGCAGCCCTTATCAGGCGGCCGGTAGGGTGTGCGCCATGCCTGTTCCCATCCTGCGCCCCGCGACCCGCGCCGACCTGCCGGCGGTACTGGCCCTGCTCGCGGACGAGGAGAAGGTGGTCGACCCGGCGGGCATCGTCGTCGGCGAGGCGTACGAGCGGGCCTTCGCGGATATCGAGGCGGACCCGCGCAACGAAATGCTGGTCCTCGTCGAAGCCGACGGAACGGTGATCGGCTGCCTGCAAGCGACGTACATTCCCGGGCTCGGTAAGGGCGGCGCGGAACGCGCGCTGATCGAGGCCGTCCGGATTCGCGCGGACCGGCGGGGCGGCGGGCTCGGCCGGACGCTGATGGAACTCGCGGCCGCTCGGGCCCGCGACCGGGGGTGCGCACTCGTCCAGCTGACCAGCAACAAGCAGCGCGAGGACGCGCACCGTTTCTACGCCTCGCTGGGCTACGCGCGCAGCCACGAAGGCTTCAAGCTCGCGCTCTAGCTGTCGCCGATCGACAGCACGGTGGCGCTCGCCGCGCCGGCGGGGGTGTCGTAGGCCACCGTCTCGCCCGCGTGGCGGCCGAGCAGGGCCTTGCCGAGCGGGCTGTCCCAGGTGACGAGGGTCCGTTCGTCGAACTCGGCCAGCTCCGTGACCTCGATGACTTCCTCCGCACCGTCGTCGAAGCGGACGGTGACGGTGGAGCCCACACCCACCACGCTCGTGGACGGCGCCCCGGCCACCGCAGCCTCCTTCAGACGGCCCTCGACCTCGGCGATCCGATCCTCCAGCCGGGCCACATCGTCGGCCCGCTGAAGTTCGTCCGCTTGGTCCGCCCGGTCGCCCACCGCGTCGTCCTCCCCACGCAGCGTCCCGGAAACCCTCTCCCGCTCGGCGCGCAACCGCGCCAGCTCCTCCTGCGCCACTCGCAGGCCCTCGGCACTGATCGGTTCGGGGCCACCGCTCATGTCCGACTCCCAAGTCGCTTGCGGACAGGCCGTTTCCATTACCCCACCGCGCCCGGCCCCCGGCAACTCCGGTCCCGGCGAGCGGACGAAGGGCTCAGGTACCCGGAGTCCTGGCGGTGACGAGGAGAGTTCGCGCAGCTTGCCCTCGGCTGGGGAGGCGTCGATCAGGTGAGGATCAAGCCCTTCTCCGTCAGGGCTGAGGTTCCGATCATCGGCGAGCTGCACGAGTGCGATGGCGTAGTGACTCACTTCGTGGATGCCTGGAAGCCGGGCCCGTGGCCTGCTGAGTTTCTGGAGAAGCTGGACAACGCAGTACTGAGCTGACCATGATCCTTAGTCAATGACGTGCATAGTCGCGTTCATGCATAGACGGCCCGCTCCCGGCGCCTCTAGCTTGGCTGTCAGTTCGTCAACCTGACTGACAGTAAGGAGGCTTGATATGTCCGAACGCGCGGGGCTGACTCGTCTGACCAACAACGGCAGCGGGGACGGGCCGTGCGGGGAGAAGGACTGCCCCAACGTCTACCGCACCGAGGCGGGCAAGTTCGTGGTCCAGGGCGACCTGGTACTCCTCTTCACCCCGCCCGAGGGCGAGGGCCTGGTTGAGATCCCCGAGGAGACCCTTCGGGAGGCGTTCCGTGCTCTTGGTTGGTGAAGCCTGGAATCAGTGCTTCGATTCCATGCAGTCGGAGGCGTGGCGGCTCGAAACACTGCCCACCTACACCATGCCGCAGGAAGCCGAGAAGCTCGCGCGCTTTCTAGCCGGAGAGGGCTCCCCCGATGACTACAGGTCCGGGTGGATGGACGAGGTGGAGCAGTGGACGGCCGAGGGAAAGCGCGTCGGGCGCGTTCACATTGTTACCCGCCCGCTCTCCGACTATCTCCGGTTCGAGTTCGAGTACTACTATCGCCACCACGTGAAGGCCGGCGAAGACATTCGAATCCTTGACGTGAGCGACAGGGAAAATCCACTTCCGTCCGTGCAGGACTTCTGGATGTTCGATCAGTCCAAGATCGTCCTCATGAACTACAGGGCGGACGGGACGCAGATCAGCCGCGAGCTCTTCGACGGTGACTCCGCACCATTTGTCGAGTACCAGCGGGCGGCTATCGCGGAATCGGTCCCGTTTTTGGAGTACGTCAAGCCGTGACGCTCCGCCCCGAGCAGCTGGACCAGTCCAAACAGGAACTGGCTGCAACACTGAAAGAATTGCGGAAGCGAGCCGGGCTCTCAGGGGTCCGGCTCGCTGCGCGCTGCAATATGTCTCAGTCCAAGATCTCAAGGATTGAGAATGGGAAAAGCCCCGTCAGTCTCGTGGATGTGGAACAGATCCTCCGTTCCCTAGAGGCTCCGGCAGAGGTGCTGACCCGAGTCACAGAGCTTGCCCGCCTGGCGAACACCGACTGGCAGAGCCTTCGAGCGCTTCGGCGGAAGGGGCTTCAGCATAAGCAGCAAGAACTTGCTGGTCTGGAGTCTTCATCCACGGAGTTCAGATTCTTTTTGTTGTCGATGATTACGGGGCTCCTCTCGACCCCCGAATACATTAAGGCTAGCCTTGCTCACCTCGATGGCGACCAGAGTAGACTCATAGCGCGAAAACTGAGTCGCCAAGAAGTGCTATATGACGCCAGTAAGAGATTCATATTTCTCTTGTCGGAAATGGCTGTCAGATGGCCGTTGATCCCTGCGCCGGCCATGGCGATGCAGCTCGATCGACTCATCTCGGTCTCTCGGCTCCCCAATGTCCGCCTCGGTGTTATCCCTTTGGGCGGTCTCATGCCCGTGGCGCCGATGGACACTTTCACCATATATGACGCATCTCTTGTCACCATCGAAACAACCAGTGGGGTTCTGGCGCTCAGGGACTCGAAAGACGTAGCGATGCACTTGGAAGCATTTGCGACCATGGAAAGATATGCCCTCTTTGATGAAGAGGCGCGGAGCCTTCTCCTGCGATGGTCCGATGACTTTCGAGGCTCTGATCAGCAATTTATGCAGGCACGTGAATAATTTTTGAATAACGTGCTTGCATCCCATAGCTTGACTCCTCACCCACAGAGCCAAGCGAAGGGGAGCAAGGATGTCTACTGCCGTGAGGTCCGCCGGTTCGCGCCGGATCAGGGAGAGGGCTACTCCGGGGGAGATGGCTGCGCTCTTGGAGGAGTACCGGGCGGCGGGGGCGAAGGCCCGCCCGGTGGTGTACCCGCTCGATCCGCAGTACCCGTGCCCGAGGTGCCCGTTGGGGGAGCACGTCGAGTGGTTGCGGTTCGACCTCTACGCTCCCGCGCCGGCCGACCCGTCCACCGAGCCCGAGAGGCCCGATCCGGTAGCCGCTGAGGTCGCCCGCCAGGCCGAGCTGAACGCGGAGCGCGGGCGGCACCGGCACTGACACTCCAATTGGTCTGATGATCACGGGATTTGGTATCCCGGGGGTGGGGTGCGGGATTGTGGGCCGACCGTGCGAGCGGCGCGCGGCAGTGGCCGTCAATGAAGGGGCGAAACCCATGAAGAAGATCGCTGCGAAGCTCTGGCGGATCATCCGGGGCCCGATGCAGTGGCGCGTTCTGTGGCTGTGGCACTCGAAGTTCATGGTCGGGGTCACGGGCATCGTCCGCGATGAGGAAGGCCGGGTGTTGCTCCTGAAGCACCGGCTGTGGCCGGAGGGTCGGCAGTGGGGTCTGCCGACCGGCTACGCCAACAAGGGTGAGAGCTTCGAGGACACGATCGTGCGTGAGGTCGGGGAGGAGGCCGGGCTCACGGTGAAGGTGTGCGAGCTGGCGCACCTGAAGAGCGGATACAAGCTGCGCGTCGAAGTCGCCTACGAGGCGCTGTACGTCAGTGGACGGATCAAGGTCGCTTCGTTCGAGATCTTGGAGGCTCGGTGGTTCTCTCCGGACGATCTCCCCGAGGGAGTGCAGGAGTCGCACCGGCAGCTGATCAGTCGTCAGTGCTTCTGACCCTCGGCCGCTCGCTCACCCCCTCGTGCCTGGGGCCGAACGAGCACCTGGCCGGGGACCTGTCCGAGCGCGCCGAGCTGGCACATCTGCTGGCCGGGCGGAGGGCGACGGCAGCGCTGGACCAGGCACACCCGCACATCACGTTCAGCCTGCTGCACTGGGTGCTGGACACCTGGGCGGACGAGCCGGCACGGGAGGTGTTCCGGCACGGGGCGGCTCTACTGGCCGACCGTTACAGGGAATTGGGGCTCGGCCAGCTGCTGCCGATTGATCGGGTGTGGGTCGGGGTGCGCTCGACCCAGCCGGATGCCTTCGGCGGGTTCCACCACCCGAACCAGGGCTACCGGCACGTGCAACTGGCGTCGGTGATCACCCGGTACGGGCGGCTTAGTGATCCCCGGCTGACCTCGCCGGAGCTAGTGGCGCTCGACCTGCTGAGGTCGTACGCGCATGACTGCCTGCACTGGGGCTCGTTCCGGGAGTACCGACTCCAGGATGGAGAGGTGGTTCGGAGTCGGTACGGGATCAACTGGTCTGACTCGCAAGGGCGTACATACTCGGCACCCGATGCGGACAATGCCGTGTCCACCCGGAACATCGGGATCGTCATGGAGGGAGCCACCGACCGCGAGGCCCGGACGATCGCCGCCATGGTGGCCGATCGCCTCGGCCTGGCTGAGCGGATCGCGCCGCCCGATTGGCTGGCGTTCCGCGACGCGACGGGGCGGCTGGAGCCGTCCGACTTCGACCACGCCGAACCCGGGATCGCCACCCGCTTCCACCTGGCGATGGCCGGATACGAAGACGCTGTCGGAGCGCGGTATCAGCGCTTCCTCACAGAGATGGGCGGGGCCGACACCGAGACGCTGCACGGGCTCATAGTCGCCGCCATGATCAGCGGCGACCTGTCCGGCCTGACCGCCTGGCTCAACCACCACCACGGACACGGCGCGTTCCGCCGCATCTTCCGCTCACCGGCCTACACCGGGCCCGGCCTGGGCGAGTAGGCCGCCCTCGATCGCCCCGGCCGTCCGTCGTTCCCCCGTGACGGATGGCCGGGGCACCAACATATCTGGACGGGCCTACAGGGCACCCGGATGGCGCTCCGGGGGCGACTGCGGCCCGTTGACGACGGTCCAGACCGGACCTGGTCATTGCCTCGCTGGCGGATATCCCTGCCACCACGGCAACGACTCACACTGACCGCGCAGTTGCGGTGGCCCCGGGCCCGGCCGGGGCCACCGCAACCCGCAGGAGTGGAGTTCTCTCAAATTCCGGCGCCAGCGCACACCGGGCGCAAGGATGATCCGAGTGACAACCACATCACCCGCTCAGTCCGGCGCGCCGGACCTGTGGCACCACTACGGCCGCACCCGCGCCGACACGGACCGGACCGTCCCTGGCGCCTTCCACTGGATCTGGGCCCATGTGTTCGGCAGCCTCGACCTCACCGACCCCCGTCGGCTCCTCCCAGCCGCCGCCCCCGCGCCCTGCGACCCGGCGGACTGCTGGCCGCCTCCACTCTGGGCCACTACCTCGGTGGAGCCCCCGCAGAACCGGACGTCCAGCACGCCGACATTCCGGCCTGTACCCCCGACGGCGGACCGGCCATGATGCGTCGCTGGGTTCTCCAGGAGAGTGTCTGGACGAAGCTGCTGGACGAGTCTGGGTTCACGAAGATCAGCATCGAGCGGCTCCCTCCCGCCGAACCGGGCGTACGCGCTGCGGACACGCTGCTTGTCCGGGCCTACCGCCAACCTTTGTGAACCCTCATGCAGGTGGCGCCTCGCTCTGTGGAGCGAGGCGCCACCTGGTCAGTGGGTGTGGTGGTCGAACTGGCCGGTCTTGGCGCCTTGGAGGAGTGTGGCGAACCTGGCGGGGACGGTGCGGATGACGATGTCGGCGTCGTCGGACTCGCGCAGCTCGACCAGCCCGCCGGTGGCGCGCACCTCGACGCATTCGTCGTGAGCGGCGGAGTAGCTGGACTTCTGCCATGCAGAACTATTCATGCTTGCTTTCCATTTCCTTCTTGATGGACCCGATGAACTCCCGGGTTTCCTCCTCCGAGAGCGCGCGGGACTCGAAGCGGGCAAGCAGCGATCGGAACTTGGCGAGGTGTGCGGGCGCATCGAAGATCCTGGCGCCGAGGCCCGTGTCCACTTGCGCGGTGTCGAGTTCGGGAATCGACCCCTCGGCATAGATGAAGTTCGCAAGGGAGCTCGGCATCGCGCCAACATCGAACGGGATTGCTCGGATCGAGATGTTCGGCTGCGCGGAATCCTCAATGAGTGCACCAAGCTGCTCGGCGAGGACCTCCGGGCTGCTGAACTGCATGCGTAGGGCGGCTTCGTGGATGAGCGCACCGTACGGCGTCACGCCGGACCGAATACGTCGTTGTCGCTGCATCCGGAAGGCGGTCCTGAGGTCGACCTCATGACGAGGCGGCGGCGGGACAGCCTGCGCGAAGACAGCAGCGGCGTACGAGCCGGTCTGGAGGAGGCCGGGAATGAACGCCATCGTATATGTGGTCATCGCTCGGGCTTGGCCCTCGAACTCCGCGACATCGATGAAGTCGCCGGACAGGCTGCCTCGATACTCCTCCCACCATCCCGGCTTCTCGCGCTCCGTGATGATCTCGGAGAGGGCATCGATCAACGGCTCGTTGACGCACATGCACATCGCGGCGACGGTACGCAGGCGCTCCACGCTGATGCCGATCTTCCCGGCCTCCATCTGCGTCACCTGTGCCGGGTTCATGCCGACGAGGCGGCCGAGTTCACTGCCGCCGAAGCCGGCCTGCTCCCGCATCCTGCGCAGCTCTGCGCCGAGCCGACGCTGACGGAGTGTTGGGTTCGTGCGAGCCATTGGTTCCTTCCGGGGGAGGGCTGGTCCCAGTGTGCCGCGCTGCCGGAGCGACGGTCCATCTCGGAGCTGGCGGTACCACGTTAGAGGGAATATTCCAGATCCATGGAAAATTTCTCATGCCTCTGCGATACGGTCGGTCACGCCGATCAGACGGATCGTCAGTAATGCCTGTTTTCAAGGGCAGTAGGCGCCTGCCGCCCTCGCACCGCAGAGCATCCAGCCCCACTCTGGCCTGGCTCACGGCGACGTATCCGCCGGCTCCTCTCCCAACGCCATCACCTCTCACGGAGGCTCCCGTGTGCACCCATAACACCCCCTCCCTCGCCCTCTCCCGGCAGTCCCTCCGGCACTCGCTGATCCGCTGCGGCTGGGACCCCAAGACCGTCTTCAACGCCGAACTCGCCCTCATGGAACTGATCGTCAACGCGTGGCGGCACGGAGGCACCGCCTGTCCCGTCGTCTTCTTCTCCCTCCTCGGCTCCACCCTCCGGGTCACCGTCTCGGACGAGAGCGACGCCCTCCCCGAGCAGCGCAAGCCGGGCGAGCTCGCCGAGTCCGGCCGTGGTCTCCAGCTCGTCGAGGGCCTCACCCACCGCTGGGGCGTCGACCCGCAGCAGAAGGGCAAACTCGTGTGGTTCGAGCTGGACTCCGCGGCGTGACCTGCGAGCCGGTCGCCCCTGGCGACCCCCGCGCGGGCGACTGCACCCGGTGCCAGATCATCGCCCTCCTCGGTGAACTGCACCGGCTAGGCCTCCAGTTCGGACTCCTCTGGGGCTCCGCCCATTCCTCGGAGACCGCCGACGGTCGCCTCCTGGTCGACTTCGGGCCCGCGCCCGTGAGCACTCTGCTCAACCTCCTCCACCTCCTCCGCGACCTGGACTGGAACGAGTAGCGAGACTGATGAACTTCCTCATCGGCGCAGCCTTCACCGTCCTCATCGTGCTCGCCTTCGCCACCGTCGCCCTCGGCGTCGTCACCGCCCTCCGCACTCCCCACCCCGAAGACCAGCCCGACCCCGACCGCCCGTCCAGCTGAAACCACACCGCCACAGCCGGGCCGAGTCCCCAACTCGGCCCGGCGGCGCGGCGGTCCGTCTGGTACCAGGTCGAGCCGGAGTGGTGACTTCGGCGGCTGTGAGGACAACGGATAGATCGGCGTACAGGTTCAATTGGAAATTCGGCGAAAAGCGCAAGGATTTCCGGCCGTGCCATATGGGTTTCGTATGGAGCTGAAGAATGAAGGAATCCGGGGCCTACGATCCATCTTCGTTCGCCTCGTAGAAAGATGGTTCCGAGTTGAAATCCCTGTCACGCCTGAAACGCGCACTGGCCTGCGGGCTCGCCGCAGTCGCCGTGGTCTCCGGCCTTACCGCGCAGGCCCAGGCAGCACCCGCTGCCGCCCCTGCCGCCGCTCCCGTGGACAAGACCTGCGGGACCCCGGCCTCGGTGGGCGGTGGCAACTGCATGACCGCGTTGATCGGCGCCGCCTTCAACACGATCGGGCTGATGCGCAGCGCCGCCAACCAGAACAAGGTGGACAACGCGGAGTTCACCCAGGGCACCGCGTCGAAGCTGAGTGCGAAGTTCCCCGGTTTCAACGTCATGGTGTACAAGACCGTGGGTACGGACCTGTACGACACCGAATGGTTCAAGGGCGAGTACAAGTCCGACATGAAAGGGGTGCTGATCGACACCACCTACAAGCTCAACCATTTCCTGGACAAGGAGAAGAAGGACCCCTCCGGCTACGACGTGTTCCGGATCTGGGTCTTCCAGGGGGACTCGACCTTCCGCAACCGCACCGACGGCGGCTTCATGAACTGGGCGTTCGTCGGCCAGGACGGCGACAGCGTCAAGAAGGACTCGTGGACCTGCCGCTCGGGCACCGCGCGGCCGTACAAGTGCGACGGTGACGTGCGCACCATCCACTTCCCCGGTCGCTCCGGCTACGGCACCAGGAGCGGCAGCCTGACCCCCGACTCCAGCGCCCCCGGCTACCACGCCTGCCTGGACGTCAGCGGCAACGGCAGCGCCAACGGCACCCCCGTCCAGATGTGGGCGTGCAACGGCGGTGACGCCCAGCGGTGGACGTACAACGGCTACAAGCTCCAGGCGGCCAACGGCAAATGCCTCGACCTGCCCGGCAACAACACCGCGAATGGGACCAAACTCCAGGTCTGGGACTGCCTCGAGATCCCCGGCCAGCGCTGGAGCATGTCGGCGAGCGGCGGCTTCCGGCACATGACGGACCTCGACGACCGGTCCAAGGACGTCTGCATCGACGACTTCAGCGGCCAGACCGCCAACGGCAGTTCGGTCGTGGCCTGGGGCTGCGGCTCCGAGGACCGTCGGGACGCCCCCAACCAGAACTGGGCCTGGGGCGGCACCCCGCCGGGCACCGACCCGACCAACCCGCCCACGCCGGGCGGCGGTGACGTCTACCTCAAGCTCGATGACGGCCTGGGCGCCGTCCCGGTCAACGGCTCCGCCGGCGCGTCGGTCGTCGCCGGGATCCGGGGCGGCAACGAGTCAAAGTGGAAGCTCACCTCGGTGGGCGGCGGCCGCTACCGGATCACCAGCTCGTACGGGCTGGAACTCACCGAGAGCGGCGGCTACATGGCCGAACTCCAGCCGTGGAGCAACTCCTCGAAGCAGAAGTGGGAGCTCGCCTCGATCGGCAACGGTCACTACCAGATCCGGATCTCCGGCGACGACTGCCTCGCGCACGACTCCGACTTCAAGCAGCTCGGCGTCTGGACCTGCAAGCAGGACTGGCACCAGGGATGGGTCCTCGAATCCACCTCCGGCGGCGTGATCACGCCGACCGACCCGGTCAATCCGACCAACCCGACCAACGCGTCGAAGCCGGACCCGAAGCCGAAGCCCGACCCGAACGGGGGTGGCTCCGCCGCAGTCCCGACCGAGCGCCCGGTGTTCCTGAAGCTCGACAACGGCCTGGGCGCGTCGGCGCCGACCGAGACCGCGAGCTGGGGCTCGCCGATCGTGGGCGGAGTCCTGGGCTACAAGGGCTCCAGGTGGACGATCAAGCCGCTGGGCGGTGACCGCTACCGGATCGTCAACGACCTCGGGTACAACCTCACCGAGAACCCCGACACCTACCTTGCCGAACAGCAGGCCTGGGGCAACACCGACAACCAGAAGTGGCAGTTCGTCAGCCTCGGCAACGGCAAGTACCGCGTCCAGATCGACGACGACAACTGCCTCGCCCACGACAGCGACTTCAAGCAGCTCGGCGTCTGGACCTGCAAGGACGGCTGGAAGCAGGAGTGGTCCCTCCAGCTCCTCTGAGTGGCGCGCCCGTGGTTGTCGGTGGCCGGCACTACGGTGCGGCCGGTAGGGCCTCGAGGGCGACCCGAGGACGACCCGATGAGAAGGGCGACCGGCATGGGCTACGCGAAGATCAACGGACTGTCCCTGTACTACGAGGAGCACGGCTCGGGTGAGCCGCTCCTCCTGCTGCACGGCGGTTTCGGTTCCGGTGAGATGTTCACGCCGCTCCTGCCGGCGCTGGCCGCAGGGCGCAGGGTGGTGCTCGTGGACCTCCAGGGGCACGGCCGGACGGCGGACATCGACCGGCCGCTGCGTGTCGAACAGCTGGCCGACGACGTCGCCGCCCTGATCGAGTACCTGGATCTGCCTCGGGTGGATCTGATGGGCTACTCGTTCGGGGCGGCGGTCGCCCTGCGCACCGCGATCCAGCACCCCGGGTCGGTGCGGCGGCTCGTGGTGGTGTCCACGCCCGCCAAGCGCGCGGGGTGGTATCCGGAGGCCGTGGAGGCGATGGGCCGGCTCGGGGTGGAGGCGGCGGAGGCGATGAAGCAGTCCCCGATCTACGAGACCTATGCCAGGGTGGCGCCGAGGCCGCAGGACTGGCCGGTGCTGGTCGGCAAGACCGCCGACCTACTGAAGCTGGACTACGACTGGACGGCCGAGGTCGCCGCCGTCACCGCTCCCACCATGCTGGTCTTCGGCGACGCCGACGCGGTGCGCCCCGCGCACGTGGTGGAGTTCTTCGGTCTGCTCGGCGGCGGTCTGCGGGACCCGGGCTGGGACGGCTCGGGCCTCCCGGCGGCCCGGCTGGCCGTCCTGCCCGGGGCGACGCACTACGACATCCTGACGGCACCGACGCTGTCGGCAGCGGTGCTCCCGTTCCTCGACCGGCCGGTGGAAGCGGCCTGATCGACCGCCGGGCCGAGCCGTCTCACCGGCTCGGCCCGGCGGCGCGGGCGACGGTGAACATCAACTCCGGGCGTGAACCCCGTCAGTGACTCTTACGCCTCCTGGGAGAGGGCTGCCGTCGAGCCCGGGGCGAAGGGGGCCGGGTTGTGGCGGACGAGGTCGAGGAGGCCGGGGAAGCGGGCGTCGAGGTCGGCGCGGCGGAGGTGGGCCTTGCGGCTGTTGCCGCGGTTGACCTGCTGGACGAGGCCGGCTTCGCGCAGGGTGCGGAAGTGGTGGCTGAGGGTGGATTTGGAGATGGCGAAGCCGAAGGAGAAGCAGGTGCGTTCGGTGGCTTCGGGGAGGTCGAGGAGTTCCTGCACGATCTGGTAGCGCAGGGGGTCGGAGAGGGCGTTGAGGATCGTTCGGAGGTCCATCTCCTCCGGGGCGGGGTGGCCCTCGGTGTCGACCATGGCGGCGTGTCCCTTCCTCAAGGTTTCACTTGCATCGTACCTTCCGGGCATGCCAGTCTCAGGTTCGGCATCAGGCGAACCTCGGTGTGAGGTCTCCGCCGCCGCATCCTTAGGTCCAGGGGGTCGCTTCGCCATGCCCGTGAAAGCTCAAGAACGCGCGACGGAAAGGGAGTCGGGGCGCAGCGGCGCGCTGGTTCTGGCCGCCGTGCTGGTCGCCGTGTTCGTCGTGCCGACCTCCATCTCCGGCACCGGCGTCGCCCTGCCGTCCATCGGCGCCGACCTGCACGCCGGGCTGGTGCCGCTGCAGTGGGTCGTCAACGCCTTCAACGTGGCGTTCGCCTGCTTCACGCTCGTCTGGGGCTCGATCGCGGACATCATCGGGCGGGTCCGCGCCTTCGCCCTCGGGGCCGTGATCTACGCCGCCGCCTCGCTGGTCAGCGTCCTCGCCACGGACGTCCTGCTGCTCGACGCCGCCCGCGCCCTGGCCGGGGTCGGTGGCGCGGCGATCTTCTCGGGCGGGGCCGCGCTGCTGTCCACCGTCTTCGAAGGCCCGGCGAGGGGACGGGCGTTCGCGCTGTTCGGCACCGTCGCCGGGATCGGGGTCTCGTTCGGGCCGTCCCTGTCCGGGGTGCTGATCGACGGGGCGGGCTGGCGCTGGGTGTTCGCCGTCCATGTGGCCGTGCTGGCGCTGGTGCTCCCCGCCGTGCCCGCCATGAGCCGCGCCGTCGGGCACACCCGCAACCCGGACGCCCGGGTGGACGTGCCCGGCTCGGCGCTGTTCGTGCTGGCCATGCTGCTGCTCACCACCGCCATCGCCCAGGGATCCCAGTGGGGTTGGGGCAGCGCGGGGGTGCTCGGGCTGTTCGCCGGGACGGCTGTCGCGCTGCTCGCGTTCGTGGCGGTCGAACGCCGCGTGGCCCACCCGGTGCTGGACCTCGGCGTGGTCGCGAACCGGCGGTTCCTCGCGCTGTGCCTGGTGCCGGTGGCCGGCTCCTTCGGGTTCGTCACCATGCTCACCTACCTGCCCGGCTACCTCACCGGCGCCGCCGGCTACTCCAGCGGCGCGGCCGGGGCCGTGATGCTGCTGCTCACCGTGCCGATGCTGGTCCTGCCGATGGCCGCCGCGAAGCTCGTGGCGCGCGGGGCCTCCGCGCTGGGGGTCATCCGGCTCAGCCTGGTGCTGCTCCTGGTCGGCGTCCTCGGGCTGGAGCTGTTCTCGCCCGAGGTGAACCTCGGGCTCGTCGCCCTGCCGATGCTGGTCACCGGCGCCGGGTACGCGCTCGCCGCCGGGCTCGTCGACGGGCAGACGCTGGAGCTCGTCGCCCCCGAGCGGGCGGGCATGGCCGCCGGGTTCCTCAACACCATGCGCCTCGGCAGCGAGGCGATCGCCGTCGCCGTGTACGGGGCGCTGCTGGCCACCGTCGTCACCGCCCGTACGCAGGACGCCCTCGCCGGGTACCCCGTCGACCCGGCCGCGGTGGCCGCAACCGCGGCCGGGGGAGATCTCGCCGGCCCGGTCGCCTCCGTCCCCGAGGGGCAGCGCGACGGGCTGACGCGGGTGCTCGTGGACGCCTACGACGGGGCCTTCCACACCGTCGCCGGGGTGCTCGCGGGGATCTGCGCGGCGCTGCTGGTGCTCGTCCTGGTGCTGCTGCGGGGGAGCGCGAAGCAGCGCTGAGGAGGTGGCGGTGATCACCTTCCGTCCGGCGCCCGCGCGGCACCTGCGGAGCGAAGGCGCAGGTCGGAGGCGTGCGGGCGTCGGGGCCCGGAGGCGGCGGGACGGGGACCGGCCGAAGGGCGGCGGGCGGGCGAAGCTACCATGTGCGCAACACCCTCAGCTCGAAAGATGGACTTGTGACTGTCAACGACGACGTGTTCACGGACTGGAAGAACCGCGAGGAGATCGCGGAGTCGATGATCCCGATCATCGGGCGCCTGCACCGCGAGAGGGACGTCACCGTCCTCCTGCACAGCCGGTCCCTGGTGAACAAGTCGGTGGTCAGCATCCTCAAGACGCACCGCTTCGCCCGGCAGATAGCGGGCGAGGAGCTCTCGGTCACCGAGACCATGCCGTTCCTGAGCGCGCTCACCACCCTGGACCTCGGCCCCTCCCAGATCGACATCGGCATGCTGGCCGCGACCTACCGGGCCGGCGACCACGGCCTGAGCGTCGAGGAGTTCACCGCCCGCGCCGTCGCGGGCGCCACCGGCGCGGACAAGCTGGAGCGCCGGGACTCCGGACAGGACGTCGTCCTCTACGGCTTCGGCCGCATCGGCCGCCTCGTCGCCCGCCTGCTGATCGAGAAGGCGTCCGGCAACGGGCTGCGCCTCAAGGCGATCGTCGTCCGCAACAGCGGCGGCGACGACCTGGTCAAGCGCGCCTCCCTGCTGCGCCGCGACTCCATCCACGGCCAGTTCCAGGGCACCATCGTCGTCGACGAGGCGAACAACAAGATCATCGCCAACGGCAACGAGATCACGGTGATCTACTCCAACGACCCCAGCGAGGTCGACTACACGGAGTACGGCATCAAGGACGCCGTCCTCATCGACAACACCGGCCGCTGGCGCGACCGCGAGGGCCTGTCCAAGCACCTGCGCCCCGGCATCGCCAAGGTCGTCCTCACCGCCCCCGGCAAGGGCGACGTGCCGAACATCGTCCACGGCGTCAACCACGACACCGTCAAGCCGGACGAGCAGATCATCTCCTGCGCCTCCTGCACCACCAACGCCATCGTCCCGCCGCTCAAGGCGATGGAGGACGAGTACGGCGTCGTGCGCGGCCACGTCGAGACCGTCCACTCGTTCACCAACGACCAGAACCTGCTGGACAACTACCACAAGGCGGACCGCCGCGGCCGCTCGGCACCGCTCAACATGGTGATCACCGAGACCGGCGCCGCCTCCGCCGTCGCCAAGGCCCTCCCGGACCTCCAGGCGAAGATCACCGGCAGCTCGATCCGCGTGCCCGTCCCGGACGTCTCGATCGCCATCCTCAACCTCCAGCTCAAGCGCGAGACCAACCGCGACGAGGTCCTGGAGTACCTGCGCGAGGTCTCCCTGACCTCCCCGCTGAAGCGCCAGATCGACTTCACCGACTCCCCGGACGCCGTCTCCAGCGACTTCATCGGCTCCCGCCACGCCTCCATCGTCGACGCCGGCGCCACCAAGGTCGAGGGCGACAACGCCATCCTCTACCTCTGGTACGACAACGAGTTCGGCTACTCCTGCCAGGTCGTCCGCGTCGTCCGCTACATCTCGGGCGTCGAGTACCCGACCTACCCGTCCCCGGCGGTCTGACCGCCCCGGACCCCCCACGATGGGGCGGCGGCCCGCTTCGGCGGCCGCCGCCCCATCGTCGTACCGGGACCCGGGTGACCGGGTGGGGTCGGGGTGGTGGATAGGTTGAGGGGGCACGGACAGGTGGAGGGAGACTGCGGTGATGGGGACGGGTGGCCGGCGGGTGGCGGCTGTGGTGGTGGCGGTTGTCGTGGGTGGGGTGTTGGGAGGGTGTTCTTCCGGGGGGTCGAAGGGGGATTCGGTGGCCTCGGCTTCCGGGGCGCCTTCGGCTGCGGTGACGGCGGGTGGCGCGGCCACGGCGTCGGGGGCGGCGGCGCCTTCGGCGTCTGCGGCGTCTGCGGGGGCGGCGAGTGGGGCGGCGTCGGCTGCGGCTCCCGCTCCGGCGGCGGCCACGCCGGGGGCGGATCTGGAGGCGGTGCTGTTGGACGACAAGCTGGTCGGGCAGGTGCTGCCGGACAACAAGGCGATGGCGGGGTGGGACGAGGAGCGGCGGCGGGTCGACACCGCCGATCACAAGATCACCTGCACGGCCGGGACGAACCTGTGCGCCGGGAAGCCGTTGAGCGGGCAGGTGCGGTACTCGTCGGGGGACCAGGTGGCGCGGTTCCTGGTGGACACGCTGCCGAGTCGGGATGCGGCGAAGGCGCGACTGAAGGAGTCGTACGCCTCGTACGCGGCCGGGTCGTTCCAGAAGGTCGACACGCCGACGGTGGGCAGTGAGAGCCAGGCGTTCCAGGGGCAGGGCGGTGGGAGCGACGGGGTCAGCATCGTGTGGCGTTCGGGCACGGTGGTGGCGAGCGTGAGCACCGAGGGCGGGCCGGGGGACGTGGCGGCGGCGCGGAAGTTCGCGGCGATGCTGGCGCAGCGGATCGAGCAGGCGCAGGCGGGGAAGACGCCGGACGCCGGGCTCGGGACCGCGTAGGGGCCCCGGGCCCGCACAGGGGTGCTCAGGGGTGCTCAGCCGTGGCGGGGCTCCCAGCGGAAGAGGCGGCGGGTGAGGAGTGCCGAGCCCGCCGTCCAGGCCGTGAGCAGGGCGGGGTCCCACCAGGTTCGGGTGCCGAGGGGGTGGCCGAACCAGGCGGTGCGCAGGGTTTCCACGACGGGGCTCAGCGGTAGGGCGTGGGCGGGGGCCTGGAGCCAGTCGGGCAGTGCGGTGAGGGGGGAGGCCGGCCCACGCCGGAGGAGGAGCAGAACCCGATCCCGATCTTCATCTGACGGGCCGCCGCCCGAAACCAACCGTCGATCCGGAAACGAGGTACCCCGATGACCGTCACCGGCCGACCGCCCCGCCTCCTGCCCGCCGAGGAGCTCGCAGGCGAGCCCGCCGAGGAGCCCGCCGAGGAGCAAGGCGGCGGGCCGCGCACCCTGCTGCGGCTGCGCCCCGAGGTCGTCGTCACCGCGCAGGGCGACGACCTCGAACTCACCCACCCCTGGGGCCGCCAGCGGGTGCACGCCCTCGGCGCCGCGACCGTACAACGCCTCGAAGCCCTCACCCGCGAGAGCGCCGACCTCGCCGACCTGGAACGCCTCGGCGACGGCGGACGGCTGCTGCACCTGCTGCGCCGCTTCCCGTACCTGGTCATCACCACCCTGGCCGACCGGTTCGGCGAGCCGATCGTCACCGCCGTCCCGATCGCCCGCTCCGCCTCCCTGCCCGACGGGGCCCCGGCGCCCGAGACGCTCGTCCTCTCCCGCTTCGCCTACCTGCGCCGGCTGCCCGAGGACCACGAGGGCGCCTGCGTCCTGGAATCCCCGATGGCGCCGTTCCGGCTCACCCTGCACCGCCCGTCCGTGGGCGCCTTCGTCGCCGCCGTCACCGCCGCCCGGCCCGTCACCGAGGCGTCCCGGCTGGCCGGACTCGACCCCGCCGCCGGCCGCTCCCTGGCCGCCCTGCTCGCCGAGACCGGCCTCCTGGACGACGGCACGGCCGGGGACCCCCCGCTGTGGGACTTCCACGACCTGTTGTTCCACGCCCGCAGCCGCCCCGGCCGCCACGACTACCCGACCGGGGGCGTCTACGCCCACCCCGAGGTCGCCCAGCTGCCCGCCGTCCCCGGCGCCGGGGCCCGCGAGAGCGGCGACGGGATCGACCTGCCCGTCCCCGACTGGGACGAGGTGATCGCCCGGGACCCGCTGCTGACCGAGGTCCTGGAGGGCCGCAGCTCGGTGCGCGACTACGCGGCCGCGCCCGTCACCCTCGACCAACTCGCCGAACTGCTCTACCGGGTGGCCCGCATCCGGCGCATCGTCCCCGCCGACCCGGAGGACCCGCACGGCTACGACGTCGTCGACCGCGTCTACCCCGCCGGCGGCGCCACCGGCGAACTCGAGATCTACCTCTCGGTGGTCCGCTGCGAGGGCCTGGTCCCGGGCGTCTACCGCTACGACGCCGCCGCGCACCGGCTGCGCCCGCGCCCCTTCTCCGGCCCGGCCGACGAGGCGGCCTTCCGCGAGCTGATGACCGCCGCCTGGCGGGCCACCGGCTGCACCGTCGACCCGCAGGTGCTGCTCACCGTCACCTCGAGGTTCGGGCGGCTGTCGTGGAAGTACAGCCAGATCGCGTACGCGCTGACACTCAAGCACGTCGGGGTGGTCTACCAGACGCTCTACCTGGTCGCCACGGCGATGGGCCTGGCGCCCTGCGGCCTGGGCTCCGGCGACACCGACGCGGCGGCGCGGGCGCTGGGCCTGGACTGGACGGCGGAGTCCTCCGTCGGGGAGTTCCTGATCGGCAGCCGCCCCGCCCACCTGCCGCGCCGGGCCACGCGCTTCGCGGACATCGTCGGGCAGGCGCGTTCCTCGGGCTGACGCACGCAGCACCGCCACCCCCGTCGCGACCACAGGCGACGGGGGTGGCGGTGCTGCGTACGGAAGGGTGGTGCGGCCGGACCGGAGGCGGACCGGAGGCAGGTCAGAGGCGGGTCAGAGGTAACTGGGCAGCTCGTGCAGCCCGAGGGCGAGCAGCCCGTCCACCTCGCAGTGCGGCACCCGCCACCCCGGCAAGGTCCCTTGCCCACCCGTGAGTTCGGCTCAGGCGGCGGCCACGGAGGCCTCCGCGACGAGCAGCCGCTCCGCGAGGACGAACAGCATGGCGTCCACCGTGCCCGGGCCGGTCAGGACACGGGCGTGATCGATCCGGACAGGCCCGGGCAGCGCACGCTCAAGCCCGTCGCTCACCGCACCGGCGGCGGGGGTGCGCCGCTCCTGCGGACCGCCGTCCGGTGCGCGCAGCTGGAGTCGAATGACGTGCACGCAACCAAGACTGACGGATGGTCGGGGTTGATCGGGCCGCGAACGGGTGTCAGAAATCTGTCAGGCAGCAACATGCCATGGTCGCCGGCCCAACGGGCCAGCACGGTGCGGAGATTGGGCGAACGGCGGAACGGGTCGTTCACAACTCGCCCATTCCGTGGACAATTCGTCTCCGCGAAAGCGTTCTGCCTTCGCACAGCTGACGCTACGCTGACCCCCTCGAAGGGGTGCGCGATGGGCGAGTGTCGGGGATCGGCCGCCCTGCGCGCCCTGTTCGAACAGACCTGGGACCAGGCCCGCCCCTTCGGCGAGAGCGCCCCGCGCGACCCCCGGGGGCTCACCGGGCAGGAACGGGAGCTGCTGCGCCTGCACGTCGTCGCCCTCGGCTGGCTCGGCGAACCCGCCCCCCGCCGGTAGGACGGGCCCCCGGACCTGCGGCGGGCCGGAGAGCTGGGCGGTGAGCGGCCCGGAGACCGCCCGGAGAGCGCCCGGGGGGCGGGCCATGGGCGCTGGGCTGCGCAAACGGATGTCGGCCGGGCGTGATATGTACTCAGTCTGGGTGGCCGCTGTCCGGCCATGCGAATGATGCCGATGATGTTCGAGGGGGCCATGACATGCCGCTGTTCCGACGCCGCTCCGGCGGGGAGGGAACGCAGGGCCGAGCAGGGCTGTTCGGCTTCGGCCGGCGGTCCGCCGAGGCGCCCGCAGCCGGGTCCGCAGCTGTGCCCGCGTCCGCGCCGGGGAGCGGCCGCGCGGCCACGGGTTCGGCGCCGCGGATCGACCCCACCTTCGGGGACGAGGCCGTGCGCCTGATGCTGGCCCAGGCCGCCGCCGGGGACTGGGCCGCCCTGCGCCCCGCGCTGGCCGCCGTCACCGACGGCGTCGAGCTGACCTGGCTGGTCATGACGATCGTCGACCAGCCCCGCGTCGAGGAGTGGTCCGCCCGCGCCGTCGCCGAGGCCCCGGAGGACACCCTCGCCCTGCTCGTCTCCGGCGCCCGGCACATCACCTGGGGCTGGGAGGCCCGCAGCAGCGCCCGCGCCAAGAACGTCTCCGAGGCCCAGTGGAAGCTGTTCCACGAGCGCCTGGAGATCGCCGAGGAGCAGCTGCTGGAGGTCGCCGAGCGCGAGCCGTCCTGGCTGGCCCCCTGGTACTTCCTGCAGATCAGCGCCCGCGGCATCTCCCTCGGCCCGGAGATCGCCACCTGCCGCTTCGAGGCCGCCGTGCGCCGCGCCCCCGAGCACCCGGCCTCCCACCGCCAGCGCCTGCAGCAGCTGTGCGCCAAGTGGGGCGGCTCGCACGACGAGATGCACGAGTTCGCCCGCTCCGCCATGCTGGCCGCCCCCGAGGGCAGCCCGCTGGGCGAGCTGGTCGTCCTCGCCCACCTGGAGCGCTGGATCGACCTGCCCGACGGAGAGGACCACGCCTACCTGACCAGCCCCACCGTGCTCGCCGAGCTCCAGGAGGCCGCGTTCCGCTCGGTCCTCCACCCGGACTTCGTGCCCACCCGCGGCTGGCAGTCGACGTTCAACACCTTCGCGATGGCGTTCTCCCTCGCCGACCAGCCCCGGACGGCCCGCCTGCTGTTCGACGCCCTGGACGGCGCGGTGACCGAGTCCCCCTGGCACTACCTCGCGGGAGACCCGGTCAAGGCCTTCAAGGCCCACCGCGACCGCGCCGCCGCCGCGTACTGACGCCGCGCCCTCGCCCCCCAGACACCCGTTTCCGCGACCGAAAGAGCCTCCGGTGTCCCCAACCGACAACCCGACGAGTGCGCACACCTTCCAGGTGGACCTGCGCGGCCTGGTGGACCTGCTCTCCCACCACCTCTACTCCAGCCCGCGCGTCTACCTGCGCGAGCTGATGCAGAACGCGGTGGACGCGATCTCCGCCCGCCGCGCCCTCGACCCGCAGGCCCCGGCGGCCATCACCGTCCGCGCCGACGACGAGCTGAGCATCACCGACACCGGCATCGGCCTGACCGAGCAGGACGTCCACACCTTCCTCGCCACCATCGGCCGCAGCTCCAAGCGCGACGCCGACGGCCGCCTCGACGGCGACGGCCTGGCCAAGGCCCGCGGCGACTTCATCGGCCAGTTCGGCATCGGCCTGCTCGCCTGCTTCGTCGTCGCCGACGAGATCACCGTCGTCACCCGCCACGCCGGATCCCCCGACGCCCCCGTCATCGAGTGGCGCGGCATGTCCGACGGCAGCTACACCATCCGCACCCTGCCCTCCTCGGCCAAGCCCGAGCCCGGCACCACCGTCACCCTCGCCCCGCGCGGCGACGCCGCCGAGTGGACCCGCCCGGCCCGGGTGATCTCCCTGGCCCGGGACTTCGGCAGCCTGCTGCGCCACGACGTCACCGTCGTCGACGCGGGCGGCACCGAGCACCGGATCAACCGCACCCCGCCGTGGGCCGAGCGCCACACCTCCCCGATCACCCGGCGCGAGGCGCTCACCGCGTACTGCCGCGAGACCTTCGACTTCACCCCGCTGGACACCATCGACCTCGACCTGCCGCTCGTCGGCCTGCGTGGCGTCGCCTACGTCCTGCCCGACGCCGCCCCGCCCTCGCGCCGCAACGGCCACCGGGTGCACCTCAAGGGCATGCTGCTCTCCGACCAGGCGCCCGAACTCCTCCCGGACTGGGCGTTCTTCGTCCGCTGCGTCGTCGACACCGACGGCCTGCGCCCCACTGCCTCCCGCGAGGGCCTGTACGCGGACGAGACCCTCGCCGCCGTGCGCGACGCCCTCGGCGCCCGCATCCGCGACTGGCTGACGGGCCTGTCCGCCAGCGACCCGGCCCTGCTGCACCGCTTCCTCTCCGTCCACCACCTGGCCGTCAAGGAACTCGCCCGCTACGACGACGAGTTGCTGCGGATGATGCTGCCCTGGCTGCCCTTCGAGACCACCGACGGCAACGTCACCCTCGACGAGTTCGCCCGCAGCCACCCGGTGGTGCTGGTCACCCGCACCGTCGAGGAGTTCCGCCAGGTCGCCCCGATCGCCGGCGCCGCCGGCCTCGGCGTCGTCAACGGCGGCTACACCTACGACCGCGACCTCGTGCACCGCCTGCCCGAGATCCGCCCCGGCGTCTCCGTCTCCGACCTCGACCCGGGCACCGTCACCGCGCACCTGGACACCGTCGACCCGGCCGCCGAACTGGCCGCCAACGCCTTCCTGTCCATCGCCCGCGAGGTCGTCGGCCGCTTCGACTGCGACGTCGCCCTGCGCAGCTTCCACCCGACCAACGCCCCCGCCCTGCTGCTGGACAACCGTGAGGCCCGCCACGAGCGCACCCGCGCCCAGCTCGCCGACGAGGCGGACGGCCTCTGGGCGGACATCCTCGGCTCCCTGCGCGCCGAGGTGCCCCGCGCCCAGCTGGTGCTCAACCACCTCAACCCGCTGGTGCGCCGCGCCGCCACCGTCACCAGCCGCGAGCTGGCCGTCACCGCCGTCGAGGCGCTGTACGGGCAGGCCGTGCTGATGACCCGCCGCCCGCTCAAGGCCAGTGAGTCGGCCCTGCTGAACCGCTCCTTCATCAGCCTGCTCGACCACGCCATGCTCGGCCACGAGGCGGCCGGCGCCGCCGGCAGCGCCGGAACCGACGAGAAGGAGGCGTGATGCTGGACACCCCCGACGCGGTGATGGCCGCGCTGCGCGAGAACGACGCCCGCCCGTACGGCCGCACCCGCACCGTCACGGCCGAGGAACTCGTCGACGCCGCCGAGCAGTTCGAGGACACCGAGATCCGCTCCATGGCCCTCATGGAGCTGATGGAGGCGTACGAGTACGACGGCGAGAGCAACAAGAGCCCCGTCGTCTTCGCCCGCATCCTCAAGCTCTGGGACCAGGACCCGGACGGGTTCAGCGAATGGGCCCGGCACCAGGTGTTCTGGCGCTTCAAGTGGGTGGCCAGCGCCCTGCTGGACTCCCCGGACGTCCCGCTGACCGCGATCGAGCGCTGGCACACCGAGATGCGCGACCGCTACCGCGCGGCCGGCTTCGACCTCCAGCCGTACTACGCCCGGCGCTTCCACCTGGCCGTCGAGACCGGCATCGAGGTGCAGAACGCCTACGAGCTGTGGACGGCCCGCCCCCGCACCGAGCTGAGTGACTGCCACGCCTGCGAGACCCGCAGCCGCGCCCAGCACTTCCTGCGCGCCGGGGACGACGCCCGCGCCCTGGAGATCCTCGCCCCGGTCCTCTCCGGCCGCAGCACCTGCGAGGAGGAGCCCTACCTCAGCCAGTCCGTCGCCCTGCTGCCGCTGCTGCGCCGCGGCAAGACGGACGAGGCCCGCTCCGCCCACCTGTCCGGCTACCGCTACGCCCGCGGCAAGACGTCGATGCTCGGCGCCGTCGGCCGGCACATCGAGTTCTGCGCCCTGTCCGGCAACGAGCCGCGCGGCCTCGAACTGCTCGCCGAGAACCGCGAGCTGTTCTCCGTCACGGGCGAGCCCGGCTCCCGGCTCTCCTTCCTGACCGGCGTCGAGGTGCTGCTGGCCGCCCTCGCGGGCGCCGGCCACGGCGAGCTGACGGTCAGCGGCCCGGCCGGCACCGCCTGGACGGTCGACACCCTGCTCGCCCACGTCCGTACCGAGGCCGACGCCCTGGCCGCCCGCTTCGACGCCCGCAACGGCACCGACGCGGTCGGCGCCGCCCGCCGCGAGCGCCTGGCCGGCACCCCGCTGCTCGCCGAGCCGCTGGCCCTGGGCGTGCGCGCCGCCGCCGCGCCCGAGGTCGCCGCCGCGCCGGCCGTCGCGCCCGCCCCGCGCCGCGAGGCCGAGCCCGAGCCCGAGGACTTCACCGCCCTGGTGCTGCGCGCCCGCGAACTGGACCTGCTCGGCCATCCGGACGCCGACCGCCTCTGGCGCCGCATCGCCGAGCGCACCCAGGCCGAGGGCTTCGTCCACCCCGAGGACGCGCGGCTCGGCAGCCCCGAGCGGCTCGAGGCCGAACTCGTCGAGCAGCGCGCCCACGAGGAGCTGGACAAGGACCACCACGCGGCCGGCCACGTCGAACTCATCCTCGCCGCCGAGCTGTTCGAGCGGGCCGGGATGCCCGGCCAGGCCCTGATGGTGCGCACCCGCGCGCTGATCGTGGGCCTCGGCGAGGACGAGGCGGAGGGCGGCCACCCCGCCGACTGGCCGGCCCTGGACGAGGCCCTGAGCGCCGCCGAGGCGCTGCGGGCCACCAGCGGCACCGCCGTCGAGGGAGGGATGACGGACGACGACTACCTGATCGTCCTGCAGTCCCGCGCCTACGCCGCCCACCAGGACCTCGTCGAGGCCCTGCCGGAGCCCTCCGCCGAGGTCGCGGCCCGCTTCGAGGCCGTCACCGGCGCCTACCGCAAGGCCGCCGAGTCCCTCGGCTCCGAGCGCCGCGCCGCCACCTCCCGCCAGTACACCGCCGACGCGGCCGCCCGGCAGGGCCGGATGCCCGAGGCGGTGGCCGAACTGCGCGAGGTGCTCGCCCAGTTGGACACCTGCGGCCTGCCCTGGCACACCCCGAGGGTGCTCGGGCTGCTCGGCCAGGTCCTGCTGCAGTCCGGCGAGTGGGCGCAGGCCGTCGAGGTGTTCCACCGGGCCCTGGCCGAGGCGTCCCGCTGGGGCGACGACTCCTACCCGTACGCCCCGACGTACATGATGCTCGGCCACGCGAGCATGCAGTCCGGTGACTCCGGCGGCGCCGTGCGCGCCCTCTCGGAGGCCGCCGCCCGCTTCGACCGCCGGGGTCCGGAGGCCGCCGAGGAGGCCGCCCAGGTGCGGCTGCAACTGGCCGACGTGCTGCGCTCCATGGAGCGCACCGGGGACGCGGTGGCCGTCCTGGAGTCGGTGCTGCTGGACGCGGAGCGCCTCGACGAGCGGCTGCTCGCCCAGGCCCGGCTGGACCTCGCCCGGGGCCTGGCCGAGCTGGACGAGTGGCGCGACGCGGCCGAGGAGTTCCTGCGCCTGGCCGACGCGGTGGCGGGCTGGGAGGACCAGGAGACCCACACCATGGTCGCCTGCGAGGCGTCCATCGCGCTGGCCCACGCCGGCCGCTGGGACGCCGCCGAGGCGGCCGTCGCCCGCGCCCGCGCCTCGCACGAGAAGGCCCCGCAGGTCGACCAGCTGTGCGGCACCCTGCGCGAGCTGGCCAAGCTGACGGTGCGCGAGAACGGCCCGGACGGGCTGGACGCGGCGCTCGCCCACATCGCCGCGGCCGACGAGGTCGGCGAGAGTGCCCGCCGCCTCGGCCAGGAGCACACCGAGTGGTACGTCCGCGGCGCCTCGCACTACGAGCGGGGGCGCTGCCTGGCCATCGTCGGGCGGTACGAGGAGGGCCTGGCCGAGCTGGAGCGGGCCATCCCCGAGTACGAGCGCGGCGGCCCGCAGGCGGAGGCGCCCCGGGCGGAGGCCGTGCGGCTGGCGGCGCTGGTCGAGGGCACGGACCTCGGCCGCACCAAGGAGGCGAAGCGCCGGCTGGCGGACGCCATCAAGCGGTGCGAGGCGGCGGGCCTGCCGGAGGCGGCGCAGATCCTGGCGGAGCTGCGGGACCAGCTGTCGGACTGACCTCCTGTGATGAGGAAGGGGGCGGGCGCTTCGACGGGCGCCCGCCCCCTTCCTTTCGCGTGCTCTCGCGTACGGGGATCAGCAGGGGCCGTCGTCGGCCCAGACGCCCCACTGGCCGCTGGCGCTCGGCACCTCGTTGGTCGTCCACCACTTGGCGTGGTAGTTGTGCCCGTTGTACGAGACCTTGTTGCCGCCGGTGTACACGGCGCTCGCGCTCCACGCCGGGGCGGTGCAGGCACCGGGCGTGGGCACCTGGGTGGTCGGGGTGCCCGGGCCGGTCGGTGGGGTGCTCGAGGGCGTGGTGGGCGGAGTGGTGGGCGGGGTCGCGCCGGCGAACTTCACCGTGTACTTGGTGAAGTCCCAGTCGTTCTGCGCCACGCTGGAGCAGGAGCCGGACAGCCCCGGGTCGACGGGGCCGGTGCACTGGCGGTCGCGGTTGACGGACCAGTAGGTGTACCGGGCCAGGCCGTGCGCGGTGGCGAAGTCCAGGACGGCCTGGAAGTCCGCCTGCCGGAAGTACTCGGCGGCGTCGGTGCGGCCGTTCATCATGGAGACGCCCTCGTGGGCGTAGGCGGTGGCCTCGTCCCAGCCGAAGACGGTGCGCAGGATCTGGTTGAACTTGGTGAGCGCGTCGGTCTGGGCCGCCGCGCCGTTGAAGCCGCCGTCGAACGGCATGATGGAGAAGTTGTTCGGCGTGAAGCCCTGGGACTTGGCCTCGTTGAGCATCTGGGTGCCGAACCAGCCGGTGCCCGCGTTCGTCCCGGCGGTGGTGACCGAGATGTAGAGGCCCGGGTTGTTCTGCTGGAGGATCCTCGCGGCGCCGATCTCGTTGTGGATGGCGGCGGTGTTCTCGTACTCCGGCTCCTCGAGGTCGAAGTCGACCGCCTTGAGGCCGTACTTGGTGATGACCTTCTGGTACCCGGCGGCGGTGGCCTCCGGGGTGCCGCAGACCTGGCCGAGCTTGGTGCCGCCGTACCCGCCGACGGACACCGAGACGTCCCCGCCCTTGCCGCGGATGGTCTGGATGACGCCCGGCATGGTGGTGTCGGTGTCGATCGAGGAGGTGCCGCCCCAGGCGGGCGCACAGGAGTTGCCCTGCGCGAGGATGAAGGCCAGCTGGAAAGCCTTCTGGCCGGTGGCGTCCATGACGGCGGCCGCGTCCGGCGGGCTGTTGTCCTCGGGCATCAGGTAGGGCGCGGAGGCGTACCAGTTGCTGCCGAGGCCGCCGCTCGTGGTGTCGGTGGTGGTGGCGGCGGTCGCGGAGCCGGTGGCGGTCAGGGCGGCGACGCCGCCGGCCGCCAGGCCGAGCACCCCGGCGACGGCCAGGGCGGCGCGGCTGCGGCGCTTGCGGGGCGGGGCTTCGGGCAGGTTCGTTCTGGGAACTGCGCGTTCCATCGGGTGGGCCTTTCCGGAAACGGCTGTGGGGGAAGTGGCCGGTCGCGCCGGGGTGGGGGTGGCGCGGGATCGGCCGAACCGTCCACGGGCACGGGGTACTTGCCGTGGACTGTCACTGGTATAGACCTGTGGTTGAGGCTGGTCAAGACCTTTCGGCTTGCGCGTTAGGGCGTGTCTGACAATTGGCGACCGCCCGGCGGGAATTGTCAGACACGCCCTAGTCGGCGGCCCGGCCGAGCAGGTGGTCGACCAGGCCGTCCAGGTCCAGCCGTTCGTGCTCGGAGCCCGGAGCCACCAACTCCTCGCTGCGGCCCAGGAAGTACGCGACCTCGCAGGCCCGGGCCCGCAGCAGCGCCGCCGAGTGCGGGCCGGTGAGGGTGAGGAACAGGTCGCCCGGGCGCTCGGCGCCCCCGGACGGGCGGACCGTCACGTCCCCGACCCCGGCGGGCCGGCCCAGGCCCTCGCGCAGCAGGTCGCGGGCGAAGAACCAGGTGATCGGCTCGGGCTCGCCGGTGTGGATGTCCAGGTGGACGGCGTACGGGTCCCGGGCGTGGTAGCGCAGTACGGCCGGGACGGTGACGGTGGCGCCCTCGCCGACGACGGCCAGGGGCAGGGCGGCGGTGACCTCGGACGCGGTGGAGCGCTGGGAGGGCACCCGGGTGGGCTCGTGGAAGGTCACGGCCGCCGTCCGGGCTTCGCGTCGGCGGGAGTGGGGGCGGCGGCGTCCCGGCGGGTCGGGGGCCGGCGGCGGTGCTGCTGCCGGGGGCCCGATGCGGCGGGCAGGGTCAGGCAGGCCCCGGCGAGGACGGCGGCGTTCAGGCCGCAGCTCTGCCCGCCCGGGACGGCCAGCGGCAGGGCGGCGGTCACGGTGTGCTCGGGGCTGAGGGCGAGCAGGGCGGTGGCGGCCGTGAAGGCGTTCACGCGCAGGGTGCCGTGGGTCAGGGCGGTGACGGCCGGTCCGTGGTGGAGCAGGGCGAGGTCGCTGTCCGCTCGCGGGGCGACATCGAAGTGGCGAGGCCAGAAGGCGAGTTGGCCGAGGAAGTCGGGGCCGGTCGGGACCTGGACCTGCTCGGGCGCGTCGCTGCCGGTGCCGGTGCCGGTGCCCGTGCCCGTGCCGCTGCCGGTCCGCCCGGCGGCGAAGACGAGCCGGGCGCCGGGGGCCGCACGACCGGGCACGGCCGTGACGACCACCGCGCCGATGCGCAGGGCGCCGTAGTAGAGCACCGGGAACGCCGGGACGTCCGGCAGCAGCAGGCCCACCCGCTCGCCGGGGCGCACCCCGTGGGCGAGCAGCCCTCCGGCGGCGCGGGCGCTGAGCTCGTCCAGGTCGGCGTAGGTGAGGGTGTCCGCGCCGTGGCGCAGCGCCGGGCGGCCGGGGTACTGGCCGGCGGCGTCGGTGAGGTTGGTGGCGAGATTGCTCATGGGGGTGGTCTCCGGCGGGGGTGGTTCGGCGGTCGTCACCGATCCTGGTGGGAGGCGGGCACCCGGGCCCCTGTGGACACCGACAGCGTTCTGCGGCCAGTGGCTGTAGCGGGCGACAACGGGGGCGACAGCAGGGCGACAACAGGCCGACAGCAGGGCGACAACGGGGGCGCGCGCCGTCAACCGCGCGCCGGGTTGTCCCCCGAACCGGGGTAATCCGCGCGACCATCCGACGATCGTTCCGGCCGTGCGGCAGACTCGCCCCCGTGCATCAGGCAGCCCCCGCACCGGCCGTGGTCGGCCTCGCGAACATCATCATCGCCCGGCTCGACACCCATGTCTCCGGCCTGGCCAACCGACTCGTGACCGAGATCGACCACTACCGCAACGTCGCCCCCGACGACCTCCGGGGCTCCCTGCGGAGCAACATCGGCTTCGTCCTCGCCTACCTGTCCGGCTCGGCCACCGCCGTCGACCTCGCCGCCGCCACCGCCACCGGACGGCTGCGCGCCGAACAGGGCGTCCCCCTGCCCGAGGTGCTGCGCGCCTACCGGCTCGGGTTCCTCCAGCTCTGGGAGGAACTCGTCGAGGAGGCCGGGACGTCCGGCCCGCCCGCCCAGGCTGCCCTGCTGGTCGCCGCCACCGGCTTCTGGGAGGTGTCCGACCTCTACTCCCAGGCCCTCACCGCCGCCTACCGCGACGCCCTCGCCGAACGCCTGGTCGAGACCGACCGCCGCCGCTCCGCGCTCGTCGCCGCCCTCGTCGACGGTCCGCCGCCCGGCGACGACACCGCCTGGGAGATCGCGCACATGCTCGACTTCCCGTACCGGGGCACCTTCATCGTCGTCACCGCCGAGGCGGCCACCACCGGCACCCCGCCCCTGCCCGGACTCGACGCCCGCCTGCGCGCGCTGGACGCAGGCTCGGCCTGGCGCGCCCAGCCCGGCCACGAGATGGGCGTCCTGTCCTGCCCCGCCCGCCGCGCCGTCCCCCAGGTGCTCGACGCCGTCCGCGCCGCCGCCACCGGCCGGGTGGGCATCAGCCCGGCGTACGACAGCCTCGACCAGACCCCGCGCGCCCTGCGCTACGCCCAGGTCGCCCTGGAGTCCCTCCCCGCCGGCAGCGCGGGCGTGCGCCAGCTCGACGACACCCCGCTCACCGAACTCGTCATGACCAACCTGGAGACGACCCGCCGCGCCGTCAACCGCATCCTCGGCGGCGTCCTCTCCCTCCCCGAGAGCGACCGCACCACCCTCCTGGCCACCGCCCGCGCCTGGCTCGACGCCCACGGCTCCGCGGCCGAGGCCAGCCGGGCGCTGTACTGCCACCAGAACACCGTGCGCTACCGGATGCACCGGCTGGAGGAGTACCTGCGGGGGCCGCTGGACGATCCCAAGGTCGTCGCCGAACTCGCCATGGCCGTCGACGCGGTGGGGACGTTCCCGATGCTGCTGTCCGACCGGCAGCGGGGAACGGAGGCTTCGGAGAGCCGGGTGTAGGTCACCTCCTCCGCGCGGTGCCCACCGCCTCCAGCAGTCCCGCCGGCCGGGGGCCACCGCCGCACCGAAGGTTCGTCAACGAGCCGGTTAGAGTGGACGGGTGAGCGACGCGGAAGGTTCGGTGACGGTGCTGGCCGCGCTGCGTGCCCGCCCGCTGGCCTTCCCGTTCAGCCGCTGGACGCCGCGCTGCTGGGCGCACCTGCTCGGCGGCGCGCTGCTCGGGCCGCCGCTGCTGGCGGTGCTCACCGTGCTGCTGGCCCTCGGGCTCGGCCTGTCCGTGGCCGGGATCGGGCTGCCGGTGCTGCTCGCCCTCGCCCTCGCGGGCATCCCGGTCGGGGCCGTCGAGCGGCGGCGGCTGCGCCTGGTCGAGCCCGTCCCGCTGCCCGGCCCGCACAGCCGCCTGCCCGGCGCCGGGCCGCGCGCCCGCCTGCGGACCAGGCTGCGCGAGCGCGCCACCTGGCGGGAACTGGCGTACGCCGCGCTCACCGCGACCGTCCTCGCCGCCTCCTGCCTCGGCTTCACCGTGCTGCTGGCGCTCTCCTGCGCCTACGTGGTCTCACCGGTCATCGTGTGGTCGCTCGCCCCCGAGACCGTCATGCTGCTCCCCGGCCACGCCGTGGACGGACCGGTCGCCGCCCTGCCGTTCAGCGCCGCCGGGCTCGCGGGCCTGTTGCTGTGCGCGTACGCCGGAGCCCTGCTGACCGGCGCCCAGGTCGCCCTCGCCCGGGCGCTGATCGGGCCCCGGCAGGACGACCTCGGGCACCGCGTCCTCGAACTCACCCGCTCCCGCGCCCGGCTGGCCGACGCCTTCGAGGCGGAACGGCGGCGCCTGGAGCGCGACCTGCACGACGGCGCGCAGCAGCAACTCGTGGCCCTCAGCATGACGTTGGGCCTCGCCGAGTACGAACTGCGCGGCGCCGGAAGGGCCTCGGAGCTCGTCGCCCGGGCGCGCGGGGAGGCCCGGGAGGCGCTGGAGCAGCTGCGCGGGCTCGTCCGGGGCATCCACCCGCAGGTGCTCACCGACCACGGACTGGCGGCCGCCGTCGACGAGGTCGCGCTGCGCCACCCGATCCCGGTGGCCGTCGACGTCGCGCTGCCCGGGCGGCTGCCCCCGTCCGTCGAGTCCACCGCCTACTTCACCGTCACGGAGGCGCTCACCAACGCGGCCAAGCACGGCGGCGCGAGCGCGATCACCGTCCACGGCCGGGTCGAGCGGGGGCGGCTCGTCGTCCACGTGACGGACGACGGGCGGGGCGGCGCCGACCCCGCCGCCGGGGCCGGACTGGCCGGGCTCGCCGACCGCGCCGCCCTCCTCGACGGCCGCCTCACCGTCACCAGCCCCGTCGGCGGCCCCACCACCCTGCGCCTGGAGGTCCCGTGCTCCGCGTCGTGATCGCCGAGGACGCCGTGCTGCTGCGCGCGGGCCTCGTCGAACTCCTCACCCTCGGCGGCCACACCGTCACGGCGGCCGTCGGCGACGCGGCCGCGCTCACCGCCGCCGTCGACGCCACCCGGCCGGATGTCGTCGTCACGGACGTCCGCATGCCGCCCGACCACACCGACGAGGGCCTGCGCGCGGCCCTCGCCCTGCGGGAGCGGCACCCGGGCCTGCCCGTCCTCGTCCTCTCCCAGTACGTGGCCACCCCGTACGCGACCCGGCTCCTCGCCGCCGCCGGCGCCCAACCGGCGGGCCTGGGCTACCTGTTGAAGGACCGCGTCGGAGACGTCGCCGAGTTCCTCTCCGCCCTGCGGCGGGTGGCGGCGGGCGACACCGTCATCGACCCCGACGTCGTCCGCGTGCTGCTCCGCACCCAGACCGCCGACCGGCCGCTCGCCCGCCTCACCCCCCGCGAACGCGAAGTCCTCTCCCACATGGCCGAGGGCCTCACCAACCAGGCCATCGCCGCGCGCCTGTGCGTCACCGAGGCCTCCGTGGTGAAGCACTGCGGCAACATCTTCACCAAACTCGACCTCGACCCGGCCTCCGGCAACCGCCGCGTCCTGGCCGTCCTCACCCACCTGCGCGCGGAGCGGTAGCTCAGCGCCGCTCCCACTGCTCCCTGGTGATCTCGTACTGCACACCGCCGAGGTCGGCGCCCTCGACCGCCATCATGTCCTCCGGGGTGGGGAGGGGGTGGGAGAACGTCATGCCGACCTTCTCCATGACGTTGCGCGAAGCGCTGTTCAGCACCATCGTCGCGGCCCACACCTTGGTCAGGCCGAGCTCGCCGAACCCCTTGCGCAGCAGGGCCAGCGACACCTCGGTGGCGTAGCCCTTCCCCCAGGCCGCCTGCCGCAGCCGGTACCCGAGCTCGGCCTCGTCCTTCGGGCCCTCCCGCTCGGGCCGCAGACAGAACCAGCCGACGAACGCCCCGCCGTCCTTCTCGAACGCGGCGAACAGCCCGAGCTCGCCGCCCCAGCGGTCGTAGCCCGCGACGATGTTCGGCAGATGCTGCTCGCGGACGACCTCCGCGGGCGTCGCCTCCCCGCCGGACAGGAAGCGCATCACCGCCGGATCGCCGTCCAGTTCGATCAACAGGTCCGCGTCGTCGGCGGTGAATCGGCGCAGCGTCAGGCGCTCGCTCTCCAGGTATGGGGTCACGGAGGTGGATCATGCACGAACCGCGCGGCGCCCTCAACGCATTTACGGCGCCCCTCCCTATCCTTGGGGCATGACCATCCAGCGCATGGACAACGTGGGCATCGTCGTCGACGACCTCGACGCCGCCATCGCCTTCTTCACCGAACTCGGCATGGAGTTGGAAGGCAGGATGCCCGTCGAAGCGCGCTGGGCGGAGGAGGCCGTCGGCCTCGACGGCATGCGCAGCGAGATCGCCATGATGCGGGTCCCCGACGCCCCGGGCCGCATCGAACTGGCGAAGTACCACACCCCGCCCCCCGTCACCCCGAACCCCACCCCCGCCCCGGCCAACACCCTCGGCCTCCACCGCATCATGTTCGCCGTCGACGACCTCGACGACACCCTCACCCGCCTCCACCCCCACGGCGCCGAACTCGTCGGCACAGTCGCCCGCTTCGAGGACAGCTACCTGCTCTGCTACCTCCGCGGCCCCGGCGGAATCATCCTCGGCCTGGCCCAACAACTGACCTGACACACCGCCCGGCACCCGGCCCCGCCGAGCAGCGCCCACGCACTCACCGCCCTGGGGACGGTGCGGGTCCACCCGCCGCCCCGCCGCCCCCGGCGGCGTGAGCCTCACCGCCGGCCGCCCCGCCGCCCCCGGCGGCGTGAGCCTCACCGCCGGCCGCCCCGCCGCCCCCGGCGGCGTGAGCCTCACCGCCGGCCGCGTTGCCGTCCCCGGCGGCATGCGGTCCACCGCCGCCCGGCGCCCGCCGCATCGCCGTTCTCGGCAGTGTGCGGATCACCGGCGCCCTCGCCTGACGCATCGCCGTTCTCGGCAGTGTGCGGATCACCGGCGCCCTCGCCTGACGCCTTGCCGATCTCGGCAGCGTGAGCCTCACCGCCGCCCGCCGCCCCGCCGCCCCCGGCGGCGTGCGGTTCACCGGCGCCCGGCGCCCGGCGCCCGGCGCCCGGCGCCCGGCGCCCGGCGCCCGGCGCCCGCCGCATCGCCGTCTTCGGCGGCGTGAGCCTCACCGCCGCCCGCCACCTCGCCGTTCTCGGTGGCGTGAGCCTCACCGTTGGCCTCGACCACGCCGACACTGCCCACCTATCCGCCCTCGGCGATGCTGTGGCGTGCTCCCGAGGCATGCGCAGGAAGTCGGCCCGGCCGACTTCCTGCGCGCGGGCCGGCAGGTGGGTTGTTCGGCCCGGCCTGCCGCGCTGTGCGGCAGGCCGGGACGCCCGGGCGGTCGGGCTGGGGCGCCCGGGCGAGGACGCGCGGGCGGTTGTGGCTTCCTGGCCGGATAGCGGCGGGTGGTTGGGCTCGGCCTGCCGCGCTGTGCGGCAGGCCGACCTTGGGGCTGCGGCTCCTTCGGGATGGGGTGTGCGCAGGAAGTCGGCATGCCCGACTTCCTGTGTACGGAGGGGCTGTGGCAGCCGGTTGTTGGAGGGAACTCGGGCGGAGTGGCCTGGCCGGTGCCGGGTGAGGGCTTCTGGTCCAGCGCTTCGGAGGCCGAGGCGGGGCGCTTCGGGGGCGGGGCGCTCTCGGTTGGTCGCCCGGCCTGCCGCGCTGTGCGGCAGGCCGGGCTGGTGGATGTGTGGGGGGTTGCGTAGGAAGTCGGCGGGGTCGACTTCCTACGCGTGGGGTTGGCGAAGGGGTAGTTGGTTGCGGCCTGTGGCGTGGCGCGGTAGGTCGGGCTGGTGGTTGGTGGGGTGTTGGTGCGTGGGGGTGTGCGCAGGAAGTCGGCATGCCCGACTTCCTGTGTACGGAGGGGCTGTGGCAGCCGGTTGTTGGGGGGAACTCGGGCGGAGTGGCCTGGCCGGTGCCGGGTGAGGGCTTCTGGTCCAGTGCTTCGGAGGCCGATGCGGGGCTCTTCGGGGGCGGGGTGCTCTCGGTTGGTTGCCCGGCCTGCCGCGTGGCGCGGCAGGCCGGGCTGGTGGATGTGTGGGGGGTGTGTTGCGTAGGAAGTCGGTGGGGTCGACTTCCTACGCGTGGGGTTGGCGAAGGGGGAGTTGGTCGCCCGGCCTGTGGCGCGGTAGGTGGGGCTGGTGGTTGGCCGGTGTTGGTGCGTGGGGGGTGTGCGCAGGAAGTCGGCATGCCCGACTTCCTGTGTACGGAGGGGCTGTGGCAGCCGGTTGTTGGAGGGAGCTCGGGCGGAGTGGCCGGGCCGGCGCCGGGTGAGGGCTTCTGGTCCAGCGCTTCGGCGGCCGAGGCGGGGTGCTCTCGGTTGGTCGCCCGGCCTGCCGCGCTGTGCGGCAGGCCGGGCTGATGGGGGCTGCGGGGTTGGCCGGGTGGTCAGGGGAGGGGATTGGTGGGGTCGAGGAGGTGGGTGAGGTGGTGGGCGGTGGTGTCCCAGGACCAGTGGTGGCGGGCCCATTCGCGGCCTGCCGCGCCCATGTCGGCGGGGGTGCGGAGGAGGCGGGTGAGGGTGCTGGCGATGGCGGTGGGGTCGCGGCCGTCGACGACGTGGCCGGTGATGCCGTCGAGGACGGTGTCGGGGGCGCCGCCGGAGCGGCCGGCGAGGACGGGGAGGCCGGCGGCGGCCGCTTCGAGGTAGACGATGCCGAGGCCCTCGGCCTCCAGGCCGAGGCGGCGGGTGCGGCAGGGCATGGCGAAGACGTCGGCGTCGGCGTACCAGTGGGCGGTGTCGGCGTGGTCGAGGCCCCCGGTGAACCGGACGCTGCCGGGGTCGGTGAGGCGTCGGGCGAGATCGCGCAGGCGGTGTTCGTCGGGGCCGTGGCCGACGAGGACGAGTCGGGCGCCGGGGACGGCCCGGCGGACGGCGGGCAGGGCGCGGATGAGCATGTCCTGTCCCTTGCGCGGCACCAGGCGCGCCACGCAGAGGATGACGGGGGAGGTGCGGGGGCCGGGGTCGGGGAGGGGCCGGAAGACGGACGGGTCGACGCCCGGGACGAGCCGTGAGGTGCGGGCGCCGGGCCCGAGGGCGGGGGCGATCCGGGCGCGGGTGTACTCGCCGAGGTGGGTGACCACGTCGACGCTGCCGCCGATGCGCCGCAGCAGGTGCCGGGCGCCGGGGGTGCGGGCCCACCAGATCTCGTGGCCGTGGGTGGTGGCGACGGTGCGCCGTATGCCGGGGGCGCGGCGCAGCAGGCCGGGGGTCATGGCGGCGAGCGGGGCGGCGGCGCCGAACCAGACGCGGTCGCAGTCGTGGGCGCGGGCGATCTCGGCGGCGCGGCGGGTGACGCGGGGGGTGGGCAGCAGGGTGCGGGCGCGGTCGCGGATCACGGGGAAGGGGAGTGCGGCGTCGTGACGGTCCGCGCCCGGTTCCGCGGAGGTGTAGACCACGACGCGGTGGCCGGGCCGGCGGACGGCCATGGCGTGGACGAAGGTCTCGATGCCGCCCTGGCGGGGCGGGAAGTCGTTGGTGACGATGAGAGTGGCGCCCATGAGCGGGACGGGCCTCGATTCAGGGAGGGGGCGAGGAGGGAGAGCAGGAGGGGGAGCGCGAGGTAGCCGAACCGCCCGGCGGGCGCCAGCAGGAAGGCGGCGGCGAGCCCGAGGGCGAGGCGGCGGGCGGCGGCGGCCGCGTCGAGGGGCGGGTGGCGGAGCAGCGAGTGGGCGACGGCGAGTCCGGCGGCGAGCAGCAGTCCCACGGCCGCGCACCAGCCGACCGGGCCGAGGTCGGCGAGGAGCCGTCCGGGCAGGGGGCTGGCGGCGGGGGTGGGCAGGTACCCCCGGCCGAGGGGGAAGGCGAACACCTGCTGGACGAGCGGCCCTGGTGAGCGCAGCGCGGCGGGCAGGACGAGCAGGGCCGCGCCGCCCGCCCCGACGAGGGCTCCGCGCAGCGCCGCGCGCCGTCCGGCGGTGGCGGCGAGCAGGGCGGTGACGACGGCGAGGGCGGGCCAGGCCGTCCACTTGAGCGCGCAGGCACCGGCGAGGGCGGCCCCGGCGGCGACGGGCCGTCGCCCGCCGGCGTGGACGACGGCGAGCAGGCAGAGCCCGGTGAGCGGCAGGTCGACGCCGCTGACGGTCAGCGGCAGGGCGACGACGGGCGAGGCGACGAGCGCCCCGGCGCGCAGCCGCCGCCCGGCGGGGACGCAGCGGACGAGGCAGAGCAGGAACACCCCCGCGCACCAGAGCCGCGCATCGCCCGGCGGCCCGGGGCCGAGCAGGGCGCGGGGGAGCCCGAACAGCGCCATTCCGGGGAGGTAGGGCGTGTACTCCTCGACCGCCTGCGGCGCGTCCAGGTACGGCGTCCCGGTGTGCAGCAGCAGCGCCCCGGAGCGCTCGATGACGGTGACCTCGCTCTGCCCCCGCCCGGTCAGGACGAGGGCGAGCAGCGGCACCACCACCGAACCGGCCGTCGCCACGGCCACGGAGAGCCCGAGGCGCCGGGACCCGGCCGCCACCAGGGCCGCCGCGACGTACCCGACGCCCGCGCACCATCCCCAACTCCGGTGCGGCCCGAGGCCCGAGAGCAGCGGGAAGGACCACGCCCACCCGGCCGCCGCCAGCCATCCGCCGCACCACCACCACGCTCGTTCGTTCACCCCTCCATTGCATCGGCGCAGCTCGGCGCGGTCAGCGGGGTCAGGTCGAGTCCTGTGGTCGGGTTTCCCCTACCACCAGGTGCCGTCGTGGTCTTGCGGGCCCGGTGGGGATGCCGGAAGCATGGCGGGCATGGAGATCCACGGGGAAGCACAGGAGCCGCAGGGCGCGCTGGTCAAGCGTCTGCTCGGAGGCGAGGGGACGCGGCAGGACGCGGAGGCGGCGAGCCGGAACTTCGACCGCTGGATGCGGGAGGTGTGGGGCGGGCGCGAGGAGTTGGCCTTGGCGCACTGCGTGAACGCGCTGGCCGAAGCCTGGGGCGGGGGGTGGGGGTCGGTGCCCGAGCGGGACTCCACGCAGCACGTGTGGCTGTTCACCTTCCTGTGCCCGAGCCGGGAGGACCTGGAGGTCGAGGCGGCGGGCTACGTGGAGGTGGTCCGCAACAACGGGGGTTCGGAGGCGATCGCCCGGCGGTGCCGTCTCGTGCGGGGGCTCCCGGCCTGACGTGATGTGAACTGACGTTCGGTGCAGGTCGGGTGACGGTTCGTGCCCGCGGCAAGTACTAGAGTGGTCGCCGTGGTGAGGTCGTGGGACGCGGCGGTGGAGCGGGCGCAGGACAGGCTGGCGGCGGGGCCGCGGCTGCGGGCGGTCGTCGGGGGTGACGAACGGCGGTTCGCCCTGTGGGACTTGGCGTCCCTGGTGGAGGGCGGGCTCGGTGAGCTGCTGGACCCGGACGCGGTGACGCCGGAGGCCGAGCGCGAGTGGCGCGAACGCCTGGGCGAGAGCGGCCGGGACTGGCCGGGCGGCGAGTTGTACCGCCGCCGCTACTGGATGCTCGACGAGGCCGGGGCCGTCGCCGGCACCGTCGCCGTGGACAACTGGACCAAGGGCCCCGGCCAGCTCGCCGTCTCCTCCCTCTACGTACGCCCGCAGGCGCGCGGCCGGGGCCTGGCCGCCGGCGCGATGGACGCGGTGTACGAGGCGTCCGCCGCCGAGGGCCTGCCCGGTTTCCGGCTGGAGGCGCACTGGTCGTGGCGCCACGCCGTGCGCTACTACCTGCGGCGGGGCCTGTGGGTGGTCGGCTGGCGCCACGCCCTCACGCTGGCCCGGATGCCCCAACTGCCGTGCTACCGGGTGCGTGAGGCGGACGGGCGGCTGCTCCTGCTGGTCGCCGACCCGCGCGGCGGGTGGACGCCGATACTGGCCGCCGGGTGCGAGGGCGGGCGGCTGCGGTTGGACGAGACGGCCCACTATCGGGGCACGGACGGCTGGGTGCACGAGTACGCCCGTTCCACGCTGGCCGTCCATCTCGCCCTGGCCGGAAGGCCGTTGGTGCGCGGCCCGCAGTGGTGGGCGGAGGCGTGGCGCTGGGCGGACGGCGGCGAGCCGGAGGGCCTGGCGTACCGGATCGAACAGCTCGAAAGCCAGGGCCACGGCCGAAGGCCCCAGCTGGCAGACTCGGGGGATGGCTGAGATCGAGATCGACGGCGCGCCCGCCGACCCGGCGCGCCTCGCCGCCCTGGGGCTGCTGAACTACGGGCACTTCACCACCCTGCGCGCCGAGGCGGGCCGCGTCCGGGGCCTGTCGCTGCACCTGGACCGGCTGGTCCGCGACTGCCGCACCCTGTTCGCCGCCGGGCTGGACCGGGCGGCCGTGCGCGAGCGCGTCCGCGCCGTCCTGCCGGCGGACGGGGCGCCGGTGATCGTCCGCGTCACGGTGTACGACCCCGGGCTCGGCCTGGAACGCCCCTCGGCTCCCGCCGCGCCCGCCCTGCTGGTCACCACCCGGCCGGCGCCCACCGCCGAACCGGCCCCGCTGCGGGTGCGCACGACGGCGTACCGGCGCGAACTTCCCGAGGTGAAGCACGTCGGACTGTTCGGCCTGGTCCACCACCGCCGCCAGGCCCAACTCGCCGGGTTCGACGACGTGTTGCTCGTCGACGAGGAGGGCCGGGTGACGGAGGGCGCCACCTGGAACCTCGGCCTGCTGGCGGGCCGCAAGCTGGTCTGGCCGCAGGGGCCGGTCCTGCCCGGCGTCACGGCCGCCCTGATCGAGGGCGCGTACGAGGGCCCGCAGTCCCACCGGCTGGTACACCTGAGCGAACTCGCCGACTACGACGGGGCGTTCGCCGTCAACGCGGGCATCGGCGTCCGCCCGATCGCGGGCGTGGACGCCGCCGCCTTCGACCCGGCCCACCCGGTGCTCGCCGAACTGCGGGCGGCCTACCGATCGGTGGAGCCGGAGGAACTGTAGGGATAACCCCACCCCGGACCCGCCAGCGGCCTTCATGGTGGCGCCCGTGCCGCCCTCCTAGCGTGGAACCCGTCGACGATCAGCGACGATTCCGAAGGAAGGCCCCATCCATGGCACGCCGCCACGACCGTCCGAGCACCGAACACCCCCTGCCGCTGCTCCTCGACCGGCCCGCGCCGCCCGCCGTCGAGATGCGCGGTGTGCGCCGCAGTTACGGGCGCGGCGGGGAGACCGTGCACGCGCTGCGGGGCCTCGACCTCACCCTGGAACGCGGCAGCTTCACCGCCGTGATGGGCCCCTCCGGCTCCGGCAAGTCCACCTTCCTGCAGTGCGCCGCCGGCCTGGACCGCCCCGACGACGGGCGGATCCGCCTCGGCGGCGAGGAGATCACCGGCCTGAGCGAGAACCGGCTGACCAGGCTGCGCCGCAGCCGGATCGGCTTCGTCTTCCAGTCCTTCAACCTGCTGCCCTCGCTGACGGTCGAGCAGAACGTCCTGCTCCCGCAGCGCCTCGCCGGCGAGCGCCAGGACCGGGCGCGGGCACGGGAGTTGCTGGCGCGCGTGGGCCTGGGCGAGCACGGCCGGCGCCGGCCCGGGCAGCTCTCCGGCGGGCAGCAGCAGCGCGTGGCGATCGCCCGGGCGCTGATCACCGAGCCGGACGTGGTCTTCGCCGACGAGCCGACCGGCGCGCTGGACACCACCACCGCGCACGAGGTGCTGGGCCTGCTGCGCCGCGCGGTGGACGGGCTGGGCGCGACCGTCGTCATGGTCACCCACGACCCGATGGCCGCCTCCTTCGCCGACCGGGTGCTCTTCCTCGCGGACGGCGCCATCGTCGACGACCTGCCGCATCCCGGCCCGCAGGCCGTCGCCGACCGGATGCTCGCGCTCACCGTCCGCCCGGCCGGAGCCACGGCCGGAGCGGCGTCCGGGGCCACGGCCGGAGCAGCGTCCGGAGCGGCGGCATGAGCAACGGCCTGGCCCGCGCCTCCGTGCGCTTCCGCCCCGCCGCCTTCGTCGGCACCCTGATCGCCCTGCTCTTCGGCGCCGCCGTGGTGACGGCCTGCGGCACCCTGCTCCAGACCGGTGTGACGGCGGGCCTGCACCCCGTCCGGTACGCGAACAGCCCGGTCGTGGTGGCCGCCGACCAGAACGTGGCGATCGAGGTGACCAACGGCCACAGCAAGCACACCCGGGAGAAGCCCACCCCCGAACGGGCCCGCATCGACGCCGCGCTGACGGAGCGCATCGCCGCCCTCCCGGGCGTGGCCGCGGCCCGCCCGGACACCGCGTTCCCAGTCACCGCCCCGGGCGTCCCGAGCATCCCGAACCCCCTGACCGGCCGCCCCTACGCCGCCCTCGGCATCGCCGGCCCGCAGGACGTCCTCCTCGAAGGCCGCGCGCCCGGCGCGAACGAGGTGGTGCTCGACGCCGACACGGCGCACGCCGCCCGTCTCACGCCCGGCGCGAGCCTCACCGTGACGGCGCCCGGCGGCACCGCGAGCTACCGCGTCTCCGGCCTCGCCGCCCCGCAGACCGCGGGCCCCACGGCCTGGCTCGCCGACGCCGAGGCCGACCGCCTCTCCGGCCACCCCGGCCGCATCGACGCCATCGCCGTCCAACCCCGCCCCGGCACCACCGACACCGCCCTCGCCGCCGAGATCCGCCGCACGGTCGGGCCCCTCGGCCCCCGGGCCCGCACCTACACCGGCGACGCCCGCGGCGCCGTCGAGCACCCCTCCCTCGGCGAGGCCCGCGTCCTGCTGATCGCCATCGGCGGCTCCTTCGGCGGCAACGCCACCGCGACCGCGATCTTCGTCGTCGTCAGCACCGTCGCCCTCGCCACCTCCCAGCGCGCCCGCGAGTTCGCCCTGCTGCGCGCCATCGGCGCCACCCCGCGCCAGATCCGCCGCACCATCGCCACCGAGGCCGCCCTCCTCGCCCCCGCCGCCGCCGCCCTCGGCGCCCTGCCCGGCATCGCCCTGGCCCGCTGGTGGTTCGACCAGCTGGTCGAGCGCGGCGCCGTCCCGGCCGGGGTGCAGCTCGACGTGGGCCCGCTGCCCGCCCTGGTCGCCGTCGCCGCCTGTACCCTCGCCGCGCTCGCCGCCGGGTACCTGGCCGCGCTGCGCCCGTCCCGGCTGCGCCCCGGGCAGGCGCTCGGCGAGGCCGCGCTCGCCCCCGCCCGTACGGGGTGGGTGCGTACGGGCCTCGGGCTGCTCTTCGCCGTCGGCGGCGTGGTGCTCGCCTTCGTCGCCGCCGCGCTGGACGGCGAGCAGGCGGCCAGCACGGCGCTCGGCGTGGTCATGTGCTTCCTGACGGCCGTCTCCTTCCTCGGCCCCTGGGTGGCCAGGGTCTTCGCCACCGTGCTCGGCGCCCCGCTGCGGGCCGCGGGCGCGCCCGGCTCGCTGGCCGCCGACAACGCCCGCGCCAACGCCCGCCGCCTGGCCTCCGCGATCACCCCGATCGTCCTGGTCACCGCCTTCTGCGGCACGATGCTGGCCCTCCAGGGCACCCTGCGCCACACCGCCGACACCAACGTCCGCGCGGGCGTCACCGCCGACCAGGTGGTCACCGCCGCCGGCCCGGGCCTGCCCGCCGGGACCGCCGGGAAGGCCGCCCGCCTGCCCGGGGTGGACACCGCCGTCGGCGTGCTGAACACGGGCCTGCTCTACGACAGCGGCGAGCACCTCTCCCGCGCCGACGCCCTCGCCGTGGACGGCGACCCGGCCCGGCTGTCCCGCGTCCTCGACCTCGGTGTGCGCACCGGCTCCCTCGCCGACCTCGGCCGCTCCGCCGACACCGTCGCCCTGGACGCGATGCTCGCCGACTCCCTCGGCGCCCGCGTCGGCGAGCGCGTCCCGCTGTGGCTGGGCGACGGCACCGCCGTCAGGCCCACCCTGGTCGCCACCTACGAGCGCGGCCTCGGCCTCGGCAGAGCGCTCCTGCCGCGCGCCGCCGTCGCCGCCCACGTCACCGCCGCGTACGACGGCCGCCTGCTCGTCGCCGACGCCCCCGGCGCGGACCGTACGGCGATGGCCGCCGCGCTCAAGGGCGTCGACCCCCGCGCCCAGGTCACCGACCGGGCCGGCTACGCCGCCCGGGCCGACCGGAACCTGGAGATCAACGGCTGGGCCAACACCGTGATGGCCGCCGTGCTCGGCGGGTTCGCCGCCGTCAGCGCCGCCAACACCCTGGTGATGACCGTCCTGGACCGCCGCCGCGAGATCGCCCTGCTGCGCCTGGCCGGCACCACCCGGCGCCAGGTGCGCGGCATGCTGCGCTGGGAGGCGCTGATCGTCGCCGCCTCCGGGCTGACGCTCGGCGCGGCCATCGCCTGGGTGACCCTGCTGCCGGTGGCCCGGGGGACCGCCGGCACCGGCCCGTACGTGCCGCCGCTGCTGGCCGGGGCGCTGCCCGCCGGGGCCGTCCTGCTCTGCCTCGCCGCCACCGCCCTGCCGGTCCGGGCGCTGCTGCGCGGCAACCCGGTGACGGCGGTGGGCGGCGCGTAGAGCGGCGGGCGGGGCGGCGGGCGGGGCGCGAATCCGGCGCGAAACCCGTGCGCGCTCCGCCGAACGGGGGAAATGTCCGGGTCGAGTGCCGGGAAATGGGGACATCCGATGATCGGAACGCCCTGTATTCGGGTGGAACATGACGTTTCGTCGGCTACGCTCACGCAGCCCTCCCCATCTGACCCATCCGACCCGTCCGAGAGCAAGACCTGGAGAACCAGAGCACCATGACCAGTCCCCCCGCGCCCCGCCTGCCGCTGATCCTGCTGCGCCTCATCACCGCCACGGTCACGCTCCTGGCCTTGCTCCAGGTCATGCTGGCCGGCAGCTTCCTCAACGGCACCTACGACTCCCTCAAGGCCCACGAGGGCACCGCGATGACGCTCTCCACCGCCCTGCTGGTCCAGCTGGTCGTGGCCGTCCTCGTCCGTTGGCCCGGCCGCGGCCCGCAGTGGCCGCTGTGGAGCACCGCGGGGCTCACCGCCGCCGTCGTCGCCCAGATCCTCTCGGGCTACGGCCGGGCCCTCGGCGTGCACGTCACCCTCGGCGTACTGACGGTCTCCGGCGTGCTGTTCGTCCTGGCCGGCGCCTGGCGGCTGCCGCTGCCCGCACCGGCCGGGCCCCGCCCCGCCGAGGAGGACGGCGCGGGCCGGCTGCCGCGCCCCGGCGGCCCGGTGGAGGTCGCCCGGTGAACCGGCGCCGCTTCCTGCGCCTCGGCGCCTCCGCCCTGGGCGCCGGGGCGCTGGCCGCCGTCGCCGTCCCCTCCGCGGCGCTGCTGCTCACCGAGGGCCGCCCGGGCCGGCTGCTCGACAGCGACCTGCCCCTGCCGGACGCCTTCCAGGTGCCGCTGCCCGTGCCCAAGATCCTCGCCCCGGTGCGCACGGACGCCGGGGCCGACTACTACGAGATCACCCAGCAGGTCGCCAGGCTGGAGATCCTGCCCGGGGTCACGACGGAGGCGTGGACGTACGGCGGCACCTTCCCCGGGCCGACCATCGCCGCCCGCTCCGGCCGCGCGGTGGTCGTCAAGCACCGCAACCAGCTGCCCGTCCCGTCCGTCGTCCACCTCCACGGCGGGCACACCCCGGCCGACAGCGATGGCTACCCGACCGACCTGCTCATGCCCGTCGGGTCCTCCTCCGACCACGCGGCACAAGCCATGGCGGGCATGCACGGCGTGCCGGGCATGCCGGGCATGGAGCACGCCAAGGCCAGGACCGCCACCGGCGAGCGCACCCACACCTACCCGGGCCTCCAGCGCGCCGCCACCCTCTGGTACCACGACCACCGCATGGGCTTCACCGGCCCCGGCGTCTGGCGCGGCCTGGCCGGCTTCCACCTCCTCCACGACGAGGAGGAGGCGTCCCTGCCCCTGCCCCGCGGCGACCGCGACCTCCCGCTGATGATCACCGACCGCTCCTTCGCCGCGGACGGCTCCTTCCACTACCCCTCCGCCGACGCCACCCTCGCCGAACCCGGCGTCGCCGACGGCTACGCCAACGGCGTCCTCGGCGACGTCATCCTCGTCAACGGCGCCCCCTGGCCCCGCCTGGACGTCGACCGCGCCCACTACCGGCTGCGCCTGCTCAACGCCTCCAACGCCCGCCTCTACCGCCTCGAACTCGACCCCCAGCCCTCCGACGGCGACGCCCTCGTCCAGATCGGCTCGGACGGCGGGCTGCTCGCCGCCCCCGTCGCCCACGACGCCGTCGAGATCGCCCCCGCCGAACGCTTCGACGTGGTCGTCGACTTCTCCCGCTACGCCCCCGGCACCCAGGTCCGCCTGATGAACCGATTCGGCACCGGCCGCACCGAGGAGGTGATGCGCTTCGACGTCTCCTCCCGCGCCGTCACCGACGACGCCCGGGTGCCCGACACCCTCTCCACCATCGCGGGCCTGGACCCGAACGCCGTCACCGTCACCCGCGACTTCGCCTTCCGCCGCAGCCGCGGCGACGGCTGGACGATCAACGGCGACCTGTACGAGCCCGGCCGCGACCTCGCCGCCCCCGCCCTCGGCGCCACCGAACTGTGGCGCTTCACCAGCGACCTGCACCACCCCGTGCACCTGCACCTCGACCCGTTCCAGGTGCAAAGCCGCGACGGGAAGGAGCCCGGCCCCTACGACGCCGGCTGGAAGGACACCGTCGACCTGCGGCCGGCCGAGGCGGTGGAGGTGCTGGTGCGCTTCACCGACTACGCGGGGACGTACATGATCCACTGCCACAACCTGGAGCACGAGGACATGGCGATGATGGCGGACTTCACCATCAGCTGAGCGTGTCAAGCCCATCAGGCGGATGGGCGCGGCATCATCCGAACGGACCAGTACCGGAGGGCGGGCGCTGCGCCCTCCGGCACTCCTGCCCTAGCCTCGCCAGGAAGCCCCGCCACGGTGGAACCCCCTGGGAGCCGCGCCATGACCACCCCCGCCGAACGCCGCCGCCGAGGCCGCGCCGCCCGCGAGCGGATCTCCCGCTCCGAGCACGGGCGGTGGATCCCCGCCGCCGACCGGCCCGATCCGGTGGACGTGCTGATCCGCCAGGGCGAGGACCGCGTCGCCCGGCTGCTGCCCATCCGCTACGGGCGCATGGCCGACACCCCGTTCACGTACCTGCGCGGCGCCGCCGCCGTCATGGCCGCCGACCTCGCCGCCGTCCCCGGCACCGGGATCACCGTCCAACTCTGCGGCGACGCCCACCTGTTGAACTTCGGCGTCTTCGCCTCGCCCGAACGCAGGCTGCTCTTCGACCTCAACGACTTCGACGAGACCTACCCCGGCCCCTTCGAGTGGGACGTCAAACGCCTCGCCGCCAGCCTCGCCGTCGCCGCCCGGGACAACGGCCAGGACGGCGACCGGCCCCGCCGCGCCGCCCTCGCCGCCGTCCAGGGCTACGCCGAGGCCATGCGCCACCTCGCGGGCCGGGGCGAACTCGACGTCTGGTACACCCACATCGACACCGCCGACCTGCTCACCGTGCTGCGCAAGCCCAAGCAGCGCAAGCAGGTCGAGGCCGGCCTCGCCCACGCCCGGCGCCGCACCAGCCTCCAGGCCCTCGGCAAGCTCACCGAGGAGCGCGACGGGCAGCGGCGCATCATCAATTCGCCCCCGCTGATCGAACCGCTGAGGAAGACCGAACTGCGCGCCGTCGGCCAGGTGTTCAGCGACTACCGCGCCACCCTCGCCGAGGACCGGCGCGTCCTGCTCGACCGCTACCGCTTCGTCGACGCGGCGACCAAGGTCGTCGGCGTCGGCAGCGTCGGCACCCGCTGCTACATCGTCCTGCTGGAGGGCCGCGACGCCCGCGACCCGCTGTTCCTCCAGCTCAAGGAGGCCGGCCGCTCGGTGCTGGAGGACCACCTGCCCGCCACCCGCGTGGACGCCGAGGTCGCCGCCCACCACGGGGGCCGCCGCGTCGTCACCGGCCAGCACCTGATGCAGGCCGGCAGCGACGTCTTCCTCGGCTGGACCACCGGCCCCGAGGGCCGCCACTTCTACGGCCGCCAGCTGCGCGACATGAAGGGCTCCGCGGACGTCGCCGCCATGTCCCCCGCCGCCCTGCGCACCTACGGCGACCTCTGCGGCCGCACCCTGGCCCGCGCCCACGCCCGCACCGGCGACCGCCTCGCCATCGCGGGGTACCTGGGCGGCGCGGACGTCTTCGCCGAGGCCGTCGCCGACTTCGCCGTCCACTACGCCGACCGGACGGCGGCCGACCGCGAGCTCCTGCTGGAGGCCATCGCCACCGGACGGATCACCGCGACCCCGGGGGTCTGAGCCACGCCGTCCCGGTCTGTTCAGCGGCGGCGGAGGCCGTCCCAGACCAGCCGGAAGAGGTGCTCGCGCCGCTCGGCGAGGGAGGGGGACTGGTCGGCGATCCAGCCGAGGGCGTTGGCGAGGGCGAACAGGTCGAGGGGGGTCACCTCGGGGCGCACGGCGCCCGCCTCCTGGGCGGCGAGGAGGAGGCGGCCGCCGGCCTCGCGCATGCGCAGGCAACTGGCGTGGAGGGCGGAGTCGGGGGAGTGGAGGGTGGCCACGAGGGCGGCGGGCAGGTCGCGGTAGGCGGCGGCGCCGAGGGTGAACTCCTGGAGCCAGTCGACGAGGGCGCGTTCGGGGTCGGCGGTCGTGGTGGTCCCGGCGTGCTCGGCGCGTTCGGCGCGTTCGGCGTGCTCGGCGAGGGCCTCGAAGCGTCGGCCGAGCAGGGCCTCCAGCAGGTCGTCCCGGGTGGGGAAGTGCCGGTAGAGGGTGCCGAGGCCGACCTCGGCGCGCCGGGCGACGTCGCGCAGTGACGCCTGGACGCCCTCCTCGGCGACGAGTTCGGCCGCCGCCGCCAGCAGGCGGTCGCGGTTGCGCTGGGCGTCGGCGCGCGGGGTGCGGGGCGGCATGGGGGCTGGTCCTGTTCGGTCGTTGACAAGCGGAGCACTGCTCCGGTTAAGTTCTTTCCGGAGCAGTGCTCCGGATTCTACTGGGGAGAGGGGAACAGCTGTGTCACGAACCATGGGGGCCGTCCGCCTGCACGCCTTCGGCGAGCCCGAGGTGCTGCGGTACGAGGAGGTGGCCCGCCCGGAGCCCGGCCCGGGCGAGGTGCTGGTACGGGTCCACGCGGCGGGCGTCAACCCGCCCGACTGGTACGCCCGGCGCGGCTTCGAGAAGTTCCCGCCGGAACTGCGCCCCGACTGGCGGCCGCCGCTGATCATCGGCAGCGACATCTCCGGCGTCGTCGCCGGGACGGGCGAGGGCGTCGACGACTGGCGGGCCGGGGACGAGGTCTTCGCGCTGGTCAACTTCCCCGGCCGGAGCTCCGGTTACGCCGAGTACGCCGTCGCGCGCGCCACCGACCTCGCCCGCAAGCCGCCCGGGATCACGCACCTCGAGGCCGCCGCCGCCCCGATGGTCACCCTGACGGCCCACCAGTTCATCGACAAGAATCTGAAGTACGGCGGGGGCGGCACCGCAGTGATCGTCGGAGCGGCGGGCGGCATCGGACACATCGCCCTCCAACTCGTCCGCGCCGCAGGGGCGGAGGAGGTCGTCGCCGTCGCCTCGGGCCGCCACGAGGAGTTCGTGCGAAGCCTCGGCGCCGACCGCTTCGTCGACTACACCCGGACCTCCGTCGCCGAAGCCGTCCACGACGCCACCCTGCTCCTCGACACCGTCGGCGGCCCCGACGCCCACCGCCTGCTCCCCGCCCTGCGCCGGGGCGGCGACCTCGTCCCCGTCTTCCTCGGCGACTACCGCCCCGACCGGGCCCGCGAGCTGGGCGTCAACGTCCACACCGACCTCTGGCAGGTGCGCTCCAGCGGCTCCGACCTCACCCACGTGGCCGGTCTGCTCGCGGACGGCCGGCTGCGCGTCGCCATCGACTCGGTGTTCCCCCTGCGCGAGGCCGCCGCCGCCCACCGCCGGGCCGAGGAGGGGCACCTCCAGGGCAAGATCGTCCTGCAGGTCGTCTGACCTCCGAGGGAGCTGGGCGGCTTCCCGGACGGTGACGGCTGATCGCTTCGCGGCTTAGGGTGTCCACGAAGGGGGGCGAGGATGAAGCGTCGTCATGTGACCGGTATGGCTCTGGCCGGTGCGGCACTGGCACCGCTGGTGCTGTGCGTGCTCGGCCGGTGGGAGAGCCGCTTCGGCGGGCACGGGGCGGTCGCCGACGCGCTCAACCACCCGGTGCCGGCACTCGGGCTGACGGGTGTGCTGCTGCTGATCGGGGTGATCGTCCGGGGCCGGGCCGACATGCTCGGGCTGTTCACGGGCCTGGTCGCGGGTGGCGGCGGGTGCATGCTGCTGGCGGCGGCCGCCCTGTCCTCTCTGGGCCTCGGTGACTTCGGCGGGGTGACCGAGACCCGCGAGAGCTCGCCAGACCGCCCCGACCACGTGCTCGTCGTCATCCACGACAGCTCCACGGGCGAGACCGAGACCCAGTCCTGGAAGGTCCGCCTGGAGACCGGGGCCGGCCCGCTGGCCCGCCGCTGGACGCTGGTCAGCATGCCCGCCCGCTACCCGGGCGACGGCGAGCTGTCCTCCGCCCGCTGGCTCGGCCCCGGCCGGTTCGAGGTCCGCACCGACCTCGGCGCGAAGGTGTACGAGGTCGACGGCTCCACCGGCCGCCCGACCGTCGTCTCCACCACGGGCAACGTCGGCTCACTGTCCTGATCGATTGTCAGTGCCCTGTGCAAGGGTGATCGCCATGACGAAGACGTACCAGGTCGAGGTGGACGGCCTCGCACCCGTGTCCGCCGCCGACCGGACGGGCCTCACCCGCGCCCTGGAGCAGCTGGAGGTGCCCGGCCGGGACTTCCTGGTGCTCAGCCGCGCCGAGGAGGACTACGCCCAGGCGTACCAGCACGGCCCCGAGGACTGGCAGATCGAGTACCGCGAGGGCTCCGCCGAGCGCCACTACCAGACCACGGAGCACCAGTCCCGCGAGCAGACCGAACGCCTGCTCTGGGGCTGGATATCCGCCGACCCCGACTGGCAGGAGGAGGTCACCTGGCGCCGCCTCAGCGCCGAGGACCTGGCGGGGAGCGAGGAGGAGTAGATCAGCGCCCGCCCGTGACGGCGCGCCAGCGCGGCGCCTCGTCGTCGGGGGTGTCCGGGCTGCCGAAGTGGAAGGGCACGCCGAGGCGGTCGGCGAGGGCTCGGCCCGCGCGCTCGGCGGCCACCGCCGAGGGGTGGCGGCCGGGTCCGGCGGCCTCCTCGCCGAGGTGGCGCTCGGCGGTCGACCAGTAGACGGTGGCCAGGGCGGCCTCTCCGTCCGGCTCGGCGGTGACGGCCAGCAGGACCACGAACCAGTCGTGGACGGTGTCGCCGTCCCAGATCGCCTCGATAGCGAGGAGGCGCCCGACGCATCCGGCGGCCCGGCGGGCCAGCGACTCCAGGTCGAGCGGGCTCTCCGGGCGGCGGGCGATCCGGTCGCCGTGGTGGGCGTAGCGGTCGCCGGCGATCAGCTGCGCGTTGCCGAGCCCGATGTCGACGGGCGCGCGGCCGACGTCCCGGATGAGCTTCAGCGCGTTCATGAGGGCGTCCTGCAGGACGAATCCGTCGATCTGCTCGCGGATTCCGGCCGGCAGGCCGTCCCACCATGCGGCCCTGGCCGCCTCGTTCATGTCCACGCGGGTCAAGGTACCAAGATCCTCAACGCCCCCCGTTCGATTTTCACCTCCACCGGCAGGGCCGCGATGAACTCGCCGTCCGCATAGGCCGTGATGCCCGGGCACTCGATGCGCAGCGCGTCCGTCCGCAGGGTGGTGACCTCCGCCCGCCGCACGTGGGTGCCCTTGAAGAGGGTGGGGAAGAAGCGGGCGACGCGCAGGCGCGGCATGGCGTCGACGAGGGTGACGTCGAAGAGGCCGTCGTCGGGCAGGGCGCCGGGGCACATCAGCATGCCGCCGCCGTAGCTGCGGGTGTTGCCGACGGCGGCGAGGGTCAGGTCGCGTTCGAGGACGGTGCCGTCGGCGAGGGTGAGGCGGAAGGGCAGGGGGCGCAGGTTGGCGAACTCGATGAGGATCGCCAGGTTGTAGCGCATCCGGCCGCGGGGCCAGCGCAGGCGGTTGGTGCGGTCGCTGACCAGGGAGTCGAAGCCGGTGGCCAGCACCGAGCCGAAGTAGCGCGCCGCGCCGTCGGGGCCGGTGATGCGGCCGAGGTCGACGGTGCGGGTGCGGCCGGCGGCGATGACCTCGGCGGCGGCCTCGGGGGAGCCGAGGGGCAGGCCGTACTCGCGGGCGTGGTCGTTGCCGGTGCCCGCCGGTATGACCCCGAGGGGGACGGCGGTGCCGGCCAGTGCCTGGACGGCGAGGTTGATCATGCCGTCCCCGCCGACGACGGCGACGGCGTCGACCCCGTCCGCCACCGCCTCGCGCGCCAGCCGCCCGGCGTCCTCGGCGCTGCGCCCGGCGTGGGCGTCGACCTGGACGCCGAGGGCCCGCAGCCGGGCGACGGCCCGCTCGGCGGCGGGGCCGGAGTGGCCGGCCCCCGCCGCCGGGTTGGTGAGCACGGCCACTCTCCGGACGCCGCCCACTACGGGATCAGCTTGCCGGGGTTGAGGATGCCCGCCGGGTCGAGTTCGGCCTTGACGGCGCGCAGGATGCGCACGCCGAGGTCGCCGATCTCGTCGGTCATCCAGGGCCGGTGGTCGGCGCCGACGGCGTGGTGGTGGCTGATGGTGCCGCCCGAGCGCATGATCGCGTCGCAGGCGGCCCGCTTGGCGGCGGCCCACTGCTCCAGCGGCTCCTCGCCGAGGGCGGCGACGACGGTGAAGTAGAGGGAGGCGCCGGTCGGGTAGACGTGCGAGATGTGGCAGAGCACGAGCGCGCCGGGCAGGGCTTCGGTGAGCGCGGCGGTGACGGCGAAGCGCAGTCCCGGGAGGCCGCCCCAGCCGGCGGCGGTCTCCAGGGTCTCGCAGAGGGCGCCCGCGTCGAGCAGCGAGTCGCGCAGGTAGGGGGCGTTGAAGCGGCCGTGCTCCCAGGCGCGGGCGGGGGCCTCGCCGAGGGAGGTGCCGCCGGCGGCGAGGAGGGTCTCCCGGGTGAGGCGGTGGCGGGCCGCGACCTGGTCGGCGGTGCCCTCGAAGACGGTGACGGCCAGGCAGCCGGTGACGGCCGGGGTGTCGCCGATCTTCTCGGTCATGGCGAGGTTGACCATGGTCTCGGCCTCGTCGGAGAGCCGGATGACGGTCGGCCCGGTGCCCTGCTGCTCGACGGCGCGCAGCGCGTCCGTCCCGGTGGTGAAGTCGGGGAAGCTCCACGCCTCGTACGCCTTGACGGCGGGCAGGCGGTGCACGCGCAGGCGGACGGCGGTGATGACGCCGAGGGTGCCCTCGGAGCCGAGGAAGAGCTGGCGCAGGTCGGGGCCGGCGGCGGAGGCGGGGGCGCGGCCGAGGTCGAGGACGCCCGCGGGGGTGACGACGCGCAGGCCGCGCACCATCTCGTCGAAGCGCCCGTACCCGGCGGAGTCCTGGCCGGAGGAGCGGGTGGCGGCGAACCCGCCGATGGTGGCGTAGCGGAAGCTCTGCGGGTAGTGGCCGAGCTCCCAGCCGCGTTCGGCGAGCAGCGCCTCCGCCGCCGGGCCGGTGAGGCCCGCGCCGAGGACGGCCTCGCCGGAGGTCTCGTCGAGGGCGAGCAGCCGGTCGAGGCGGCGCAGGTCGAGGGAGACGACGGCGCGCAGGCCCCCGCGCTCGGGGTCGAGGCCCCCGACGACGCTGGTGCCGCCGCCGAAGGGGACGACGGCGAGGCGGCGTTCGGCGCAGAGGGCGAGGACGGCGGCGATCTCGTCCTCGTCGCCGGGCAGGACGACGGCGTCGGGCGCGTCCTGGGCGGCGCGGCTGCGGCGGCGCAGCAGGTCGGGGGTGGACTTGCCGCCGGCGCGGGGCAGCCGGTCGGCGTCGGCGGCGCTGACGTGCGCCTCGCCGACGGACGCGGCGAGCGCCTTCAGGTCCTCGGGCGCGATCCGGGAGGGGGCGAGGACGGCCTCGTCGGCGCCGGGGCCGGGCGCGGCGTCACCGGTGACCCCGAGGGCGGCCGCGAGCAGGCCCTTGACCTCGGCGGGCAGCTCCTTGGCGAGGGCCGGGTCGCCCCAGGCGTTCCACTTCATCGGGGGGAGCGGCAGTGCGGCGCCGTCCGGTCCTGCTTGCGTCTCTGGTGCCATGCGTTACAGTTTCACACATCATGTCAAGTAGTAACGCCGAGCCTCAGCGCATCGAAGCGCGCCTCGAAGGTACAGACGCCCGCAGCACCGACGACGCCATCCTGGACGCCGCCGCCGACCTGATCGTCCACCTCGGCGTGCGCCGCACCCAGCTGGCCGAGATCGCCCGCCGCGCCGGGGTCAGCCGCCCGACCGTCTACCGGCGCTGGCCGGACGTGCGGGCGGTCATCGGCGCCCTCCTCACCCGGGAGATCCTCGCCACCATCCAGGGCGGCGCTGCCCTCGCCTTCGCCGACCTCGACTCCTTCGTCGAGCGCATCGTCGACGTGGCCGTGCGCCTGCGCGACCACCCCGTGCTCGGCGCGCTGCTGCACTCCGAGGACTCCGACCTGCTGCTCGAGTACGTCGTCGAACGGCTCGGCACCAGCCAGCGGGGCCTGCTGGAGGCCCTGCGCGCCGGCATCGAGCAGGGCCAGGCCCACGGCTCGGTCCGGCCCGGCGAGCCCGTCGAACTGGCCGCCATGGTCCTGCTGATAGCCCAGTCCACCGTCCAGTCCCACCGCATGGTCGCCTCGCTGCTCCCCGAGGCCGCCTGGCGCCGCGAACTGGCCAGAGCACTGAACGGATACCTCGCGCCGTGACCCCCAAGGGCAACCCCCACGCCGGAACCAGCCGACTCGACGCCCAGCGCCGCAGGACGGACCTCGAAGACCTCGCCGCCGCGCCCCGCGTCGACCTGCTGGTGATCGGCGGCGGCGTCACCGGCGCCGGGGTCGCCCTGGACGCCGCCTCGCGCGGGCTGCGCACCGTCCTGGTCGAATCCCGCGACCTCGCCTTCGGGACGAGCCGCTGGAGCTCCAAGCTCGTCCACGGCGGACTGCGCTACCTCGCCACCGGACGCATCGGCGTGGCCCGCGAGAGCGCGATCGAACGCGGCGTGCTGATGACCCGCACCGCCCCGCACCTCACCCGCGCCATGCCCCAACTCGTGCCGCTGCTCCCGGACTTGCTGAACGCCGGGCAGGTGGCCCTGATCCGCGCCGGCTTCCACGCCGGCGACGCGCTGCGCCGCACCGCCGGCACCCCGGGCAGCCTGCTGCCGCGCGTGCGCCGCATCGACGCCGCCCGCACCCGCCGGCTCGTACCCGGTGTGCGGACGGACGGGCTGCGCGGGGCCCTGGTCGCCCACGACGGCCAACTCGTCGACGACGCGCGGCTGGTGGTCGCCCTGGCCCGGACCGCCGCGCAGTACGGCGCGACGGTGCTGACCAGGGTGCGGGCCGAGGAGGTCACCGGCACCTCGGCACGACTGGTGGACGCCCTCACCGGGGAGCGCCTGGACATCCGGGCGGCCGCGGTGGTCAACGCCACCGGCGTGTGGGCCGACCAGGTCGACGCCTCGATCAAGCTGCGCCCCAGCCGGGGCACCCACCTGCTGGTCGACGCCGCCGCCCTCGGCCACCCGACCGCCGCGCTCACCGTGCCGGTGCCCGGCTCCATCAGCCGCTTCGTCTTCGCGCTGCCCCAGCAGCTCGGCCGCGTCGCCATCGGGCTCACCGACGAGGACGCGCCCGGCCCCGTCCCGGACGAGCCGCGGCCCAGCGACGGCGAGGTGACCTTCCTCCTCGACACCGTCAACGCCGCCCTCGCCACCACCCTCACCCGCGCCGACCTGCGCGGCGCGTACGCGGGGCTGCGCCCGCTGATCGACACCGGCGGCGGCAGCACCGCCGACATCTCGCGCGAGCACGCGGTGCTGGAGTCCCCGAACGGCGTGATCACCGTCGTCGGCGGCAAGCTCACCACCTACCGGCGGATGGCCCAGGACGCCGTCGACACCGCCGTCCGCCTGCGGGGCCTGCCCGGGCGCGGCTGCTGGACGGCCCGCCTGCCGCTGATCGGGGCGCCGGGCCACCGCGACAGCCGTCCGGTGGAGGCCTCCACCCTGCCCGCCTCGCTGCTCGCCCGGCACGGGGGGCTGGCCCACGAGGTGCTGGGCGCGGGGGAGTCGGAGCCGATCGCGGAGGGCCTGGACGTGACCCGCGCCGAGATCGTCTACGCCGTCACCCACGAGGGCGCCCTGGACGCCTCCGACGTCCTGGACCGCCGCACGCGTCTGGGCCTCGTCCGCGAGGACGCCGAGCGGGCCCGCGCGGCGGTGGAGGAGATCGTCGGCGAGCTGGTGGAGGAGGGCCGCCCGGCCTGAGGCGCGGCCTGAGACGCGGCCTGAGACGTACGGCGGCCCGGCACCACCCACGTGGTGCCGGGCCGCCGTACGTCCGCTACTGCTTGACCGGAGCCTGGAGGGCCCAGAGCCGCCCGTCGGGGTCGCGGACGGTCATCATCCGGGTGCCGAAGTGGGTGTCCTCGAAGGGGGTGACCACCTCGAGGCCCTCGGCGGCCACGAACGCGTCGGCGTCCTCGACCTGGAGGACCAGCTGGACGGAGGTCTCGCGGTCGGCCGGGACCTCGGCGATGAAGACGCTCGGGCTGTCGCCGTTGCGCAGTTGGCCGGAGTTGTGGTCGGTCTCGAACTCCAGCTCGTAGCCCAGGCCTTGGAAGAACTTCGCGGCCTTGCCCCAGTTGTGGGTCTCCATGAACACGGCTTCGATGCCTCGGGTCGACATGTCAGTCCTCCTCGGTGGACGGGTGCTCGTTCTCCGGGCGCGGGTCATCGAGGTAGGCGCGCAGGGCCTCGGCGACGAGCGCCGACAGCGACAGCTCCGACTCGATGGCGCGGTACTTGACCTGCTTGATCAGCTCGACCGGCAGGTAGACGTTGAACTGCTTCACTTCCTCGTTTCCCACGCCATGAAGGCTAGCACGCTAGATTGCTAGCAATCTAGTGACAAGGCGCCGCCGGAGGACGGAGGGGCGGTGCTCAGCGCGCGGTGCGCTCGGGCATCGGGTGGTCGGTGCCGGCGAGTTCGAGGGTGCAGGCGAGCGGGTGCTCCGGTGCGCCCGTGCGTTCCAGGCGGACGGCGAGCGGGGTGGGTGGCTCCTCGGCGAGCTGGCCGGACAGGAGGAGCGGGTAGACGCCGTGGCCGTGCACGCGGTGGAAGGCGCACTCCTTGCCGTCCACCAGCAGTTCGGTCTCCGTGATCACCGTGCCGGAGCGGACGTTGACGGTGACGGAGTGGCCGTGCTCGTCGAGGTGGAAGCTGTACCGCCTGCGCATGGGGGCCTCCCGCCGCTGGGTTCATCGTCAGTCTAGGTCGGCCGCCCGCACCCGGCGCTCCGGAAGCGTGCCCCAACCGACGCCGTCCGGGGGGTGGCGGTTCCCGGGGGCGGCCCGGAAAAATACCAGGGGGGAGCCCGCCCGCAGGCGGATTCTCGCGATCTCTACAGTGTTGTAGATTCGTCCGCAGGGAGAGATCCGAGGAGGGCATTGTGGGAGTTTCGCTGGCCAAGGGCGGCAACGTCTCGCTGAGCAAGGAGGCGCCGGGTCTGAGCGCCGTGATCGTGGGGCTCGGCTGGGACGTTCGCACCACCACCGGGGCCGACTACGACCTGGACGCCAGTGCGCTGCTGTGCAACGCGCTCGGCAAGGTGGTCTCGGACCAGCACTTCGTCTTCTTCAACAACCTGCGCAGCCCCGAGGGTTCCGTCGAGCACAGCGGCGACAACCTGACCGGCGGCGGCGACGGCGACGACGAGCAGATCAAGGTGGACCTCTCCCGGGTGCCGTCCGACGTGGCCAAGGTGGTCTTCCCGGTGTCGATCTACGACGCCGACGCGCGCCTGCAGAACTTCGGCCAGGTCCGCAACGCGTTCATCCGCATCGTGAACCAGGCCAACGGCCAGGAGCTCGCCCGCTACGACCTCTCCGAGGACGCCTCCACCGAGACCGCGATGGTCTTCGGCGAGCTGTACCGCAACGGCGTCGAGTGGAAGTTCCGCGCCATAGGGCAGGGCTACGCCTCCGGTCTGCGCGGCATCGCGACCGACTACGGCGTGAACGTCTGAGGCGAGTGACCCGGCCCCGGCCCGCAGTGACTGCGGACCGGGGCTCTTTGCGCTTTCCGAGCCTATGCAACTAGTTGCATAGGCTCAAGGCCGTCCCCTACCCTTCGGTAACAACCACCCCCGGCAGACGCACGCCCGCAGGAGAGTCGATGACCCCCGAGCCCGGCCCGTACCCCCACCTGCTCAGCCCGCTCGACCTCGGCTTCACCACCCTGCCCAACCGCGTGATCATGGGCTCCATGCACGTCGGCCTGGAGGAGGCCCCCGACGGCTACGAGCGGATGGCCGCCTTCTACGCCGAGCGCGCCGCCGGCGGCGTCGGCCTGATCGTCACCGGCGGCATCGCCCCCAACGAGGCCGGCCGCCCCTGGGACGGCGGCGCCAAGCTCACCACCGAGGAGGAGGCCGCCGAACACCGCGTCGTCACCGACGCCGTGCACGCCGCGGGCGGGAAGATCGCCCTGCAGATCCTTCACTTCGGCCGCTACGCCTACCACCCCGGTCTCGTCGCCCCCAGCGCCCTCCAGGCCCCGATCAGCCCGTTCGTCCCCAACGAGCTCACCGCCGAGCAGGTCGAGCAGACCGTCGAGGACTTCGCCCGCTGCGCCGAACTCGCCCGCCTCGCCGGCTACGACGGCGTCGAGATCATGGGCTCCGAGGGCTACCTGATCAACGAGTTCGTCGTCGCCGCGACCAACCGCCGCGAGGACGAGTGGGGCGGCCCGTACGAGCGGCGCATGCGCTTCCCCGTGGAGATCGTGCGGCGGGTGCGCGAGCGCGTCGGCGAGGACTTCATCATCGTCTACCGCCTCTCCATGCTCGACCTGGTGCCCGGCGGCTCCACCCTGGAGGAGGTCGTCCAGCTCGCCAAGGCCGTCGAGGCGGCCGGGGCGAGCGTCATCAACTCCGGCATCGGCTGGCACGAGGCCCGCATCCCCACCATCGCCACCTCCGTCCCGCGCGGCGCCTTCGCCTGGGTCACCAAGCGGATCATGGGCGAGGTCGGCATCCCGCTGGTCGCCACCAACCGCATCAACACCCCCGAGATCGCCGAGCAGTTGCTCGCGGACGGCTGCGCCGACCTCGTCTCCATGGCCCGCCCGCTGCTCGCCGACGCCGCCTTCGTCGCCAAGGCCCGCGACGGCCGCGCCGACGCCATCAACACCTGCATCGGCTGCAACCAGGCGTGCCTGGACCACACCTTCAGCCTCAAGATCACCTCCTGCCTGGTCAACCCGCGCGCCTGCCACGAGACCGAACTCGTGCTCTCCCCGACCAAGCTCCGCAAGCGCATCGGCGTGGTCGGCGCGGGCCCGGCCGGTCTCGCCTTCTCCGTCTCCGCCGCCGAACGCGGCCACGACGTCACCCTCTTCGACGCCGCCGAGGTGATCGGCGGACAGCTCAACATCGCCCGACTCGTCCCCGGCAAGGAGGAGTTCGACGAGACCCTGCGCTACTTCCGCACCCGGCTCGCCGAGTTGGGCGTCACCCAGCGCCTCGGCGCGCTCGTCGACGCCGAACAGCTCGCGGGCGAGGGCTTCGACGAGATCGTCCTCGCCACCGGCGTCACCCCCCGAACTCCCGCCGACATCCCCGGAATCGACCACCCCAAGGTGCTCGGCTACCTCGACGTGCTGCGCGACGGCGCGCCCGTCGGCGAGAGCGTGGCGATCCTCGGCGCGGGCGGCATAGGCTTCGACGTCGCCGAGTACCTGACCGACTCCGGGGACGAGGCCAGCCTCAACCCGCCCGTGTTCCAGGCGAAGTGGGGCATCGACGCCGAGTACCGCGAGCGCGGAGGCCTGCGCACCCCCTCGCGCCCGACCCCTCCCCGCCGAGTCCACCTGCTGCAGCGCAAGACCGGCAAGGTCGGCGCCGGGCTCGGCAAGACCACCGGCTGGATCCACCGCACCGAACTCAAGCACCGGGGCGTGACGATGCTCGCCGGCGCGACGTACGACCTGATCGACGACGCCGGGCTCCACGTCACCGTGGACGGCGAGCGTCAGCTCCTGCCCGTCGACACCGTGGTGCTGTGCACCGGCCAGGAACCGCGCCGCGACCTGTACGAGGCGCTGCGCGAGCGCGGCGTGAGTGCCCACCTGATCGGCGGCGCGGACGTGGCGGCGGAGCTGGACGCCAAGCGGGCCGTCAAGCAGGGCACGGAGCTGGCCGCGGCGCTCTGACACCCGGCGTTCGCGGGTACGGGGATCACTCCGACCTGGAGCGATCCCCGCCCGACGCGCCCGGCGCGGGCCCCGGTGGGACACTGGTGCTTCCGTCCCTGTCCGAATGCCCGACTCTCTCGACCGGGGGCCCGTATGTCGTCCCTTCCGAGGTCTCTCCACGCCCTCACCGCCGCCGCCCTCTGCGCGGCGGTCGCCCTGGGCCCGGCCCACCTGGCGGCCGCCGCCGCTCCGGCCGACGAACTCCCGACCGCCGACCAGCTGAAGGCGGCGCTGCTCGACGCCAACGACCTGGGCCCGCAGTCCGGCTTCAGCGAGGCACCCCCGCAGAGCCCGAGTCCGGGCGGGAACCCCAGCCCCGTGAGCGGCTGCGACGCGCTGTCCGCGCTCCTCAACTCCCATGCCGGGCAGCCGACTCCGACCGTCCCGCACGCCGAGACCGAACTCGACGGCCCCGGCGGCAGCCCGATGGTGACGGAGTCCCTCACCGCGGAGCCCCTGGACAAGGTGAACACCGACTTCGCCAAGGCCACGGACGCGTTCAAGACCTGCACGACGGTCACCTTCGACGCGGGCACCCCCGACGAGGTGACCTTCAAGGTCAGCCCCATCGCCCTCGGCGACCGCCAGGACGCCCCCGCCGTCCGCCTCGACGGCACCATCGGCGGCGTCCAGCTCAACGCCTACATCGGCATCGAGCGCTTCGGCACGGTCGGCATGGCCTTCGGCTTCTTCCAGCGCGACGAGTCCTCCTCCCAGCTCGCCTCGTTCCAGTACCGGACGGCCGTCGCGAAGGTCGAACGCTCCCTGGGGACGAAGGCGGGCTCCACCACCCCGCCGACGACCGTGGCCACACCGGGCATGGCGGTCTGAGCCGAGCCGGAGGCGGCGGCCCCGGGCCCCGGACCCCGGCCGGGGTCCGGGGCCCGGGGCCGCCGTGGCGCGGGTCAGTTGACGTTGATCGCGGCGATGCGGCCGAGGGCGTCGAAGGCGACCTCGGCGGTGCTGCCGCCCGGCAGGTGGGCGGTGATGCGGTCGGCGGCGGTGGTGGTCGGCACGCGGTGGTGGGCGAAGTAGCCGGTGACCACGGCGTGCGGGGAACGGCCGAACAGGCCCGCGCCGGTGACGAGGTGGCGGGGCATCGTGAGCGGGTTCAACGGGGCGTGGGGGATCTGCGGGTCGTCGGGGGTGAAGTAGACCCGGGTGTCGGGGCCGGCCGGCTGGCCGATGTAGCCCGCCGCGCCGAGCACGCCCATGCCCACGAAGGCGAGCGATTCGGCGGCCCGGTGGGGATCGGCGAAGCCCGACAGGTCCACGCCCTCCTCCCGCAGCTCGGGCACGTCGTGGAGGCGCCCGAACTCGGCGATCCGCGCGCCGGCCGCGACCACCGCGCTGCCCCGCAGCCCCGGATTCGCCCAGCCCCAGAGCCAGGACCGCCCGGCCTGGTCGTAGCTGCCCAGCAGCCCGACCCGCACGACGCGGCCGGAGGACTCGTAGCGGCACTGGTCCAGATCGGCCGTCCAGGGGCCGCCGGGCAGGACCTGTTCGAGGGCTTCGAGCTGCTCGGCGCCCCAGGCGGCGTGGTGCTCGGCGGTACGGAGGAACGCATCGGTGAACGTCGACGTCATGGGGATCACCCTAATGAGATCATCGGGTCCGTGACTTCGATGTGGCAGGGCAGGCAGCTCACCTTCGAACGCGTCGACGAGAGCCGCATCGGCGAGGTGCTGGAGGTGCTCGACGAGGCGGCTGGCCGGCTGGCCGCCCAGGGCATCAGGCAGTGGCCGGCGCGGTTCGAGCGCGGATGGGTCGAGGGATCCGTCGCCCGGGGGGAGACCTGGCTCGTCCGCGTCGACGAGAAGGTGGCCGCGACGGTCACCGTGGACTGGACCGACCCGCACTGGGCCGACCTCGGCGGCACGGCCGCGTACGTGCACAAGCTGGCGGTGCGGCGCTGGGCGCCGGGGCTCGGGGCCGTCGTCCTCGACTGGGCCCTCGCCGCGGCGAACGGCCGGGGCGTGGAGTTCCTGCGGCTGGACTGCGTGAGGTCCAACGCGCGGCTGCGCTCCTACTACGAAGCCCGCGGATTCGTGCACCGCGGCGACGTCCAGTGGATGGATCCCTCGGGGAAGCAGCCCGGCGACGGCCCGGTCCACTGGCAGAGCCGCTACGAGAGGCGCGTGGACGGACAGGGCGAGGAGACCACGCCCACCCGAACCTCCCCGGCCGTCCCGAGCAACGTCCTCGGCCTGGCACCCGAGTTCACCGACCCGCTGTGGCGCACCGCCGTCCGGCTCAACCCCGTGGAAGCCGAACTGCTGCGCACCGAACCGCTGCGCCGCCTGCACTTCGTGGCGCACGGCGGTGCGTCGGCGCTCACCACCCTGCAGTCGTACTCGCGGCTGGAGCACACGCTCGGGGTGCTCGCGCTCGTCGCACACTTCCGCCCGGGGGACGAACCCCTGCGGGTGGCGGCCCTGTTGCACGACATCGGGCACCTGCCGCTGAGCCACACCTTCGAGGGCCTCGGCGGGCTCGACCACCACGCGATCGGCCTGGAGCTGCTGCGCACCGAGCCGATCGGCGGCGTACTGGCGCGGCACGGGACCGGCGTCGAGGAGGTCGTCGGCGCGCTGGACGGGCTCGCCGGACGACCCGGCCTGATGAACCTCGACCACCTGGACTCCTATGCGCGCAGCGGCCGTTCGGCCGGGCGGCTCGACGCCGACCCGGCCGCGCTGCTGGCGGGGCTGCGGCTGGAGGGCGGGGTGGTGTCGGCCGACCGCGAGGGCGCGGCGGTGCTGGTGGGGGCCGTGTGCGCGGAGGCGCGGCTGCACACCTCCTGGGACAACGTGGGCCCGGTGTCGGTGGTACGGCGGCTGGCGGGCCGGCTGCTCGACGCTCCGGACGGCCCGGCGGCGGCCGAGGTGGCGCGGATGACCGACCAGCAGCTGTGGTCGGCCCTCGACGCGTACGAGGCGACGGCGGCGGAGAGCCGCCGGATCCGGTACGAGGCCCACCGGTTGGGGGTCGAGCCGGGCCGGGGCGATGGGCCGGGGTGGGACTTCTCGCTGCGCAGGATCTACAGTTCCGCACCACTGGTGGACGGGCGCCCGGTTGAGGAAGAGGCGCCCGAACTGGCCGCTCAGCTGGAGGAGTTGCGGCTACTGCCGACGAACTTCCGTGTCCGGTGGCGGAGGTAGTAGGAGACGGTGACGGCACCGAGCAGCGGGCCCCAGAGGACGAGCGGCATGTAGGCGACGCCGATGATGTGGAGCCACACCCCCTCGTAGGCGGGGTGGTGCTCGGTGCTCCACCAGTCCAGGCCGTCCCCCCACAGCACGGTGAGCGCCAACGCCCCGAGCCCGGCCGGGACGACGGCGGCGAGCGGGCGGACGCGGCGGCCGCCGATGAACGGGATCCAGTGCGGCACCACCTCGCCCCAGGGCCGCACCAGGCCGATCGTCAGCAGCGCGAGGGCCTCGGACACGACGCTGAGCGCGATCACGGCGACGGATCCCACCCCGGGAATCCGGAAGGTGTGGCGCAGCACCTGCTCGCTGTACCCGACCGGCAGGCCGAATCCCATGGCGATCCGCCACAGCCCGGACGGCACGGTGGAGAGCGCGGCGGCGTGCGCAGCCCACACCGCCCACCGGGGCGCGGGCGGTGCGGCGGGCGGTTCGGTGGCGGTGATCATGCCTCCAGACTCGCCGCCCCGCGCCGGGACCACGTCCTCCCGCAGGGCCGGCTCCCTCCCCCCGGCGGGGGAGGGAGCCGTCGGTTGGTACCACACCCTCCACCGGGGTGCGCAGGAAGGCGAGGCAGACCCCGCCCCCGCTCCCGCCGGCCGAGGCGCCCGGGCGGCTGCCCGGAAACCCGGCTGCCCGGTGATCATGGTGCGTGTACGCTCGCCCGATGGCCGATCACACCACCGCGGACCAGTCCGCCGCCTTCGCCCGCGCGGAGACCGTCTTCGACCTCGGCGCCAGGCTGCCCGGCGAGGTCTTCCGGGAGCTGGCCGACGAAGCCGTGTTCCGTGCGTTCGACCTGCTGCTGACCCCGGACGCCTGGCCGGGGCTCGCCGCACTGGCCAGGCTGCACGGGGACCGGCAGGTCGACCTGCACGTGGTCGAGGCGTACGGCGCCCCCGGGCCGACGCTGTCGCTGCCCGTGGACGCCACCCCGGACGACTACTGGGCGGCGGTCGGGTTCGACTCGGGCCCGGCCGCGCTGGACTCGATCACCATCGGCGCCGAGGCCGTCGCCCTCACCGGCCCCTCCGCCCGCTGGGGCTGCTGGGGCGAACGGGGCCCGGAGCTCGCCGTCCTCCGCGGCTTCCCGGACGGGGCCGCGCGGGCCGACTGGTGCACCCGCTACGGCCCCTGCCTCGACGCGGCCGGCGTGCTGGACTCCTGGCTGCAGCAGGTCTACCGAGGCCCGGTCCCGGACGCCTACGCGGCCGGGCTGACCACCAACTACGGCGAGTAGCGCGATGACGGAGGAGACCGGGCCGGAGCCGCTGGGCGTGTGCCTCGTGGCCAACGTCGCCCAGGAGACCAGGCACGGCGTGGGCGGCCAGGAGATCCGCAGGGGGCTGCGGCACTTCGCGCCGGGGGCGAAGGTGTGGATCGCGCCGCCGGCCTGGGGCGACGGCGGCGAATGCGTTATCGTCGCCGGCCGGCACCGGGGGAACAGCCGTCGCTACGTACGGATGGTCGTCGAGAGCCGGTTCCTGGTGAACTTCCGGGTCCGCGCCGTCTACAGCCCCGCACTGGTGCGCGCCTTGACGGAGGCGGAACCCGGGGAGGAGCAGGAGTTCGCCGCCCGCTTCCTCTGGCCCCGGGAACAGGCGGAGGACTGGGCCCGCTCCGCGAACACGCCGAAACCGGGAGAACTACTCCAGTAGTGCCACTACTTCCGTAGTTCCCGCGAGCCCCGTTGCACAGGAAGTCGGCCCGGCCGACTTCCTGTGCAACGGGCGGTGGTTACGAGCACTCCCAGTAGAAGCGGCCCTCGAGATGGTCGGGGCTGACGAATCCGAAGCCGTACCCGTAGCCGAAGTTGAGGAAGTACGGGTCGTCCTCGGCTTCGCCGGCGTCGCTGATCTTGAAGAGGAACTGCCAGGGGGAGCCGATGCGCGCGTAGGTGTTGGGGAAGCAGGCGGTGCCGCCGAGGTAGTCGTGGAGGTCCTCACCGCCGGGTTGCTCGACGTCGGGACCCTCGCCCCGCAGGCCCCGCTCGAACGCGGCCTGCTCGTGGATCGACCGCTCGACCTCCGGCTCCACCGGCTGGAGGTCGAGGTGCCACTCGACGGGGATCTCCGAGTCGTCGGGCCCCCAGCGCCAGAGCGTCCGCCCCTGCGTGCCGGGCGGGCCGATGACGGCGGAGGCGGGGACGCGGCCGCCGGGCTGTACGAGCAGGACGGCGTCGCCGCGTTCCGGATCGAGGCCGCCCATGATGAGGTCGTCCTCGTCGAGGAAGAGGTAGGCCAGCCGCAGCTCGTCTCCGGGGACGGGGAACTGCCCGACGAACACCAGTGGACGGCCGGTGGACGGGTCCACCGGCCAGGCGGGCTCGCCCAGCCACACGGGCTGCCCGCCCAGCTTGGCCACCGGTTCGCGGATCGGCTGTTCGGCGGCGCGGAGGCTCATCTGCCGGCGCGGCAGGAAGGCCGCGTCGTACGGCCCCTCTGCTCGCCCGGTGGGACGCGTGATCATGACCGGACCTTAGAACACGCCTCCGACGGCGCCCGCCGTGCGGTGGGTCAGGCCGTGCCGAAGGGGTTGTCGACGGCGTAGCGCCAGTGGCCGTCGGGGTCTCGGCGGGCGATGTCGGTGGCGGTGCCGGTGAGGTGGACGTCGGTGCCGTCGGGGGCGGTGCCCTCGATGGTCCAGTCGACGATGAGGAGGGCGAGGTCGCCGGTGACGTAGGTGTGGCGGGGGCGGACGGTGATGGGGACGCCGAGGGACTGGAACTCGGCGCTGGCGCGGGCGAGTGAGGGGCCGGTGGTGGTGCGGCCGGGGGTGGGGACGAAGAGGGCGTCGGGTTCGTAGACCCGGGCGAGGGCGTCCGGGTCGCCGCTGTTGAAGGCGGCGGCGAAGACGGCCGGGTGTTGTGCCGGGTCGGTGGTCAGGGGGAGGGTGGTGGGGTGGTGAGTCATGTGAGCAGTGAAGTCGGGCCCCGCGTGGGTCACCAAACGGAAAGCGGCAGGCCCTGGGACGCGGAACTGGTCCCCGACGAGCGCGGCCGCACGGGCAGCCCGGAGCGGGACTGCCCGGTGGAGGTGGCCCTCGCGGCGATCGCCGGCCGCTGGACCACGCTGGTGCTGCGGGAGCTGATGCACGGCCCGGCGTCGTACGGGGAGCTGCGGGAGCGGCTGCCGCGGATCAGCCCGAAGGTGCTGGCCGAGCGCCTGCGCGCGCTGGAGGAGCGGGAGTTGGTGGTGCGCGAGCGCGTGCGCGGCTTCCCCGTGCGGACCTCGTACGGGCTGACGCCCCGCGGTGAGGCGCTGCGCCCGTTGCTGGTGGAGCTGTACCGGACGGGATCGGCACTCAGCTGACGGCCGGTTCGAGCAGCGCCAACCTCCGCCGCGAGGCGTCGAGTTCGGCGCGGATGCCGACGGGCATCGGGAGGTTCGGCCCGGCGTGCCCGATGTCCACGTTGCCCAGCACCGGGATGTCACGCCCGCCGAGGACGTCGAGGACGATCTCGCGCAGGTCCGGGGACGCGCCGGGCTCCAGCCCGGCGATCTCGCGCGGAACGCCCACGACCATGCCGGCGATCCGGTCGAGGACGCCGCAGTGCCGCAGCACCTGGAGGTAGCTCCACACGTGCGAGGCGTGGCCGCCCATCTCCTCCCAGAACAGCACCGCACCGTCGAACCGTTCGGGGGGCAGGGCGAAGGGCGTCGCCTGCGCGAGCACGATGCGGTTGATCACCGCGCCGATCAGCGGCCCCTCGACGCGCCCGGGGCGCCCGGGGCGCCAGCACTCCCACGCCGGCCCGGTGGGCAGCGCGCCGAGCGGCTCGGTGCCGGTCAGCAACCTGGTGTACAACGCGGAGAGTTCGGCGCGGCGCTCCTCGGGCACGGACTGCCAGGTGTCGCCGAAGCCGGGCACGGCCATGTCCGCGTGGAAGCCGACCAGGCCCGTGCGGGCGTGGAGCACCAAGTGGAGGAGGGAGATGTCGCTGTAGCCGAGGATCGGCTTGGGGTCGGCCCGGACGGCGTCGACGTCGATCAGGTCGAGGTAGCCGAGGGCGGTCTGGCCGCCGTCGGCGGCGACGATCGCGCGCACCTCGGGGTCGCGGAGCAGGCCGTTGAGCTCGGCGGCGATCTCGGCCGGGGTGGCGGCGCTCCACCAGTGCCCGCGCCCGGCCCGGAGCAGCGGTGCCCGGCGGACGCGGAAGCCCATGCCCTGGAGAACGGCCACCGCCCGCTCGACGTTGGGCTCGTACGCGGCGGGCAGCGGCCCGGAGAGCGCGGCGACGACGACGAGGTCGCCGGGCTTCAGGGCGCGGGGGCGCAGTGGCGCGGGGATCGTCATGGGGCCAGTGTCGCCGGTGCCGTCGTCGAGGGCAGGTGGGTTTTCAACCGGCCCGGTCGTGACGATCGATCAACAGCTCGCACACGACTCTGCTACAGATGTCACGAGTTGCTCGTCCACGACCGTCGCCGACCGGCATCATCCCTTCACCGATCGGGAACGTTTCGGGATGCACAGGATGCACGGGATGCACGGGAGGCGTCATGGCTGCGTGGTCTTGGAAGCGGAACGAGGGGCACCGGGCCCTCCGGGCGACCGTACGGGGGGTGCTGCTGCTGATCGGGCTCTCCGCGGTCGCCTTCGGCTTCGCCCGCTTCGTCGACCGCTACGACGAGGCCGGGGCCTACCTCTCCGCACCCCTGTGCACCACCGCGACCCCGGACGGGGACTGCCTGCGCCAGGAGACCGGCCGGGTGACGCTCAAGTGGGTCGACGAGGGCGGTGAGGGCGCGGGCACCAGTTACCGGGTGAAGGTCACGCGCGAGTCCGGCCCCACCACCACCCACGACCTCACCGAAGCCTTCTACAACGACGTGCAGCCCGAGACCCGCGTCGACCTGAAGCTCTGGAAGGGCGAGGTCGTCCGGCTCTCCCACAACGGCCACCAGCACGACGACCCGCACGTCTCCTGGACGTCGATGATCCCGCACTCGCTCCTGATCGGGCTCGGATCGGTCGCGATCACCTACGGCCTGCTCGGGCTGCGCAGGGAGTGGTCCGGGATGCCGGCGCTGTGGGGCGGCACGGTCTTCCTCGGGTCCCTCATCGGCTCGGCCGTGCTGGCCGACCTGCAGTGGTCCTTCCCGGTGACCCTGGCGCTGGCCGTCGCGGCCTGGCTCCTGGTGGCGGGGGTTTCGATGTCGCTCGTCCTCGAGCTGGCACGGGGCAACCGGCCGGGCCCGGCCCCGCGGAGCGCGTGAGCCCCCCAGCCCCCAGGCCCCAGGCCCCAGGCCCCAGGCCCCCAGGCCCACCGCGCCCCGCTCGCCCCGCCGTCAGCGGCGCAGCAGGTCGACGAGCCCGGTGAGGTCCTCCTCCGCGCTGCCCTCCTGGAGCCGCTGCTCCATCAACCGGAAGAAGGGCGCGAGGAGTTCGGCGCTGACGCCCTGCTCCTCGGCGGTGCCGAGCAGGGTGGCGCGGCCCGCGGCCTGCATGCCCAGGTTTGAGACCACGCCCGTCGTGTAGTCGCCGCTCTCCAGGCGCTGCGCGGTGGTGGTGACGGCGCCGGCCATCGCGCCGAGCCAGGTGGTCAGCAGCGGGGCGAGCTCGGTCGGCGCGATGTCCTCGCCGCGCACGAGGGCGTACGCGTGGGTGAGGCCCGCGAACATCCCGTACATGGCGCTGAGCAGCGCCACGTCGTGCACCGCCGCGTGTCCGGCGTCCTCGCCCACGTAGCGGGCGTCGGCCGGGGCGGCCAGGGCGCTCCGGTGCTCGTCGAAGAGGGACCGGGAGCCGCTGTAGAACACGTACGGCCCGGCGGCCGGGACGCCGATCATCGGGGGGACGGCCATGATGCCGCCGTCCAGGTACCGGGCGCCGCGCCGCTCGGCCCAGGCGGCGCGGGCGCGGGCCCGGGCGGGGGTGCTGGTGACCAGGTTGACGACGTCCTTGCCGCGCAGGTCGACCTCGGAGAGGGTCTTCTCCACCGAGGCGTCGTCGAGGAGGCAGACGACGACCAGGCGGTTGGCCGCCACCGCCTCGGCGGCGCTCGCGGCGAGGACCGCGCCTTCGGAGACGAGGGCCTCGGCGCGGGAGGCGGTGCGGTTCCAGACGGTCAGCGGGTGGCCGGCGGCGAGCCAGGCGCGGCCGAGGGCGGCGCCCATCGCGCCGAGGCCGAGGAGGGTCAGGGGGGTCTTGGAGGTGTTCGTCGACATCGTTGGCATGCCGTTCAGCCTCGGCGCGGGCCGGTTGACGATCAAGTACGTACTTGGAAGTGGGTGGTTACCCTGAGGTGAGTGACGAGGTCGGAAGGGGTGGGGCGATGGCGACCGTGCCGAGGCCCGGTGGGCACGTGTGCGGGATCGACGCCGCGATGGAGGTCATCGGCGGCAAGTGGAAGGTGCTGATCATCTGGGCGCTGTCCCATCGGCCGCGGTGCCGCTTCGGCGAGCTGCGGCGGCTGGTGCCGGGGATCACGGAGAAGGTCCTCTCGGCGCACCTGCGGGAGCTGGAGACGGACGGGATCGTGCACCGCACGGCGTACGACGAGGTGCCGCCGCGCGTCGAGTACGCGCTGACCGAGACGGGCCGGCGGCTCAACGAGGCGCTGGTCCCGCTGGGCGCCTGGGGGCAGCGCCACGTCATCGACGGTCTCCAGCCGCGCTGATCGGCGCTCACCGACCCGGCAGGTCCTGGCAAGTCCCGGCAAGTCCTGGCGGACACATGGCGGGGCGTCAGGTGATGATCGGTCATCTTCCTTGCCAGTGCTGGCCATCCGAGGGCAAGGGAAAATTAATGTGACTTCCGTCTCGTTCCCTTGTCGGCTTCGCTATGCTTCACACCTCATCGCTCGGAAATGGGCAGGAGGGTCCCTAAAGTGGCCCAAGTAACCATCAACGAAGGCGTGTTGTGGGTCGGCGGCGAGGCGTATCCGCTGCGCAACATCTCCCATGTCGGTCAGAGGCGGCTCTCCGTGGACACGGGCGCCGCGTGGCGGAGGTTCATCCTCCAGAGCATCGGCTGGATCTTCCTGGGCGGCATCCTCGCGGCCGTCGCCGGCAACGTCGGAACGATCATCCTGCTGGCCGTCGAGGCGCTGCTGGTCTGGCGGCTGGTGACGGTCCTGCGGAAGCCCCCGGTGTACGGCCTGGTGCTCAACACCTCCGGCACCCAGCGCGAGGCCGTCTGGTCCACGCGGCAGGAGGAGATCCAGCGGCTGGTCCTCGAGATCACCAAGGCGATCGGCAACCCCGACGTCGCACAGACCGTCATCAACGTGGAGCACGCGATCCAGGGCGACGTCATCAACCAGTACGGCTCGGGCAACGTCGGCAAGGCCCACAGCAGCGGCAGCGGCAACATCGGGGGGTCGTCATGAGCGGCGACCACATCAACCAGTACGGCGACGGCAACATCGGCAAGGCCGAGAGCACCGGGTCCGGTGACATCAGGGCCGGCGGCAGGGCCGGCGCCTCCGCCGCGGGAGGGCCCGCGGTCGAGGCCCTCCTGCGGGAGATCGAGAAGCTGCGCCCGCACCTGGACGCGAACGACCGGGCGGAGGTGGACGCGGCGGCCGGCTCGATCGCCGCGGAGACGTCCGCGGAGCGCCGGCGCGGCCTGGTGCAGCGCATCTCGGGAATCGCGGCGCTGCTCGGCGAGGTGGGCGTGCCGGTGATCCGGGCCGCGAGGGCGCTGCTGGGCGCCTGAGGCGGGCGGCCGGCGGCCGTGCACGTGTGAAGTGGAGGGCGTCGTCCTCGGGTTCGCCCGCGACGGCGCCCTCCGTCGCGCCCGAGGCGTGCCCGCTACGGGTGGCCGGCCGTCACCAGGGCGCGGGCCTGGGGCGAGGTGAGGGGGTGGGCGAAGAGGTAGCCCTGGCCGAGGGGGCAGCCCATGGCGGCGAGGCGGTCGCGCTGGGCGGGGTGTTCGATGCCCTCGGCGATGACCTGGACGCCGAGGGTCTCGGCGATCCGGGTGATGCCCTCGACGAGGGCGTCCTGCTGGGCGGAGTGGCCGAGGCCGTCGATGAAGGACTTGTCGATCTTGAGCAGGGAGATCGGGAACTCGCGCAGGTAGGACAGGGACGAGTAGCCGGTGCCGAAGTCGTCGATGGCCAGGGCGACGCCCAGCCCGGTCAGGGTCGCCATGTCGGTGTGGACGCGGTCGTCGTGGCGCATCAGGACGGATTCGGTGAGCTCCAGGACGAGCGCGGTCGCCGGGAGTCCGGAGGCGTCGAGGGCGTGGCGGACGACGTCGACGAAGCCGGGGTCGCGGAACTGGCGGGCGGAGACGTTGACGTTGACGCGCAGGGGCGCCGGGCGCGAGGGGGCGGCGGCCTGCCAGGCGGCGGCCTCCTGGACGGCGCGTTCGAGGACCCAGGCGCCGAGGGGGACGATCTGGCCGCTCTCCTCGGCGAGGGAGATGAACTCGTCGGGCAGCACCATGCCGCGCCGGTCGTGCGGCCAGCGGACGAGCGCCTCGAAGGCGACCAGCCCGCCCGAGCGCAGGTCGACGATCGGCTGGTAGTACAGCTGGAAGGCGGATTCGGCGATCGCCTCGTCCAGGTTCTCGTTCAGTTCGTGCCGCTCCACCAGCCCCGCCTGGAGGGCCGGGCGGTAGTGGCGCCACTGGCGGCGGCCGGCGGCCTTCGCGGCGTACAGGGCCAGGTCGGCGTGGGTGAGCAGCTCGGCCGCGTCCACGCTGTCCTCCGTCGTGGCGACCCCGATGCTGGCCCCCACCCGGACGGCGCCCGCGCGCAGCCTGAACGGCTCGGCGAAGACGGCCAGGACCACGTCCGCGATGGCGTCCACGTCGGCGGGCGTGTAGGCGTCCTCGACCAGGACGGCGAACTCGTCGCCGCCGAGGCGGGCGGCCGTGTCCGAGCTGCGCAGCGCCGTGGAGATCCGCAGCGAGACGGCCACCAGCAGCTCGTCGCCGACGGCGTGGCCCTGGGTGTCGTTGACCATCTTGAAGTCGTCGAGGTCGATGAACAGCACCCCGGTGACGGCCCCGCTGCGCTCGCCGCGCGAGAGCGCGTGGCCGACGCGGTCGGCGAACAGGACGCGGTTGGCCAGGCCCGTCAGGGAGTCGTGGAAGGCCCGGTGGGTCAGCTCGCGCTCCATCTGGCGCTGCTCGGTGACGTCACGCAGGGTGAGCACCAGGCCCTCGACGGTCGGGTCGGCCCGCAGGTCGGTGTAGCGGACCTCGGCCTCGATCGGCGTGCGGTCCTCGCGGAGCAGGCGCCAGTGCTCGCGGGGCTGCTCACGGCTCTGTTCACGTCCGGGGGACGGCTCGGCGGGCCCGCGCATCCGGGCCAGCGCCTTGCCCACGGCCCGGCTGTCCTCCGGCGGGACGAGATCGGTGAACGGCCGCCCGTCCAGCGCCGGGTAGCCGAGGACGCGCTCGGCGGAGGAGGAGGCGTAGCGCACGCCGTCGTCCTCGTCGAGGATCAGGATGACGTCCCCCGCGTTCTGCACCAGCGTGCGGAAGTACAGCTCGCTGTTACGGCGCGTGACCTCCTGGCTCAGGACCACCCGCTCGACGGCCAGCGCCGCCTGGGCGGCCAGGATCTCCAGGGAGCTCCAGAGGCCGGTCAGCTCCAGTTCGGTGCCGGTGACGATCAGCGCCCCGATCAGCGGGTCCCCGGAGGGGCGCTCGGCGAGGGTGAGCGGGCAGAGCAGGGCGGCGGGCATGCCGTCGAGGCGGGTGGCGAGGCCGCTGCCGATCTCCTCGACGGGCAGGAGGACGGTCTCCCGGTGGGCGGCGAGGGCGAGGACCTCGTCGTCCGTGGCCGCCGGGGAGTGCCGGGCGGCGCCGCGTTCGGCGTGGCGGAGGTGCAGGACGCCGCCCTCCGAGACGGCCAGCAGGGCGACGTGGCCGGCCTCGGCGGGCATCAGCGTCGACGCGGCCTCCTGCACCGCGTCCGCGACCTCCTCCACCGTGACGGCGGCCGTCAGCCGCGCGCCCGCCTCGCGCAGCGCCCGCTCCCGGGCCACCGCCTGGCGCCGGTCCACGGCCACCACCGCCAGCCGCGCCAGGACGAGCAGGTAGAGCACGGCGGAGAAGGCGCCGATCACGCCCGCGTTGCTGGTGTTCCCGGCCAGGGACTCGATGATCAGGATGGCGGGGGCGATGAGGGAGGCGAGGGTGAGCAGCGCGAAGCGGGCCGGGCCGGGGTCGGGCTGCTGGCTCGGCACCGGTCTGGTCACCTCGACCATCGACGGGTGCAGCGCCGCCGCGCCCCAGGCCGTGTAGTACGCCGCCCAGCCGAGCTCCACCGGCGTGCCGATGCGCCAGGTGCCGTGCAGCTGGATCAGCCCGTACAGGACGTCCGAGACGAGCAGGCCGAGGGAGCCCAGGACGAGCAGGTGCAGCGAGCGGGACTTGCCGCCGTGGGGGGTGATCAGGCGCAGGATGAGGGCGAGGACGACGACGTCGCCCAGCGGGTAGGCGATGGAGACGGCCTTCTGCAGCCAGGACAGGTCGGGGTTCCGCGCGTAGGGGAGGATCAGGTAGATCCACGCGAGCAGGGCCAGCCCGATGGTGGGGATCAGCGCGTCCAGCAGGCCCGCGCGGTCCTGACGGGCCGTGCGCCAGCGCAGGAAGCCGAGCAGGCCGGCCGCGTACAGCACGTACTCGCCCAGGTAGAGGGCGTCGGCGGCGGAGGGGAACGGGTTGGGCCGGTGCAGGATGTCCAGTTGGACGGCCTGGACGACCTCGCCCGCGGTGAAGCTCAGGTTGGCGAGCGCGAGCAGGTACCAGTAGCGGGCGTGCGCGGGCCGGTTGAGCCGGACGCCGACCACGATCGCGGCGACGCCGCCGAGGCCGATGCCCGTCCACCAGATGATGCGCTGAGCCGGGTTGAGGTAGTAGACACCGGTGAACAGCACCATCCAGCACAGGTAGCAGATCATCAGGCGTCGGCGCCGACGGGTCAACGAGGCTACCTCCTCCGCGACTTCACCCGCCGACCGGGCGGGGGAGTTCGGGCGAGGGTGGGTCGGGCACGGGCGTGTGGGAGGGGCGCCCGGAGGTTCTGCGGCCGGGCGGTCCTCCTGTGCCGTGAGTGCGTATAGTCGGAAATGTCGCACTCCCAGCATTCTGCCGCCACAGCACGAGGTCAAGCCGGTGGACGACGCAGCAGACAGCGCACGGGGCACGGGGACGGAGCGGAGCCCCGGGCATCACGCCGTGGTCGCCGACGGCCACGGTCGGTACGCGCTATGGCCGGGCGGGGCGGGGGTGCCCGAGGTGCCGCAGGGGTGGCGGCGGGTGTACGGGCCCGCGGGGGCGGCGGACTGCCGGGCGTACGTGGAGCGGGAGTGGCGGCCGGGGGAGCTGGGGTTCGAGGGCGCGGGGGGAGAGGGCTCCGGTGTCTCCGGTGTCTCCGGTGTCTCCGGCGGTTCCGGCGGTTCCGACGCGGACACGGTGGTCGGGCGGTTCCGGGCCCAGGTGGCGCGGACCCCGGAGGCCGTCGCCGTCGAGGCCGCCGACGTGACGCTCCGCTACCGCGAACTCGACGCGTGGAGCGACCGATTGGCCGCCGCACTGCGCGAGCGCGGCGTCGGGCCCGAGCAGGTGGTGCCGGTGTGCCTGGAGCGCGGGCCCGCGCTGGTGGCGGCCTGGCTGGCGGTGCTCAAGGCGGGCGGGGCGCTGCTGCCGCTGGACCCGGGGAGCCCGGCGCGGCGGCTGGCGGGCCTGGTGGACGACTGCGGGGCACGGGTGGCGATCACGGAAGGTGACGGCTTCGAGGGGGTGACGGGGGTCGCGGTCGACGCCACGGGAGGCGCTCCCGGCGGTGCCGCCGTCGGGCCGGACGGCCTGGCGTACCTGATCTACACCTCGGGCACCACCGGCCACCCGAAGGGCGTCGCCGTCGGCCACCGGGCGCTGCTGTTCACCCTGGAGCGGGTGATCGACGCGTACGGGCTGCGCCCCGGCGACCGGGTGCCGCAGCTCGCCGCGCTCGGCTTCGACACCGCCCTGGAGCAGGTCTTCGCGCCGCTGCTGGCCGGAGCCACCGTGGTGCCGGGCGGAGCGCTCACCTGGGCGCCGACCGAACTCGCCGGACTGCTGGGCCGGTTGGGCCTGACCTCGATGGACCTCACGCCCGCCTACTGGCACCAGCTCCTCGGCCTGCTCCCGGCCGCCGGACCCGCGCCGCACGGCCTGCGGCTGGTGGTCGTCGGCGGGGACGTGGTGCACGCCGACGACTGCCGCGACAGCCTCGCCCGGCTGCCCGGGGTACGGCTGCTCAACGCGTACGGCGTCACGGAGGCGGCCGTCACCTCGACGCTCTGCGAGGTCACGGCGGGCGTGCTGGGCGCCGTCGCGCACGCCGGGCACACCGCCCCGGTGCCCATCGGGCGGCCGCTGCCCGGCGTACGGGTGCACGTGCTGGACGCCGCGCTGAACCCCGTACGCCCCGGCGAGAAGGGCGGGATCCACCTCGCCGGCCCCGGACTCGCCCGGGGGTACTGGCGCGAACCCGGCCTCACCGCGGAATCGTTCCTGCCCGACCCGTACGCCCCCACCCCCGGCGAACGGATGTACCGCACCGGCGACGCCGGGCGCTGGCGCGCCGACGGGCAGCTCGAGATCCTCGGCCGCTTCGACGACCAGGTGAAGGTGCTCGGACACCGCGTCGACCCCGCCGAGATCGAGGCCGTCCTCGCCGCCCACCCCGGCGTCCGGCAGGCCCGGGTGACGGCCGACGGCACCGCGGCGGACGGCTCGCGCACGCTCACCGCCTACTACACCGGCCCGGCCGGCGGCGAGGACCTGCGCGCCTACCTCGGCGAGCGGCTGCCCTCCTACCTCGTCCCCGCCGCCTTCGTGGCGCTGGAGGCGATGCCGCTCACCCCGGCGGGCAAGATCGACCGGCGGCGGCTGCCGCACACGGAGCCGCTCGTCCGACCGGCCGGTGCGCCCGGCCCCGCGAACGCCGGGGAGGCGGCCCTCGCACAGCTGTGGGCGGAGCTGCTCGGAGTCGAACCCGTCGGCCCCGAGGACGACTTCTTCGCACTCGGCGGCACCTCGCTGCTCGCGATGGAGATGCTCGCGCGGGCCCGGATCGTGTTCGGCTTCCCCGTCGGCGAGGTCCGCACCCTCACCCGGGCCCTGCTGCGCGACCCGACACTGCGGGCCTTCGCCGCCGCGCTGGCCGGCACCGCGTCGGCGGCCACCGCGCCGGCCGGCACCGCGTCGGCCGGCGCGGACGCGGACACCGCCGCCGTCGACTGGGCCGTCGTCGACTGGGCCGCAGAGGCCCGACTCGCCGTCCCCGTACGGCAGTCCTGGAGCCCCGCCCCCAGCCGCGCCGACCCCGCCGAGATCCTCCTCACCGGCGCCACCGGCTTCTGCGGCGCGCACCTGCTGCACGCCCTGCTCGCCACCACCCGGGCCCGCGTCCACTGCCTCGTCCGCGCGCCCGACGAGGAGCACGCCCTGGAGCGGCTGCGCGCCGCCCAGCAGCGCTACCTGCGTCACGACCTCGCCGACCCCCGGGTGGTGCCGCTCGTCGGGGACCTCACCGCGCCCCGGCTGGGGCTGGCCGACGGCCTGTACCGGTGGCTGGCGGACCACCTCGACGCCGTCCACCACCTGGGTGGACAGGTCAACTTCCTCTACCCGTACCACCAGTTGCGCGCCGCCAACGTGGAGGGCACCCGGGAGGTCGTGCGCCTCGCCGGGCACAGCCGGGGCGTGCCCGTGCACTACCTGTCCACCCTCGCGGTCCTCGCCGGCTTCGGCGCGGCCGGGGTCGCCGAGGTGAGTGAGCGGACCCCGCTCGCGTACCCGGAACGGCTGGGGGTCGGGTACGTGGAGAGCAAGTGGGTGGCGGAGCAACTGCTGCACGAGGCGGCCGCAGCCGGGCTGCCGGTGACGGTCCTGCGGACCAACGACGTCACGGGGGACCTGGCGAGCGGCGCCATGAACCCCGGCACCGAACTCTGCGCGCTCATCGCCTACTTCGCCGACAGCGGCACCTTCCCGGACGTGCGGCTGCCCCTCGACTTCGTCCCGGCGGACCGCTTCGCCGGCGCCATCGCCCACATCGCCGCCCATGCCCCGGCCGACGGCGAGGTCTACCACCTCACCTCGCCCTCGCCCGCCACCCTCCCGGAACTGGCCGCGCGAATGCGGGCCCACGGGCACCGCATCTCCGAACTCCCGTACGGAGACTGGGTGCGCCACCTGGTGAGATTCGCCGCCGGGCACCCGAGGCACCCGATCGCGCCGTTCGTGCCGCTGTTCGTCGACCGGGCGCCGGGCGGGGAGCTGAGCATCAGCGAGCTGTACTTCCGGCCGACGTTCCCGAGGTTCGACCGGGAGAACGCGGACACGATCCTCGCCGGGAGCGGCACCGAACTGCCCCGCGTGGACGGGCCGTTGCTGGACCACTACCTGCGGCGCATGGCGGCGGACGGGCTGCTCGGGGAGCCGCGATGAGCCTCTTCGCCGGGCTGGACCCCGCCCGGGCGCCGGCGGACGCCCCGGCGGCGTTCGGCGGGGAGCTGGGGGCCGAGTCCGTGCTCGACGCGTACCGGCGGGGGCTGTTCCCGCTCCCGGCGGCGGACGTGTTCGCCGGCGCCTACGCCGAGGCCCGGTACGAACAGGCCGTCGCCGCAGGGGAGATCGCGCTGCTGCCGGGCGAGGACCCGTACGCGCTGGCCTGGTGGTCGCCCGACCCCCGGCCCGTGCTGGCGCCCGGCGGGGTACGGGTGCCCGGCGGGCTCGGGCGGCGGCTGCGGAACCGGCTCGGATGGTGGACGAGCGTGGACCGGGCCTTCGGGCGGGTGGTCGACGCCTGCGCCGAGGGGCGCCAACCCGCGTGGATCACCCCGGAGTTGCGCGAGGCACTGCTGGATCTCAACGCGCGGGGCGCCGCCCACAGCGGGGAGGTGTGGGAGGGGGAGGAGCTGGTCGGCGGCGCGTTCGGGGTGGTGGCCGGACCGGTGCTCAGCCTCGACTCGATGTTCCACCGCCGCCCCGACGCCGCCCGGGTGGCCGTCGCCGACCTCGGCGCCCGGTTCGGCGGGGCGGGCGGGCGACTGCTGGACGTGCAGTGGGACGGCCCGTACGTGCGCAGCCTCGGGGCCCGGCCGGTGCCGCGTGCCCGGTACCTGGAGGAGCTGGCCGCCGGCGCCGTGCCGGGCGTGCTGGAGAGCGGGCCGCTCCCGGCTTCGCGGCTGGGCTGACCTGCGCATATAGTCGTCCGTCGGTCGCCTGCCGGCTGCTCGTCGGTCGTCCGTCGGTCGCCCGTCGCCCGTCTGTCGGTCGCTTCGACAAACTGATTCCCCATCAGTAACATGACGCCGCGTGTTCAAACCCTCCCTCAAGCTTCCGCTCAAGCCTTCGATAGTCAGGGCGGCCGCCGGCCCGGCCCTCCTCACCCTCCTCCTCGCCGGAACCGCCGCCTGCGGCCATCCCTCCACCCCCGGCACCGGCCAGGCCACCCTCGAACCGGCCGCCGCCACCGCCGCCGACGCGACCACCGCCGGGGGCAGTCCGGCGGCCGCCGCACCCGGCCCGGCCACCCCGCGAGCCCGCTCCGGCGCCGGCTCCGGCTCGGCGAGCGGCTCCGCGAACCGCCCGTCCGCCGGACAGCCCGGCACGGTCGCCGTCGCCCCGGCGGGGGAGCGGCGGGCCGCCGTCGGCAGCCCCGCCAAGGACGGCGGCGCCGTCACCCCCACCACGACGAACCTCCAGCTCACCGGATACGACGCGGCAGCGGGCACGGCCGTCCTGACCGGTACGGGCGGCGACACCACCGCCGCGAAGGCCGGCCAGCTGCTCGCCAGCCCGCCCACCGAGGCCGCCCCGCAAGGCGCCCTGCTCGCCGTCACCGGCGTCAAGCCCGGCGCCGCCCACGACAGCCTCGCCCTCACCACCCGGCCCGCGAACCTGAGCGAACTCCTCGGCTCCACCGAAGCCGACGGCCAGGTGCCCATCGACGTACACGGCATCACCGTCACCCCGCTCGTCAAGGACCTCAAGGCCACCGTCGCCGCCGACGGCCCCGGCGGCGTCAAGGCCGACGCCTCCGGCACCCTCCAGGTCGACCTCAACGCCCCCGTCCCCCTCCCCGACGGCCTGAGCCTCGCCGCCACCGGCTCCCTCCAGCTCCACCCCGCCGTCCACTTCGCCTACCACGGCGCCGCCGCGAGCAGCCCCCGCACCGCCTCCGTCGGCTTCGACCTCGGCGCCCACGCCCACTGGAAGGTCACCGGCGACGCCAAACGCGGCACCGGCGCCACCCCCGTCCGCGTCCCCTTCGCCAAGCTCCAGGCCAACCCCGTCCTCACCGTCGCCGGCCTGCCCGTCGTCGTGAACCTCGGCCTCACCTGCTACCTGGAGGTCAGCGCCGACGGCCAGGTGCACCTGGAAGCCGAACAGGACGCCGCCGGCACCTGGGCCGTCCGCGCCGACTACACCGGCGGCAAGGGCTGGACCTCCACCACGGACGCCGACACCAAGGTGACCCCGGTCCAACTGCGCCTCAACGGCAAGGCATCCGTCCGCGCCGCCCTCGGCGCCGACATCAACCTCGGCCTCTACGACACCGTCGGCGTCGAGGCGGGCGTCGCCCCCTACCTCAGCGCCCGCGCCGAGGGCTCCCTGACCGCCGACTCCTCCGGCAAGGCCCCCCAGGCCCAAGGCAGTTGGTCCCTCGTCGGCGGCGTCGACCTCAACGGCGCCCTCCTCGCCCACCTGAAGATCTTCGGCACCCCGATCATCGAGGGCAAACTCCCCCTCCCGCCCTACCACCGCGAATGGCCCCTCCTGACGGGCTCGGCCGCGCTGCCCTCACCCCGGCCCAGTACCTGATCAGGTCGACGGCCGTGGCGAAACCCTCGCCACGGCCGTCGGTTCACGCACTACGCTTCGGCCATGCTGTCTGTCGTGGTGGCCCCCTGGGCGCGGGATGCGGTGCCGGTGTTCGCGTGGCGGGCCGATGAGCTGCACGACGCCGCGAGCACGATGAAGGTCGCCGTGCTGGCGGCGCTCGTGCGGGGCGGGGCGGACCTGGACGTCGAGATCCCGGTGGTGAACCGGTTCGAGTCCGTGGTGGGTGGGGAGTTCGGCAACGATCCGGCGTGGGACAGCGATCCGCTGCCCTGGGAGCTGGTCGGCACCCGGGCTCCGCTGGGGCTGCTCGCGGAGCGGATGATCACCCACTCCTCCAACCTGGCCACCAACCTCTGCCTGGCGCAGACCGACCAGCAGGCCGTCGCCGAGGTCTGGCGGCGGGCCGGGGCCACCCGCAGTGCGACGCCACGCGGGATCGAGGACTACGCGGCGCGGGAGGCCGGTGTCCACAACCGGGTCAGCGCGGGCGACTTGGTGCGGCTGCTGCACTCCCTCGCGGAGGAGCCGGAGCTGCTCGCCCTGCTGGAGCGCAACGACTTCCGGGTGGACCTCGCCGCAGGGCTGCCGCCCGGCACCCGGATCGCGTTCAAAAATGGCTGGGTGCCGGGCGCCCGGCTCTGCGTGGGCGTGGTGCACCCGGCGGACTGCCCGCCGTACGTGCTCGCGGTCTGCTACACCGGCCCGCTCGCGGACGGCAGCGACCGCACCGACCCGGCGGCGCGCCTGCTCGCCCGGGTCTCGGCGGCGGTGTGGGAGCGCCGCCACGACATCAACCAGCCTGAGGGGGAGGGCATATGAGCCGCATCGGGGTCTACCTGGCGCATCCGCGCAAGGGCAGCTTCAACCACGCGCTCTACGAGGCCGTGGTCGACGAACTGCGCGACCGGGGCTGCGACGTACGGGCGCACGACCTGTACGCGGAGGGCTTCGACCCGCTGCTCACCGCCGAGGAGACCGAGACGGTCGACGCGCACGGCGTCAGCGCTGATGCCCAACTCGCCCTGCACCGCGCCGAGGTGGGCGATCTGGACGCCCTGGTGCTGATCCACCCCAACTGGTGGGGCATGCCGCCCGCGATCCTCACCGGCTGGGCGCAGCGGGTGATGGTGCCCGGCGTGGCGTACAAGCTGGGCACGGCCGCCGGTGAGCCCGCCGGGCTGCTGAAGGCCGGGCGGGCCCTGGTGCTCAACACCTCGGACACCCCGGAGGCCCGGGAGCAGGGCGAGTTCGGCGATCCGCTCCAGCGGATCTGGGCGGCCTGCATCCTGCCGTACGCGGGGGTGACGGACGTGCGGCGCACCGTGTTCCGTACGGTCACCGACTCGACCGACGCCGAGCGGGAGCAGTGGCTGCGCGAGGCACGGGAGTCGGCGGCCGCGCTCCTTCAGGAGAGCCGGAAGACGAGCAGCGCCAGGCCCGTGCCGTAGGCGCTCAGGTGGTCGAGCCGCCAGCCCTCCCGCTCGACCGCCTCGATGGTGTCCGCGACCTGGTGGGCGGAGGCGATCACGGAGTGCACGCGGTGGCGTTCGAGCCGGCGCAGGTGGGCGTCCTCGCGCAGGCGCAGCACGTACGGGTCCTCGGGCATGCCCCCACCCTGCCCCGGGACGGGGCAGGGTGGCAAGGCAACTGCCGTGCTCAGTACGGCTGGACGAGCACGTGCGCGGCGCCCGGGACACCGATCTTCAGGAGGGCGTCCTCCTCCTCGGTGGTCGGGGTGCCGGTCTCCTGCTTGAGGACGGCGCGCGAGAGCGCCTGCACCCACATGGCGCGCGGGCGGCGGCGCTCCTCCCAGCCGGCCAGTGCGGCGGGCACGTCGTCCGAGGCGTCGAGGGACTCGGCCAGGACGAGGGCGTCCTCGACGGCCATGGCCGCGCCCTGGGCGAGGTGCGGGGTGGAGGCGTGGGCGGCGTCGCCGGCGAGGACGATGCGGCCGACGTGCCAGGGCTCCTCGACGGTGACCTGGGAGATCCGCGAGTAGACGACCGCGGCCGGGTCCGTCACCTGGGCGAGCGCCTCGGCGATGGGGCCGCCGAAGCCGGCGAGCCGCTCGCGCAGCTGCTCGTGGGCGCGGGCCGGGTCGGGGCGGAAGTCCTCGGCCTCGGCGAACACCGAGCCCAGGTACATGAGTTCGTCGCTGATCGGGGTGAGCAGCGCCTTGGCGGCGAGGTTGCCGGTGGACATCAGCACGCCCTGCAGCTCGGGCGAACGCGGCAGGGTGACGCGCCAGTTGGCGAAGCCGGTGTACTCGGGCCCGTACGCCTCGCCGTACAGCCGCCTGCGCAGCGGGGAGCCGATCCCGTCGAAGCCGACGACGAGGTCGTAGCGGCCGCTGTGCCCGTCGGCGAGGGTGACCTCCACCCCGTCGGCGTCCTCGGCCAGCGTGTCGACGGTGGTGCCGAAGCGCAGCGTCGCGCCCGCCTTGGCGGCGGCTTCGGCGAGGACGCGGGCCAGGGCCGGGCGGGGGATGCCGTTGCAGGCGGGGGCGTCGGCCATGCGGGGCTGCGGGATCCGGGCGAGGATGGCGCCGGCCGGGTCGCAGATGGTCAGCACCTCCCAGGCGAAGCCCTCGGCCAGACAGGCGTCCAGCACGCCGAGTTCACGCATCACGTGCAGGGCGTTGGAGGGCTGGATGATGCCGACGCCGAGCGCCTCGGGCTGCTCGCGCAGCTCGGCGACGTCGACCCGGTGGCCGCGGAGGGAGAGGGCGAGCGCGGCGGTGAGGCCGCCGATGCCGCCGCCGTGGACGAGGACGCGCAGGGGTGGGGTCATGGCGTGTGCTTCTCCAGAGTCGCGGTGAGGAAAAGGGGAGTTCAGAGCGCCGGGGCGGCGGCGGCCAGCGCCAGTAGATGGTCGACGAGGGCGAGCAGCACATCCCGCCCGAAGGCGCGTTCGCGCACGTCGCCGATGAGCATCGGCACCTGCGGGTCGAGGTCGAGGGCGGCCCGGATCTCCTGCGGGGTACGGGTGTTGACCCCGTGGAAGCAGTTGATGGCGACGACGAAGGGGATGCGGCGGCTCTCGAAGAAGTCGATGGACGCGAAGCTGGTCTCCAGGCGCCGGGTGTCGGCGATGACGACGCCGCCGAGGGCGCCGTTGACCAGGTCGTTCCACATGAACCAGAACCGTTCCTGCCCGGGGGTGCCGAACAGGTAGACGACCAGCTCCGGGCCGATGGTGATCCGGCCGAAGTCGAGGGCGACGGTGGTGGTCTCCTTCTGGTCGATGCCCTCGAGGTCGTCCACGCCGATGCCGGCCCGGGTCAGGTACTCCTCGGTGCGCAGCGGGGGGACCTCGCTGACGGCTCCGACGAGCGTGGTCTTGCCCACGCCGAAGCCGCCCGCGACCAGGATCTTGACCGCGGCGGGGGCCGCGGGCTGGGGTGTTGCCATGGTTCTAGAGTCTCCGGAGTCCGTCGCGTACGGCCGAGAGGAGGCCCGTGTCCATGCCGGCGGCGGGGGCCACCGAGATGGGGGCCCGGGCCTTGAGGAGCCCCTGGGCGATGAGGTCGCCCAGCAGGATCTTGGTGACCGAGACCGGCAGGTCGAGCCCGGCCGCGACCTCGGCGACGGCCGCGGGGCGGCGGCAGCGTTCCAGGATCAGCCGGTGCTCGTGCTGGAGGGCGCGGGTGCCGGAGCGGCCGGCGCGGGCGAGGGCGGCGTCGGCGGCCGGCTCGTCGGTGGTGAGCACGGTGATGAGGGTGAGGTCGTCGCGGTCGGGGGCGGTGCGGCCGCGGGTGATGGTGTACGGGCGGACCATGATGCCCGCCTCGTCCTGCCCGTCCTCCTCCTCGGCCAACTCGCTCCAGTGCGGCGCCCGTTCGCGCTGCTGCCGCGCGAGGGCGCCCGCCTCGAAGCCGCCCGCCCCGGAGCCGCCCGCCTCGAAGCCGCCCGCCCCGGAGCCGCCCGGCGCGGCCCTGTCAGGCTCGGCCCGGTCAGGCTCGGCCCCGTACGGGCCGCCCACCCGGTTCAGGCCCGGTTCCGCGTGGCGAAGGCGTCGAAGGAGGCGGCGGCGGGCTCGGAGGGGGAGCCGGCCCGCGCCGGGGTGCCGAGCTTCTGCCCGACCTGCTGGACCAGGGTGTGCATGGCCACCGACATCACCTCGGCGTCCACCTCCTGCGAGGCGATGACGGCCAGGTGGGTGCCCTGGGCGGCGGCGACGACGAACAGCCAGCACTCGGCGAGCTCGACGATCACCTGGTGCACGGGCCCGCCGTCGAAGAGCTGGCCGACGCCCCGGGCGAGGGACTGTTGCCCGGTGGCGACGGCGGCGAGGCGCTCGGCGTCGGCACGCTCGATGCCCGCGGAGTGGCTGACCACCAGGCCGTCGTCGGAGAGCAGGACGGCGTTGCGGGTGCCGGGCACGGTGTCGACGAGTCCGTCCAGCAGCCAGTCCAGGTCCTGATGGGTGGCGGTGGTGCGGTTCATGGCTGCTCATCCGTTCGTGTGGTTCGGGCGGCGTCCGCGGTGGGTGCGGTGGTGTCCACGGACGACGCTGCTGCTGCGGCGGGGGAGACGGGGGAGATGAAGGAGACGGGGGAAGGGGTGACGGCGGGGGAGCCGGCCCGGCCGCGCGCGGCCCGGGACTGCCGCTGGAAGGCGCCGATGGCGGCGCCGGAGCGCCGCACCGGGTGCGGGGCCGGGCAGGCCGGACCGTCGGCCGCTTCCGGCGCCGGGTCGACCCACTGCTGCGAGGACGGCGGCGGCACGCGCAGCTCGGCGGCCAGGCTGGCCTGGCGCACCCGCTGGGGCAGCGGCTTCTGCCCGCCCATGACGGGCACCGGCGGGGGCGGCTCGGCGGGCGCGTACTCGCGCCTGCGCCGTTCGGCGAGCCGGTAGTGGTCGGCGGGGCGGTACTGCTCGTCGGCGTACGGCGCCTCGGCGTCGGTGACCCGGGCGTAGGCGATGTCCGGGTAGATGGGCGAGCTGTGCTGGATGGGCTGCTCGACGACCTCCGCGCCCTGCTCGCCCCCCTTGCCGTCCTCGCACACGCCGGGGCCGCCGGGGCCGCCGAGACCGCCGGAGCCGCCGAACCCACCGGAGTCGGGCCCGGCGGGGGCCTTCGCGGGGGCGGGCTTGGCGAGGCCGTCCGCGATCAGCCGGCGGTACACCTCCACCGGAGCCACGGCGGGCGCGACGGCCTCCTCCGGGGAGTCCGCCTCCGGGCTGCTCGGGCCGGTGGCCGCGGAGAGCACCGTGCGCCGCGACTGCCGCACCAGGGGGATCGGCTCCTCGACGGCGTCCGCGGACACCGGCAGCCCGGTGTCCCCGTCGATGACCAGTTCCTCGGGCACGAGGACGACCGCCCGGGTGCCGCCGAACGCGGAGGGCCGGAACTCGATCCGCAGCCCGTGGTGCGCGGCGAGCCGGGCGATGACGTGGAAGCCGAGGCGGATGTCGTCGGCCCGGGTGAGCACGTCGGTGCGCGGCGGGCTCGCCATGAGCCGGTTGGCGGCGTCGTACTGGTCCGGGTCCATGCCCAGGCCCCGGTCCTCGATCTCGATCGCCAGCCCGCGCCCGACCATGGCGGCGCGGACCTCCACGGGGGTGGGCGGCTTGGAGAAGGTGGTGGCGTTCTCCATCAGTTCGGCGATCACGTGGGCGACGGGCCCGACGGCCCGTTCGGAGAGCCAGGGGTGGCCCTCGACCTCGATCATGATCCGGCGGTAGTCCGGCACCTCACCCTGCGCGGCGCGCAGCACGTCCAGCAGCGGGACGGGCTTGCGCCAGCGCCGCTGCGGCTGGCCGCCGGCCATGATGACGAGGTTCTCCTCGTAGCGGCGCAGCCGGGCGGTGAGGTGGTCGAGGTCGAAGAGGCCCTCCAGGACCTCCGGGTCCTCGTGCTTGCGCTCCAGTTCGTCGAGCTTGCGCAGCTGGCGGCCGATCAGCAGCTGGGTGCGGCGGGCGATGCGCTGGAGGAGCCGCTCGAAGCCGCGGTGCTGCTCGGCCTGGCGGACGGCGGCGGCGAGGGCGGAGGAGCGGGCGAGGTTGAGGGCCTGGCCGAGCCGGGCGAGCTCGTCGCGCCGGCCCTCGTCGGCGACGGCGGGCGTGACGGTCTCGGCGTCGAGGCGCTCGCCGCGCCCGAGCCGGTCGACGGCCTCGGGCAGGGTGCGGCTCATCTCCTCGGCCTGGCCGTGCAGGTCGGCGACGCGACGGCGCAGGGAGCGGCTGATCCGCCAGCTGGCGACGACGACGGCGACGACGGTGACGAGGCCGACGACGGTGGTGAGGACGACCCTGACGAGCAGGCCGGTGATGGTGCCCTTGCCGACCTCGACGATGCCCTCGGTGCGGGTCTCGATGGCGCCGACCAGCTGGGGGTTGAGCTGGTCGACGGCCTGGCGCCACTGGTCCTGGACGGCGGGAAGCCGCACCGCGCCGCCCGGTTCGGCGGCGACGGGCCGGGTGAGCTGCTGCTCGACGGCGGCCTTGGCCTGCCAGGCCGGGCTGTTCATCAGCGCGCGCCAGGTGCCGGCCTCGGCCTCGGGCAGGTAGGGGAGGATCTGGACGGCGAAGAGGTGGTCCCCGGCGCCGATGGCGAGCTGGACCTGCTGGAAGTCGGCGGCGCTGAGCCGCCCGGAGGGCCAGCCGCGGGCGAGGACGGCGTCCTCGCGGGCGAGCATCTCCTTGGCCCAGAAGGCGTTGACCAGGGTCTTGGAGACCCAGGTGACCTCGCCGTTGTCGACGTGGCTGAGCGCGGTGAACAGCCGCAGGTCCACGGCGATGAGGTCGGTGTAGTAGCCGTAGACGGTCTGCTGGTCGACGGAGCCGCGGTCGACGGCGGCCCGCTGTTCGGGCAGCCGGTTCATCGCCTGCCGGGCCTCGGCGACGGCGCCGCGCACCTCGGCGGGGGCGTTGTCGGCGGTCTCCCCGGACAGGGTCCGGAAGCGGTTCACCGCCTCGTCGGTGGCCAGGCGCTGACGGTGCAGCGGGCCGGTGTCGCCACCGGGGCGGGCGAGCGCCTCGGCGGTGAGCCGGCGCTCCTCCTGGAGGTTGTAGTAGACGATGTTGGACGGCTGGCCGGCCTTCTGCGCGAGCAGGCCCTGGTCGGCCTGGCGCTTGAAGTCGGCGACGGTCTCGCCGCTGGTGACGGCCCACAGGAGGGCGAGGGCCAGGCTGGGGACGACGGCCAGGACGAGCAGCGCCGCCCGCAGGGTCAGGCGCGGACGACGCCTGCGGGGGGCCTTCGGCGTCGGGGGCCGCCGATTCGCACGCGCACGCAGAGCTGACTCCTAGGGACTGTCGGCCCGCCCTTGCGGGGGCTGACCGGCCGGGGGCGGTTGGGACGAGCTGACGAGGCGATATTAGTCATACCGTGTGATTCGGGTGAACGGGTGTTCGCCGCCCGAGTCGTACTCGATCACCGTTCGGACACAACGTCACCCGCTCGTTGACCATCCGTATTCGAAGCAGGCTTGCTCCGTACGGCTTGACACAGTTTCATGGCAGGTCACGGCCAACGGATGGCCGGGGTGTGAAAACTGTGTGACACGATTCCGCCGTCCGTCCGGGCCGCTGGCCGGAACTCGCCAGCCGGCCGACGCCGTCTCAGTCCGTGAGCAGCCGCGCCCGGGTGGCCTCCAGCTCCGCCGCCAGCACCCGCCCCGCCCGCTCCGCGTCGCCCTCGCGCACCGCCCGGACGAGCTCCGCGTGCGCGGCGTACCCGTGGTTGCGGTCCATCGCCCGTAGCTCGAACACGCCCACCAGCGCCACCAGGTGCTCCCGCAGCACCGGGGCGAACTGCGCGAACAGGTCGTCCAGTACGGGGTTGTGGGCGGCCGCGACGATCGCCGTGTGCAGGGCGATGTCGGCGTCCACGAACGCCGCGTCGTCCCCCTCGCCCGCCGCCTGCCGGGCCGCCAGCGCCGCCTCCACCGCCACCAGGTCCGCCTCCGTACGGCGCAGCGCCGCCAGCCGGGACGCCTGCACCTCGACCATCGTGCGCACCTCGTAGACGTGCACCAGCTCCGCCCGGCGCAGCCTCGCCGGCCAGTCCTCGACGGGCCGGTCCGCCGTCACGAACACCCCCGAGCCCTGCCGGCTCTGCACCATCCCCGCCGCGGCCAGGGTGCGCAGCGCCTCCCGGACGGTCGAGCGGCCCACGCCCAGCTCCTTGGCCAGCGCCACCTCGCCCGGCAGCCGCCCGCCCACCGGCCAGACCGCGGTGCGGATCTGCTGCTCGATCCGCTCGGCGGCCTGCTGGGCGAGGGGGGAGGGGCGCAGCGGGGGGAGCGGGGTCGTCATGTTCCTTCACCTGTCAGGTTGTCTGAGGAGTCGTCTGCTGGCTACTCTACCGGCATGCAGGCATGGAACCACGCCCTCCGGGGCGTCATGGGCGGACTCCTTCTCGGTGGCCGCAGCGGGGTCTGACCGGACCGGCACCCCGCTGCGGGGCGCCGTCCTGCCGGTCGCCGGTACCCCTATGCGAAGGAACCCGCGATGCGACCCGCCGTACCCTCCCCTGCCACGCCCTTCCCCGCCACACCGTTCCCCGCCACACCGTTCCCCGCCACACCGTTCCCGGTCACGGCCTTCCCGACCCTGCGCACCCCCGCCGGGCCCGTCCCCGCCGCCGCCCCCGCCTGGAACCCCCAGCGCGGCGGCGCCATGCCCTCCCACCGCTACCGGCCCGCCCACGAGCGGGTGCGGGTGCCCGCCCTGCTGCGCCGCTGGCCCGGCCGCCGCATCGAACGGGCGCCGCTGTGGGTGCCCGTCGACCTGCGCGACGGCAACCAGGCGCTCGCCGAGCCGATGGACCCGCAGCGCAAGCAGCGCATGTTCGACCTCTTCCTGGCCATGGGCTTCAAGGAGATCGAGGTCGGCTACCCCTCCGCCAGCCGCACCGACTTCGACTTCGTCCGCCGCCTGGCCACCACCCCCGGCGCGGTGCCCGAGGACGTCACCGTCGTGGTCTTCACCGCCGCCCGCGCCGACCTCATCGACCGCACCTTCGAGTCCGTCCGGGGCCTGCCCCGCGTCGTCGTCCACCTCTACACCGCCACCGCCCCCACCTGGCGCGAGGTCGTCCTCGGCAAGGACCGCGACGGCGTCCGGGCCCTGATCACCGAGGCCGCCCAGCGGATGGACCGGCTCGCGGGCGACCGGGAGGGCCTGCGCTTCCAGTTCTCCCCCGAGGTGTTCAACCTCACCGAGCCCGACTACGTCCTGGAGGTCTGCAACGGCCTCACCCGGCTCTGGGACGCCTCGCCCGAACGGCCCGTCATCCACAACCTGCCCGCCACCGTCGAGATCGCCACGCCCAACGTCTACGCCGACCAGATCGAGTACGTGGACCGCCACCTCGAACGCCGCGAGTCCGTCATCCTCTCCGTCCACCCCCACAACGACCGGGGCACCGGCGTCGCCTGCGCCGAACTCGCCGTCCTGGCGGGCGCCCAGCGCGTCGAGGGCTGCCTGTTCGGCAACGGCGAGCGCACCGGCAACGTCGACCTCGTCACCCTCGCCCTGAACCTCCACACCCAGGGCGTCGACCCGATGCTCGACCTCTCCGACATCGACGAGATCCGCCGCACCGTCGAACACTGCAACCGCCTGCCCGTCCACGAACGCCACCCCTACGCCGGGGACCTCGTCCACACCGCCTTCTCCGGCACCCACCAGGACGCCATCCGCAAGGGCTTCGCCCACCACGCCAGGACCGCCGCCGAAGCCGGACTGCCCGAGCGCGAAGCCCCCTGGGCCGTGCCCTACCTGCCGATCGACCCGGCCGACCTCGGCCGCTCCTACGAGGCCGTCATCCGCGTCAACAGCCAGTCCGGCAAGGGCGGCATCGCCCACCTGCTCCAGACCGGCGAGGGCCTCGACCTGCCGCGCCGCCTCCAGATCGACTTCGCCCGCGTCGTGCAGGAGGCCACCGACGACAGCGGGCGCGAGATGACGGCGGCCGAACTGTACGCGCTGTTCCGCGCCGCCTACCTGGACGCCGTCCCCGCCGACTGGACGTGGAGCGTCGAGGGCGACCGCGCCGAGGTCAACGGACGCACCGGCAGCGGCACCGGGCCGCTCGACGCCGTCGCCGACGCGTTGGGCGCGCAGATCCTCTCCTTCACCGAACACGCCCTCGGCGCGGGGCCGGAGGCCGTCGCCTACGTGGAGGCGCGGGTCGGCGGCGCGGCCGCCTGGGGCGCCGGGCGGGACACCTCCGTGCTGACGGCGGGGGTGCGGGCCGTGCTGGGCGCCGTGGCCCGGGCCTCCTCAACCGGGAAGGCATGATGGGGAGATGACCGACTCCACTCTCCCCGCCCGCAGCCAGGCCGTCGCCCGGGCGCTCGCGGCGGCCGGCGTCACCGGCGAGATCGTCGTCCTGCCCGACTCCGCCCGCACCGCCGCCGAGGCCGCCGCCGCCCTCGGCTGCGAGGTCGGCGCGATCGCCAACAGCCTGGTCTTCCGGTGCGACGGCGCACCCCTGCTGGTGATGACCAGCGGCGCCCACCGCGTCGACACCGACCACCTGGCCACCGCGCTCGGCACCGGCCCGATCACCCGGGCCGGCGCCGACGAAGTCCGCGCCGCCACCGGCCAGGCCATCGGCGGCGTCGCCCCCACCGGGCACCCGGCACCGCTGCGCACCGTCGTCGACACCGCGCTGGAACGGTACGAGGTCCTCTGGGCCGCCGCCGGACACCCGCACACCGTGGTGCCGCTGACGTACGGCGAACTGCTGCGCGTCACCGGCGGCACACCGACGGCCGTCACGGCGGGCTGATCCCGCGGGGCCGTCCGTACGGGACGCATCCTCGTTCCGTACGGGCGGCCTAGACTGCCCGGCATGGCATGCCGCATCAGCGAATTGGTCGTCGACGCCGCCGACGCCGAGGGCCTGGCCGTCTTCTGGGCCGCCGTCCTCGGCTACGTCGAGGTCGGCCGCGAGGAGGACGGGAGCATCGAACTCGGCCCGCCCGGCGTCGGGTTCGGCGGGCCGCTGCCCACCGTCGTCATCAGCCCCAGCGCCGACCCGCGCCGGGCCGGCAAGCTCCGGCTGCACCTGGACGTCAGCCCCACCGACCGGGACCAGGAGGCGGAACTGGCGCGGCTGCTCGCCCTCGGCGCCGTGCCCGTGGACGTCGGGCAGAGCGGCGAGGAGTCGTGGCACGTCCTCGCCGACCCGGAGGGGAACGAGTTCTGCCTGTTGAGGGCACGGGTGCGGCCGGTGTGAAAACCGCTCGTCCGTGGGGTTTGGCGTGCGAAAGGATGACGGGATGGACCCCGTCTACACCCTGGCCTGGCGACACGGAGCCGGCCAGGTGATGCCCGAAGACCTGCCGATGGCCGCCGCCGACCTGCTTGCCGCCGGTGAGGACTCGCCCGCCCTGTGCGACCTCGCCGGGCGGGCCCGCAACGAGGCTCCGGCCGAACTGATCGACCTGCTGAGTACGGCACTGGCCGAACTGGGCCTCCCCGAGCCGGGGTGCGGGCTCTCCTGGCGCTGCCACGTGTGGGAGACGGCCGAGCGCGTGGCGACCGGGGCGCTGGTGCCGGAGGAACTGGTCGGGAACTTCCGGTGCGACGCGGAGGCGGACGCCACCGAGACCGAGTGGGGGTTCGCGGCGCACTACCTGGAGGTGGACTGCACCTCCTGCCTCTCCTACATGTCGGCGGAAGACGTGACGGCCTGGGCGGCGAGCACGCGGGCGGCGGCCGGCGCGGTGGTCTCGGCGGGGGACGATCCCCGGGTGGCGCCTCCCCGCGCGCTGTGACTACGGATGTAGTGCCACTACTTCCGTAGTGCCACCCCGCGCCCGTCCTCGACGCCGACACCGAAGGCCCCCGGCCCTGGGTCGCCACCGGCTGCGCCGCCGGTCCCTCGCTCACCACCGCCGTCCAGGAGTCCGGCACCCTGCCCCTGGTCCTGCACCGGGCGGCCTGAGCCGGGCAGCCTGAGCCGGGGCGGCGGCCGGGGTCAGCGCGAGACCTCGGCCGCCGCCCGGAACTTCCGGAGGTCGTCGGCGACCTTGGAGATGTTCATCCCGGACAGCGCCTCGCTCTCACCGATGCGGATCTCCGTGTTGACGCCCAGCAGCACGCACTGCACGTCGCTGTACACCCGGTTCCCCAGGGCGTCGGGCTGACTGCGGGTCGAGATCGACGTCGCGCACTGGAGGTTGCCACCGGCCGGGCCGGGATCGAGGGTCTGGACCGGCCCCCGGACGGTCTTCACGTCACTCAGCGGGTTCACGCGGAAGGCGTCCGCCAACTGCTGCCCGCGCTCCGCCTCGGTGAACGGGTGATCCTGGGAGGCCGTCAGCGCGGACATGTACAACTCGCCGAACTGGCCGCCGACATAGGCGGTGAACCTCACCTCGGAACCCGGGGAGTCGTCCTGCGCGATCTTCTGCAGGTCGGCGACCCCGGGGTAGTCGTCCTTGCGCGTCAGCCCCTGGAACGCGGACGGGAGCCGTAAGCGCATCAGCGGCTTACCCGCCCCGGCGTTCCCGCCCGCGCCACCGGCGGCGGGTGCGGCACCCCCTCCCGAACTCCCCGCCACCGGCGCCGCGTTAGCGGTCCTGGAGCCGCCGTCCCCGTCGGAGCCGGAGAGCGCGAACGCGCCGGTGCCGACCACCAGTGCCCCGCCCGCCACACCGAGCGTGACCCACAGCCACGTCCGCGAGGGCCTGGGCGGTGGGGGCGGCGGCGCGTAGTACCCGGGGGCCGGTGTGAATCCCGGCGCGTATCCCGGCGCGGTCGGAGGTGCGGGCGGTGCGGGAGGCACGGGCGTGGTGTGTCTGCGGGGGTCCGAGGGCGGCATGCCGGGCTGCTCGTACATCGGCGCACTCCTGGAGGCGGGGTGAGGCAGCGGTGGACGGTTCGCGCTGCCGTTGTGAAGAATGCCGGTGCCGCGAGCCGCCTGACCAGGCCCTGCCCCACCTGTTGCCGTTCTGTAGCAGGACCTGTCAGGGGCACGTTCGATCACCCGTCGGAGAGGTGCACCAGCCTCCCGAACGTCTCCGCGTCGCCCAGGTGGCCGAGGATCCACGCGGCCACCGTGGCGCGGGCGGCGGTGCCGGCGCGGGGGAGCGGGCGGTCGTACGCGACCTGCGGGTGGGCGGACGCGGGCCCGTCCTTGAGCATGGGCACGCGCACGACCGTCCACGGGGTGCCGGACTCGGCGAGCAGGGCCTCCATCCGGGCGAGGTCGTGGTGGATCTCCCGGTACAGCCGGTCGACGACGAGGGTGGTCACCAGCCGCTGGGCGAAGGGCAGTCGGGAGGTGTCCAGTCCGGCCGAGCTCATCGCGACCAGGTGCCGGACGTCGCCCGAGGCGCAGGCGGCGGTCAACTCCCGTGCGCCGTCGGAGAAGACGGTGGTCGCTCCGCGCCCGGCCGTGCCGAGTGCGGCGACGACGGCGTCCTGTCCGGCCAACGCCTCGTGCAGGGAACCGGGTTGGGCGACGTCGGCGCGGGCGGTGAGCGGGGTGCCGTGGGTGAAGGCCGGGACCTTGGAGGGATCCCGGGCGACGGCGGTGACGGTGTGTCCGGCGGCGAGGGCGAGGTCGACGACCAGGCGGCCGGTGCGTCCGGTGGCGCCGACGACGGCGATCTTCATCGTGTCCTCCTGCGGTGGGTCTGCGATGGGCTGCATGGCTTGTGATTCATTCAGACGCACTGTATGAATGAATCAGTTGCACCACAGAGAACCAGTAGCGGACAGCCAGCGCAAGCCCGAAGGAGCGAACGCACATGGGAGTTCAGCACACCGACCTGGCCGGCAAGGTCGTCGTCGTCACCGGGGGAAGCCGGGGTATCGGCGCGGAGACCGCACGCGCCTTCGCCCGCCAGGGAGCCGTCGTCGCCGTCCTCGGCCGCGACGAGGAGGCGCTCGCAGCCGTCGCCGCCGAGCTGCACGGACTCGGGGGCACCAAGGCCCTCGGCCTGGTCGCCGACTGCACCGACGCGGCGGCCCTCGCCGCCGCCGTCGAGCGGATCGAGGACGAACTCGGCCCGGTCGACGTCCTCGCCGCCTTCGCCGGGGGCAACGGCTACCCCGTGCCCACCGTCCGGGAGACGGAGGAGCACTGGCGCTCGGTGGTGGACGGCAACCTCCACGCCACCTTCCTCACCGTCCACGCGTTCCTGCCGGGCCTGCTGGAACGCGGCGCCGGCTCGATCGTCACCATGGCCTCGACGGCCGGACGGCTGCCCGGCGGCTCCTCCGCCGCCTACGCGGCCGCCAAGGCGGGGGTGCTGATGTTCACCCGCCACCTGGCCCTGGAGGTCGCCGGCCGGGGCGTGCGGGTCAACGCGATCGCGCCCGGCGCCGTCCGCACGGAGATCACCGCCGAGCGGATGCCGCCCGAGGTGCAGGCGGCCGTGGCCGCCGCGCACCCGCTCGGGCGGCTCGGCGAGCCCGAGGACATCGCCGAGGCCACGCTCTTCCTGGCCTCCGAGGCGTCCTCCTGGATCACCGGCCAGACCCTGGACGTCAGCGGCGGCCGGGTCATCATGTGATCGCGCACCACCGGCACCACCGGCCGTGACGCGCCCCGAGGGCGCGATCGGGGATACTTCCGACGCAGGACGCACGACGCACACGTGGTGGCAGGGCGGAGGAGGACGGGATGAGCCCCCGGTCGTACCGGATGGGACAGCGGCAGGCCGAGGTCGACGAGACCAGGGCCCGGATCGTCGCGGCCGCGAGGGCCCAGCTCACCGAGAGCGGGGCCCTCTCCCTCGACGCCGTCGCCCGCCGCGCCGACGTCGCCCGCGCGACCGTCTACTACCAGTACAAGTCCAAGACGGGACTCCTGGAGGCCCTCTGCGACGCCCTCGCCGCCGAGGGCGGCATGGCCCGCCTCGCCGAGGCGTTCGGGCACCCCGACCCCTGGACGGCGGTGGACCGCTTCGTCGAGGTCATGGCCGGCTTCTGGTCGGTCGACCCGGCCTGCACCCGACGACTGCGCGCCCTCGGCGCCCTCGACGAGGAGGTGGGCCGGGTCATCGCCGAGCGCGACGCCCGCCGCCGCCAGGGCGCCGCCGTCCTCGCCGGCCGGCTGCCGGGCGCCCCGTCCGACGCCGCCGCACTGCTGCACATCCTGACCTCCTTCGAAACCTTCGACGCCCTCGCGTCCGAATCCCCGTCGGCGGCTCCCGAGAGCCCGTCCCTCGGGTCCATCGAGGCCATCGGGTCCATCGAGGCCGCCGTCCCGGCCGTCACCCGGCTCGCCCGCGCCGCCCTCGGCGCACCCGTCGAACCCGGCGCACCCGGCGCACCCGGAGAGCGCGGCCAACCCGCGAGCTGACGCGCCCCGCCCTTCCCCTCCGGAGGGCGGGACCACGGCAGCGCCCGTCAACCCCCGTGGTAGTACCGCTCGATGGGCACCCGCGCCTCCTCGAACAGCGCGGGCCCGTCCTGCGCCACCACCGGCCAGGCGCCCGACTCCGGGTTCAGGGCGACGAGTTGCTCCGTCGCCAGCGCGTACACCACCCGCCCGATGCCCGAACGCACCAGCGCCCCTTCGCACATGCCGCAGGGCTGGCAGCTGGTGTACATCGTCACGGAGGCGGCCGCCCCCGGGGCGAGGACGCGGGCGGCCCAGCGGGCGAGCTTGAGCTCGGGGTGGGCGGTGATGTCGTCGTCGCGCCGCACGGTGTTGTGGGCCTCGGCGAGGATGGTGCCGTCCGCCGCGGCGAGCAGCGAGCCGTACGGGGCGTCGCCCTCGTCGACGGCGGCGGCCGCGACGGCGACGGCGCGGCGCAGGAGGATCTCGTCGGCGGTGGTGATCACGATGCTGCCTTCCAGTGGGCGGCCACCTCGGCGAGGTCCCGCCAGGGCCGCTCGGGCCGGAGGGTCTCGTCGGGGTCGCCGTGGTACGGGTCGAGGACGACGGTGGCGGCGCCGAGTTCGCGCAGCCGGTGCAGGTCGGCGAGGACCTGATCGAGACTGCCGACGCCGGCCGGCCGCTCCGGGTCGTCCACCGGGGCGTCGGTGAGCCGGAACGCGAGGCGCGGCGCGAATCCCGGCAGCTCGTGCTCGGCCAGGATCCCGCGCATCTGCTCCAGGGACAGCCGCAGCGGGTGCCAGGCGTCGCCGAACCGCACGACCCGCCGCAGGGCCGCCGGGCTGTGCCCGCCCACCCAGAGCGGCACGTGCGGCAGGCCCGTCTCCTCGGACCACGCGTCCTGGACGGCGGTGAGGTGCTCGTCGGTGATCCGCCCGCGCCGGGCGTACGGCACGCCGAGCGCGTCGAACTCCTGCCGCGCCCAGCCGACGCCCACGCCGAGGACGAGCCGGCCCCCGCTGAGGCGCTGCAGGTTGCCCGCCATCCGGGCGATCAGCAGCGGGTGCCGGTAGGGGACGATCAGGACGGTCGTGCCGAGCCGGATCGTGCCGGTGACACCGGCCAGCCAGGACAGCGCGGTGAACGGCTCGTAGAACGGCTCCGGGTAGCGCACCGCCACGTCCGGGGTGATCGCGACGTGGTCGGAGAGCATGAGCAGGTCGTAGCCGAGGCCCTCCACCACCCGCGCCCAGTCGCGCAGCAGTCCGGGGTCGGTGCCGGGCCCGAAGTTCGGGACGTTGACGCCAAGGTGCATGCCGAGGAGGCTATCCCCGTGATCATGGCAGGCGGAACGGATTCCTCCTGGTGATCGCGGGGTCGTGCAGGGGAATCCCCGGTAGATTCCTGCCATGACCGTGAATCCCTCCCAGGCCCCCGTTCCGGCCCTGGACGACACCGACTGGGCGATCCTCGAACAGCTCCAGCAGGAGGCCCGGATCTCCCTCAGCGAACTGGGCCGGCGCGTCAACCTCAGCCCCTCCGCCACCACCGAACGGGTGAGGAACCTGGAGTCCGCCGGCGTCATCACCGGCTACCACGCCACCGTCGACCTCTCGAAGGTCGGCTACCCCGTCCTCGCCGTCGTCCGCCTCAAGTACCCCGGCAACCGCCACGACCCGCTGCGCCGCCTGCTCGCCGAACGCCGCGAGATCCTCGAGTGCCTGCGCACCACCGGCGACGACTGCTACACCCTCAAGATCGCCGCCACCTCGATGGAACACCTGGAGACCCTCGTCGACGAACTCGCGGGTTTCGGCAGCACCACCACCAGCGTCGTCTACCGCCGCACCCTCCCCCTGCGCGGCCCGGCCCGGCCTGCGGTCAGCACAGACCCGCGGTGAGGACGCGGTTGATCGCCGCGTCGGTCTGCGGGGTGGCGGTGAGGTTGCGGTTGAGGGAGAGGGTGACCTGCCGCTTCCCGTCCGCCGTCGTGAAGCTGAAGGTCTCGTAGCCGGGGACGCTGCCGGTGTGGCCCCAGGCGGGGGTGTTCGGGCAGTAGGTGCGGGACTCCAGGCCCAGGCCGTAGGCGCGGCCGTCGGTGCCGATGGTGCGTCCGTCCCGCATCTGGGCGAGTAGGGCGGCGGGCAGGAGGTCGCCGCCGAGGAGGGCGCGGTAGAAGCGGTCGAGGTCGGCGGTGGTGGAGATCATCGCGCCGGAGCCCCAGAGGATGGCGGGGTTGAAGACGGTCAGGTCGGTGGGGGCGGCGTCCGGGCCGTCCAGCCACTCGTAGCCGTTCAGGTGGGGGCCGGTGAGCTGGGCGGTGGTGGCGTAGGAGGTGTTCGTCAGGTGCAGCGGGCGCAGGATGCGGCGGCCGATCTCCTCGCCGAGCGGGCGGCCGGTCAGGCGCTCGACCAGCAGGCCGAGCACGGTGTAGTTGGTGTTGCTGTACGACCAGGACGTGCCGGGCGCGAACAGCGGGCCGTGCGCGGTGGACATCGCGACCAGCTCGAGCGGCGTGTAGGTGGCGGTCCGCGCGCCGCGGATCGGGTCGGGGCGCTTGCGCAGCTCGTCGGTGAAGTCGTACAGGCCACTGGTGTGGCCCAGCAGTTGGCGCACCGTGATGTGCTCGCCGTTCGGGACCAGGCCCGGCAGCTCGCTCTCGATCGGGTCGTCCAGCCCGAGGCGGCCCTCGTCGACCAGCTGCAGGACGACGGTGGAGACGAAGCTCTTGGTGACGCTGCCCGCCCGGAACCGCTCCCCGGGCTTGGCGGGGCGGCCGCTCGCCAGGTCGGCGACGCCGCTGCCCGTACGGAAGACGCCGCGGGCGTCCCGCACCTCGACGACGGCCCCGGGCACGCCGTCCGCGACCACCTCGTCCAGCGCCTTCTGCAGCGCGGCCCGGTCGGTGACGCCGGGGGCGGCAGCCGGGGAGGCGAACGCCGGTGCGGAGAGCGGCAGCAGGGAGGAGGCGGCGGCGAGCAGGACGGTGGCGAGGCGGGCGGTGCGGCGGCGGTTCACGGCGGCTGGTCTCCTTGGCGGGGCGCTGACTTCGGGCTTCGTCGGTGTCGGCGGCTTCGACGGCTTCGACGGCTTCGACCGCCTCGACCGCTTCGACTTCGACAGGGAAGATCCTGCCGAGCGCCCGCCTGGTCGCGGATCGCCGACGCCGGTGATTCACCGCCTCGCCCGTACGGGGGAGCCCCGCCCGCCGCTCAGCCCGCCGGATGGGCCAGCGAGCCCAGCGGCGGGCACGGGATGACCAGCGTGCTCACCCCCGGCCGCTCCACGAACGCCCGCGCCGCGGAAGCCTGTTGGCGGTAGGTGTCGAGCTCGTCGGCGCGCCAGGCGTCGCGGCGGGCACCGGCGTAGTCCCAGTCGTCGCTGACGAGGCTGAGCGAGACGTTCCCGGAGGCCCGGCTGGTCTCCGCCTTGATCGCCGCCCGCTGCAACGCGGTCTGCGCGGCGGAGAGTTCGACCCGGGTGATCAGCACGCCGGCGGTGTCGGGCACCCGGGTCGGCAGCGGCGCCTGGGGGAGGGCCGAGATGCCGGTGTCACGGCGGCCGACGTTGTCGACGGCCGCCCGGCTCGCGTCCCGCGACATGAGCACCAGCTCCCGGTGCGCCCAGGTGATCTCGTCGAGGTCCGCGAGGGTGATGCGGATGCGCTGGTAGCTCGCCCGGAACCGCGGGTCCTGGTGGAAGGCGCGCAGCGGCTGGGCGTGGAGCGCCAGGCAGTCGTTGAACCCGTACGTGACGGCCTGGTCGAGGTGGTACAGCATCGCGTCGGTCTGCCGCGCCTTGAACGCCAGCCCCGAGAGCCCGCTGTGCCCGGCGGCCACCAGCCAGGCCGCGTCCGGCCCGAGGACGGAGGCCCGGGCGATCACGTCCCGCAGCCCGGCCGCCACGTCCACGCCCTGCGGCGCCCCGAGGAAGGCCCGCGCGATGTCGGCGAACGCCCCCTGCCCGGGTATCGCGGCGGCCACCGGGGCGCTGCTCAGTTCGGCCACCAGGATCTCGTGCAGGTGGGAGGCGAGGGACGTGACGGTGTCGGCCATGGGACTCCTCGGACGGGCTGACGCGGTCGATCTCGGGCGAGCACGACAGTAGGGCAACTGCCGGTCCGTGTGCGGACAGTGGCCGGAATTCGCCAAGGCCGACCCTGGCCTCCCCCGGCCTCTCCCGGCCTTCCCCGGCATCGGCGGCCGGGACCGGGAACGCGAGGTCGGATTACCGCCAGCGGCACCCCGGCGGGCGCGGGCAGAGTCGGTGACGGCTCGCGGTCGGTGAACGCGGGCCCGTTCGTCCACGTTCTGCGGAAGGTGTTCCCCCATGCACGTCGTGCCCGGGCTCAAGGTGCTGTACTTCGGTACGCCGGTGGTCCTGATCAGCTCGCTCAACGAGGACGGGAGCCCGAACCTCGCCCCGAACTCCTCCGTCTGGTGGCTGGGGCGGTCCGGGACGATCGGGCTGGGCAACAGCAGCCGGACGGCGGAGAACCTGCTGCGGGCGGGGGAGTGCGTGCTCAACCTGCCGTCCTCGGAGATGGTGGACGCCGTGGACCGGATCGCGCTCACCACGGGGAACCCGGTGCTGTCGCAGACCAGGCTGGAGCGGGGCTACCGCTACGAGCCGGACAAGTTCGGGGCCGCCGGGCTGACGGCCCAGGCGTCGGAGACGGTCGCGGCCCCCAGGGTGGCGGAGTGCCCGATCCAGCTGGAGTGCACGGTGGTCGCGGCGCACGCGTTCGTCAGCGACCAGAAGCTGACCGCCTTCGAGGTGGAGGTGCAGCGCGTCCACGTCGAGGAGGACCTGGTGCTGCCGGGGACGCACCACGTGGACCCGTTCGGCTGGGACCCGCTGATCATGAAGTTCTGCGAGTACTTCGGCGGCGGGCACAACGTCCACCCCTCGGCCCTCGCCGAGGGGTGGAACATGCCCCACCGGCTCAGCCCGTCCGCTCCGGCACGCTGAGCGAGCCGACCTTGGCTGCGGTCCGGTCGGCGGGGACTCGTTGCGCACGATCCGGAACGTCCAGGACGCCGGGGCGCCGGAGGCCCGCAGCCTCCCGATCCTGCGGTACAGGATGATCAGGGCCTCCTGCGCCGCGTCCTCCGCATTCCGCGCCCGGTCTCCACCGGTGCGCTCACGACATGCCCGCTCGCGACATGCCCGCTCATGACATGCCCATAAGAGGCACGGGCCGCCGAAAAGGATTCGCGCAGCGACCCGAAGGACACGCCCTATCCGCCGACCGTCGCCCGGCACGCCCGCGCGTACGCCCGCACCAGCGGCCGCTCCCCGTCCTCCCGGCGCCAGGCCAGGACGTAGCGGCTGCCGCCCACGCCCCGGACCGGGCGGGTGACCACCCCGCCCAGGGCGAGCAGCGCCGCGTTGCCCTCCGCCACCAGGCAGACGCCCAGGCCCGCGATCAGCGCCTCGTACGTCTCCTCCGTGCCCGCGATCTCGGCGCCGACGCGCGGCGGACGCCCGCCCCGGGCGTCCAGGGCCAGCCAGTGGTCGCGCAGCGGGCCCGCGCTCGGCGGCAGGGCGAGGAAGGGCTCGTCGAGCAGGTCGGCGAAGTCGATCTCGGCGCGGGCGGCCAGCGGGTGCGCCGCCGGCAGCGCGATCAGGCGGGGCTCCTCGGCGACCACCGTCCAGTCGTAGCGTTCTTCGTCCGGCAGCGGCAGCCAGACGAAGGCGACGTCCGCCAGGCCCTGCGCCAGACCGGCCGTCGGGTCCTCCCAGCTCACCTGCCGCAGCCGGGTGACGGTCTGCGGGTGCTCGGCGCCGAAGCGGGAGCGGACGGCGGGGAGCAGGCCCCCGCGGGCCGGGCTGGTGCTCATGCCCACCACCAGCGTGCTGCGCTGCTCCGCCTTGGCCGCCTCCACCGCCGCCGCGCCCTCCTCCCAGGCGGCCAGCACCCGGCCCGCGTGCGGCAGCAGGGCCGCGCCGGCGGCCGTCAGCGCCACCGCGTGCCGGTCGCGGCGGAACAGCTCCACGCCCAACCGCCGCTCCAGTGCCCGGATCTGCTTGCTGAGCGCGGGCTGCGACACGTACAGCCGCTCGGCGGCGCGGGTGAAGTGCAGCTCCTCGGCGACGGCGAGGAAGTAGCGCAGGTCGCGCCCGTGGACGTCCATGGTCATGACCGTTGGCTATCACCACGGGTCTTGGACGGGCAAGGCGATTCGGCGGCAGCATGATCGGTGTCAGGAGATCACCGAGCAAAGGGAGTTGCCGTGAACAAGGTGTGGCTGGTCACCGGGGCGAGCAGTGGTTTCGGTCGGGCGATCCTGGAGGCGGCCGTCGCCGCCGGTGACGTGGTGATCGGCGCGGCCCGCAACCCGGCCGCCCTGGACGACCTGCGGGCCGCCCACCCCGACCAGGTGGAGGCGCTGCGCCTGGACGTCACCGACACCGCCGCGATCGAGGGCGCCGTCCAGGACGTCCTGGCCCGGCACGGGCGGATCGACGTGCTGGTCAACAACGCGGGCCGCACGCACGTCGGCGCCGTCGAGGAGACCTCCGACGCGGAGCTGCGCGCCCTCTTCGACGTGCACGTCTTCGGCCCGGCGGCTCTCACCCGGGCCGTGCTGCCGCACATGCGGGAGCGGCGCTCGGGCGCGATCGTGCAGATGAGCAGCGTGGGCGGCCAGCTGTCCTTCGCGGGCTTCGGCGCCTACAGCGGCACGAAGTTCGCCCTGGAGGGCCTCTCCGAGGCGCTCGCCGACGAGGTGCGGGAGTTCGGCGTCAAGGTGCTCATCGTGGAGCCGGGCGCCTTCCGGACCTCGCTGTTCGACACCGGCCGCGCCGGGGTCAGCGGGGACACCGGGCTCTACTCCCGCGTCGCCGAGACCCGCGCGTTCGTCTCCGGCGGGGACGGCGCCCAGCCCGGCGACCCGCGGAAGGCCGCGGCGGTCATCCTGGCCGCACTGGACGCCGAGCACACCCCGCTGCGGCTGCCCCTCGGCGAGGACGGGGTCGACGGCGTCCTCGGCCACCTCGACCAGGTCCGCGAGGACGTCCTCGCCTGGGAGAAGCGCTCCCGGGCCACCGGCTTCGACGCCTGAGGGGCTTCCACATCCGACGGGCTTCGACGCCTGACGCGCCCTGAGCGGCTCCTCGCGGCGCCAAAGCGTCTGCGAGGATGGGCGGATGCCTCACTTCACCTCCCACGACGGAACGAAGCTGCACTACACGGTGACGGGCGGCGGCCCCGTGCTCGTCTGCCTGGCCGGCGGGCCCGGGGCGGACGTCCGGGACCTCGACGGGCTCGGGTGGCTGGCCGGCACCCACACCCTCGTGATGCTGGACGCCCGGGCCGCCGGCCGCTCCGAAACGCCCGCGGAGCAGGCCAGTTGCGCCTTCCCCGAGCAGTCCCGCGACCTCGAGGCGCTGCGGCTGCACCTGGGCGCCGAACGCCTGGACCTGCTCGGCCACTCCGCCGGCTCCCTCACCGTCCAGGCGTACGCCGCCGACCACCCGCAGCGGGTGGGCCGCCTCGTCCTGATCACCCCCGCGGGCCTGGTCGCCCGGGAGATCGACCAGGCCGAGGTGGACGCGATCCGGGCCCGCCGGGCCCAGGAGCCGGGCGCCGCCGAGGCGTCGGCGGCCGGCGCCGAGCCCTGGCTCTACGGCCGCTGGACGGAGGAGGCCCGCCGCCACTTCGAGGCCGACGCCGCCTACCCGCAGCCGCCGTCCTGGCTGCGCGAGGCGTTCTACGTCCGACCCGACCCGGCCCGGGAGACCGCCCGCCGGGCCGCCCTGCCCCACCCCGTCCTGGTGATCGCCGGCGCCGAGGACGGCGTGGGCGGCCTCGGGACGGCCCGCCGCGTCGCCTCGGCCTACCGGGCCGGGCGCCTGGAGGTGCTGCCCGGCTGCGGGCACTGGCCCTGGATCGACGAACCGGCCGCCGTCCGCAAGCTGCTCACCGGCTTCCTGGACGGCTGACGGCTGACGGCTGACGGCTGGCCGCTGACGGGCTGCCTGGAAGGGCGGTCAGACACGCCCTACGACCAAGGACCGATGGCCCGGGCCCGCCGCCACCGGGTGGAATGGCCGCATGGATCAGCAGAAGGCGTACCTGGACCGGATCGGCGTGGCGCGGCCCGGCGAGCCCACCGCCGGGAACCTCGCCCGGCTACAGGAGGCGCACCTGCGGGCCGTGCCCTTCGAGAACCTGAGCATCCACCTCGGCGAGGCGATCGTCCTGGACCCGGCGGCGCTGGTGGCCAAGGTCGTGGAGCGCCGCCGGGGCGGGTTCTGCTACGAACTCAACGGCGCCTTCGCCGAGTTGCTGCGCTCCCTCGGCTACCGGGTGAGCCTGCTCTCCGGCCGCGTCTTCGACGGGGAGCGGCCCGGGCCGCCCTTCGACCACCTCGCCCTGCGCGTCGACCTGGAGGAGCCCTGGCTCGTCGACGTGGGCTTCGGCCGGTTCAGCCTGCACCCGCTGCGCCTGGACGGGCGCAGGAGGTGTGCCCCACTCCTCGCCACTCTCAACGTATAGCGCACGGGGGGCCTTGCCGCAAGGCCCCCCTGAGCAGTGAGAATCTGCAACTCGACGGCGGAACCCGAAGATTGCGGAGACCCACCACATGCAGGTGATCCTTTCCACGTACGGCTCGCGCGGCGACGTCCAGCCCCTGGCCGCGCTCGCGCTGCGGCTGCGGGCCCACGGCGTCCCGGTGACCGTGTGCGCGCCGCCCGACGAGGAGCACGCGCGCTTCCTCGGGGCGCTCGGCGTGGAGACGGTGCCGGTCGGCGAGTCCGTCCGGGCGCTGGTGACCGGGAAGCTGCCGGTGAAGGGCGACATCCCGAGCCGGGCGGCGGTGCTGGCCGGCCGGTTCCAGGAGGCCGTCTCCTCGCTGGCCGGGCCCGGTGACGTGGTGGTCGCCACCGGACTGTTCCCCACCGTGGCCGGCGCGCAGGCGGCGGCCGAGCGGGCGGGCGCCCGCTTCCACCACGCCGCGCTCCAGCCGACCGCGCTGCCCTCCCCGCACCACCGGCCCTTCGAGTACCCGATGCTGCCCTACCCGCCGGAGGTCACCGACGTCCGGGAGTTGTGGGACCTCAACATCGCCACCATGAACACGCTGTTCGGCGAGGCGGTCAACGGCGCACGGGCCGCCGCCGGGCTGCCGGCCGTCGACAACGTCCGCGACCACGTGAACGGCCGGAGCCCCTGGCTCGCCACCGACCCCGTCCTCGACCCCTGGCCGCAGGGCTCGGAGCTCGCCGTCCGGCAGACCGGCGCCTGGCTGCTGCCGGACGAACGCCCGCTGCCCGACGGGCTGTCGGCCTTCCTCGACGCCGGTGAGGCACCCGTGTACGTCGGCTACGGCAGCATGCCGCTGCCCGGCGCCCCGGACGCCGCCGAGGTCGCCCTCGCCGCCGTCCGCGCCCAGGGCCGGCGGATCGTCCTCGCCCGGGGCTGGGCCGGACTCACCGGCGCCGACGAGGCGGCGGACTGCTTCGTCGTCGGCGAGGTCAACCAGCAGGCGCTGTTCCCGCGTTGCGCCGCCCTCGTCCACCACGGCGGCGCCGGCACCACCACCGCCGCCACGATCGCCGGCACACCGCAGGTCGTCGTGCCGCAGATCGTCGACCAGCCGTACTGGGCGCGCCGCGTGGCCGAACTCGGCATCGGCGCGGCCCACGACGGACCGACCGCGACCGTCGACTCCCTCGCCGCCGCCCTCGGCACGGCCCTCGCCGCACCGGCCCGCGACCGGGCCCGCGAGGCGGCGGCCCTGGTCCGCACCGACGGCGCGGAGGCGGCGGCCCGCCTGGTCCTCGAACGCTAGGCCCTCTCCTGGGCCCTGCCCGAGCAGGTCGGCGACGCAGGGCGAATGTGTTTGGTGCCGGACCGCCGCGGCCGGGAGACTGGAGGGATGAAGACCACACTGCCCGCCGCCACCCCCTCGGACGTCGAACTGGCCGAACTCTGGGAGCAACACCTGCCGCTGCCGTTCCCCGAGGGCCTGCGGCGCGTGGAGATCGACGGCGTGGACCTGGTGTACCTGGACTTCGCGGTGGCGGGCCTGGTCCGGACCGAACTCAACCGGGGCCTCGACCACCCCGACCTCGCGGCGCTGCGCACCTGCGGGGCCGAACTCGAGACGGTGGTGCCGCAGATCACCGACCCGGAGGGCCGCTCCTACTTCGAGCGGCTGCGCACGATGGCCCGGCTGCTCGCGGCCCGGCACGCGGCGGAGCCGGACCTCGACCAGGACGAGTAGCCGCAGCGGCGGAAGAAGGCCGGGCGCCGGCCCCCGTGCACGGGGGCCGGCGCCCGGTGGCGCGTACGGTCAGCCGAACAGCTTGATGCCCTCGTTGGGGAGCTTGTTGCCGTCGCGGTCGAAGAACTGCCAGAGCGTCGCCCGCTTGCCCTCGGGCTGGCCCATGGCGATCACGCGGATCGGGGAGTCGCCGACCGTCACGGGCTTCGGCTCGCTCTTCGTACCGTCGGACCAGCTGACGACGACCTTGTCGACGGCCGGCCCGAGGCTGACCGTACCGATCTCGGCCGGGAAGAACGGGCCCGGGTCCTCCTTGCTCCAGTGGCCGAGCATGCCGGCACCGAACGTCGTCTGGGCCGTCATCTGCGGCAGGACGTGCCCGGCCGCGGGGAGGTCGCCCTGGCCGTCGTGGCTCTGGCGCACGCCGTCCACCTCGACGTAGTCGTTCGTCACGTCGCGATCGGGCTGCCAGTACTGCTGGACGTACGCCTCGGTCGGCTTGGTCGCGTTCGGGTTGTACGCGCTGCGCTCCTGCCAGACCGCCAGCGCCTGCTCGTACGCCCGCTCCTTGGGCGCGAGCGGCCACAGCGCCCGCCACACCTTCCACGACTTGCCGTTCGTGGTGCCCTCCGTGAGCAGCACCCGCTGCGGCTTGAGCGGGTCCTTCGCCGTGGGGGCCGTCGCGGCCTTGGTCGGCGCCGAAGCCGGGCCGAGCGCCGCCGCCGTGTCCGGTCCGCCGCTCGCCGCCGAGGCCACCGGGGCCGGGTGCAGCTGCGTCAGCGCGCCGCCGCCCAGCGCCACCGCCGAGGCCAGCGCCAGCGCGCCGACCACCGTACGGCGGCGGTGGCGGATGCGGCGGCCGCCCGCCATGATGTCCGCCATCGGCACCGGGCCGACCTTCGCCTCGGAAGCCGCCTCCGCCAGGCCCAGGCCCAGCCAGATGTCCCTGTCCTGCGCGTCGTTCCCGGTCATACCGCACCTCCGATGTGCGTCGTGTCCTTGAGTTCCACCAGCGTCGTCACCTGGCGGAGCTTGGCGATGCCCTTCGCCGCGTGGCTGCGCACCGCGCCCACCGAGCAGCCCATCGCCGCGGCGGCCTGGCTGTCGCTCAGGTCCTCCCAGTGCCGCAGCACCACCGCCTGCCGCTGGCGCGGCGGCAGCGTCGCCAGCGCGGCGAGCAGCGCCCCGCGCTGGTCCGAGCGCGCGAAGCCGTCCTCCGCCGACGCCGTGTCCGGCACCGCCGGCACCAGCAGCTCCGGCGGGCGGCGCCGGGTGCGGCGCGCGAACTGGTTCACCAGGATGCGCCGCACGTACGCGTGCGGATCGTCCGCCCGTCGCACCCTCGACCAGGCCGCGCAGGCCTTCTCGGCCGTGGACTGGACGAGGTCCTCGGCCGCGTACTGTTCACCGGCCAGCAGGTAGGCCGTCCGCAGCAGCCGTGGCCAGCTTGCGGTGATGAACGCCTGGAACTCCTCGTCCCGGCCGATCTTCGAATCTCCCATGAGCACCTCCTCGCCCCTATAGAGCCCAGGAGCGCGGGAAAGCGCTTACTCCGGATCCGCCGGGCTCTGCCCTGTGCCACGGACGGGGCCGCGCTGCGGGATCACTCGGGCGGGGCAGGCAGGGCACGGCAGGCCGGGCGGGCAGGGGGCCGGGGGCGGAGGCGAGGCGGCAGGGGGTACGGTGCGTGGGCGCTTGTTCGGGTGGTGGAGAACACGTCGGAGGGGGAGTCATCGTGGAGTTCGGTGAGCGGACGGTCTCGGACGGGGTGACGCAGGACCGCTTCACCTGCGGCGACGCGCCCGGAGTGCTGTGGCGGCCCGCCCGCGCGGCACGGGCCGGACGGCCGCTGGTGCTGCTCGGGCACGGCGGCGGGCAGCACAAGCTCGGCGCCGGCGTGGTCGCGCGGGCCCGGCGCTTCGTCGCGGCGGGGTGCGCGGCCGTGGCCCTGGACGCGCCCGGGCACGGGGAGCGCCCGCGCACGGCCGCCGACCAGCGGTTCGCGGGCGAGGTCGGGGAGTTGCTGCTGGCGGGCCGCCCGGTCAGCGCCTGGGTGGTGCGGCACACCGCCGGGCTCGCGGAGCGGGCCGCCTCCGAGTGGGCGGCCGTGCTGGACGCGCTCGCGGGGGAGGACGAGGGCCTCGGCCCCGTCGGCTACTGGGGGCTGTCGCTGGCCTCCAGCCCCGGCATCACGCTCGCGGCGGCCGAACCCCGGCTCACCGCGGCCGTGTTCGGGCTGACGGGCGGCGCCTCCCTGACCGAGGCGGCGGGCCGGGTCACGGTGCCGGTGGAGTTCCTCGTCCAGTGGGACGACACTTTCGTCCCCCGGGCCACTGCCCTCGACCTCTACGGCGCGTTCGCCTCCCCGGTGAAGACCCTGCACGCCAACCCGGGCGGCCACGAGGACGTCCCCGACGCCCAACTCGCCGCCTCCGAAGCCGTCCTGACGGAGCGTCTGTCGGGATGACCCGCTACGGGCAGGGGCGGTGGTACGGGATGCCGGGGGCGTACTGCTGCCACTGCTCCTCGGTGATGCTGCTGCCGGTGTAGCCGCAGAGGCGGTCGGCGAGCCTGGCGGGGTCGGTCTCGTAGAAACGGGCGGAGCCCGCGATCAGGACGAGGAGCCGGTCGCCGGAGTGGGCGAACGCGGCCGCCGGGGAGCCGCCCTCTCCCTCGCTCAGCGGTGCGAGCGTTCCGACGGGCGCGGGAGGGCCGGAGCCGGTCACGTCCCACAGCTGGATCTCCTGGGTGCGGAAGTCCTGCCGCCAGTCGGCGAGCATCGTCTCGGCCCGGTTGAAGATGGCCTTGTCGACGCCCGGTTTGGTGAGTGCGGCTCCCCGGGGGCGCGGACGGGCGCGGTCCGTGAGATCCCAGAGCGTGATGCCGCCGTCGTCGGGGCCGGTGGCGGCGAGCAGGTGTCCGGCGTCGCCGGACTGGATGGTGCCTCCCACGCGCCCGGGCAGTTGGGCCGAACTGCGCACCCGGCCTCCGTCGGCGGAGTGCACCGTGAGCCGTCCGCCGTCCAGTTCGCCCATGGTCGCGGTCACGACCCCCGAGTTGGAGACGGTGAACCCCCGCGGCTTCCCGTCGCCCAGGGCGGAGGCGCCGGTCCGGACCGGCTGCGAAGGATCGGTGATGTCCCACCAGACGAGCGCGGACGACTCGATGACGACGGCCGTCCGGGCGTCGACGACGGCGGTCGTGTCGTGGGCCGGATCGGCGAGCGGGAGCGAGCCCAGTTCACGGGTCGTGGCCGCGTCCGAGACCGAGAGCACGTGGAGGCGCCCCCCGTACTGGACCCCCAGCAGCGGCCTTCGGGGATCCGTGTCCACGATGCTGACCCCGGCGGAGATGATGGAGTCGCCGATGTCCGTGTGGTAGGTGGGGAACTGGGCCCTGCCCGGCGAGGTGGCCGCCGGATGCTCCCGGTCCCGCAGGTCCCAGAGCGTGACCGTGCCGTCGTGGGCGACGGTCAGCAGGACGGTCGCGGTGACGAAGGCGACGTACTGCGGGGTGTCCGTGAGGTCGAGCGTCGCGACCGGCCCCTGGGCGTCGGGCCGGTCGAGGGCCCAGACACCGAGGACCTTGCCGATGTCCGTCGACGACCGGGGCGACGCCATCGACGCGACCAGCAGCCGGTCGTCCCGGCTCAGGGCCCAGCCCGCGGACTGGTAGGTGTCCATCGGGCCGAAGCGGCGCAGCGGCTGGCGCCAGAGCCTGACCCCGCCGTCCGAGTCGCCGCTCACGATCGCGCCGGAGGCCGTGTACGTCAGCGTGCCGGTGTCGAAGGAGGCGTGGGTGCACCTGCGGGACATCGGCTGCGTCGCGTTCCAGTCCGGCTGCGCGACGCTCGCCAGGCACAGCGCGCCCTTCGGCCTGGCGCTGTCGACCCCGCCGATCGCCAACTCCCGTCCGTCGGGGCTGAAGGAGACGGCCAGGGGGTTGGTGAGGTCGATCCACGGCTGGCCGACCTCGACGGACGCGGGGGTTCCCGGGCCGGTCAGCCGCCACAGCTTCACCGCGCCGGAACCGGCGGTGGCGAGGACGGTGCCGTCGGGGCTGAAGGCCGCCGCGTCGAAGCCGTCCGGGATCTCGAGCGTCCGCCTGGGCGGGCCGGCGGAGATGTCCCAGACGGTCGTCGAACCGCCGGAGGCCGTCTGGGCGAGCCGGCGGCCGTCCGGGGCGAGCGCCACCGAGGCCAGCGGGTCCCGCTCCTTGCTCGGGTTGGCCAGGACCGTGATCAGCTGCGGGTGCGCCTGGTCGGCCACCGACCACAGCGTGGTGTATCCGGCCCTGTCGGTGGCGGCCAGGAGGCGGCCTTGCGCGTCGGTGGTCAGTGCGGTGGTGGTCATGTCGCCGGTCGGTGCCCGGTCGGGGTTGGGCAGCGCGGCCGTGGTGACGGGCCTGCGGGGATCGGCCAGGTCCCACAGGCACAGGCCGCGCCCCTCGGCGCACCGGGCGGCCAGCAGCGGGCGGTGCGGGAGGAAGGCGATCGCGGAGGCCCGGTCCAGCTGGAGGGCCGCGTCGAGGACCGGGGCGCCGGGGTCGCCGAGGTCCCACAGGCGCAGCTCCCCGGTCGCGTCGGTGGCCGCCGCGAGCGGCCCGTCCTTCTGGGCCGCGACGCGTCTGATCGCGTGCCCGGTGTCCGCGAGGACCCGGTCCAGGGGCGTCTGGAGCGTGGCGTACAGCTGGCTCGCGGCCTCCTTCGTCGGCGACAACCGGTACGCGGCGACGGCCAGTTGGGCCGCCACTCCCGGGTCGCTGTGCACCAGTGCAGCCGCATCGTTGGCGAGGCTCGCGGAGTGCACGACGGCCGTGCGCCGGGCCGCCTCGTCCCGCAGCTGCCAGGACACGACGCTGACCGCCCCCGCCACCAGCGTCAGCACGCACAGCACCGCCGCCACCGCCGTACGGCGCCTGCGGCGCGAGCGGCGGTGGCGCAGGCCCCGTCGCAGGAAGTCCCGCTCCTCCTGCGTCAGGTACCCCTTGCGCTCCTCGTCCCAGCGCTGCGAGGCGGCCAGGGTGACGTCGGTGGGCAGGAGTTCGGCGGGCCTGCCCGCCGCCTTCCAGCGGTCGCGATCGTGCCGCAGCGACTCCCGCCAGTCCAGGAACGCGCGGTCCCGCGCCACCCAGTCGGCCAGCCGGGGCCAGTGGGTGATCAGGGCGTCGTGGGCGAGTTCGACGGTCTCCGTGCCCTCGGCGAGGCTTCCGGTGACCAACAGCCGGGTGGTGGCGAGCTGTTGGGCGATGCGCCACTCCTCCTCGCCCAGGTCCGTGCGGGGGACGGTGCGCCGGGTGGCGCCGGCCGAGCCGAGGGGCACGCGGACGAGCTGGGTGAACAGCCGGCGGGCGGCGTCCTGGTCGGCGGGGCGGACGTTCTCCTGCCACGCCTGCTCGGCGTAGGCGCTCAACGCCCCGCCGACGCCGCCGAGTTCCCCGTACGCCTCCAGGCTCATCACGCCGCCGCGCTGGCCCTGCCACAGCTGCTCCAGGGTGAAGCCGAGCAGCGGCAGCGCACCCGCCTCGGCGGTGGCGTCGTCGAGGATGCTCTCGACGAGGTGCGGCTGGTAGGCGACGGAGCCGACGGCGGCGACCGGCGCGGTGACCACCTCGCGCAGCTGCCCCCGGCTCATCGGGCCCAGGAGGAGGCTCTCGTGGTCCTCCTCGCCGCTGCCGGGGTCGGCGTGGAAGAGCTGCCCGAGGCGGCGGTGCTGGAGGAAGGACTCCAGGAAGTCGGCCCGCAGGGTGGTCAGTACCCGTACCTCGTACGGGAGTTCGGCGCCGAACAGCACCCCGGCCAGCTCGTCCACGGCCCCCTCGCCGCGCGCGAACAGCTCCTCGAACTGGTCGACGACCACGAGCAGCCTGCGCCGCCGTCCGTGCAGCTGGGCCAACTGGCCCAGCACCTCGGCGAGTCCGCCCGGCGCGGCGAGGAAGGCGGTGAACGGGCCGAGCCGTTCGAGCCGGCCGGTCGGCGAGAGGTCCGGCTCCAGCAGCGGCAGCAGCGCACCGGCGAGCGCGGACAGCGGGCTGCTGCCCCCGCCGGGGCGCAGCACCACGGCCAGGCCGTCGGCGGAGCGCCAGCGCGGCACGACCCCGGCGAGGGCCAGGGAGGACTTTCCGGAGCCGGAGGCGCCGACGACCGTCACCCACCGGGAGCGGCGCAGCGCCCGGACGAGCTTCCCGGCCTCCTCGTCGCGGCCGAAGAACAGGCCGGCGTCGTCCTCCTGGAAGGCGCGCAGGCTGCGGAAGGGGGAGGGCGGCAGGGCGAGGTCGCGCAAGTCGGGCCAGGCGCGCAGGAGTTCGGCGGTCGGGATGAGGAAGCTCGCGGCCGTGGCACCGGATTCGGCGGCCGCCATCATGCCGACCACGCCGACCAGCCGCTCGTCCCAGACCGGGCCCCCGCTGAACCCGGGGGCGACCTGGTAGCCGCCGCCGCGGTCGATGTCCAGCTGCACCAGCCCGTCCGCCTGGCGGCCCCGGAGCCTCCCGGCGTGCCACACCCCGCTGCCGTGGTGGGCGGGGAAGCCGAAGGCGCGGGCCTCGTGGTCCCAGACGTCGGAGGCTTCCACCAGCCGTACGGGCCGTGCGCCCGCCGGGGGCCGGGTCAGGCGCAGCAGGGCCGCGTCCCGCTCCGGCGCCCACCGTTCGACGGTGGCGGTGTGCGCGCCGCCGGGCAGCAGCGGCAGGTCGAGGCCGAGGCGCGCGTCCGGGCCGGGCGCCTCGTCGGGGGCGAGCGCGAGCGCGGTGGCGACCACATGGGCGCAGGTCAGCGCCAACTCCCCGGTGACCAGGAACCCGACGCCCACCGGGTGCCCGGCCCGGCCGCGGACCCGCAGGATGGCCGCGTCGAGCGCCCGGGGCCCGACCTCTCCCGACGCCGTCACGCCACCACCCCTCCGGAGCGCCTGGATCGGCCGCGGACCGGACCGTCGGTCAAGCGTCACGGGGGATTTCGGGGCATGTCAATGACAACCGGCCGACGCCCGGGTGAACTCGGGATCGTCCGTGGTCGCGAGGGGGGCGCACACGGGGCGCTCGGCGGTAGCGCGCCCGGCGCCCCCTCCTGCGTGATCCCTGCGAGCTTCCTGCGGGCGTCCTGCGGGCTTCCTACGAGGCCACGTGCAGCGGCGCGAGGTTCGCCGGGAGGCCCGCGCGGTGCGCGAGCGCGGCGGCCTCGCCCCGGGTGGAGACGCCCAACTTGCCCAGGATGTTGGCCACATGGAACTTCACAGTCGACTCGCTGATGTGCAGCGCCTCGGCGATGTCCCGGTTGCGCCGCCCCCGGGCCAGCTCCTGCAGGACCTCCCGCTCGCGCGGGTGCAGGCCCTCCAACGGGTCGGCGGCGGCCGCCGGTTCGGGCAGGGACAGGGGAAGGTCGACGGTGACGGTGCTGCCCCAGCCCGGGACGGCCTCGACGGCGCAGTGGCCGCCCAGGGCGGTGATCCGGTCGGCCGTGCGGTGGACGGCGAGGGCGTCGGCGGGCAGCAGCCCCGGCCCGTCGTCGCGGACCACCGCGCGCAGGGCGTCGCCGGCGAACCGCCAGCTCACGTGCACCCGGGTGAGCTCCTCCTGCTCGAGCATGACCAGCACCGCCGCCCGCACGGCCTCCCGGGCGGTGTGGGCGACCTCGGCGGGCACGGAACGGCCCGTCTCCGCCGCCGGAGCCACGTCGAGGCGCACCCGGGTGTGGCGCAGCAGCGGGCGCAGCTCCTCGGTGAGGCGGGCGAACGCGGCGTCGGCCGGCTCCTCGCTGAGGGAACGGTCCAGATCGGCGGTGCGGCGCAGGTCCAGCAGGGCGGTGACGGCGAGATCGGTGGCCGCGCGGCGGGCCGCCGCGTCGTCGAGGCCCGCCGAGCGCAGCGGGGCGAGGATCGCGGTGAGCGCCGCGCTGTGGGCGCCGGTGAGCTCGGCGATCGCCCGGGCCCGGGCCGTGGCCGCCGCGCGCGACTTCGCCGACTGGTCGGGCGTGGCGTCGGTGGCGCGGTGGTCGAAGTGGGCGACGAGCACCGCCCACAGGCCCTGCAGGAGCGTGAGCGCCTCGGGCGGGACGGGCCGGGCGTCGGCCAGCACCAGCACCAGCAGCGCGCCGGCGCCGCTGCCCGGGGTGGCGGCGACCACCAGCACCGGCCGCAGCCGTCCGACCAGCAGGGCCTCGCCCTGCCAGGGCCGCCCGGCGGCGGTCTCCTCGGCGGCGAGCTCGCCCAGCTGGGCCAGCTCCAGGCCGCTGACGGCGTCGGTCAGCGCGGAGGGGCCGTGGGCGGCCGTGGGGGAGTAGCTGCACACATGGCTCACCTGCGCGAGGGCCACGTGCGGGACGAGGGTGCCCAGCACGTCGGACAGCCGGGGCAGCAGGCCCGGCCGGGGCGTGTTCAGCACGTCCAGCGCACGGTCCAGCACGTCCTCGGGCCGGCCCCAGTACCGGCGCCGGGTCTCGTCGAGGTCCGCGTCGGCGGTCACGGTGGCGGTCGCGTTGGCGGTCGCGTTGGCGGTCGCGCCCTGGGGCTGCTGCCGGGTCTCGTCCATGGCGTCGAGCCTATCCCGCGGGCCCGGCCACCCGCCTGGCCGTTCGGACAGGTGGAACCGTCCGAAAGACGGGCCGGTCCGCCTGCCCCGGCGGACCAGGATGGAACTCGACGAAGACGGCAACCACCCCAACTTCCTTACACACCGAGGAGTTCCCATGACCAAGGCGATCGCCTTCCCCGAGTACGGCGGCCCGGACGTGCTGCGCCCCCTCGACCTCGACCTGCCCGCCCCCGGCCCCGGCCAGGTGCGGGTGGAGGTCCGCGCCGTGGGCGTCAACCCGCTGGACCACAAGCTGCGCAGCGGCGAGCTCGACGGCTTCTTCCCGGTCACCTTCCCCGCCGTGCCCGGCTACGAGCTGTCCGGCGTGGTCGCCGAGGTCGGCGAGGGCGTGACCGAATTCGCCCCCGGCGACGAGGTGTTCGGCGCGCTGATGGGCGGCGGCTACGCCCAGCACGCGCTGGTCGAGGCGTCCTGGCTGGCCCCCAAGCCCGCCACGCTCAGCTGGGAGGAGGCCGCGGGCATCCCGGTGGCGGGCGAGACCGCCGAGCGGGTCCTCGGCATCCTCGGCGCGAAGGCCGGCGAGACGCTGCTGGTGCACGGCGCCTCCGGCGGCGTCGGCACGCTGCTGCTGCAGTTCGCCCGGGCGCGCGGGATCACCGTCGTCGGCACGGCGAGCGAGGCCAACCACGCCTACCTGCGCGAACTGGGCGCGATCCCGGTGACGTACGGGGAGGGCCTGGCGGAGCGCGTGCGGGCGGCGGCCCCGGGCGGACGGGTCGACCGCGCGCTGGACGCGTCCGGCCGGGGCGGGGAACTGGCCCTGTCCGTCGAGCTGACGGGCGACGCCCAGCGGGTCGTCAGCATCGCCAACCCGGCGGCGCCCGCCGAGGGCGTGCGCTTCTCCGGCGCGGAGGACGAGCCGCAGCACCGTCGGGCGTACGCCGCCGCGCTGGCGCTGCACGAGGCGGGCACGCTGCGCCTGCCGCTGCACCGGGTGCTGCCGCTGGCCGAGGCGGCCGAGGCGCACCGGATCAGCGAGGAGGGGCACGTGCGCGGCAAGATCGTCCTCACCGTCTGAAATACGGTGGCCCGCGCCGCGGCACCCGTGCTGAACTGGCCGGATGGACCAAGACACCGTACTCGCCCTCTTCGACCGCCGCCTCCGCCTGGAGGCCCGGCCGGACAGCGACAGCAGCCGCATCGAGCGGGCCGGCGCCGTCATCCGGCAGGTCGGCGCCCCCCACGACTGGAACGGCGTCCTCTGGTCGGACCTCGACGAGGCGGGCGCGGACGCCGTGATCGCGGCGCAGGTCGGCCACTTCGCCTCCCTGGGGCTGGACTTCGAGTGGAAGACCTACACCCACGACCGGCCCGCCGACCTGGGCGAACGGCTGCTCGCCGCCGGGTTCACCCCCGAGGACGAGGAGGCGGTGATGGTGGCCGACGTCCACGAACTGCCCACCGACGCCGCCCTGCCCGAGGGTGTCCGGCTGCGGCCGGTGACGGACGAGGCGGGCCTGGACCTGCTGATCCAGGCCGCCGAGGAGGCGTTCGGCGTTCCCAAGCTCCAGCTGCGCCGGCGGCTGCTGGACCAACTGGAGCAGGGTTCCGAGACGGTCAGCATGGTCGTCGCCATGGCGGGCGAGCGGCCGGTGTGCTCGGCCCGGATGGAGTTCGTCCCGGGCACCGAGTTCGCCGGGCTCTGGGGCGGCGGCACGGTGCCCGAGTGGCGGGGGCGGGGCATCTACCGCGCCCTGGTCGCCCACCGGGCACGGCAGGCGGCCGAACTGGGCTACCGCTACCTCCAGGTGGACGCGAGCGACCAGAGCCGGCCGATCCTCCAGCGCCTCGGCTTCGCGCGGCTGACGTCGACGACGCCGTACCTGTGGAGCGCCGCCTCCGCCTGACGGGCTGTCGCTCCCTGTGTGCCCCCTGCCACCTGTGCCCCCTGCCGCCTGTGCCCCCTGCCGATCGGCAGGGGGCACAGGCGTTTTCGCTGCTCAGGACGGGCTGAACGGCACATGTGCGATGGGGTGTTCGGGGTTCATCGTTGGGGCAGCTCAGAAGGGAGCCCACCATGTACCCCCGCCACCTCCGAGGGCTCGCCCCGGAACACCACCTCACCCCGGTGCAGCCCGTAGACCACCGCCGCGTCCGCCAGTGTGCGCGGCACCGCCTGTGCGGCCAGCACCACCGTCCGCCCGGCCGCCGCCCACGCCAGCAGACACCCGTGCAGCCGCGCGGCCACGGCCGGTGCCAGGCCGCGCTCCGGCTCGTCCAGCAGCAGAAGCCGCGGCCGCGCCGCCAACGCCCGCCCCACCGCCACCAGTTGCTGCTGCCCGCCCGACAACTCCCCGGCCCTGCGCCCCCACAACGGCACCAGCTCCGGAAACAGCTCCAGCACCTCGCCCCGCCCGTTCCCCCGCCCGTCCCCCCGCCCGTCCCCGCCCCCGGCCAGCCCCAGGTTCTCCGCCACCGTCAGCCCCGCGAACACCCCGCCCTCCGCCGGCACCAACCCCATCCCCAACCTCACCCGCCGGTGCACCGCCACCCCACCCATCTCCCGCCCCCGCCACACCACCCGCCCCGCCGCCGGCCGCACCACCCCCGCCACGGCATGCAGCACACTCGTCCGCCCGGCCCCGTTCCGCCCCACCAGCACCGTCACCGCCCCCGCAGGAAACGCGAGGTCCACCCCGTGCAGCGCCTCCAACGCCCCGTACCGCACCCGCAGGGAGCGAACCTCCACCTCGACCGCCATCCCGGACTCCACCTCCTCCCTCCCACCCTCGGGCAGTCCCTCCGGCGGTGCCACCTCGACGGCCGCGGAAACCGCTTGGCGGACCGGGACGACCACTGCTACCTTTCCGGAGGCCGTGCAGAAGAACGAGGAGGTGGTACCCGTGAACGCAGTAACGACATGGGTGCTCCCCTCCGGGGTCACGGTCGGGCGATAGGTCGTCGTCCGGGAGCGCCGTCTCTGAGCACTCCCGAAAGGCACGACCCATGCACATCACCTCTGAGCAGCGTCTCGACGACGACATCGTCGAGCGCGCGTTCACCCTCGGCGAGATCCCCGGCATCCTGTGGACGCCCGCCTCCGCGACCCCGTCCGCACCGGCCCCGCTGATCCTGATGGGCCCCCCGCCGCTCGGACTGGGCAGGGTCTACCCCCGACTGCTGGCACGGGCCCGGCGGGCCGCGGCGGATGGCTTCGCCACGGCCACCATCGAACTCCCCGGCAGCGGCGACCGCCCCCGCTGGCCCGCCGCCGAGCAGGCCCGCGCCGAGCTGTGCCGGGCGATGCGGGCCGGCGAACCGGTCACCGACGAGATCATCGACGCCGTCATCCTCCCGCTGGTCGACAAGGCGGTCCCGGAATGGCGGGCCGCCCTGGACGCCCTCCTCGCACTGCCCGAGATCGGTGGCCCGGTCGGCTGCTCGGGAGGAGTCATCTCCATCGGGGTCCGGCTGGCGGTGGTCGAACCGCGCATCGTGGCCGCCGGCCTCTTCGCCGGGAGTGTCATACCCCGCACCATGTTCGAGGAGGCCCGCCGGGTCACCATCCCGCTCCACGTCCTCCTGCAGTGGGACGACGAGGGGAACGACCGGCAGGCGGCCCTGGACCTGTTCGACGCCTTCGGCTCCCAGGAGAAGACCCTGCACGCCAACATGGGCGGCCACACCGGCGTCCCCCAGTCCGCCGGGGACGCCGCGGCCCAGTTCTTCACCCGGCACCTGAGGTGAGCCGGGTCAGGCGGACCGGCACCGGACAGGGCCTGGCCGGCCGCCGCTGACCGGGTACGGGCCCCTGCCACCTCGGCAGGGGCCCGGCTGCCCCGAAGCGCATTCCCGCCCCGTCGGCTCAAGGCCGGACCAGGATGCGCGTGGCCCCGGCGACCAGCGTCGTGGCCAGCGTCCAGCCACTGACGATCAGCGCATAGGACATTGCCCCCTCGACACGCGCCCCGGAGGCGTCGAGCACGCCCAGCCGCGCACCGCTCAGCGTCAACGGCCCGACGACGCGGGCCGAGTCGAGCTGGACCGCGCCCGAAGCCCTGACACCCGCCAGGTCGACCCCGCCCTCGACCGAGATGTGGTCCGCGCGCAGCGCCGCTGCGCCGCGGTCGTCCACCAACCGGGCGCCGGGCAGCATGAGCCCGCCCTTGACCGTGGCGCCGCTGAGGTCCACGCTGCCGGTGCTCAGTCCTCCACAGGATCGGCCGAGGGCGTGATCACCCGCTTCGTCCCGGTCGGCTGCCCCCTCTTTCCGCCCGTGGCGTGCCGGTGCGCGCGCACGATGGTGGAGTCGACCGACACCAGCCAGTCGATGTCCCCGGCCGCGTCCTTCTCCGCCTGGATCGCCCGGAGCATCCGGGAGAACGTCCCGTCCAGCGCCCACCTGCGAAAACGCGTGTACAGGGTCTGCCAGGAGCCGTAGCGCTCCGGCACGTCCCGCCAGGACGTGCCGGTCCGCAGCTTCCACACGATCCCGTTCAGCACCAGCCGGTCGTCCGACCGCGGACGACCCGCCACCCCCGAAGCGGGCAGGAACCGCGACAACACCGCCCACGGGGCATCCGACAACTCATGACGACGCACCATGACCCACATGATCCACCATCACTTGATCAGCTTTGAAGACGACTCCTGGTGGGCGGGGTCTGCCGCCCTTGCAGGGACGGTGAGTTGGGCGCAGCCGTCCGGGGGTGGCCCGTAGGTGCCCCGGGAGCCCGCTCTGTTCGTGGGGCCCGCCCGCCGGCTCGGGGGGCGCGGGGGAGACCGGGGGCTGCTCGCCGGTCAGGGTGGGGTGCCCCAGGAGTGGGTGATGCGGGGGTCGGTGAGGACGGTGTGGGTGGGGCCGGAGGTGAGGAGGTGGCCTTGGGCCATGGCGTAGACGGTGTCGGCGAGTTCGGCGACCAGGTCGGGGTCGTGTTCGACGAGGAGGAGGGCGAGGCCGCGGGTGGCGAGGTCGTGGAGGACGGTGACGAGGCGGGTGGTCTGGGCGGTGTCGAGGCCGGCGGCGGGTTCGTCGAGGAGGAGGACGCGGGGGGCGCCGGCGAGGGCGCGGGCGAGTTCGACCAGGCGGAGGACACCGGTGGGCTGGGCGTCGGCGGGTTCGGCGGCGAGGTCGGTGAGGCCGAGGAGGGCGAGGGCGCGGGCGGTCCGCTCGGTGACGGTCCGGGGGTCGGCGCGGCCGTGGCGGTGTTCGGCGGCGACGCGGACGTTGTCGGCGACGGAGAGGGTGGGGAAGACGGCGATCTGCTGGAAGGTGCGGGCCAGGCCGAGCCGGACGCGGCGGTGGGTGGGGAGGCGGGTGATGTCGCGGCCGCCGAGGAGCACCCGGCCGGCGTCGGGTCGGGCGGTGCCGGCGAGGCAGTCGAAGAGGGTGCTCTTCCCGGCCCCGTTCGGCCCGATGAGCGCGGTGATCCGCCCGGGCGGTGCGACGAGGTCGACCCCGCCGACCGCCTCGATGCCGCCGTAGCGCCGGACGATGCCCCGCGCGGTCAGGCGCGCGGTGCTCACGGTCGTCGCTCCTGGGCGAGGCGCCCCGCCACGACGCCCCGCAGCCGCCGCCCCACCGGGGTGAGCCGGGTCGCCGGCGAGGGCAGGGACGCGGGCGGGGCGCGGCGGAGGGCGGCCAGGCCGCCGGGGAGGCGGCCGATGGCGGCGGCCAGCACGCCCACCGCGACGGCGGAGACGCCCGGGACGGTCCCGGCGTCGAGGCCGATGAGGAGCGCGGCGGCGAGGACGGCGCCGAGCGCGCTGTCGGCGCCGACGACGACCACCGCCGCGAACCAGAGCAGGCCGCGGACGGGGTCGAAGGAGGCGGAGTCGAAGGCGCGTCCGGCGAGCCCCATCAGCCCGCCGCCGAGCGCGGCGAGGGCCGCGCCGACGACGAAGGCGAACAGCTTCAGCCCCGGCACGTCCACGCCCGCCGCGAGCGCCCCGGCCTCGTGGTCGCGCATGGCGGTCAGCGCGCGGCCGAGCCGCCCGCGGTGCAGGCCGCGTACGGCGAGGAGGCCGAGACCGAGGAGCAGCAGCTCGGCGAAGTAGAAGGCGCGGTCGCCGTCGAGGAAGGAGGGGCGTTCGAGGGTGAGCCCGGTGGTGGCGTACGGCTGCTGGAAGACGAAGCGGCTCATGGCCGTGCCGACGGCGAAGGTGACCAGGGCCAGGGCGAGTCCGCGCCGGCGGATGGCGGGCCGTCCGGTGAGGAGCCCGAGCGGGGCGGTGGCGAGGACGGAGAGGAGCAGCGCGGGCGCGGCGGGCAGCGCGGGGACGCCGGGGATGCGGCCGGACATCAGCAGCGCGGTGCCGAGCGCGCCGAGGCCCGCGTACCCGGCCTGCCCGAGGGAGATCTGCCCGCCGTAGCCGGTGACGACGACGATGGAGAGCAGCACGAGTGCCAGCGCGGGCACCAGCAGCGCGCTGCGCAGATCGTTGCCCCGGAACCCGAAGGGGAGGAGGAGCAGCACCAGGCAGACCACGCCGCCGATCTTCCCGGTGCCCCGGTCCCGGCCGCCGCCCTCACCCCGGTTCCCGCCCTGGCCCCGGCCCCCGCCCCGCCGCACGGCGAGCGGCGCGCCCCGCTCCGCCCCGGTGATGCGCGGCCCGGCCAGCAGCGCGGTGGCGAGCAGCGCGACCACGAACAGGTTGGACTGCACCGCCTCCACCAGCGGCAGCAGCTGCCCGGACGGGCGCAGCCGGGTGAGTTCGGCCTGGGCGACGCCGAGCCCGAGGCCGGTCGCGACGGCGACCGGGATGCTGCGCAGCCGGGCCGCGACGGCGACGGCGATGGTCTCCATCACCAGCAGCGGCAGCCCGTACGGGTCGAGCAGCAGGTACGGGGCGAGGGCGACGCCGACGAGCCCGGCCGTGAAGGTGCCGAAGGCCCAGCCGGCGGCGGAGACGCGGTCGGCGTCGACCCCGGAGAGGGCGGCGAGGCGGCGGTCGTCGACGACGGCGCGCAGCCGAAGTCCGAAGGTGGTCCAGCGGGTGACGGCGGCGACGGTCAGGCCGAGGACGAGGACGACGGCGAGCTGGGCGACGGTGTCGGGCCGCAGGGTGTGCCCGCCGGGCAGCCGGATCGGGGCGCCGCCCAGCGGCGAGGGGGCGCCCGCCAGCGGCGCCGCGCCCCACAGCAGCACGGCCACGCCGATCAGCAGCACGAACACCCCGAGCCCGGCGACCATCGTCTCGGCCGGTCCGGCGCCGCGCCGTTGCAGCGGCCGGTACACCAGCACGTCCAGCAGCACGCCCAGCGCCGGGGCGACGAGGAGCAGGCACACCGCCACCGCCGGCCAGACCGGCCAGTGCCGCACCACCACGAGGTCGCGCAGCAGGTAGGCGACGGCCATCGCCTGGGCGCCCTGGGCGATGTTGAGCACGCCGGTGGCGCGGTGGCACACCACCAGGCCGATGCCGCTGAGGGCCGCGGCGCTGCCGACGGTGAGCCCGGCGAGCGCGAGGTCGACGGTGAGGGGGAGGCTGCTCATCGGACACCCACCGGCTCAGCCGTCCGCCGGATCGGCTTCGCCCGGACGGACGCCGGGCCCTTCGCCGGGCTCGACCCCGGGCCCCGCCCCGGAACCGTCGCCGGGCCCCGGGTCGCAGAGCGGGCAGGGCGTCAGCCCCCGCTCCCGTACGGCCTCGTCGTCCACGGGGACGGCCCGGGCCTTGCCGGCGATCAGCGGGCAGTCCGGCCGGTGGTAGCGGGTGCCCTCCGGTAGGGCGAGCGGGCCCGTCGTCACTGCGGGCGTGGCGCTGCCCGGCGCGTCAGGGGAGTCAGGGGCGTCCACCGGTTCGACGAGCAGCTCGTACAGCCGCTCCACCCGCCGGTCGGTCGCCTCGCGGCACCCGTCCCCGCCCGCGCCCCCGTTCCCGTCCCCGAAACCCCCGGACGGCCGCAGGGCGAGCAGCAGCGCCCCGGAGACGATCAGCGCCGCCCCCGGCACGGTGGAGGAGGCCAGGTAGGGCACCTGCTGTTCGACGAACCGCTCGCCGGAGACCCCGTACCAGCCGAGGACGCACAGCACCGCGCCGACGGCGAGCAGCACCCACCCCGCCCACTCCCGTCCGCCCCGGACCGCGCCCCGGATCCCGCCCCGAACCCCGCCCCGCATTCCACTTCCGCCCCTGGCGGGGGAGGTCTCCGCCGCATTCGGCGGAATTCCTCCGCCGGATTGCGATTCGTCCATGTATCCGCCTTCATGGTGTCACCTGAGACGTTTCCAGGATCGGCCCGGAACAGCATCCGGGGCGCGCAGCCGAGAGGGCACAGACACCATGCACGTGACGCGAAGCGGCACCCCGAGAGGCGCCCGGGCCCTGCGGACGGCGAGCGCGCTGCTCGCCCTGATGCTGGCGGGCACGGCGGCCGCGTGCAGCAGCAGCAAGTCCACCTCCTCGGCGTCCTCCTCCCCGGCGGCCCCGAGCACGGCCGCCACCGCGACGGCGACCGCCACCGCGAGCGGCACCGCCCCCGCCGACCCGGCCGCCGCGAAGGCCGAGATCACCGCCAACTGGGAGAAGTTCTTCGACCCCGCCACCCCCATCCCCGACAAGGCCAAGCTGCTCCAGGGCGGCGACATGCTGCTCCCCGTCCTCCAGGGCTTCTCGCAGGACCCGAGGGTGGGTCAGGTGCAGGCGAAGGTCTCGGATGTGGCGTTCACCGACGCCTCCGACGCCACGGTCACCTACGCGCTCTCCCTCCAGGGCCAGGTCGTCCAGCCGAGCGCGACCGGCCAGTCCGTCCTCGAGAACGGCACTTGGAAGGTCTCCCGCTCCACCCTGTGCGGCCTGCTCACCCAGGCCGGCGGCGCCGGCGCCACCCCGATCCCCGGATGCAGCTGACCGGTTCCCGGCACCCCCGGGCCGCCGACGCCCGCGCGCGTCGGCGGCCCGCCCGCGTCCGCGCCCCGGCGCCCACGATCGCGCTCACGATCGTGCTCGCGACGGCACTCGCCCTCACCGGCTGCGGCACCCGGTTGCCGGACACCGCCTTCAGCGCCCGCCCCCGCCCCACCGCGTCGCAGACGGCGGGCGGGGGCAACCCCGCCTCGGACACCGGCGTCGCCCCAGGCGAGATCCGCATCGGCATCGTCACCTCCCTCACCAGCCCGGTCGGCAGCGAGGTGTTCAGCGGCCCGCGCTACGGCGCGCAGGCGTTCTTCCAGGCCCTCAACGACCGCGGCGGCCTGCACGGACGCACCGTCAGGCTCGTCACCTGCGACGACGGCGGCAGCGGCATCGGCAACCAGGACTGCGTGCACCGCCTGATCGACCAGGCGCACGTCTTCGCCTTCGTCAGCGGCAGCGTCCTCGACTACGCGGGAGCGGCGTACGTGAGCGCGAAGGCGGTGCCGGACGTCGGCGGCCAGCCGATCGGCACGGCGTACGACCGCTGGCCGCACCTCTACGGGATCTACGGCAGCGCCGCCCCGCGCGACGGACGGGCGGTCGGCTGGAACGGCACGCTCTACCAGAGCACCGAGGTGTTCCGTTTCTTCAAGCAGCGCCTGGGCGCGACCAGCGCCGCCGTGGTCGCCTACAACCAGGCCGACTCGGCCCGTTACGCCGGTCAGGTGAAGGCCGGCCTGGAGGCGGAGGGCTACCGGGTGCTGCTCCAGACGGTGGACTTCGCGCTGCCGAACTTCCAGGCGGTGGCCGCCGCCGTCCGGGCGGACGGCTCGCAGCTGCTGTTCGACGCGATGGACACCCGGGGCAACGCCGCGCTGTGCCGGGCGCTGGACGAGTCGGGGGTGCGGGTGGCGGCGAAGGTGACCAACGTGCAGAACTGGTCGGAGTCGGTGCGCACCGACTACGCGGCCTCTCCGGACTGCCGCAACGCGCTCTGGGCGACCTCCGCCAGCCTGAACTACGAGGACGAGCGCTACCCGGCCGTGCACGAGTTCCGCGCCGCGATGTCCCGCTACTTCCCGGACCGCACGGACCGTACGGACCGCACGGACCGGCTGTCCGCCTGGGAGCTGGAGGGCTGGGCGGGCGCGCAGTGGCTCACCGACGCCATGGACTCCTGCGGCACCGCGCTGACCCGCGCCTGCGTGGAGGGCTTCATGAACCGCGCCGAGCCCTACGACGCGCACGGCCTGATCCTGCCCGCCTCCTTCACCCCGCAGCCCCCGCCCACCGGCCCGACCCGCGCCTGCCTCGACGCGGCCCGCTGGCAGGACTCGGCCCAGGACGGCAGGGGCGGCTGGGTCACCCAGGTGCCGTCCATGACGACCACCTGCTTCGACGTCCCCCAGCTGCCGTACCGTCCCTGAACCCTACGGACGGCGGTCCACCACGACCATCGCCGCGTCGTCGTCCAGGTGCCCGCCGACGTGGTCGAGCAGGTCGCCGCGCAGGTGGCGCAGGAGGGCGGCGGGCGGTTCGCCGCACCAGGCGGCGATGCGCTCGGTCAGGGGGTAGAAGCGGCGCTGGGCGTCGCGGGCCTCGATGACGCCGTCCGTGTAGATCAGCAGCCGGTCGCCGGGGCCGAACGGGTAGGCCTCCACCTCGTAGCGCGCCGGGGCGAGTTCGCCCAGGCCCAGGGGCGGGGCCGGGCGGCGGGCGGTCAGTGCCACGGGCCCGCCGGGGCGCAGCAGCAGCGGGGGAGGGTGGCCGCAGTCGATCAGGCGGACCTCGGTGCCGTCGTCGGGGATGTCGAGCAGGACGGCGGTGATGAACGACTCGCCCGCCTCCTCGCCGCCCCCCGAGGAGATACGTTTCTGCTCCGCGAGCTGGGCGAGGTCCCAGCTGACGCTGCCGTCCAGGTAGGCGGCCAAGTCGGGCAGCTCGGCGTGCAGGTGCGCGGCGGCGCGGAAGGCGCCGAGCAGCAGCGCCGCGTCGCCGAGGGAGGACAGGCCCTTGCCGCGCACGTCGCCGACCAGCAGCCGGGTGCCGGTGGCCGTCCGGGCGGCCGCGTACAGGTCCCCGCCGACCTGCGCCTCCGCCTCGGCGGCCAGGTACACCGCGGCCAGGTGCAGCGGCCCGATCCGCTCCGGCAGCGGGCGCAGCAGGACGCGCTGTGCGGCCTCGGAGACCGTACGGACCCGGGCCAGCTCGCGCTCGTGGCGGTCGCGCAGCACCCGCAGGCCCACGATCAGCGCCGAGACGACGGCCTGCGCGCCCAGCTGGGTCTGGTGGTTGGCGGTGGTGAGCCCGTCGCGGGCCAGGCCGATCACGGTCAGCGCGGCGATGGCCAGCAGGGCGACGGCGGCGGTGGCGCGAGCCCCGGCGAAGGAGGCGGTGAGCGCGGGGGCGACGATCAGCAGCGGGCCGAGGTGGATGTGCGGCGGGGCGAGGATGTCCACGGCGGTGATCAGCACGATCAGCAGCAGGACGAGCGCCGTCAGCACGTGGCGGTCGGGGAGCCAGGTGCGGCGGGGGAGGTGGGCGCCGGGGCGCTGCCGGTGGGGCACCTCTCCTCTGTACACCGTGTCCGTACGCCGTGCGAGTGGTGCCGGACCTCGGGGGAGGCCCGGCCCGGTGGCTCGGCTCCGCAGCTCAGTCCGCCGGCCCGGCTCGGCGGCTCCGTCCGGTCCGGCCCGGCAGCTCGGCCCGGTGGCTCGGCTCGGCCCGCCGGCTCAGCCCTCGGCCCTTCGGCTCAGCCCTCGGCGCCGTACCGGGCCAGGTAGCCGGCGAAGCGGGCCACGTCCTCGTCGGACCAGTCGTTGAAGCGGGTGGTGAAGGCTTGGCGGCGCTGCTCGTTGGCGTCGCGCAGCAGGGTCAGCCCGGCCTCGGTGGCGCGCAGGATCTGGCCGCGCTGGTCGTCCGGGTCGGCCTCGCGGGCCAGCAGCCCGAGCTTCTCCAGGGCGCCGACCTGCCGGCTGACCGTCGACTTGTCGAGCATGAAGTGCGCGGCGACGTCGGCGGCCCGGCAGCCGCCGCGCTCGGTGATCAGGTCGAGGACGCTGTACGTGACCAGGGAGAGGTCGGGGTGCAGCTGGGAGGCCTTGTGCCGGGCGCGACGGGCGAAGGCGGTCAGCTCGCGCTGGATGGTGTCGATGGACGACTGACGGCCGGGCACGGTGCTCCTACGTCCTCGGGATTTGTTGCACTATACAACGGAATCCCGCGCGATCCGCCACGCGCGGGCGGCGGCGATCCGGCGGGTGGCACTCGGATGAGTGGCGAACAGTAGCTCAAGCACCCTGGGCGGGTCGACATCGGCCACGTTCGCCACCGCCAGTCTGCGCTGCATCGCCACGAACTGCTCGGCGTCTCCCGTCAGTTCGAGCGCGTGCCGGTCCGCTCGCGCCTCGATCCGTCGGCTCACGGCGCACTGCGCCGGGCCCGAGAGCGCCCCCAGCACGCTCGCGAGCGCCGCCAGCAGCGGCAGCGCGCGGGGGTCCGCCGCGTCCGCCGCCCCGGCGGCCTCCAGCAGGGGGTGCCAGGTGCCGAGCAGGCCGAGGAGCGCGACCGCCACGGCCGCGCCCAGCGCCCCGAGGGCGGTGCCCACCGGCACGTCCCGGTGCTTGACGTGCCCCAGCTCGTGCGCGACCACCAGCTCCACCTCGCGCGGAGTGGCCGTCGACAGCAGCGTGTCGTAGGCGACGATCCGGCGGGTCGCGCCGAAACCGGAGACGTACGCGTTCAGTGCCGTCGTACGGCGGGAGGCGTCGGCCACCAGGACGTCCCGGACACGGACGCCGTCGCGCTCGGCCAGCGCCAGGAGCGCGCTGCGCAGCTCGCCCCCGGGCATGGGGGAGAAGCGGTTGAACACCGGCTCGATCAGCAGCGGGTGGAGGAAGGAGAGGGCGACGGTCAGCAGCGCGGCCGCGCCCGCCGCCGGGAGCCACCACCGCTGCGGGGAGCGCCCGGTGAGCGCGAACAGGGCCAGGGCGAGCGGCAGGGCAAGCGCGAGGGTGAGCCCCAGGCTCCGCAGGGCGTCCACGGCCCAGCCGCCCCAGCCCTGCGTCACCAGGCCGAACCGGGCCCGGACCGTCCGCGTCCCCGCCGCGAACGGCAGCCGCACCGCCTGGCCGAGCAGGACGAGCGCGGCGGCCCCGCCCAATACCTCGGCGGCCCAGGAACCCCCGAACCAGCCGCCGACGGCGCTCACCAGCCCCGCCCCGGCGGGGGTGAGGCCGAGCAGCAGCGTCAGGGCCAGCCCCACCACCCGGGCGGCGAGCGCCCAGGGCACCTGCGCCCGGCGCAGCGCCCGGCCCCGGGCGCGCTCGTCGGGGGTGAAGTCGTCGGGGGTGAAGTCGTCGGCGGGCACGTCCAAGGTCTCGTCCATCGGTCCCCCGTCGTGGTCGGGTGCGTCGCTCGTGGCGCGTGGTGCGGTGTGCGTGCTGCGTCGCGTGTCGCGCGTGGGACCCCAGCATGGCGTACCGGCCCCTCGCGGGCCGCCACCGTTACCGCTTGACGGAGTGCGTAATACTGTAACGCGCTCAGGAGGCCCGCCCTCGGCCCCTCTTCCCGCAGCTCGGAGCCCGCATGCACCCCTTCCTCGACCACCCCGGGCCGCTCGCCTTCGCACACCGGGGTGGTGATCTCGGTCACCCCGAGAACTCGCTCGCCGCCTTCGAGGCCGCCGTCGCGCTCGGGTACCGCTACCTGGAGACCGACGTCCACGCCACCGCCGACGGCGTGCTCGTCGCCTTCCACGACACCCGGCTCGACCGGGTCACCGACCGCTCCGGCGCGGTGGCCGAACTGCCCTGGGAGACGGTGCGCGCGGCCCGGATCGGCGGCACCGAGCCGGTGCCGCTGCTGGAGGACCTCCTCGGGGCTTTCCCCGACGCCCGGTTCAACATCGACGTCAAGGCGGAACCCGCGATCGGGCCCCTGGTGGAGGCGATCCGCCGCACCGACGCCTGGGACCGGGTCTGCGTCGGCGGCTTCTCCGACTCCCGCCTCGCCGCCGTCCGCGCCGCCGCCGGACCCCGCCTGGCGACCTCGCTGGGCCCGCGTGAGGTGGCCCGCCTGCGACTGGGTTCACTGGCGGGTGGCCTGCTCGGCGGACTGCTGGGCGGCCGCGCCCCGTACACCGGGATCTGCGCCCAGGTGCCCGAGCGGCACAAGGGCGTGCGGGTGGTCGACCGGGCCTTCGTGCGGGCCGCCCACCGGCTGGGCCTGCAGGTTCACGTGTGGACTGTGGACGATCCCACACGCATCCGGGCTCTCCTCGACCTCGGTGTGGATGGCATCATGGCGGATCGCATCGACGTCCTGCGCGACGTCCTCGGCGAGCGCGGCTGCTGGGCAGCCGGCAGCGCATAGGAGCCCCATGAGCACCACGGACCACGTGCCCGACCACCTGCCGGAGGCGAGTCAGGCGACCGCCCCCGACGACGGCCGCGCCCTGCGCCGGATGCAGTTCGGGTGGTACATCAACGACTGGGCCAACGCCGCCTTCTCGGCGACGGTCCTCACCGTCTTCCTCGGGCCGTACCTGACGGAGGTCGCCAAGCGGGCGGCCGACGCCAACGGGGACGTCCACCCGCTGGGCCTGGCGATCCGCGCAGGATCGTTCTTTCCGTACACGGTCTCCTTCTCCGTCCTGATCTCGGTCGCGGCCATGCTGTTCACCGGCACGGTCGCCGACCGCACCGGGCGGCACAAGGAACTGATGTGCGGCTTCGCGTACGTCGGCGCCCTCGCCACCATGGGGATGTTCTTCCTCGACGGCGACCGCTACCTCCTCGGCGGCGGCCTGCTGGTCGTCGCCAACATCTCGTACGCCGTCTCGGTGGCCCTGTCCTACGCCTACCTGCCGGGCCTGGCCTCCCCCGACCAGCGCGACGCCGTCTCCTCCAAGGGCTGGGCGTACGGCTACGCCGGCGGCGGGCTGCTGCTGATCGCCAACCTGGCGCTGTTCCAGGGCCACGAGGCCCTCGGCCTCTCCTCCGGCACCGCCGTGCGGATCTGCCTCGCCTCGGCGGGCCTGTGGTGGGCGCTGTTCACCCTCGTCCCGCTGATGCGGCTGCCCTCGCGCGCCGGTGTCGCCCGCACCCCGGACGAGACCGGCGAGCGGCCCGCCGCCGGCAGCAGCCTGCGCGAGCTCGGCCGCACCCTGCGCAGCATGCGCAAGCACCCGCTGACGCTGCTCTACCTGGGCGCCTTCCTCTGCTACAACGACGGCATCCAGACCGTGGTCTCCCAGGCGTCGCTGTACGGCAGCGAGGAACTGGGCATGGACCAGACCTCGCTGGTCACCGCCGTGCTGCTGGTGCAGGTCGTGGCGATCGGCGGCGCACTGCTGCTCGGCCGGATCGCCCACCGCTACGGCGCCAAGCGGACCATCCTCGGCTCGCTGGTCGGCTGGGTGGTCACCCTGGCCCTCGGGTACTTCATGCCCGCCCACCAGCCGGCCTGGTTCTACGCCCTCGCCTGCATGATCGGCCTGGTGCTCGGCGGCAGCCAGGCGCTGTCCCGCTCGCTGTTCTCGCACCTCATCCCGGCGGGCCGCGAGGCCGAGTACTTCAGCCTCTACAAGATCAGCGACCGGGGCACCAGCTGGATGGGGCCGCTGGTCTTCGGCCTGGCCTACCAGCTCACCGGCAGCTACCGCTCGGCGATCATCTCGCTGCTGGTGTTCTTCGTGATCGGCTTCGCTGTCCTGGCCCGGGTGCCGGTGCGGCGCGCCATCGAGGCCGTGGGTAACCCGGTGCCCGAGCGGCTGTAGCGGCACTACTTCCGTAGTCCCACTACTTCCGTAGTGCCGCTACTCGCGTAGTGACCCACTGCTCGCGCCGGGGAACTACGGCAGTAGTGGCACTACTTCCGTAGTTCCCCGGCGCCCGCGGTCACTCCCCGGAGGGGCCGGTGGCCTCGTGCACACCGGCCCTCAGGAGCTGGTGGCCGAGGTCGACCAGCGCGCGGCCGACCGCGAACTCGTCCCCGACCCGCGGGGCGGGGGCGTCACGGGGGTTGCGGCGGGCGAGGGCGTCGCTGTGCAGCACGTCGCCGTCCGCGTCGAGGACGGCGTGCACCCGGGTGGTGTCCTGCTCCTCGACGACGTGCAGGGTAAGCCGCCAGTCCTTCGTCCGGACGGCGGCTTCCTCGCGTTCGGGGGCCGGGGGAGGGGCGGCGGCCACGGCCGTCCCGTCCGCGCGGACGATCACCACCGGGCAGACCCCGTGCACCGCGCAGCGGGTGCTGACCGAGCCCAGCAGGGTGCGGGCGAAGGTGCCCCGGCCCCGGCTGCCGAGCACCAGCAGGTCCGCGCCCTCCGACGCCTCCAGCAGCACCTCGGCGGCGTGCCCGAGCACCAGGTCCGTCCGTACGGGCACCGGGCTCTCCCGGCCGACGACGGTCTCGACCTCGGTGGTCAGGGTGCGGCGGGCGGTGTCCTCGAAGCCGTCGTCGACCATCGGCGCGAACCAGCCGTACAGCGACGGGTACTCCCAGGCCGCCACCGCGTGGACGGTGGCCCCGGTGAGCACGGCCTGGCCGACCGCCCAGCGCAGCGCCGCCTTCGAGGGGGCGGAGCCGTCGATGCCGACCACGATCCGGCGCGGCAGGCCGGGGGAGGGTCGTCCGGTGTCCATCGCGCCGGTGTCCATCGCGCACCACCTCCGGGTGGCCGTCTTCTGGGGCTCCCCCTCCACGCTGCGCGCCCCCGCGGCTCCCGCGCCAGGGACCCCGTGGCCAGGAGGCGGGGCGAACCGGGACGCCCGGTCCGGTTTCGCTCCGCCTCCCTCCGCCTCCCTCCGCCTCCCTCCGCCTCCCTCTGCTTCCCTCTGCTTTCCTCCGCTTCCTCCGTGCACGATTCCGGCACCTTGTGTCCGGACCGTTGCGGGGCCAGGCCCGGGAAGTGTCGAAACGGTGGCGTAGGCTGACCGCCTTGCATCGAATTCGGGGGGAAGCACTCATGCGCCGTGCCGCGGCCGCCGTCGCGCTGTTCGTCGGGCTGACGACCGTCGCCGCCTGCGGGCCGGACGACCCCTCCCCGGCGCCCACCTCCCAGCAGGCCGCGCCCGAGGCGGCCGGCTCCACCGCCCCCGGTTCGGCGGACCCCTCCGGTGCGGCCCCGGCCCCGATGCCCACCAAGGGCGGCGCGCCCCGGCCCGACGGCAGCATCACCGTCGCCTTCGCCGGGGACGTGCACTTCGAGGGCCGCACCGAGCCGCGCCTGTCCGTCAAGGCCCCCGACACGGCGCTCGGCCCGATCGCCCGCACCCTCGGCGAGGCCGACCTGTCCGTGCTCAACCTGGAGACCGCGATCACCGGGCGCGGCGCGCCGGAGGCGAAGACGTACACCTTCCGCACCTCGCCCAAGGCGCTGTCGGTGCTCAAGGACTCGGGCGTGGACGTGGTCTCGATGGCCAACAACCACGCCGTGGACTTCGGTCCGGACGGCCTGACGGACACCCTCGCCGCCAAGGACTCCTCGCCGATCCCGGTGGTCGGCGTCGGCCACAACGCCAAGGAGGCTTACGCCCCGTACGTGACGACGGTGCGCGGGGTGAAGGTGGCGGTCGTCGCGGCCAGCCAGGTCGAGGACATCACCAACCAGAAGTGGCGGGCCGGTGCCGACAAGCCCGGCATCGCCTCGGCCCTGGACGTGCCCGCGCTGACCAAGGCGGTGGAGACCGCCAAGCAGCAGGCGCCGGTGGTGATCGTGTACATGCACTGGGGCGAGGAGGGCAAGGCCTGCCCGACGGCCGCTCAGCAGGCGATCGCCAAGAAGCTCGCGGGTGTCGGCGCCACCGCCGTGGTCGGCACCCACGCGCACACCATGGTCGGCTCCGGGATGCTCGGCAACACCTACGTCGGGTACGGCTTCGGCAACTTCCTCTGGTACGGCACCTCCAACTACGCCAACTCCAACGAGACCGGTGTCACCACGCTGACCCTCACCAAGGACGGCAAGGTCGCCGGCGAGACGTTCACCCCCGCGACGATCGACGACAAGGGGATACCCCAGCCGGTCAGCGGCGCCATGGCCGCCAACGCCCTCAAGCGGCGCGACGGGCTGCGCGGCTGTACGGGGCTCTCGCCGGCTCCGGCTGCCCCTGCTGCGAGGTGAGTCGGTAGCCGACGGTCGGTCGGTGGGCGAGGCGGATGCGCCTCGCCCTTTTTGCTGTCCTCTTCCGGTGTTCCGGCTCTCGCGGAGGAGTTGACGCCCGCACAGGCTTCACACAGGTCCCGCGCGGGGGTCGCACGCGGGTCACACGTGGGCCGCACGGAAGATCGGCGTAGGCGAACAGATGTGTTAGGTTAGCCTTACCTAATCGTGCTGGTCGGAGGGGATGTCCCGTGCACAGATCCGAATTCGCCGGTGCCGTCGCGATGGTCACCGGCGCCGGACAGGGCATCGGAGCGGCCGTCGCCCGGGCGCTGGCCGCCGAGGGCGCCGTGGTCGCCGCCGTCGACCGCAACGACGGCCCGCTCGGCGCCGTCGCCGACGAGCACGAGAACGTGCACCCGTACGTCCTGGACGTCTCCGACTCCCAGGCGGTCGACAGCACGGTCGAGTTGATCGAACGTCAACTCGGGCCCATCGCCGTGCTGGTGAACGTCGCCGGTATTCTTCGCACCGCCCCGGTCATCGAACTCACCGACGAGGACTGGGCGCAGACCTTCGCCGTCAACGCCACCGGCGTCTTCCACACCGGCCGCGCGGTCGGCCGGAGGATGGCCGCCCGAGGGCGGGGCAGCATCGTCACCGTCGGCTCCAACGCCGCCGGGGTGCCGCGCGCCGGAATGGCCGCCTACGCCGCCTCCAAGGCCGCCGCCACCATGCTCACCCGCTGCCTCGGGCTGGAGCTGGCCCGCTCGGGCGTGCGCTGCAACATCGTCTCGCCCGGCTCCACCGACACCGAGATGCAGCGCGCCCTCTGGGGCGTCGACGCCGAGGCTTCCGAACGGCGGGTCATCGACGGCGACTTGGCCGCCTGGCGGGTCGGCATCCCGCTGGGGCGCATCGCCGCGCCCGCCGACATCGCCGAGGCCGTCGTCTTCCTCGCCTCCGACCGGGCCCGGCACATCACCATGCACGACCTGTACGTCGACGGCGGCGCCACCCTGCGCGCCTGACCGGGCGACACCCCCGTACCGCTTCGTATCGCCCGGTACTGCCGCACGACCCCGGATCCGCCCAGACCCGTCCCAGACAGTCCCAGACTGGAGAGACCACCGTGACCACGGTGCACCACGCCCCGGCGGGGACGCCCGCCCATGCCGGCCCCGGCTATCCCGGCTCCGGCCATCCCGACCCCGGCCATCCCGACCCCACGGCGTCCGAGCACGCCGTCATCGGCGCCGCCAGCGGACTGCTCGGCCAGTACCGCGCCGCCCCCGACGAAGCCTTCCTCGCCACCCCGACCCGCACCCTCCTCGCCTCCGGCGTGCGCGCCCGGGTGCCGCAGGACGGGCGTCCGCTGCCCCGGCGGGTCGCCGAGACCCTCGCCGAGGCCTCCCGCGCCGGTGCCGAACTCCCGCTGGTCGTCGGCGCGGTGGCCTTCGACCACGACAGCCGGGCCGAACTCGCCGTCCCCGCCCGGGTCCGTACCGCCGGCGCGCTGCGCGACGACCCGCTGATCGCCCTGCCCGCCCCCGCCGCCGACCAGGTGGACTGGCAGGTGCGCCCCGTCCCCGCGCCCGAGGCGTACGGCGCCGGTGTCGCCCGGGCCGTCGAGCGGCTGCGCGCAGGGGAGTTGAGCAAGGTCGTGCTCGCCCGCACCCTCGAGCTCACCGCCGACCGCCCGCTCGACCTGCCCGCCGTCCTCCAGCGGTTGGCCCGCCGCGACCCCGGCGGCTACACCTTCGCCCTCCCCGCCGGCGAGGGCCGGACCCTGATCGGCGCCAGCCCCGAACTGTTGCTCTCCCGGCGCGGCACCGCCGTGCTCGCCAACCCGCTCGCCGGCTCGGTGCCGCGCAGCGCCGACCTCGGCGAGGACGTCCGCCGCGCCGCCGCGCTGCTCGAGTCGCCCAAGGACCTGCACGAGCACGCCGTCGTCGTCGACGCCATCCGCACCGCGCTCGCGCCGTACTGCCGCACCCTCGACGTGCCCGCGCGGCCCACCCTGGTGCGCACCGCCGCGATGTGGCACCTGGCCACCACCATCAGTGGCGAGCTGGCCGAACCGGCCGTCGGAGCCCTCGAGTTGGCCACCGCCCTGCACCCCACCCCGGCCGTCTGCGGCACGCCCACGGGCCTCGCCCGCCGGGTCATCGGCGAGGTCGAGCCCTTCGACCGGGGCCTGTACGCCGGCATGGTCGGCTGGCAGGACGCGAGCGGCGACGGCGAGTGGGTGGTGACCATCCGTTGCGCCGAGGCCGAGGGCCGCACCCTGCGGGTCTACGCCGGCGCGGGCGTCGTCGACCGATCCCGGCCGGAGGACGAACTCGCCGAGACCAGCGCCAAGTTCCGTACCTTCCTCGACGCGGCGGGAGTGCCCCGGTGACGAACCCGACCACCTCCCCGACGGCCCCTGTGAACCCGACGGCCCCTGCGACCCCTGCGGCCCCGACGAGCGCCATGCAGACCGTTCTGGACGGATTCACCCCCTACCCCGCCGAGTTCGCCGAGCGCTACCGCGCCGCCGGGTACTGGCGCGGCGAGACCTTCGGCCGGATGCTGCGCGAGCGCGCCGCCGCCCACGGCGAGCGGATCGCCGTCGTCGACCCCGGCGGCCACTCCGCCTCCCGGCAGGAGAGCCGCTGGTCCTACGCCGAACTCGACCGCCGCGCCGACCGGATGGCCGCCGGGCTGCTCGCCCGGGGCATCGGCAGCGGCGACCGCGTGGTGGTCCAACTGCCCAACGTGGCCGAGTTCTTCGAGGTCGTCTTCGCGCTGTTCCGCATCGGCGCGCTGCCCGTCTTCGCCCTGCCCGCCCACCGTCGCACCGAGATCGGCCACTTCTGCGCCTTCACCGGCGCCGCCGGGTACATCGTTCCCGAGACGGCGGGCGGCTTCGACTACCGCGAACTCGCCTCCCAGGTACGGGAGCAGAGCCCGTCGCTGCGCCTGGTGCTGGTCGCCGGGGAGGACCCGGGCGAGCACGAGCGGCTGGCCGACGTGCCCTGCGACGGCCCGGGCCCCGAGCGCGAACCCGAGCCGCAGGACGTCGCGTTCCTCCAGCTCTCCGGCGGCAGCACGGGCGTGCCGAAGCTGATCCCGCGCACCCACGACGACTACATCTACTCGCTGCGCGGCTCCGTCGAGCTGTGCGGCCTGGACGAGCACGGCGTCTACCTGTGCGTACTGCCCGCCGCGCACAACTTCCCGCTCAGCTCGCCCGGTTCGCTGGGCACGCTGTACGCGGGCGGCCGGGTCGTGCTCTGCCCGCAGCCCGGACCGGAGACGGCCTTCCCGCTGATCGAGCGCGAGGGCGTGACGATCACCGGGCTCGTGCCGCCGCTGGCCCTGCTCTGGCTGGACGCCGCCGGGCGCGGCGCGCGCGGTTACGAGAGCCTGGACGTGCTGCTCGTCGGCGGCGCCAAGTTCAGCGAGGAGGCCGCCCGCCGGGTGGGCCCGGTGCTGGGCTGCACGCTCCAGCAGGTCTTCGGGATGGCGGAGGGACTGGTCAACTACACCCGCCTGGACGACTCCCAGGAGCTGATCACCACCACCCAGGGCCGGCCGATCTCGCCGGACGACGAGGTGCGGGTGGTCGACGACCGGGGCGCGGACCTGCCGGACGGCGTCACCGGGCATCTGCTCACCCGCGGCCCGTACACCATCCGCGGCTACTGGAACGCGCCCGAGCACAACGCGAACTCCTTCACCCCGGACGGGTTCTACCGCACCGGCGACCTCGTACGCCGACTGCCGAGCGGCCACCTGGTCGTCGAGGGCCGGGCCAAGGACCAGATCAACCGGGGCGGCGAGAAGGTCGCCGCCGAGGAGATCGAGAACCACCTGCTGGCCCACCCCGCCGTGCACGACGCGGCGGTGGTCTCGATGCCCGACCCGTACCTGGGCGAACGCACCTGCGCCTACGTCGTGCTGCGCGGTGAGCACAGCGAACGGCCGCCGAAGGCCGTCGAGTTGAAGCGCTTCGTGCGCGGGCGCGGGCTGGCGGACTACAAGGTGCCGGACCGGGTCGAGTTCGTCGAGGAGTTCCCCGCCACCGGCATCGGCAAGGTCAGCAAGAAGGACCTGCGGGCCGCCATCGCGGCCGCTGCCGCCGACACCGCTGCCGCCGACGCCGTCGACACCACCGCCACCACCACCGTCTGACGCCACACACCCTAAGGAATCACCGCCGTGGGCCTGCCCCGCATCCCCTCCTATCCCCTGCCCACCGTCGAGGAACTGCCCGAGAACCGGGTCTCCTGGACGGTGGACCCGGCGCGGGCCGTGCTGCTCGTGCACGACCTGCAGAACCACTTCCTGGACGCGTTCGCCGCCGAGGCGGCTCCCGTACCCGAACTCCTGGGCAACGTCGCCGAGTTGGCGCGGGCCGCGCGCGCCGCCGGGGTGCCCGTGGTGTACTCGGCACAGGTGGGCGGGCAGAGCCCCGCCGAGCGCGGGCTCCAACAGAACTTCTGGGGCCCGGGCCTCCCGGACGACCCGCGCGCCGTGGCCGTCGCGGCGGCCGTGGCCCCCGAGCCGGGCGACACCCTGCTCACCAAGTGGAAGTACAGCGCCTTCGTGCGCACCGAGTTGGCGCGGCTGCTGGAGGAGCAGGGCCGCGACCAGCTGGTGATCACCGGGGTGTACGCGAACATCGGCGTGCAGGCCACCGCCTGCGACGCCTGGATGCGCGACCTGCCGGCCTTCGTGGTGGCGGACGCCGTCGCCGACTTCGGGCCGCAGGAACACCGGGCGGCGCTCGCCTGGGTGGCCGGGCGCTGCGGCGTGGTCACCACGACGGCGCGGGTGCTCGGAGAACTCGCGGGGGAGGAGCGGTGAGCGGGTTCACGGTGGAGCGCATCCGGGCCGAGGTCGCCGACCTGCTCGGCGAGGACCCGGCGGACATCCCCCTGGACGAGAACCTCGTCGACTGGGGCCTGGACTCGATCCGGCTGATGACGCTCGCCGAGCGCTGGCGGGCGGAGGGCGCCGAGGTGGCGTTCGTCCAGCTCGCGGAGCGCCCGGCCGTCGAAGCCTGGGCCGAACTCCTGGGCGCGTCCTGATGACCGCCCTCGCCCCGGAGGCGGCCGTGGCGCAGGCCCCCGCGCGGCGCCGGTACCCGCCGACCACCATGATCGGCCCCGTCGAGGCGCAGGCGGCCCGCACGCCGTCGGCGTCCGCACTGGTGCTCGCGGGCGGTGGGGTCGTCACCTACGGGGAGCTGAACGCCTCGGCCAACCGGCTCGCCCGCGCCCTGACGGCGCGCGGCGCCCGGCCCGGGGCGGTGGTCGGCCTCACGGGCGGCCGGGCCCCGGCCGAGCTGGTCACGGCCCTGCTGGCGGTCGCCAAGTCGGGCGCGGCCTACCTGCCGCTGGACCCGACGGACGCGCCCGGACGCCTGGAGCGGCTGCTCGCGGAGCACGCGCCGGTGTTCGTCCTGGGGGAGGAGGGACTGGACGGCCTCCCGGCGGACAGCCCGCTCGCCACCGACCCGCCCCGGGCGCTCACCCCGCAGCACCCGTTCGGCGTGGGCCTCGGCCCGGGCGGGCGCCCGCAGGCCGTCCGGCTCACCCACGCGGAGGCGGACCGGCGGGTGCGCGACCTCCAGGCGGCCCACCCACTGGGCCCGGGGGACCGGGTGCTGCAACTGGGCCTGCCGCTGTGGGAGTTCCTGTGGCCGCTGCGGACGGGCGCCGCCGTGGCGCTGGCCGACCCGCAGCGGCCGGGGGAGGTGGGGGCGCTGGTACGGGAGCTGGGCGTGACGGCGATCCGGGTGGCGCCCGGGGTGCTGCTGGACGGCTGACGGTCGACGGAGTTCAATGGACGGATTTCAGCGAACAGATGTCAGCGGGCGTTCGCTGACATCTGTTCGCTGAAATCCGTCAGCCGACAGCCGTCACGTGCCAGCCGTCACCTGCCGGCCGTCCGCCGCCGCCGCCAGGTCCACCGCCGTCCACGCCATCCCCACCGCCCCGTCCAGCAGCGCCTGCTCCGCCCGGGGCCCCACCGCCGCCTCGGCGAAGTCGGCCTCGTGCGGCGCGCAGGCACCGCCCGTGATGTCCAGCACCGGATGGATCGACGGCACCAGGTGCGACACGTTCCCCATGTCCGTACAGGCGAAGGGCCCGCTCTCCACCGGCTCCGGCCGGCCGAGCGCGGCCGCGTTGGCCCGCCACAGGGCGAGCAGCCGGGCGTCGGAGCGCATGTCGAGGTAGTCCGGCTCGGGCCGGGCGAGCGTCACCTCGCAGCCGGTGGCCAGCGCCCCGGCGCGGAAGCAGTCCTCGACCCTGGCCCGCAGTTCGGCGAGGTCCTCGGCGGCCGAGGCACGGATCTCGTACTCCGCGCTCGCGCTGTCGGGGATCACGTTCGGCGCCGTCCCCGCCGCCGTGGTGATGCCGTGCACCCGCCACTGCGGCGGGAGTTGCTGGCGCAGCAGCCCGATCGCCACCTGGGCGACGGTGAGCGCGTCGGCCGCGTTGCGCCCTTCGTGCGGGTTGAGGCTGGGGTGGGCGGCGCGCCCGGTGTAGCGGACGGACAGCGTGCCGAGCGCGAAGGACCGGAAGTCCGCGACCTCCACCGGGCAGGGGTGGACCATCATCGCCGCGTCCACCCCGTCGAAGGACCCCGCCTCCAGCAGCAGCGCCTTGCCCGCCCCGCGCTCCTCGGCCGGCGCGCCGATCACCCGGACGGTCAGCCCGAGTCGATCGGCGTGCGGGGCCAGCCCCAGCGCGGCGCCGATCCCGGCGGCGGCGATGAGGTTGTGCCCGCAGGCGTGGCCGAGGCCGGGCAGCGCGTCGTACTCGCAGACCAGGGCGACGGTCAGCGGCCCGTCCCCGAGGCGGGCGTCGAAGGCCGTCGCCAGCCCGTAGGCGGGCGCGGTGACGGTGAATCCGTGCCCGCGCAGGGCTTCGGTGCACCAGGCGGCCGCCCGGTGCTCCTCGAAGGCCGTCTCGGGGTGGTCGTGGAGGCGGCGGCTGAGGGCGAGCAGCTCGTCCCGGTGGGCGAGGACGCGGTCGCGGACGGCCTGCTTGAGAGTGTCCGCGATCGAGGGAGCGGTCATGGGCGGCGGTCTCCGGAGTGTCAGGGCCAGGCCGTCGGCAGGCCGTTGACCAGATCAAATGAAGTTAGATTAGGCTAACCTAAGTCACCTCGGACCCCCTTGAGGAGCACCCCGAACCATGCCCGCCGTCGACACCCAGGCCGCCGACGTTCCGCTGCTGTCCGCCCAGGCCGCCATCTGGTACGCCCAGGCCCTCGACCCCGCCAGCCCGGTCTACAACACCGGCGACGCCGTCGAGATCACCGGTCCGCTCGACGAGGAGCAGTTCGAACGCGCCCTGCGCCGGGCCGTCGACGAGGCCGAGGCCCTCGGCGTCGCCGTCGTCACCGGCCCCGACGGCACCCCGCGCCAGCGCCCCCGCCCCGGCCTGCGCTGGCCCCTGCACCACCTCGACCTGCGCGCCGCCGCCGACCCCGACGCCGAGGCCGAGACCTGGATGCGCGCCGACCTCGCCCGCCCCGCCGCCCTCACCGAGGCGAACGAGGCGAACGAGGCCGACGAGGCCCCGCTGTTCACCCACGCGCTCATCCGCCTCGGCGAGGACCGCCGCCTCTGGTACCGGCGCATCCACCACCTCGCCGTCGACGCCTACGCCCTCAACCTGCTCGGCGAACGCGTCGCCGCCCTCTACACCGCCCACGCCACCGGCACCGAACCCGCGCCCACCCCCTTCGCGAGCCTCGCCGAGACCGCCGCCGAGGAAGCCGCCTACCGCGCCGGCGAGGAGTACGAGGCCGACCGCGCCCACTGGTCCCGCCACACCGACGCCGCCGAGGCCCCCGCCACCCTGCCCGGCACCCCGTCGGCCGGCAACCGCCCCGACCACCGCCCCGGCACCTGGAACCCCAGCACCCGGAGCCCCGGCACCCGGAGCCCCGGCACCCCCCTGCGCCTGAGCGCCCACCTGCCCGCCGGCACCCGCGAACGCCTCCAGGACGCCGCCACCGCCGCCCGCGCCACCTGGGCCGAGCTCCTCCTCGCCGCCACCGCCGGTTACCTCCACCGCCTCACCGGCACCGAGACCCCCGTCCTCGGCCTCCCGCTCGCCAACCGCCGCGGCCCCGCCGCCCTGCGCACCCCCGTCGCCCTCGCCAACGTCCTGCCGCTGCGCCTGAACGTGCGCCCCGCCGACACCGCCGAAGCCCTGCTGCGCCACGTCGTGCGCGAACTGCGCGCCGCCCGCCGCCACCAGCGCTACCCGCTGGAGGACCTGCGCCGCGACCTCGGCCTCACCGGCGAACGCCGCGCCCTGTTCGGCCCGATGGTCAACATCAAGGCGTTCGAGACCGACCTCGACCTGGCGGGCCTGCCCGGCGTCGTCCGCAACCTCGCCGCCGGCCCCGTCGACGACCTCGCCCTCAACGTCTCACCCGGCCCCGACGGCGCCCTGCGCCTGGCCCTCGACGCCGACCCCGCCCGCCACGGCGCCGACTCCCTGGCCGCCCACCGCGACGGCCTGCTGCGCTACCTCGACGCCCTCGCCGAACTGCTGCTCACCGCCCCCGACACCCCGATCGGCCGGATCGACCTGCTCGACGCCGACGCCCTGCACCGCGCCGTCCGGGGCCGCGAGGAGCCGCCCGTCACCCGCACCCTGCCCGAGCTGTTCGCCGACCAGGCCGCCCGCACCCCGCAGGCCGTCGCCGTCCGCAGCGGCGCCACCGCCCTCACCTTCGCCGAACTCGACGCCGCCGCCGACCGCCTGGCCGCCGTCCTCGCCGGCCACGGCGTGCGCGCCGGAGCGCCCGTCGCCGTCGCCCTGCCGCGCGGCACCGACACCCTCGTCGCCATGCTCGGCGTCCTCAAGGCCGGCGGCGCCTGCGTCAGCCTCGACCTCGCCCACCCGCCGCAGCGCCTGGCCGCCGTCCTCGCCGACGCCCGCCCGGTCTGCGTCATCGGCACCGACGAGGCCCTCGCCGCTCTCCGGCTGCCCGAGGGCGCCGCGATCGTACGGCCCGGGGACGCCGCCGACCGTACCGCCGCCGACCGTACCGCCGCCGACCGTACCGCCGTCGAGCTGCCCGCCGTCGAGCTGCCCTCCCCGCGCCCGGGCGACGCCGCGTACATCCTGCACACCTCCGGCTCCACCGGCCGTCCCAAGGGCGTCGTCGTCACCCACGCCTCCCTCGCCAACCTGCACGCCGGCCACGGCGAGGACCACATCGCCCCCGCCGTCGCCCGAGCCGGCCGCGAACGCCTGCGCGTCGCCCACAGCGCCTCCTTCGCCTTCGACGCCTCCTGGGACCCGGTGCTGTGGATGGTCCACGGCCACGAACTGCACCTCCTCGACGACGCCACCTACCGCGACCCGGCCGCCCTCGCCGAGCACCTGCGCCGCGAACGCGTCGACTACCTCGACCTCACCCCCTCCTACCTCGAAGTCCTCCTCGCCGAGGGCCTGTTGGAGGAGGGCCGCCACCACCCCCCGGTCATCGCGATCGGCGGCGAAGCCACCTCGCCCGCCCTGTGGCGCCGCCTCGCCGCCACCCCCGGCCTGCACCCGATCGACCTGTACGGCCCCACCGAGGCCACCGTCGACGCCTACGCCTGGACGAAGGGGGCCGACGGCGCGCCCGAGGGCCGCGTCGTGCGCGGCTCGCGCGCCTACGTCCTCGACACCTCCCTGCGCCCCGCGCCCGAGGGTGTCACCGGCGAACTGTACGTCGCCGGCGCCTGCCTGGCCCTCGGTTACCTGGGCCGCCCCGACCTCACCGCCGAACGCTTCCTCGCCGACCCGTACGGCCCGCCCGGAGCCCGGATGTACCGCACCGGCGACCTCGCCCGCAGGGCGGCCGACGGCACCCTCGAGTTCCTGGGCCGCGCCGACGACCAGGTCAAGATCCGCGGCTTCCGCGTCGAACCCGCCGAGGTCACCGCCGCGCTCGCCCAACTGCCCGGCGTCGCCCAGGCCGTGGTGATCGCCCGCCCCGGCCCGCACGGCAAGCGGCTGCTCGGCTACGCCGTCCCCGCCCTCGGCGCCACACTCGACGTCGATGCCCTGCGCGCCGCCCTCGCCGAGCGGCTGCCCGCCCATCTCGTGCCCGCCGCCGTCACGCTGCTCGGTGAACTCCCGCGCACGGCCCACGACAAGCTCGACCACCGCGCTCTGCCCGAGCCCGCCGCCGAACCCCGGGGCGAGGCCGCCGCCACCGAGCAGGAGCAGGCGGTCTGCGCCCTGTACGCCGAACTGCTCGTCCTGCCCGAACTCCCCGGCCGCGACGCCTCGTTCTTCGACCTCGGCGGCCACTCCCTGCTCGCCGGCCGCCTCGCCGCCCGCCTGCGCGACGCCTTCGCCACGCCCGTCGGCTTCGCCGACGTCTTCCGCCACCCCACCCCGGCCGCGCTCGCCGCCCACCTCGGCTCCGCGACCCCCACCGCCGACGAGGCCCGGCCCGCGCTGGTGCCCGTGCCCCGCACCGAACGCATGCCGCTGTCACCCGCCCAGCGGGGCCTGTGGTTCCTGCACCGCCTCGAAGGCCCCAGCCCCACCTACAACATCCCCCTCGCCCTCACCCTCACCGGCCCGCTCGACCGCTGGGCACTCACCCTCGCCCTCGGCGACCTCGCCGCACGGCACGAGATCCTGCGCACCGTCTACGGCGAGCAGCCCGACGGCACGCCGTACCAGCGGATCCTGCGCCCCGCGCCCGTCGAACTCCACCTGGGCCACGGCGAGTTGGGCGAGGCCGTCCGCCACGCCTTCGACCTGACGGCCGAACCGCCGCTGCGCGCCACCCTGTTCGCGCACGGGCCCGAGCACCACACCCTGCTCCTGCTGCTCCACCACATCGCCGGCGACGGCGCCTCCACCACACCGCTCAGCCAGGACCTCGCCGCCGCCTACGCCGCCCGCCTCGACGGACGCGCCCCCGAACTGCCGCCACTGGACGTCCAGTTCGCCGACCACGCCGCCCGCCAGCACGCCCTGCTCGGCACCACCGAACAGCCCACCCCCCTCGCCGCCCGGCAGAGCGCCCACTGGCGCGAAACCCTCGCGGGCCTGCCCGACCAGCTCGAACTGCCCACCGACCGCCCCCGGCCGGCCGTCGCCGCCCACCACGGCGCCACCGTACCCTTCACCCTCGACGCCCCCGCCCATGCGGCCCTCGCCGACCTCGCCCGCGCGACCGGCACCACCGTCTTCACAGCCGTCCAGGCGGGCCTCGCCGCCCTGCTCACCCGGCACGGCTGCGGCACCGACATCCCCGTCGGCACCCCCGTCGCCGGCCGCGAGGACGAACGAACGGCCTCCCTCGTCGGCTACTTCGTCAACTCCGTCGTCCTGCGCACCGACACCTCAGGCAACCCGGCCTTCCGCGAACTCCTGGCCCGGGCGCGCACCGCCGTCCTCGCCGCCCACGACCACGCCGACCTGCCCTTCGACCGCCTCGTCGAGGAGCTCAACCCGGCCCGCTCCCTCGCCCGCCACCCCCTCTTCCAGGTGATGCTCGCCTGGCAGAGCCGCCCCGACGAGCCCCTCGACCTCGGCGGCGGACTCACCGCCGAGATCACCGCCGTCCCCAGCGGCACCGCCAAGTTCGACCTCACCCTCAACGCCGGCGAACGGCCCGGCGGGGGCCTCGGCGGCTTCCTCGAGTACCGCACCGACCTCTTCGACGCCGAGACCGCCACCGCCCTGTCGGACCGCCTCACCCGGCTGCTCACCGCCGCCGCGGCCGCCCCCGACACCGCCATCGGCCGCCTGCCGATCATGGGGGAGGAGGAACGCCACCGCGCCCTGGTCGAGTTCAACGGCGCCCCCGTCCACTCCGAGCCCTCCGCCACCCTGCCCGAGCCCTTCGCCACCCTGCCCGAGCTCTTCGACGCCGCGGCCGCCGCCAACCCGGCCTCCGTGGCCGTCAGTTGCGGTGACGACCGGCTCACCTACGCCGAACTCTCCGCCCGCGCCGACCGGTTGGCCCGCCGGCTCGCGGGCAACGGCATCGGCCCCGGCACCATCGTCGCCCTCGCCCTGCCGCGCTCCGTCCAACTCGTCGTCGCGCTCCTCGCGGTGGCCAAGTCCGGCGCCGCCTACCTGCCCCTCGACCCCGACTACCCGGCCGACCGCCTCGCCTACATGCTGGCCGACGCCACCCCCGCCGCCCTGCTCACCGACGCCGTCACCGCACCCCGGCTGCCCACGCATGAGGGCCTCCTCACCCTCCTCGTCGACCGGCCCGACACCGGAACACGGGAGGCACCCTTCGCCGCCCACGAACGCACCCGCGAACTGCGCCCCGAGGACACCGCGTACGTCATCTACACCTCCGGCTCCACCGGCCGCCCCAAGGGCGTGCCCGTCACCCACCGCAACGTCGTCCGGCTGTTCACCGCCACCGACCACTGGTTCCACTTCGACGCCCACGACGTCTGGACGCTCTTCCACTCCTACGCCTTCGACTTCTCCGTCTGGGAACTCTGGGGCGCCCTCCTCCACGGCGGCCGCCTCGTCGTCGTCCCCCACTTGATCAGCCGCGACCCGGTCGCCTTCCTCGACCTGCTCGCCCGCGAACGCGTCACCGTCCTCAACCAGACCCCGTCCGCCTTCTACCAGCTCGCCGCCGCCGACCGCGACCGCCCCGGCACCGAACTCGCCCTGCGCTACGTCGTGTTCGGCGGCGAGGCCCTCGAACTCGCCCGCCTCGACGACTGGTACAGCCGCCACGACGAGAACGCGCCCACCCTCGTCAACATGTACGGCATCACCGAGACCACCGTGCACGTCACCCACCTCGCCCTCGACCGGGCGAGCGCCGCCGCCACCGGCACCAGCACCATCGGCGTCAACATCCCCGACCTGCGCGTCTACGTCCTCGACGAACACCTCCAGCCCCTCCCGCCCGGCGTCACCGGCGAGATGTACGTCGCCGGCGCGGGCCTGGCCCGCGGCTACCTCGGCCGCCCCGAACTCACCTCCACCCGCTTCGTCGCCGACCCCCACGCCCACCTCTTCGGCGAGAGCGGCACCCGGATGTACCGCTCCGGCGACCTCGCCCGCCGCCGCCGCGACGGCGTCCTGGAGTACTTCGGCCGCGCCGACCAGCAGGTCAAACTGCGCGGCTTCCGCATCGAACTCGGCGAGATCGAGGCCGTCCTGGCCGCCCACCCGGCCGTCGCCGACGCCGCCGTCGTCGTCCGCGAGGACACCCCGGGCGACAGGCGCCTCATCGGCTACGCCGTCACGACCGCCACCCCCGGCGAGCTGCGCGCCCACGCCGCCGCCGAACTGCCCGGCCACATGGTGCCCTCCGCCGTCGTCCCCCTGGACCGCCTGCCGCTCACCGCCAACGGCAAGCTCGACCGCCGCGCCCTGCCCGCACCCACCGCGCCGGCCTCCACCGCACCGGCCTCCACCGCACTGGCCCCCACCGGCGCGGGCCGCCTGCCCCGCAGCCCCCGCGAACAGCAGCTCTGCGAACTCTTCGCCGAAACCCTCGGCCACAGCGCCGTCGGCGTCGACGACGACTTCTTCGCCCTCGGCGGCCACTCCCTGCTCGCCGTCCGCCTCGCCGGGCGCATCCGCGAGATCCTCGGGATCGAGATCGGCATCGGCACCCTCTTCCAGGCCCCCACCCCCGCCGGACTCGAGAGCGCCCTGTCCACCGAGGCCGACGCCGTCGACGCCCTCGACGTGCTGCTGCCGCTGCGCCCCACCGCCCCCGGCCGGCAGCGCCCGCTGTTCGCCGTCCACCCGGCCGGCGGCCTGAGCTGGTGCTACACCGGTCTCATCCGCCACCTGGGCGCCGACGTGCCGATCTACGGCCTCCAGGCCCGGGGCGTCGGCGCCGCCACCGCCGAACTCCCGCTGCCCGCAACGCTGGAGGAGCTCGCCGCGCACTACGCCGACCGGCTGCGCGAGGTCCAGCCCGAGGGCCCGTACCGGCTGCTCGGCTGGTCCACCGGCGGGATCATCGCCCACGCGCTCGCCGTCCGGCTCCAGGACCTGGGCCAGCAGGTCGAGTTGCTCGCCGTCCTCGACGCCTACCCCGCCGAGGGCTTCCGCGAGCTGCCCGTCCCCGACCAGGCCGAAGCCCTGGAGGCGCTGCTCACCATGGGCGGATTCGGCCCCGAGGACCTCGACGGCCGGCCGCTCGAACTCGCCGCCGTCAGCGAGCTGTTGCGCGGCGCGGGCAGCCCGCTCGCCGGGCTCGACGAGGCCACCGTCCGCGCCCTCAACCGCATCTACCTGCACACCGACCACCTCGTGCGCGGCCACGACCACCGGCCCTTCGACGGCGACGTGCAGTTCTTCCGCGCCACCGTCGACACCATCGACGACACCCTGGTGCCCGAACTCTGGGCGCCCTACGTCACCGGGCGGATCGACAACACCGACGTCGCCTGCTCGCACAAGGACATGACCCTGCCCGAGCCGATCGCGCACATCGCGAGCGTGATCGCCGACCACCTGGAGCGCACCCGATGAGCGACGCCCCGACCAACCCCTTCGACGCGGACGGCGAGTTCCTCGCCCTCGTCAACTCCCAGGGCCAGCACTCCCTCTGGCCGGTCTTCGCCGCCGTCCCCGCCGGCTGGGGCGTCGCCCACGGCCCCTGCGGGCGCGCCGACGCCCTCGCCTGGATCACCGCCCACTGGACCGACCTGTGACCCAGCCCGTCGCGGGCACCGCGGCGCGCCCCCTGCTCGCGGGGCGCGCCGCGGTGGTCGTCGTCTACACCGCCGCGATGTGCATGAACGGCCTGGACTCGACGATCGTCAACCCCGCCCTGTTCAGCATCGCCGAGGACTTCGGCCGCCCCCTGTCCGCCGCCAACGCCGTCGAGACCGCCTTCCTGGTCGGCCTCGCCCTGGGCCTGCCGGTGGCCGGCTGGCTCGGCGACCGGTACGGCGCCAAACGCGTCTTCCTCGCCGCCCTCGCCGGGTTCACCCTCGCCTCCGCCCTCAGCGCCGCCGCCCCCGGCCTCGGCTGGCTCGCCTCGGCCCGTGCCCTCCAGGGCGTGGCCGGGGGCCTGCTCACCCCGGTCGGCATGACGCTGCTGTTCCGCGCCTTCGCCCCGCACGAACGCGCCGGGCTCGGCCGCGTCCTCATCGTGCCGACCGCCCTGATGCCCGCCCTCGGCCCGCCGCTCGGCGGCTTCCTCGCCGAACACCTCAGCTGGCACTGGCTGTTCCTCGTGAACGTGCCGATCGGCGTCGCGGCCGTCCTGCTCGGCGCGGCCGCCCTGCGCTCCGAGGAGGAGCCGCCCGCCGGGCGCTTCGACACCACCGGCTTCCTGCTCGCCACCCCCGGCCTGGGCCTGCTCACCTACGCCCTCGGCTTCGGCCCGGCCCACGGCTGGTCCTCCCCGGGCGTCGCGGCCTCCGGGCTGCTCGGCCCGGTGCTGCTCGCCCTCGCCGTACGGCACCAACTGCGCGCCCCCGAACCGCTGGTGGACCTGCGCCTGCTCGCCGACCGGACCTTCGGCGCCGCCACCTGGCTCGCCCTGCTCACCTCCGCCGGGCTGATGGGCGCGCTGTTCGTCATCCCGCTGCTGCACCAGGCCGCCTTCGGCGCCACCGCGCTCGACGCGGGGCTGAGCGTCTTCCCGGAGGCGATCGGCCTGATGGGCGCCTCCCAGGTCGTCGACCGGCTGCTGCCGCGCCTCGGCCCGCGCCGCCTCGCCCTGCCCGCGCTGCTGCTGGCCGCCGGGGTGCTCGGCGGGCTCGCCTTCGCCGAAAACCCCTGGGCCGTGCGGGGGTTGATGTTCGCGGTCGGGCTGGTGCTGGGCACCGCCGTACTGACCGTCCAGATCGCCGGCTTCGCGGACGTGCCGCCGCCCGGGATGAGCCGGGCCATGGGCCTGTTCACCATCGTGCGCACCCTCGGCGGCGCGCTCGGCATCGCCGGCGCGGCCGCGCTGATCGGGGCGGCCGGGGAGAGCGCGAGCGCCGGTCCGTACCGGGCGGCGCTCGGCCTGACGGCCGCACTCGTCGCGGCGGGCGCCCTGCTCGCGGCGCGGATGCCGGCCGCTCCTCCGAGCCCCCCGGGGGACTGAGCCCAGGACCTCAGGACGGCCTCAGGGCACCAGGACCTCAGGATCTCAGGACGACCGCAGGACCCCGGGGCGTCAGGTGGTGATCACCCGACGAACCGGGGGTGACCTGCGGCTTCGTGCAGCAACTCGGCCGCCCCGTAGTACGGCTGATACCCCAGCACGGCGCTCGCCCGCTCGGAGACGTACACCCGGTCGATCACCGGCGGAAGCTCCCACCCGCACCGCTCGAACCCGGCCGCCACCTCCGGCAGCCGCTCCGCCACCAGCGTCTCCGACTCCCGCCACAACCGCTCCCGGTCCGCCTCCCGCCACGGGTACGGACCGGCGACGTTCATCACCCCGTCGGCCTCCGTGGTCTCCACCGCCAGCTCGTGCGCCCGCGCCACGTCCGCCACGTCCACGCCCCGGTGCAGCCGGTGCCGGGCTGCGGCCTCCGGGGGCTCGTTCACGCACCGCCCGACGCGCAGACAGACCGTGCCCATCTGTCCGGCCGCGTTCAGGACATGTCTCTCGGTGGCGAGCTTCGCCTCGTCGTACACCAGCCTCGGCCGGCAGACCGTCTCCTCTGTCACCCACACCGCCGCCCCGTCCTGCGGCACCAGCGCGTGCCCGTAGACGGAGGTCGAGGAGGTGTAGACGAACCGCTGCACCCCGGCCTCCTCCGCCGCCTCCAGCAGCACCCGCGTCGCCTCCACGTTCTCCCCGACCGGCCGCACCTCCACATGCGCCGCGTGCACCACCGCCACCGCCCCCACCAGCGGCCGCCGCCACTCCCGCTCGTCCCGCAGCGTCGCCACCACCCCCACCTCCGGCCCCGGGTCCCGGTCCACCCCCACCACCCCCCACCCGGCCACCTTCAACCGCCGCACCACGGCCGCACCGACCCGCCCCGCCGCCCCGGTCACCACCACATGCCCCACCATGGGAACCCCTCCCCGTCCGCACCAGCGCCCCGCCGAGCCTACGGCGCCTCCCGCTGTACCGTGTGGCAAGCGACAGAGGAGACCCGGTGAACCCTGAGCGTTACCACCTCCTGGAGGAGGCCAGGCGCAGCCTTCCGGATGGCTACAAGGTCGAGTTGTCCGGTGATTTGATTGTCATGCAAGCGTCACCATCCTCGACGCACCAGTTGAATCTGTCCATCGTGCAACGCCAGTTCGACGCCCACTGCCCGCCCGGCTAGACCGTCACCCTCTTCTCCGAGCCCGACCGCGACCGCTACCACACCCGAACGGAACGCGAGTTCGGCGAGACGATCCACCTCCCGGCGCCGTTCGACTTCGACCTGGACCTGTCCCGGCTGGTCCCGTACCGCGACTGAGCGCCGGCTACGGGTTGGGGTGGAGGATCAGGTCGTCCAGCGGGAAGTGCCTTGGCTCGTCGCCGAGTTCGGCGACGGCGGCGCGGATGCGGTGCAGGTGGGCGACGGTGAGCTGGAGCGGGGGCTCCTCGGGCTGGTAGGTGGTGCGGATGGGATAGTCTACGCCCGGGGTGCGGGTCATCTCGATGTGGCAGCCGAGGACGTACGTGACCGGGCGGCTCCCCGCGAAGGCGATCAGCCGGTCGATCGTGCGGCCGAACGCGGGCCAGTCGTCGATGTACAGCCGCCCGGGGTAGACCGTGTCGCCCGTGAGCAGGAACCCCGTCCACGGGTCGTAGTACGTCACCGCCGCCTCATGGTGCCCCGGCGTGGCCAGGCACTCCAGCACGCGCCCGCCCCCCAGGTCCACCCGGGCCACCGCCTCCGCATCACGGTCGAACCCGAAGTACGGCCAGGCGAACGCGAGTTCCGCTCCCACCACCCTCGTCCCGGCCCGCCCGGCGAACTGCCCGTCCCCCGCGACATGGTCCCCGTGCGGATGGGTGTGCAGCACCAGTAGCCCGTAGTCCCCCTTCACCACCTGCGGATTACGCCCCAACCACCGCTTCACCAGCGCGTCCACCGTCCCGCGCAACGGAAAGTACGCGGCCTCCGCCGTCGCCCCCGTGTCGATCAGCACCGCCCGCTCCACCCCGAACAACAGGAACAGGAACGGCGCCTCGTAGTTGACCGCCTTGTTCTGCCGGAGGATGACGGTGTTCTCGTCGTACTCATGGATCTGAATGTCCGGATCGGTGTTGTGCTTCGCCGACCCCGACCCGTGAATCCACCTCACATCGAGCGGACGAGCCACCGGTGCATCAACCACGACGTCTCCCACGTGCGTCGTCTTGGCAGACCGGGTACGGCGCACATCTCGTCCGGGGCGAACACCAGTGCGCCGCCACGGCGACGCTAGCACGGGGCCCGCCCTCGCCGGCGGACTCTCGTGACCGTCGTAGATCCCGGCCGTAGGTCGGCGCGCTGCCTACCTGCGGGCGTAGCGGAGCGCGGCGATGATGACCGTGATCGCGATGGACACGAGGAAGATCGTCACGGCGGGCGCCAGTGGGTCGCCGTCGGTGATCGCCCTGAAGAGCGCGCGGACGCCGGCGCCGATGAAGCTCATGGGCGTACGGTAGCGTCCTCGCAGGTCAGGCGGCGAAACAGGGGGGGCGATGGAGCCGGACGAGCATGTGCGGTTCGCGCGCTATCGGGCGGAGTTCGCGGCGGTGGAGCCGCAGGATGCGCCCGGGCTGGTCGTGCGGGTGCTCACGGATCCGGATGGGGCGATGGCGAACTCCGCGGTGTGCGGGTACCTCGACCGGCGCGGGGCCGAGCTGCTCACCGAGCCGGGATTCCCCGACTGGCACGGGCAGATGGCGGGGCCCGTCGCGACGGACGCGTTCTCCGCGCGGCGGCTGCGTGAGTGGGCGCTGATGCGGGCGGTGGAACTGGGCGAGCCGTGGCGGTCCGAGGACCTGCTCGCCGCCTCGAACTGGTGCCAGTCGTACATCGTCGAGACATCCAGCGCCCCCGCCGCCCTGGCAGAGCTCGCCGAGGGCGGCCGGACGCGGCGGGTGCGCGACATCGCGAAGGACCGCCTCCGCTAGGCCAGCGGGCCCAGCAGGTGGGCGAGGCCGTCGGCGAGGCCGCCGCGCCAGCAGGCGTAGTCGTGGCCGCCGTTGAACTCGCGGTAGGAGACGTCGTAGCCGCGGGCGAGCAGGACGTCGCGGAGGTGGCGGTTCTGGGGGAGCAGCATCCATTCCTGGAGGCCGACTTCCAGGTGGAAGCGGGCCTGGCGGCGGTCGGTGGTCGCGAATCGGCGGGTGAGCCATTCGCTGCCGGTGTCGAACTCGGTGCCGTCCGGCCACCAGAAGGAGCCGGACTGGCTGAGCGCGTTGCCGAAGCGGTCGGGGCGGTGGAAGGCGGCGAAGGCGGCGGCGAGGCCGCCGGCGCTCTGGCCGGCGATGGCTGTGCGTGAGGGGTCGAGGGGGGCGCCGAACTCGTGGTGGGCCCAGGGGAGGAGGTGGTCGGCGAGGAGGTCGACGAAGGCGGGGTTGCAGCTGAGGTCGTCAGGGCGGGTGGGGCCCATGGTGTGGACGAGCAGGGTGGCGGTGCGGGGGATGGCGGCGTCGGCGGTCAGGTTGTCGAGGGTGTCGGCGACGGACAGCACCTGGCCCCACATCTCCCCGTCGAGCAGTACGGCCACGGCCCCCAACGGGCCTTCGCCGCCCGGGAGATGGGCGTCGACGCGCCGCCCCGCCACCTCGTGGGCGGTCAGTCGTCCGCGCGGGACGCCCTCGCGGCGCCGTACGTACGGCTGCGCGGGCGCGTCGGGCAGGCTGAGCACCGAGGAGGGGTGGCGGCCGTCGCGGGAGGGGAGTCGGTCGCCGTCGGTGTCGGGGACGGCGTGGTCGAGGACGTGCAGCCAGTCGGCGCGGGTGGTGCCGGGGACGGGGCCCCGGAAGGGGTGGAGCTGGTAGGAGGCCCGGTGGTCGGCGCGCAGCCGGTAGGTGATGAACCAGGTGCCGTCGGTCTGACGGGTCATCAGGTGGGGTGTCAGGTCGCCGGAGTGGCGGTCCTTGTCGGTGACGGTGTGCAGCAGTGCGAGCACTCCGTCGTGGGCGCCGTCGTCGCGGCCGTCGTATCCGAAGGTGACGAGCCGGTAGGCCGGGTCGTCCGGATCGGGGGCGACGATCGGGAAGGTGGTGTTCAAGGGCAGGACTCCTCAGGTCAGTTGATGCTGTTGCGCCCGCGCCCGAGCAGCACCCACAGCAGGAAGGGGCCGCCGAGCACCGTGGTGACGATGCCGACGGGGATCTCGACGCCGCCGATGAGCACCCGTCCGAGGGTGTCGGCGAGGACGACGAGCAGGGCGCCGGTGAGGGCGGAGCCGAGGATCGGCACCCGGGTGGGCCCGGCGAGGCGGCCGGCGATCACGGGTGCGGCGAGCGCGACGAAGCCGACCGGGCCGCAGACGCCGACGGCCAGTCCGGCCAGGGCCACGGACAGCAGCAGGCAGGCGAGGCGCACCCGTCCGGGGTCGACGCCGAGGGAGGAGGCCACGCTGTCGTCGAAGCGCAGCACGGCGAGGCGCCGGGCCGCGACGAGTGCGAGCGGCACCAGGACGGCGAGCCCGATGAGGACGGGCGTGGCGACCTCGTAGTTCCGGCCGTTGAGGCTGCCGGAGGTCCAGATGTACAGCGAGCCCGCCGAGTCGAGCGAGCGGCGGGCCATGGCGACCTGGATGACGGCGGAGGCGAGCGCGGACATCGCGAGTCCGACGACGAGCACCCGGTAGCCGCGCGCGCCGAGCCCGCCGGAGGCGAGGGCGACGACCGAGGCGGCGGCGAGCGCGCCCAGCGGCCCGGCCCACCAGGCGCCGAAGGTGCCGGCGGTGCCGACGGAGATGAGCACGGCGGCGGTGGCGCCGTCGTTGACGCCGAGGAGTTCGGGGGTGGCGAGGCGGTTGCGGGCGAGGGTCTGGGTGAGGCAGCCGGCCAGGCCCAGGGCCGCGCCCGCGGCGAGTCCGGCGACGATCCGGCCGAGGCGGAACTTCTGCACCAGCAGGACGTCGAGCCGGTCGCCGTAGCCGAACACGGCCTGGAAGGTGTGGCCGAGGTCGAGTTCGCTCTGCCCGGCGTGGGCGGAGACGACGACGGCGGCGAGCAGGGCGCCGGCCAGGCCGAGGGAGGCGAGCAGGGCGCGGCGGGGGAGCAGCAGCGACCAGGCGCCGCCGCGCAGCAGCAGGTCGGGCCCGGGGGCGGCGGGTTCGGAGCGCTGGGCGGGCGGCGAGGCGTCGGCCGCCGGGTCGCTGAGGGCGAGGGCGGCGGAGCGGCGGGAGCGGACGATGGCGATGAGCGCCGGGGCGCCGATCAGCGCGACGATCACGGACACCGGCGCCTCGAACGGCCGGGCCACGACCCGGGCCAGCACGTCGGAGGCGGTGAGGACGGCGGCGCCGAACAGGGCGGCGAGCAGGGTGAGCCGGCCGACCCGGTGCCCGGCGACGGTGCGGGCGAGGAAGCCGGAGAGCAGGCCGAGGAAGGCGACGGGCCCGGCGAGGGCGACGGCGGAGGCGGTCAGCAGGGTGACGGCGAACGCGACGGTGGCGCGGGTGGCGCCGGGCCGGTGGCCGAGGCCCCGGGCGAGGTCGTCGCCGAGGGCGAGGGCGGTGAGCGGCCGGACGGTCAGGGCGGCGAGCAGGAACCCGGCGCCGAGGACGGGCACGAGCTGGCGCAGCGTCGTCCAGCCCTCGACCCCGGCGAGGGAGCCGAGTACCCAGACGCGGTAGCGCTCGTACGCCTCGGGGGAGTTGACGACCAGGACGTCGGTGAGGCCGCGGAAGATCGCGGCGACGGCGGAGCCGCCGAGCACCAGGCGCATCGGCGAGCCGGCGCCGCGGCTGTTGGCGACGAGCATCACCAGGGCGCTGGCGAGGACGGCGCCGCCGAAGGCGAAGGCGAGGTAGCCGTAGGAGGTCTGCACGCCGAGGACGGCGATGCCGAGGACGACGCCGAGGGAGGCGCCGGCGTTGACGCCGAGCAGGCCCGTCTCGGCGAGCGGGTTGCGGGTGACGGTCTGCAACTGGGCGCCGGCGACGCCGAGTGCGGCGCCGACGAGCAGGGCGGTGACGGTGCGCGGCAGGCGCAGGTCGCCGACGACGAGGGCGAGGCGGCTGTCGGAGCGGGCGCCGCCGCGGTCGAGCAGGTAGTCCAGGACGCGGCCGGGGCCGATCTCGCCGGCGCCGACGGACAGGGACAGCGCGGCCAGGGCCAGCAGGAGGAGCACCGCGCCGAGGGCGAGCGGCCAGCCGGTCCACCGGCGGTGGGCGGCCGGGCGTGGCGTCGTTCCGTCAGCCGTTCCGTCAGGTGCGCCGGACGGTGCGCCGGACGGGGCGTCCGGAGGCGGCGGTGCGGACGGTGCGTGGACGCCCGGTTGCGACAATGTCATAAGGTAAGGCTAACCTAATGATCGGGGCGCCCCGGTGGGGCCTTCTCCCCGTGCCGCGGCCCGGACCTTCCCCGGCGTGCCGCTCAACACCCGTACCACCGTTGCCCGGAGGCACCCATGCCGTTCGCCCGTCGCCCGCTCAGCCCCGCCCGCCGTCGCGCGGCCCAGGCGCTGGCCGCCACCGGGGCGGTCGCCCTGCTGCTCACGGGCTGCGGCTCCTCGGGCTCCTCCTCGTCGTCCTCGGGCTCGGGCTCGGGCTCCTCCGCCTCCGGCTCCCCGGCGGCCGGCGGCGGCAAGCGGACCGTCAAGGACGCCACCGGCAAGGCCGTCGAGATCCCCGCCGAGCCCAAGCGCATCGTCACCCTCACCCAGGAGGACCTCGACGCGGTGCTCGCCCTCGGCCTCAAGCCGGTCGGCATCACCAACGGCCAGGGCCTGGCCGAGCCGCCCGCCTACCTCAAGGACAAGGTCCAGGGCGTCCCGGTGGTCGGCAACCTGCTGCAGCCGGTGATGGACAAGGTCATCGCCGCCAAGCCCGACCTGATCCTGGCCGGCGACATGCAGGACGAGCAGATGCTCAAGCAGCTGCGCGAGATCACCCCCGCCACGCTCGTCACCATGGCGCCCACCGACGACTGGAAGCTCGCCTTCCGGGGCATCGGCAACGCCGTCAACAAGCTCGACCAGGCCAACAAGGTCATCACCGAGTACGAGGGCAAGGCCACCAAGGCCGGCGGCGAGCTGGGCAAGAACAAGGGCGCCGCCGTCTCCATCGTCCGCTGGAACCCGACCGGCCCCAGCTGGATGGAGAAGAAGCAGTTCGCCGGCGGCGTCGCCCTCGACATGGGCCTGACCCGCCCGGCAGCCCAGGACAAGGACGGCAACGCGCACAGCCCGGCGCTCAGCCTGGAGAAGCTCAACGAGATCGACGGGGACTGGCTGTTCCTGTCCACCCTCACCGACGACGGCAAGTCCGCGCTGAAGGACGTCCAGTCCAAGCCCGCGTACCAGGAACTGGGCGCCGTGAAGAACAACCACGCCGTCACGGTCGACGGCTCCGTGTGGTCCACCCGCGGCGGCCCGCTCGCCGCGGAGGCCGTGATCGGCGACATCGGCAAGGCGCTCGGCTCGGCCTCCTGACGCCCCGGTACTGCTTCCGTAGTGCCACTACTTCCGTAGTCGCGCGTGGTCGCACTACGGAAGTAGTGGCACTACGGCCCCTTTTCCACCGCACGACGACGACCCCCGGGGGACGGCATGGAGTTGACGATCGAAGGGCTCACCGCCGGCTACGGCCCGGGGCGCCCGGTGCTCGCCGGGGTGGACCTCACCGTCCCCGCCGGGCAGGTGGTGGCCGTGGTCGGCCCCAACGGCTGCGGCAAGTCCACGATGCTGCGGGCCGTCGCCCGGCTGCACAGGCCCGAGGGCGGGCGGGTCCTGGTCGGGGGCGAGGACGTGTGGCGGCTGCGCCCGCGCCAGGCCGCGCACCGCATCGCGCTGCTGCCGCAGAGCCCGCAGGCGCCCGAGGCCGTCACCGTCGCCGCCCTGGTGCGCTACGGCCGCCACCCCCATCAGGGGCTGTTCCGGCAGTGGTCGCCCGAGGATGAGCGGCTCACCTCCGAGGCCCTGCGCGCCACCGGCGTCGAGGACCTGGCCGACCGGCGCCTGGACCGGCTCTCCGGCGGTCAGCGCCAGCGCTGCTGGCTGGCCATGGTGCTCGCCCAGGACACGCCCGTGGTCCTGCTCGACGAGCCGACCAGCGCGCTCGACCTCGGGCACGCCGTCGAGGTGCTGGAGCTGGTGCGGCAGGTCGCGGCGGGCGGGCGCACCGTCGTCATGGTGCTGCACGACCTCGCGGCGGCGGCCCGGTACGCGGACCTGGTGGTCGCGCTGCGCGACGGCGCGGTGGTGGCCTGCGGCCCGCCGCGCGAGGTCGTGGACGCGGCGCTGGTGCGGGCGCTGTACGACATCGACAGCCAGGTGCTGGCCGCGCCGGACGACGGGGCGCCGGTGATCGTGCCCCGGGCGCCCGTGGCCTGACACCCCCTGTCCCCACCACCTTCCACCAACCGCCGGGCCCCGTCGGATCGTTGGTCCTCGTTCACTCGTGCGAGCGGTTTGAACTCCGCAGGTCAAGGACTAGGGGGGACCCGCCCGTCCGGTTGTCAGTGGGCCTCGCTACGTTCCTCGCATCGCCGATCACCTTCGGATCAAAGGCGACCAGTATCCCGTTTTCCGGGTGGGAGGAGTACGGCCGTGGCATGGGTGGAGACGGGCGCGGGAGGGTACCGCGTCACGCTTGACGCGGAGGGAAGGGTGCTGTGCCGCAACGCGGCCGGGCGTGACCTGAAGTCCCTCCCGTCGAAGCTCAACGACGACCCGGTGGTCACTCAGCTCAAGCAGCTCGCCGAGTGGCTCTCGGGCCACGAGCGGCGCTGCCTGGAGGACGCCGAGCGCTGGATGGTCCGGTCGCTGCCGGTGCCCGCCGCCGTGCTCACCGCCGTCTGGGCCGACGAAGCCTGGCAGGCCGTCCTGCGCGACCTCGTGGTCACCGGCGCCGACGGCTCCGTCACCGGCTTCCTGCGCGGGGCCGACGCCGAGCGCGGCCTCGGCCTCGTCGACCTCGACGGGGACACCGTGCGGCTCACCGACGCCGAGGTCCTCATACCCCACCCCGTCCTGCTGCCCGACCTGGAGGAGCTGCGCGAGTTCGCCGTCGAACTCGGCGTCTCCCAGCGCGTCCAGCAGCTCTACCGCGAGGTCTGGCACAAGCCCGCCGACCTGCGGGCCGACACCTCCGCCGGCACCTCCGTCGACGATTACGCCGGCGGCCGCTACCGGGAGCTGCGCGAACTGGTCGGCCGCTGCAACCGGCTGGGCTGCCGGGTGCGCGGCGGCTACGCCGTGCAGTCCGTCACCGAGGGCGGCCGCACCGTCGAGGCCCGCGTCTGGGTCGGCGACTACTACGAGTACGACGCCTGCGAGACCGGCACACTCAGCTGGGCGGGCCCGGACGGCCGCTCCCTGCCGCTGTCCGAGGTCGGCCCCGTCGCCTGGTCCGAGGGCATGCGCATGGCCGCCGCACTGTACGCGGGCCGCACGATCACCGGGGAGGAAGCCGAATGACCGCCACCGTCCTGACCACCACCACTGTTCTGGCCGACACCAACCAGGCCGGCACCGTCCTGGCCGGCACCGACCGGAGCGCCGTCTCGGCGGCCGCCCTGCTCGACGCCGGTGCCGTGCTGCCCGCCGGCACCCTGCCCGACGCCGGCCGCCCCGACTCCGCCGCCGACGTGCTCACCGCCCGCACCTACGCCCACCCCGCGCTGGACGGCCGCCGCATCGTCCGGCTCGTCCCCGGCGCGCTCGGCCAGGCCGAGGACGCCGCCCTCGACTTCCTGGGCCTGACCCCCGACCACGCCCCCGCCGAGGTCGGCCAGGTCCGCCAGGAGGCCCTCGGCTTCCCCGCCTGGGCACTCGTCAACGACCCGGCCAACGGCCACCACGCCCTCGCCCTGGTCAAGGAGATGGAGCGCCTCGCCCGCCAGGTGAAGTCCAAGCCCGGCGCCGCCAAGGACGGCTTCAGCGCGCTCGCCACCCGCCTGGGCCGCGCCGTGCCGCACTTCCTGCCCACCTACTGCGAGGAGGTCGGCCGGATCTTCCTCGCCCAGGGCAACCAGACCTACGCCGCCGCCTGGTTCGGCAAGGCCCGCGAGGCCGAGCGCACCCACGGCCTCGCCGTCGACGAGGAGCGGCTGCGCACCGTCTTCCTCGAGTTCGCCCTCGCCGGCGCCCTCACCGTCAAGGCCCTGCGCCAGTACGTCAAGGAGCTCTCCAAGCGCCTCGACCCGCTGACCGCCTGGCACCGCTTCCGCCAGCTGTGCACCGAGCGCTCGGCCGCCGGCATGGCCCCCTACGCCGGGGTCGCCGAGGACGCCCGCTCCCTGATCCGCGCCGCCGGGATCGACCGCACCGAGAACGAACAGGCCCTGCTCGCCGAACTGCTGGACTCCCCGGCCGTCAACCGGGCGCCCGCCGCGTTCTGGAAGTCCTGGCACGACCGGCTCGTCGAACTCGGCCTGCGCGAACCGGCCGTACGCGCCCGCCTGCTGGAGCTGCTGCCCGAGTCCGACGGCGGCGACGCCGCCGAGCGCGACGCCGCCTGGCTCGCCCTGCTCGCCGAGACCGGCGCCGAGGCCCAGCTCACCGGTCCCCGTGCCGAGGGCGCCGAGCCCGCCGCCGCCTGGCTCGCCACCTGGTGCCGCCACGTGCGCCGCGGCTGGCCGACGCGCACCAACTGCCCCGCCACCCTCGCCCTCGTCGGCCGGATGACGCAGCGCCTGATCGACGACGCCACCCCCGTCGACCTGTTCCTCGGCCTGCGCGTCGACTTCCACCACCTCGACCTGCTCGACGCCCTGCTGGCCGCGGGCGTGCCCGTCGCCGACCCGCCCGCCGACCTCGGCCTGGGCGTCAAGTACTGGGCGGAGAAGGGCGACGACACCGGCGCGCCCCTCACCGCCATCGCGGCCGACCCGCGCTACCGGCCGCTGCTGCGCGCCGCCGCCCCGGCCGCCTGGGAGATCGCCGTCGTGCGCGAGTCGCCCGCCGTGCCGCTGCTGCGCGAGCTGTTCGTCGAATGGGCCGAGGAGCGCGCCGACGAACTCGACGCCACCCGGGGCCTGGCCGCAGCCGCCGACCTCGTCCGCTCCCTCGACGCCCACCGCACCACCATCCGCACCATCGCCCCGGCCGCCGGCGAGCGGATCGCCTCCCTCGACGTCGCCGGGCTGCTCGCCGGCGCCCTCACCGCCGGCATCCTCGACGAACTCGGCTGGCCCGCCCTCGAAGAGGCCCTGGCCACCCTCGCCGACCCGGCCGAACCCACCACGGAAGACACCGCGGAACCCACCACGGAACCCGCCGCGGAATCCACCGCCACCGGCGCCGCCAAGACCCCCGGCTTCGGCGGCCTCCTCCTCAACGGCCTGAACATCGAGGACGCCTGGCCCCACCTCGTCCTCAGCCGCAAGGGCCGCGCCCTGGTCGTCGGCCCCCAGGGCCTCGTCCTCGACCACACCCTGCGCGTGCCCAAGCTCGACGCGCACTGGAACCGCCCCCGGATGCGCTTCGTCGACGGCGAACTCCTCGTCGCCTGGCAGGAGGACGACAAGCAGGTCGGCTACTGGTCCAGCCGCCCCGACGAGCGGATCGAGATCGGCGGCGCCACCATCGCCGGCTACCACTACGGCGACGTGCACCCCGAGAGGACCTCCCTCCCGCTGCCCGGCGGCGGCCGCAGCTTCGGCGAACGCCCCCTGCACCCGGGCGACACCCGCCTGCCCGAGGAGCACCGCCTCCTCGGCGACGGCACCGGCCACTGGACGCTGCGCCACCACAACGGCGCCTACGGCCTGTACGAACTCGACGCCAGGACCGGCGCCGTGGGCCGCGCCAGCGAACCGCCCGCCTTCGCCGCCAACGCCCAGGACGGCCGGCTCGCCGGGGAGAGCACCCGGCTACTGCCCCTGCAGCCCGGTCTGGAAGGCACCCCGCTCGGCACCGACGGCACCGTCCTCGGCCACTGGGTCCGCATCGCCGCCGGCCGCGCCGCCACCACCGTCACCGCCGCCGGGCAGCGCATCGCCCTGCCGATCACCGGCGAACGCCCCGACAACGTCGCCGTCGGCCGACTCGCCCTGCCCGGCGAGGCCAGCCCCGTCGTCCTCGGCACCAGCGGCCTGAACACCTGCGACACGCTCGCCCTCACCCTGCCCGACCTCGCCGCGCCGGGCGACCGCACCGCCGACCTCCAGCCCTGCCGGGTCGGACACCTCTTCGCCGCCGGTACGGCCCTCGTCCCGCCGCTGGACCACTGGCACAGCCTGCGCCCCCGCGACGAGGCCGGCTCCCGCGCCCTGCGCGGCGTCGACACGGTGCTCGCCGCCGAACTGATCGACACCGCCTGGCCCGTCGACACCCGGCCCGTCCCCGAGGACGAGCAGCGCTGGCTCACCGTCCAGGGCGTGCGCCGCCGCATCGCCCACCAGGGCGAGCCCAGCCGCCACACCCTGCCCGTCACCGCCGTCGGCGCCCTGCTGCCCGCGATCGGCCACCCCCTGCTGCTCGCCGGAGTCGCGGGCCTCGCCCGCCACGCCGCGACCCTGCTCGACCGCGTCGCCCGGTACGTGGCCCAGCCCGAGGCGAGCAAGCCCACCAAGGCCCAGGCCGCCGAGTACCGGCCCGACCACGGCGACGACCAGCAGCTGAGCGAGGCCGTCACCTCCGTACTGCCGAACGTCGGAGGCTTCGGCGGCGGTCGGGACACCTCCGGCCGCTGGTGGACGCTCAACAACCTGCGCACCGTCACCGCCGTCCTCGCCGACCCGCCGCCCGCCCAGGGCGAGGGCTGGTCCACCCCCGCCACCGTCGACCTGCTCGGCGGCGTCCACCACCACGGCTGGCTGCACGTCCTCGGCCGCCTGCACGTGCTCGCCCAGGGCATCGCCAACCCGCTCACCGTGCCCGCCCGACGCTCCTCGCTCGTCCAGCTCCTCGGCCACCTCGACAAGGGCGTGCTCGCCGACCGCGGAGCCACCCTGCGTGAGATCACCCTGCGCGAGACCGGGCCGCGCTCCACCGGCGCCGACCCGGCCACCCAGCGCCAGGGCCAGGTGCTGCGCCACGGCGACCGCACCGTCGTCATCCTCGGCCTGCGCAACCACCACCAGCAGCACGGCACCGTCGAATGGCTGGCCGTCGACCACGACCCCAGCGGCGTCTTCGGCCCCGTCGCCCACTTCACCACCACCGCCGAGCGCGACACCCGCGAGCGCGTCAGCACCGCCTGGACCGAGAAGTTCTGGCGCCTCGCCGCCCTGTACCACAGCATCCCCTTCGACCGGGCCCGGGCCGAAGCCTTCGCCGAACTCACCGGCATCGGCCGCGCCCGCGCCACCCTGCTGCTCTGCCCGCCGCCCGCCCTCCTCCACTGGAGCGGCCTCAACCTGCCCGACGAGCGGATCGCCGAACTCGGCCTCAAGTCCGCCGAGGCCGTGGCCGCCAAGGAATGGCTGCGCCGCCACGACCACGAGGCGATCATGGACGTCTGGGCCGCCCTCCTGCCGGAGGACCCCAAGGTCCTGTGGACGCAGGGCCCCGACCTCGCCGCCGCGGCCGAGGCCTGGATCGGCCACTTCGGACGGCTCGTCACCCTCCCCGAGGAGGTCCACCCCACCGTCAAGGGCACCTCCATCGAGCACATCAAGGTCGTCCTCAACCCCGGCCACACCCCCTGGATCACCGGCACCACCCGCTACCGGCTCACCACCGACGGCCACTCCCGCCTCGCACCCGAGGACTCCTCCGCCGTCCCCGGCCACGGCGACCTCCACCAGGCCGTCCAGGCCCTGCGCTGGCTCGCCTACCACCTGCCCGCCGACAGCCCGCTGCGGCCCCTGCTGCCCCCGGCGGCCGAGGCGCTGCGCACCCGCCTCGCCGACCCGGAGCTGCTGCTCGACCTGCACCTCCTCTACACCGCCAAGGGCGGCCCGATGGCCCCCGTCCTGCGCGCCCACCACGGCCTGCCGGCCGAGGGCGGGGCCGACAAGGACGGTCTGGTGCGCTGCGGGCCGGCCATCGTCCTCAGCCCGTACAGCAACGAGGTCGAGTGGGTGTGGGTGCGCCCCTCCGGGCTCACCGGCGCGGACGACCCGCTGCTCGCCCTGATCGACGGCCTGCGCGGCTCCCACTGGTACGGCAGCGACCAGCTCGCCGTCGCCGCGGTGCTCGGCGGCGAGCTCGAGCGCCTGGCGGCCGCCGCTTCGGGCACCGTCTCGGCCGCCGCCTCGGGCACCTCGCCGCAGGCGGGCGCCGAGAACGCCCCCGGGGCGCTGTGGCTGCAGAACCCGCAGCACTCCGTGCCCGAGCTGGTCGCCGAGGCGGCCCGCACCCACGGCCTCGGCGAGGACGCCGCCGCCCTCTACCTCCAGCTCCTCGCCCTGCCCGACCCCACGGACCGCAACGTCGCCCGCTGGACGGGCTGGAAGCCCGCCCGGCTCAAGAAGGCCCGCGCCGAACTCGCCGCCACCAGCCTGGTGCTGGAGGCCAAGCGCTCCCGGGCCGGGCGCAGCCTCTTCCTGCCCTGCGGCTGGCAGGAGGCCAGGAGCCCCGCCCTGCCCGTCGAGACCTGGAAGTCCGCCCTGTACCCCACCAGCACCCACCAGCCGGCGCTGCCGCACCGGTCCGTCCCCGAGCTGTTCGCCCTCGCCTGGCAGCGCACCCTCGACGGCGACGTCCCCGGCTACGAAGAGCTCCAGACCGGCAAGCGCAGGAAGGCCACCCGATGACCGCCACCACCTCCACGACCCCCGTGACCACGACCCCCGTGACCACGACCGCCGTGACCACGACCGCCGCCACGCTCGGGCGGCCCGACTCGGTCGAGCGGCAGATCGTCCCGCCCGAGGAGAAGCACGCCGCCGAACTGGAGTTCCTCGCTGCCCACGACGCCGGCCCCCGCCCGCCCGGCTGGCGGCTCACCCCGCGCGCCGTCGTCACCTTCGTCATGGGCAGCGACGGCGAGAAGCTCAAGGCCGGACGCAGGAGCCTCGCCATCGAGCAGAAGTTCGTCGGCGAGCGCGCCCTCGTCGAACGCTGCGTCGTCACCCTCGCCGGGGAGCGCGGCCTGCTGCTCGTCGGCGAGCCCGGCACGGCCAAGTCCATGCTCTCCGAGCTGCTCGCCGCCGCCGTCTGCGGCACCAGCGCGCTCACCGTCCAGGGCACCGCCGGCACCACCGAGGACCAGCTCAAGTACGGCTGGAACTACGCCCTGCTGCTCGCCAAGGGCCCCAGCCGCGAGGCCCTCGTCCCCTCCCCGGTGCTCGCCGCCATGACCACCGGGGCCGTCGCCCGCGTCGAGGAGGTCACCCGCTGCCTGCCCGAGGTGCAGGACGCGCTCGTCTCCCTGCTCTCCGAACGGCGCATCGCCGTCCCCGAGTTGGCCGGCACCCCGGACGGGCAGCTGCACGCCGCCGCCGGCTTCACCCTGATCGCCACCGCCAACCTGCGCGACAAGGGCGTCAGCGAGATGTCCGCCGCCCTCAAGCGGCGCTTCAACTTCGAGACGGTCGGCCCCATCGGCAGCCTCGCCGCCGAGGTCGAGCTGGTGCGTCGCCAGTCCACCACCGCCGTCGCCCGCGCCGGCGCCGCCTACGCGGTGGACGACGCCGTCCTCGAAGCCCTCGTCACCGCCTTCCGGGACCTGCGCACCGGTCGCTCCACCGAAGGCTGGGACGTCGAACGCCCCTCCACCGTGATGAGCACCGCCGAAGCCGTCTCCGTGGCCACCGCCCTCGGCGTCACCGCCGCCTACCTGCCCGACGGCGGCGACCTCCTCGGCCGCCTGCCCGGCCAACTCCTCGGCGTCGTCCGCAAGGACGACCCGGCCGACGCCGCCCGGCTCCTCGGCTACTGGGACGGCCCGGTGCGCCGCCGCGCCGAACAGGGCGCCGCCACCTGGCGCACGCTGTGGGACCTTCGTTCGGCACTGGAGGCGTGAGCAGATGACGGTCTCGAGCAGCGCGGTGACGCCCGCACCCACGCCCCCGCCCGCTCCGACGGGCGGGGCCGCCCCGACGGGCGGGACCGAGGGAGCCGACCAGGCCGCCGTCACGGCGGCCACCGACCGGCTGGCCGCCTCCGGCTCCGGCCGGCCCGGCCCCTACCTGATCGGCGTGCGCCACCACGCGCCGTCCCTCAGCGCGGTCCTGCCCGCGCTGCTCGAGGCCGCCCGGCCCGAGACGGTGCTGATCGAGCTCCCCGCCGAGTTCCAGCCCTGGCTCGACCACCTGGCCGACGAACGCACCACCGCCCCCGTCGCCCTCGCCGCCGCCCCGGCCTCCGGGGACGAGACGGCCGGGCCCGCCTTCTACCCGTTCGCCGACTTCTCCCCGGAACTGGTCGCCCTGCGCTGGGCCCGGCGCAACGGCGTCCCCGCCGTCGCCTGCGACCTGCCCCTCGCCCACCGCGCCGCGCGCACCCCCGGGCCCGGCCCCGGCCCCCGCCCCGGCCTGGGCGACGCGCTGCGCCGCCGCCTCACCGGCCGCGCCTCCGACGAGGATCTGTGGGACCGCCTCGTCGAGACCGCCGCCCCCGGCTCCACCCCCGAGGCCGTGCGCCGCGCGGCCCTGCTCGTCGGCTGGGCCCTGCGCCACGACGCCGAGAACGGCCCCGGCGTCGACCCGTACGACGAACAGCGCGAAGCCTGGATGCGCGCCCGCATCCAGGAGGCCACCGCGGGCGGGCGCCGCGCCGCCGTCGTCATCGGCGCCTTCCACGCCCCGGCCCTCCTCGAGGGCCCCGTCGCGAAGGAACAGGCCCCCGAGACCTCCGACGTGCCCGAGACCCCCGACGCCCGCGACGCCGCCGACCAGGGCGAGCCGAGCCACGTCCTGTCCCTGATCCCGTACACCTACCCGCTCCTCGACGCCCGCTCCGGCTACCCGGCCGGCATCCGCGACCCCGAATGGCAGCACACCGTCCTGGACGCCGCCGCCGACCCCCGGCGCCTCCACGACGCCCTCACCGACACCGCCGTCCGCATCTGCGCCGCCCTGCGCGCCGACGACCACCCCAGCGGCCCCGCCGACGCCCGCGAGATCGTCCGCCTCACCGGCGACCTCGCCCGCCTGCGCGGCCACGCCGCCCCCGGGCGCGGCGAACTCATCGAAGCCGTCCAGACCGTCCTCGCCCAGGGCGAACCCCTCGGCCGGGGCCGGGCCGTCGCCCGCGCCCTCGAACGCGTCCTCATCGGCACCCGCACCGGCCGCCCCACCCCGGCCGCCCCGCGCAGCGGACTCGCCCCCGCCGTCGAAGCCCGCCTCGCCGAACTCGGCCTCCCCGGTCCCGAGGACCCCGGCCCCCGCGAACTGCGCCTGGACTCCCAGCGCAGCGCCCTCGACCGCCGCCGCGAGATCCTCTTCCACCGCCTCACCGCCTGCGCCGTCCCCTACGCGGACCCCGTCCCGAGCACCGGCGCCGGGGGCCTCGAAACCCTCGGCACCCGCTGGCGCCTCCACTGGACCCCGGCCACCGCCGCCATGCTCACCGTCGCCTCCACCCGCGGCGTCACCCCCGCCCAAGCCGCCGAAGGCGCCCTGCGCGCCCGCCTCACCGACCAGCCCACCCCGGGCGAGATCATCGAGGGCCTCACCGCCGCCGCCTCCTGCGCCCTCCCCGCCCTCGCCACCACCCGCCTCACCCAGCTCACCACCGCCCTGCCCACCACCGCGACCCTCCCCGACCTCCTCGCCGCCCTCACCCTCCTCGACCGCCTCACCGCCTCCCACCTGCCCCTGGACCCCGCCGCCTTCACCCCGCCCGACACCGCGCCCGGCACGGCGCCGGACACCTCCGCCCCCGGCGGACCGCTGGCCGCCGCCGTCGAGGTGCTGACGGTCGCCGCCGTGCGGCAGGTGGAGGGCGTGGCCGGGTCGGACGAGCCCGGGGACGCGCGGGCGCTGGTGGAGCTGGCGCGCCGGGCCGACCTGCGCGGTGGGGTGCGGCTGGCGCACCTGTTGGCCGAACTCGCCGACCGGGGCAGCCCGTTGGTGCGGGGCGCGGCCGGTGCCGTGCGGGTCCTGCTCGGGCAGGAGCGGGCGGAGGTGCTCGGCGGGCGGGCCGCGTCCTGGGTCGACGGGGCGGCGGGGCCGGAGGCCCGCCGCGTGCTCGGTCGCAGCCTGGTCGGCCTGCTCACCGCCGCCGAGGGCCTCTTCGACAGCGCGCCCGAGGCGCTGGAGCCGCTGCTGGAGCGCGTCGGCTCGCTGGCCGACGACGCCTTCCTGGCACGCCTGCCCGCCCTGCGCGGCGGCTTCGACACGCTCAGCCCCGCCGCCCGGGACCGGCTGCTGACCCTGGTGGAGGAGCGGCTGGGCACCCGGCTCACCGACCTGCCCGAGGAGGTCGGCCCGGCCGTGGTCGCCGGCTGGGTCCGCGCCGACCTGGCCGCCCGCGCCGCCCTCGCCCGCCAGGGCCTCCTCCCGCAGCGGGAAGACACCGCGCCCGAGACCCGGACCGCGCAGCCCCCGAGGCCGAACACCCCGATCCCGATCCCGACCCCGACCGCGCCCGCGGCCACGCCCCACGACGCCGCCCACGCCCTCGCCCCCGCCGAACGCTGGCGCCTGCTGCTCGGCCGCCCCGGCGGCGCCGCCCCGCAGGGCCGGGGCGCCCGACTCGCCGCCGCGCTCGACGAGTTGTACGGCTCCGGCCACGGCGAGGGCTCCGGCCCGGGCCTGGACAGCCGAGGCGGCAACCGAGGAGGCAACCGCGGGGGCCGCGAGGCGCCCTACCCCGGAGTCCGCGAGTGGGCCGAGGAGTTGGAGTCGCTGTTCGGCCCGGGCGTACGCGAGGAGGTGCTCGCCGCCGCCGTCGAGCGGGGCCGCACCGACGTCATCGAGGCCATCGACCCGGCCTCCGTACAGCCCTCCGTCGACCTGCTGCGCACGGTGCTCGACCACGCCGGGGGCATGCCGGAGGCACGCCTGGCCAATCTGCGCCCGCTGGTGCGCCGCCTGGTGGACGAGCTGAGCCGCGAACTGGCGACCAGGCTGCGCCCGGCCCTGACCGGGATCGCGGTGCCGCGCCCGTCCCGCAGGCCGGGCGGCGGGCTGGACCTCGACCGCACCATCCGCGCCAACCTCGCCACCGCCCGCCCCGGCCCGGACGGCGGCACCCTGATCGTGCCCGAGCGCCCGGTGTTCCGGACCAGGGCGCGGCAGGCCAACGACTGGCGGCTGGTCCTCGTCGTCGACGTCTCCGGCTCGATGGAGGCCTCGACGGTCTGGGCGGCGCTGACGGCCGCCATCCTGGCCGGGGTGCCCTCACTGAGCACCCACTTCGTGGCGTTCTCCACCGAGGTCGTCGACCTGACCGAGCGTGTGGCCGACCCGCTCAGCCTCCTCCTCGAGGTGCGGGTCGGCGGCGGCACCAGCATCGCGACCGGCCTGCGCTACGCCCGCGAACTGGTGACGGTGCCCTCGCGCACGCTGGTCGCCGTGATCAGCGACTTCGAGGAGGGCGGCCCGCTGGGCCCCCTGCTGACCCAGACCCGGGCGCTGGTGGACTCCGGCGTGCAGCTGCTCGGCTGCGCCTCGCTGGACGACACCGGCACGGCCCGCTATTCGAAGGCGGTCGCGGGCCAACTGGTCGCGGCCGGCATGCCCGTGGCGGCGCTGAGCCCGCTGGAACTGGCCCGCTGGGTGGGGGAGAAGGTGCGATGAGCGAGACGACGAACGCCGCCGGCTGGCCGGCGGTGCGGCCCGAGGTGGTCGCCGAGGTGGTGTCCGGGCTGAGCGCCCGGCTGCAGAAGCGGCTGGACGGCGCGGCGGCGAAGCTGGCGCAGTGCCCGGTGGCGAAGGCCGACGGGCAGTGGCGGGTCGAGGTCGACGAGGAGACGCTCCTCGTCCTGCACGCCCCCGGCGGGGTGGTCGCCACCGCGGGCGACGTGCGCTGCGGCTGCCTGCTCGCCCCGGCCTGCGTACACCGCGCCGCGGCCGTCACCCTCTGCCCGCTCGCGGACGAGGCCCCGGAGCCGCCGGAGCCGTCACCGCTCGCCGGGACCCCGGCCGAGGCCCCGGCTCAGGCCGCGGCTCAGGTCCAGGCCCAGGCCGCAGACCATCCGCTGGAGGAGCCCACCCTCACCCCGTCCGAACTCGCCGCCGCCCGCCACCTCCACCGCGCCGCCGGCGCCGTGCTGGCCGCCGGGGTCAGCGCGGCCGGGGCCGTCGCCCAGGCCGAGCTGCTGCGCGCCGCCCACGTCGCCCGGCTGGCGGGCCTGTACCGCCCGGGTGCGGCGGCGGTCGCCGTGGTCGGCCGGCTGCGCGCCGCCCGCTCCGGCGCGCCGGAGCACCGGTTGGCCGATCTCGTCGCCGCCCTACGGGAGTTGCTCGGCCTCACCAAGGCCCTGACCTCCGAGGCCCCCCACACCCCGCTCGCCGACCTGCGCGGCACCGCCCGCCAGACGTACGAGCCGGAGGGCGGGCTGCGCCTGCACGGCCTGTTCGTCGAACCGGTGCTGACCGCCACCCACGCCGGAGTCGTCAGCTGGGCCGTGGACGCGGACGGCCGGCTGAGCACCATCGCCGAGGTCATGCCGCACACCGACGCGGCCGCCGCCCCCGGCCAGGCGGTCGGCGCGGGCAACCGGCCGGTGCGCCTCGGCGACGCCTCGCTCAGCCACCGCGAGTTCAGCCGCGCGGGCCTGTCCGTGCAGGGCGCGACCAGGTCCGCCGCCGGCCGCCTCGGCGCGGGCGCCTCCGTCCGGGCGGTGCGCGCCTCGGGCGCCGCGTGGACGGCCGAACCGGCGGCCCGGCTCTGGTCCGTACCCGTCGCCGAACAGGTCGCCCGGGCCCTCGATGCGCAGGAGGCGCCGTACGAGACCCGCCCGGCCGGCTCCGACCTGCTCTTCCTGGACGTCACCCTGCTCGGCGCGGCCCCCACCGGCCCGGACGGCGCCCCGCAACTGCTCGCCCGCTGCGACGCACCGGGCGAGCACGGGCCGACCGAGTACGGACGGGCCGAGTACGGGCCGGGCGAGCACGGACGGGCCGAGCACGGGCCGGGCGAGCACGGACGGGCCGAGCACGGGCCGGGCGAGCACGGGCCGACCGAGCACGAAGCAGGCGGGGACGCCCTGGTGGTGGCGCTGACCGCCGGTCACGAACACCCGGGCCTGCCGTACCGGGAGAACCTCGCCCTGCTCGCCACCGCACCCGGCCTGCGGCTGCGGGTCATCGGCCGCCTGGAGCGCTCCGACCGCCCCGAGCTGCGCCTGCTCGCCCTCGGCGCACCCCCGGACGGGCAGGGCGAAGGCCCCACCCTGCCCGCCGACCGGGCCGGACGGATGAGCCTGGGCCTCGAACGCCTCCAGACCGCCGACCTGCCCGCCGGCCTGCCCGCCGACCTGCCCGTCCCCGCCTCCGCCGTGACACCGGCGACCGCCGCAGCGCCCGAGGAGCTCCGACCCGCCCCCGCCTCACCGCCCGTGCACGTGCTCGCCCGCCGGGTCGCGCAGACGGTCACCACCGGCCGCCACGCCCTCGCCCCGGGCGAGGCCGGAGCGGCGGCCGACCGCCGCCTGCTGGGCACCGCCGGGCTGGCCACGGCCGCCGAACTGCTCGACGGCCTGCGGGCCGAGTCGGCGAACCAGCGCCGCGACGTGTTCGGCCGGGTGATCCCCGACGACCACGACGGCTTCGCCACCGCCTGGCTGGCGGCCGCCTGCTACACCGAGGCGCTCGCCACGGCCCTGTGCACCGCCGCCTGGGCGGGGCCGGGGGAGGGCTGAGGCGGGGGCTGAGGCGCGCGGAGGGCCCGGACCCCCGGCGGCACCCGGGCGGGTGAACCACCCGCCCCACCGGACCCGCCCCGCCCCGGCCGCGCCCCCCGCACCGCCCGCCGGTGGTAGGCATGGGCCGCATGGACTGGTCCGACTGGTTCGCGTGGTTCGCCTCCCCCGACTACTGGCTGAGCCGCCTGCTCGTCCAACGCCTGCTCGCCGCCCTCTACCTGATCGGATTCCTCGCCGCCGCCACCCAGTTCCGCGCCCTCATCGGCGCGGACGGCATGCTCCCCGTGCCGCGCTTCACCGCCCGCGTCCCCTTCCGGCAGTCGCCGAGCCTCTTCCACGCCCACTACAGCGACCGCTTCTTCGCCGCCGTCTCCTGGGGAGGCGCCGCGCTCTCCGCCGCCGTCGCCGCCGGACTCGGCGACGCCGTCCCCCTCGGGGCCTCCATCGCCCTGTGGGCCGTGCTGTGGGCGCTCTACCTCTCCGTCGTCAACGTCGGACAGACCTGGTACTCCTTCGGCTGGGAGTCCCTGCTGCTCGAGGCCGGCTTCCTCGCCGCCTTCCTCGGCAACGCCGGCACCGCCCCGCCCGCCCTCGTGCTGTGGCTGATGCGCTGGCTGGTCTTCCGCGTCGAGTTCGGCGCCGGACTGATCAAACTGCGCGGCGACCGCTGCTGGCGCGACCTGACCTGCCTGCGCTACCACCACGAGACCCAGCCCATGCCCGGCCCGCTGAGCTGGTTCTTCCACCATCTGCCCGCCCCGCTGCACCGCGTCGAGGCCGCCGCCAACCACGTCGTGCAACTCCTCGTCCCGATCGGCCTGTTCCTGCCCCAGCCGGTCGCGAGCTGGGCCGCCTGCGCGATCGTCGCCACCCAGCTGTGGCTCATCGCCTCCGGCAACTTCGCCTGGCTCAACTGGCTGACCGTCGTCCTCGCCCTCGCCGCCGTCGACCCCGCCCGCCTCGGCCTGCCCGTGCACCCCCGCAGCTATCCGCCCGCCCCGCCCTGGTACGAGGTGCTGGTGCTCGCCCTCACGGCCGCCGTCGCCGTCCTCAGTTACCAGCCCGCCCGCAACCTCCTCTCCCGCCGCCAGGTCATGAACCGCTCCTTCAACCGGTTCCACCTCGTCAACACCTACGGCGCCTTCGGCAGCGTCAACCGCCTGCGCCAGGAGATCCTCGTCGAGGGCACCGACGAGGCCGTCCTCACCCCGCACACCGTCTGGCGCGCCTACGAGTTCAAGGGCAAACCCGGCGACGTGCGCCGCCTGCCCCGCCAGTACGCCCCCTACCACCTGCGGCTGGACTGGCTCATGTGGTTCGCCGGCATCTCGCCCGCCTACGCCCGCCCCTGGTTCCTGCCCTTCGTCGCCCGCCTGCTCGCCGGCGACCGGGACACCCTGCGGCTGCTGCGCCACAACCCCTTCCCCGACGCCCCGCCGACCCACGTCCGGGCGACCCTCCACCTCTACCGGTTCACCACATGGCGCGAACTGCGCGAAACCGGCGCCTGGTGGCACCGCACGGCGCTGCACGAGTACCTCGCGCCCGTCGACCTGCACGCCCTCGGCCGCGCCGGGTACCGCCCACCCCTCGGCAGGCCCGTGCGGCCCGTACGGCCTGTACGCAGAGTGCCGCTCGACGGACTGCGGCACCACCCGGACGGACCCGCCGGCCACCCGCACGGACCAGCGCCCCACCACCCGGACGGACCTCCCGGGTAGCGGCCAGGCGGGCGGTACGGCACGCCACACCGGCCCCCATGGCGGGTGGGTGCGTGCAAGGCTCGAACGGGCACCCGTATTCTGGGCGTCCACACCCGGCGGCCCGACCGCGCACCCCCCGGCCCCGCCCAGGGGCAGCCCGCGCAACCGGTCCGCCGCCCCCTCGCCGCCAGCCCCGCCGTCGTCGCCCAGAACCGGACCTCACATGACAGTGCTTCACTCGCGCAACGCCGACGCAGCCTCCCCGGCGGACGTCGCCGCCGCCGACGCCGCCGCAGACGTCAAGGACCCCCAGGACGCCGCCGAGCCCGACCTCCGCGAGGACCTCGGCCGCTACGCCGAACTCGGAGCCTTCACGCTCAGCGCCGACACCCACGCCTGGTACGCGGCCGTCGACACCGTCGCCACCCCCGAGGACGCTCGCGCCGCCTCCACCGTCCTCGCCGAACTGCGCGGCCGCGACCTCCAGCAGCTCTGGGAGACCGTCACCGCCCTCGTCGCCGAGGTCAAGATCGACGAGCCGGCCACCGTCGCCACCACCGCGGCCCTCGTCGAGACCCTCCAGCGGGTGCGCGTCACCTCCGCCACCCTCACCCCCGCCGCGTACGACACCGACCTGGGCCCCCTGGTCGCCGCCACCGCCGACAGCGCCTGGCGCAAGGAGCGGGACGTCAAGCTCTCCTGGCTGCGCGGCCGTTCGCTGCGCAAGCAGGCCGCCGCACTCGCCCACGACCGCCGCATCCGCCGCGAGGACCTGCACGAGGCCCTCGCCTCCGCCCTCGTCGAGCGCCGCGCCTGGTCCCTCCTCGCCCCCGCGGGCACCCTCCCCGCGGTGCCCGCCGACGGCGCCCTGGTCGACACCACCGCCCAGGCCTTCGAGGCCCTCGGCACGGGCATCGCCGAACTCGCCCGCCTCCTGCCCGGCCACGACCTCGACGGGATCGCCTTCGCCGAGCTCATCGAGCTCGTCGAGCGCCTCGCCGCCGACGAGGGCACCCTCTACCGCCTGCCCACCATCCGCGGCCTGCGCGCCACCCTGGAGGAGGCGGGCCTCGGCGACCTCCTCACCGAACTCACCGCCGCCCGCGCCGACCGCCGCGCCGCCGAAGCCGCGTACGCGGCGCGGCAGGCGCTCGCGGGCGGGCAGCGGGACGGGCTGGCCGAGGTTGAGGTTGAGGCTGAGCCGGCGGCCGAGGTCGAGGTTGAGGCCGAGGTCGAGGTCGAGGTTGAGGCCGAGGTTGCCGCCCACACCGACGTCGAGCTGACGGAGGAGACTCCGGCAGAGCCCGAGGCTGCGGACACTGAGGCTGAGGCCGTCGACACCGTCGACACCGTCGAGGTCGAGGAGACCCCGGCCGCTTCGGTCTCCCTCCCGGCGCCGTCCCCGGCGGCCGACGACCTGGTGGCAGCCGCCCCGGCGGAGACCGTCGTGGTGGACGAGGAGCCCACCGCTCCGGTTGAGACCGAGGCTGAGGTCGAGGTCGAGGTCGAAACCGAGCCGGAGGCCGTCGAGGCTGAGGCCGAGGCCCTTGCCGAGGTCGTGGCGGAGGAGCCGCAGGCACCTGCCGTCGTCGAGACCGAGCCGGAGACTGTCGAGGCCGAGGTGGAGCTGGAGGCCGTCGAGGAGTCGACGGCTGCGCCGGAGGCGGTTGTTGAGGCCGAGCCGGTGTCCGAGGTCGAGGCTGTTGTCGAGGAGCCCGAGGCCGAGGAGTCGACCGCTGCGCCGGAGCCGGTCGTCGAGACCGAGACCGAGACCGAGGCCGTAGTCAAGGTCGAGCCGGTGGCCGAGGTCGAGGTTGTCGTCGAGCCGGTGGCCGAGGAGCCCGAGGCTGTTGTCGAGGCCGAGGAGCCGACCGTCGAGGCCGAGTCGGTGGCCGCCGAGGTCGAGGTTCCCGTCGAGGAGGCCCCCGCCGCCGAGGCGACGCCCGCCGAGGACGCCGAGGCCCCGTCCGCGAAGCCGGACTTCACCCCCGGTCGCCCCGTGACCGCCTACTCCGCCGAGGAACTGCTCGCCATCGTCCGCTGGATCGACGGCGACGGCGTCGGGCGCACCGACGAGGAGCTGCTGCGCGCCGCCATGAAGGAGCTGGGCTTCGCCCGGCTGGGCCCGCGCATCAAGGAGGCGCTGGGCGCCGCCGTCACCGCCGCGCGCGGCTGACGGCAGTCAGGCGGCGGCGGAGACGCCGAGGGGCCCGGGACGCGAGCATCGCGTCCCGGGCCCCGTCGCATCCGCGGGCAGCCGCCTCAGCCGGCCTTGTTCCACGGCTGGCTGGACATCAGCGCCTTCACGTTGGCCACGTACGACGGGTTCGGGATGACCAGGCTGCCGACGACCTGGCCCGAGGTCGGGTCGGTCACCGTGTTGTAGTGCACGTTGCCCGCGCCCGCGTTGTACGCGGAGATGACGAGGTCGAGCAGCGGCGTCTTGCCGGACGCGTCGGCGGAGAGGTCGTACGTGCCGCCGAAGGAGGAGTCGCCGTAGTAGGCGACCAGCCAGTCCAGCAGCTGGCTGCCGAGCTGGACGTTCCCGGAGAGGGTCTTCGGGTCGGACTTCGTCGCGAACTTGGTGTTCATCCAGTCGACGGTGTTCGGCATGATCTGCATCGTGCCGATCCCGCCGTCGCAGGCGAGGATGCCGGACTGCCAGCCGCTCTCCTGCCAGGCGATGGCCTTGACGAGGTTGGCGGGCAGCGCCGGGAGCTTGTCGGTGCCGCCGTTGCTGAGGTTGAGCGTACGGGACTGTCCGGCGGCCGAGGTGAGTGCCGCCCCCACGGCCTCCTTCGGCTCGTCGGGCTGCGGGTGGCTGGGCTTGCAGCTGCTCTGCAGCGGCGGCACGTGCGGGGTGGCCGGTGCGGGCGGCGGCGGGGGTGCGACCGGGCCGGGCTTGGCGACGGGGACGGGCGCCGCGATGGCGGGCTTGGCGACGGGCGGCTGGGTGGCCGGGGCGCCGGGCTTGGCGTTGCCGGGCTGGGCGCTCGCGGTGGCCTTCGCGGCGGTGCCGGTGCTCGCGCTCGGGGTGGGTGTGGCGCTCGGCGTGGCCGAGGCGGTGGCACTCGCCGTCGCGCTCGGGCTGACGGTCGGCGAGGCCGTCCCGGCGGCGGTGGTGGCGCTCGACGCGGCGTCCTGGTACGTGTCCGCGCCCTTGCTGCCGCAGCCGGTCAGGACGGCCGTCGACACGGCCACGGCCGACACCAGGACGAGGGCGCGTCTGGCGGTGGTGCTCGTGTTCACGTTCAACTGCTCGTCCCCCCACTCGTTCACCGGCGTGCCCGGTGAATGGCGGTCATCCTACGATGTGCCCGAACCACCCTGTGCGGACGGGTGGCCGGTCGCCCCCACGATCGGCCCCACGGTCGCCCCCACGATCGGCGCCGCGATCGCCTGGGCCAGCACCTCCGGAGCGGACACCAGGGACGGCCCGTACCAGGTCAGGTGCCGTCCGCTGACCAGAGCCACCGGCGTCCCGGGGAAGGCCTCCGGCCCGTCCTCGGCGGTGAAGCGGTACGGCTCGTCCGGCAGCACCACCAACTCCGGCCCGTCCAGCTTCAGTTGCGGCAGCGGGATGGTCGGGTAGCGCTCGGCGTGGCCTGCGTGGACCAGGTGCAGGCCCAGACGGCGCAGCAGGTCCCCGGCGAAGGTGTCGCGGCCGATCACCATCCACGGGCGGCGCCAGATCGGCACGACGGTCCGCAGGGCTCGTGGCAGGGGGGCGACCGCCCGCCACGACGCCTCGGCCTCGTCGAGCCAGGACGGGCGCGGCAGGGCGCAGGCGAGGGTCAGCATCCGGTCCAGCGAGCGGAACGCGCCGTCCAGGGTGCGCACGTCGGTGACCCAGACCGGAACCCCGGCCGTGCGCAGCGCCTCCAGGTCCGGGCGGCGGTTCTCCTCGTCGTTGGCGAGGACGAGGTCGGGTTCGAGGGCGAGGATCGCGGGCACGTCCGGGTTCTTCGTGCCGCCGATCCGGGTGACGGCCAGGTCGGCGGGGTGACTGCACCAGTTCGTGGCGCCGACCAGCAGGCCGGGGGCGGTGGCGGCGAGCGCCTCGGTGAGGGAGGGGACCAGCGAGACCACCCGGCGCGGCGGGCGCGGCCCGAGCGGGACGGGCAGGTCGAGGTCGTCGCGCGGCACGGTGAGGTCGGGCATCCGGCCACCCTACGCGCACCGCCCACCGGGGCCCGGGGATTCCCGAAGGTCCCCGGGAACCCGCCCGCCACCGCGCCCGACTACCTGGTCCGGGTCCGCAGCACGGGCCCCGTACCGACACCGACCAGGAGAGCCGCCATGCGCCCCCGCGTTCGCCGTCCACTCGCCCGCCCGAGCGCCCGTCAGGCGGTCGCCTCCGGCCTGGCGGCCGCCGTCGCCCTGCTCGCCACCGCCTGCGGAAGCGGCGGCGGCACGAGCGGCGGTGGCACGAGCGGCGGCGCCGGGTCGGGCGCGAGCCTCACCGCCGTCGCCGCCGGCTTCCCCGTCAAGGTCGCCGACTGCGTGGGCAAGGAGACCACCGTCGCCAAGGCGCCGACGAGGATCGTCACCAGCAACGCCTCCAGCCTCGAGATGCTGCTGCGCCTCGGCGCCGGCGACCGGGTGATCGGCACCGGCTTCCCGCCCGGCAAGGGCACCCTGCCCTCCGAGGTCGCCGAACAGGGCGCCAAGGTGCCGGTGTTGGGCGACAAGGCCATCCCCAAGGAGAAGCTGCTCGGCTCCGGCGCCGACCTCTACGTCGACACCTTCGGCGCCATGCCGATGATGGGCGGCGCCGCCGGGCCCAGCGAGGAGGAGTACGCGGCGGCCGGCATCCAGCACGTCTACCTGCTCTCCACCGCCTGCGCCGGCACCCCGAAGGCCGCCAAGGGGCCCCGGACCGACCTCTCCGGCGTCGAGGAGGACATCCGCCGCCTCGGCGCCGTCACCGGCACCTCCGCCCGCGCCGAGGAACTCGTCACCGGCATGGAACGGCGCACCGGCGAGGTCCGCAGCGCGCTCGCCGGCGTGCCCGCCGAGCAGCGGCCCACCTACTTCCTCTTCGACTTCGACGGCGGCACCAAGCAGCCCGTCGCGGTCTGCGGGCGCCAGGTCGCCAACGCCGTCATCACCCTGGCCGGCGCGCGCAACGTGTTCGCCGACTGCGACGCCGACTTCAAGCCCGGCAGCTGGGAGGACGTCGTCGCCAAGAACCCGGAGTGGATACAGCTCGCCGTCCGCGACCGGGGCGGCGAGGAGGCCACCCGTAAGGCGTACGACGAGGCCGAGGCGTTCCTGCGCGGCTTCCCCGCCACCCAGGGCCTGAAGGCCGTCCAGCAGGGCCACTTCATCCGGCTCGGCTCCGAGGCCACCACCATCGCGGGCGTGCGCAACGCCGACGCCGTCCGGCAGATCGCCGCCGCCGTGCACCACGACCTCGTCAAGAGCGGTCAGTAGCAGGTGACTTCGACCTCCGACCCGTCCCTCGACCCGTCCCTCGACCCGTCCGCCGACCCATCCTCCGATCCGTCCTCCGATCCGTCCTCAGTCCCGCCGGCGCGGGACACCGCCCGCCCGGCCCGCACCCTGCGGGCCGGGCCGCTGGCCCTCGCGCTCGCCGCAGCCCTGCTGCTCGCCCTCACCGCCGCCGTCTGCCTCGGCGCCGTCGACATCCCGCCCGCCGAGGTGTGGTCGGTCATCGCCCGCCGCCTCACCGGACAGGCCCCCGAACCCGGCACCCGCGACCTCATCGTCTGGCAACTGCGCGTCCCCCGCGCCCTGTTGGCCGCCCTCGTCGGCGCCGGACTCGGCCTCGTCGGCACCGCCGTCCAGGCGCTCGTCCGCAACCCGCTCGCCGACCCCTACCTCCTCGGCGTCTCCTCCGGCGCCTCCCTCGGCGCCGTCGCCGCGATCGTCCTCGGCACCACCCTCGGCCTGGAGCTCTCCTTCGGCAGCGCCCTCGGCCTCACCGTCTCCCTCGCCGCCTTCGCCGGCGCCCTCGGCGCGTTCACCCTCGTCTGGCTGGTCGCCCGGCGCGGCGGCGGCTTCAGCCCGCTGCGCCTGGTCCTCGCCGGCATCGGCATCGCCCAGTTCCTCGGCGGCCTCACCAGCTACCTCGTCCTCCAGACCCGCGACGAACAGCAGACCAGGGGCGTCCTGTTCTGGCTCATGGGCAGCCTCGGCGGCGCCGTCTGGGCCCAACTCGCCGTACCCGCCGTCGCGGTGGCCCTCGGACTCGGCCTCCTCCAGGCCCGCGCCCGGGGCCTCAACGCCGCCCTCATGGGCGACGAGACCGCCGCCGGCCTCGGCGTGGACGTCACCCGGCTGCGCCGCGAGGTCTTCGTCGTCACCAGCGTCCTCACCGGCGTGCTCGTCGCCGTCTCCGGGGCGATCGGCTTCGTCGGCCTGATGGTGCCGCACGTGTGCCGGCTGCTCGTCGGCGGCGACCACCGGCGCCTGCTGCCCCTGTCCGCGCTCACCGGCGCCCTGCTGCTCGTCGTCGTCGACACGGCCGCCCGCACCGTCCTCGACGGCCAGGAACTGCCCATCGGCGTCGTCACCGCCGTCCTCGGCGCCCCCACCCTGCTCTACCTGCTCGACCGACGACTGGAGCGCACGTGAGGATCGCCGTCGAGAACCTGAGCGTCACCCTGGCCGGGCGCCGGGTCGTGGCCGGAGTGCACCTCGTCGCCGAGGAGGGCGAGATCGCCGGCCTCGTCGGACCCAACGGCAGCGGCAAGTCCAGCCTGCTGCGCACCGTCTACCGGCACCTGCGGCCCAGCGCCGGACGCGTCCTGCTCGACGGGCGCGACCTCGCCGGGCTGCGCCCCGCGCAGTCCGCCCGGCACATCGCCGCGCTGCCCCAGGAACGCGGCGGGGACTTCGAGTTGAGCGTGCGCGAGGTCGTCGCGATGGGACGCACCCCCTACAAGGGCGCCTTCGCCGCCGACGACGCCGAGGACCGCGCCGTTACCGCCGAGGCACTCGAACGCGTCGGCCTGACGGCGGCCGCCGACCGCCGCTTCGCCCGGCTCTCCGGCGGCGAACGGCAACGGGCCCTGCTGGCCCGGGCCCTCGCCCAGCAGCCGGACGTGCTCGTCCTGGACGAGCCGACCAACCACCTCGACGTCCGTCACCAGGTCGAACTCCTCGCCCTGCTGCGGCAGCAGCGCCGCACCACCCTGGTCGCCCTGCACGACCTCAACGCGGCCGCCTCCGTCTGCGACCGCCTCCACGTGCTGCACGAGGGGGCGCTGGTCGCCTCCGGGGCGCCGCGCGAGGTGCTGACGGCCGAGCTGCTCGCCGAGGTCTTCGGCGTCCGGGCGGCCGTGGTCGAACACCCGCTCACGGGTGACCCGTTGATCGCCTTCGACCACCGCACCCCGGCCACCGCCCTCGTCCGGCAGGGCGGCGGCGGGCCCTGACGCGGTGCTTCCGCTCCTGGTGGGGCGTCGGGTGAACGGGATCCCGTTCACCCGACGCCCCTTTCCGGTGCGGCCGTCCCGCGGTCAGTGGGCCTCGAAGTGGCTCGGGCGGCCCCCGCGCACCACCGGTCGGCCGAGCCGGGCCGCCGTCTCGCTGCGCAGCAACTCCCACCTGCCGTCCGGGTGATGGAGGGCGGACGCGTGCCACGGGGTGGTCCAGGCGTCGGCCGCCGCGAGCAGGCGGATGCCGAACTTCGGGGCGCCCACCGGCTGCGGGTGGATCGACAGCCGTACGGCCTCCGGGTGCTGCTCGGCGATCAACTCACCCCAGGCGCGGCTGCGTTGGATCACGCCGTAGGCGCGACGGCGGCAGTCGCGCTGGAGGGCGGAGCGGGTGCCGGTGAAGCCGGCGGTGTCCTCGACGAGGAAGCGGGTGATGCCGAGGTAGAGCCGCCTGGTCTCCTCGTCGCCCACCACCTGCTCGCGCAGCCGCTCCAGGCTCGGGGCGTAACGGGCGTGCACCCGGGCGCGCTTGTCCTCGTGGGGGAGGTCGCCGAGGACCTCGCGCAGGTCGAAGGTGGCGAGGTGGCCGAGCCCCTCGCGGCGGATCATGGCGGCCAACTCGTCGGAGTAGGCGTCGATGTGGTCGTCCGGGACGCCGATCAGGTCGCCGAAGACGTGGCCGTCTGCGCAGATCAGCAGCCGGGCGCCGGGGGAGTGGAGGCGGCCGATCGCGGCGCAGAGCCCGTCCAGGAAGGTCAGCGACAGGCGTTCGCCCTCGTCGGGCAGATGGCCGAGGACCTTGGCCGGGTTCGGGGACTTGCAGGGGAAGCCGGGCAGGGTGAGGAGAATCGGCTCGCCGGCGCGGACGAAGGCGGCGATCCGGGCGAGTTGCCGCGGGAAGTGCTCGGGGAGGGCCTGCGCGGCGGGGTCGCTGGCGCGCCGGTGGGGCAGCAGCAGGGCGAGCACGCGGGCGGCGAGGCGCATCGGCTCGTCGGGGTGGTCGGGCTCGTCGGGTTCGTCGGGGTGGTCGGGGTGCTCGGGGCGGTCGGCGTGCTCGGGTATCGCGTCGGGGCGGATCGGGGCGGTCGCGAGGGGCATGGCGTGGGTCCTTGAGGGGTGGTGGGTTTCAGCGGCGCAGGTCGTAGGCGACGGGCAGCCGGTCGACGCCGCGCGCCAGGACGGCGGGGATCCAGCTGAGCTCGTCCAGCCCGTCACCGGGCTCGGCCGAGGGGCGCAGCCCCGGCAGGCGGGTGAGCAGGGTGGCGACGGCGATCTGGAGTTCGGCCCGGGCGAGGGCCGCGCCCGGGCAGTAGTGGATGCCGTGGCCGAAGGCCAGATGGGCGTTGGGGGTGCGGTCGAGGTCCAGCCGGTCGGCGTCGGGGAACCGGGCCCCGTCGCGGTTGGCGGCGCAGAGCGAGACGATCACCGAGTCCCCGGCGGGGACGGTGGTGCCGAAGAGGTCGGAGTCCTCGGCGAAGAACCGCCAGGTGGTGAGCTCGAACGCGGCGTCGTGGCGCAGCAGTTCCTCCACCGCCCGGGCGAGCGCCTCCGGATCCTCCGCCAACCGCTCGCGCAGGCTCGCGAGTTGGGCGGGGTGGCGCAGCAGGGTGACCAGCATGGTGGTGATCTGGTTGGTGACCGGCTCCTGGCCCGCGACCAGCAGCTGGAAGACCATCGACTCGAGCTCGGCCCGGCTCAACCCGCCCTCGTCATGGGCCTCGACGAGCCGGTCGAGCAGATCCTCGGCCGCCGTCCAGCCGGGCTCGGCGCGGTCGGCGCGCTTGCGGGCGACCACGTCGGCGATGTACGTCTGCAAGCCCCGCAGCCGCGCCTCGTACGCGGGCCGGGCGGGGTCGTTCGGGCCGACCGGCTGGACGACCTTGCCCCAGTCGCGGTCGAAGCGCGCGGCCGATTCGGCGGGCAGGCCGATGACTTCGGCGAGCACCCGGAACGGATAGTGCGCGGCGAACCCGGCCACCAGGTCGGCGCCGCCGTCGGCGGGCAGGGCGTCCACCAGCTCGTCCGCGAGGTGTTGCAGGCGCGGGCGCAGGGACTCCACCCGGCGCGGGGCGAAGGCGTCCAGCACGAGTCGGCGCATCGAGGTGTGCTCGGGCGGGTCCTGGTGCAGGAGGTGGACCTGCAGTTCGGAGTGCTGCGGCTCGGGCATGATCGACGCCAGCGCGCGCCAGTTCGCGTTCCCCAGCGCGTGGTTCTTGCCCAGGCGCGGGTCGTTGAGGGCGGCGTGGGCGGCCTGGTGGCCGGTGACGAGCCAGGCGTGGATACCGCTGGGGAACTCCACCCGGTGCACGGGACCGGCCTCGCGCAGCCGCCGGTAGAGCGGGTACGGGTCGCGCTTGTACTCCGGACCGTACAGCGGCACGGGGTCGGCGCCGTCGCCGGTGTACGGGCAGCGCGGGGCCTGGGCGGGGTGGTCGTGCACGGTTGGTGCTCCTCCGGTACGCGGGGGTCGGGACGGGCGAGGGCGGTTCAGGTGGTGACGGGCGGGCGCCGGGCGAGCAGCGCGACGGCCGTGGCCGCCAGCAGGGCGGCGAGGGCCAGGCCCGTTCGGGCGGTGGCGGCGGCCGCCGTCGCCGTGGCCAGGGCGGGGCCGAGGGCGAACCCGAGGCTGCGGCTCAGCTGGACGGCGGAACCGGCGGTGGCCAGGCGCCCCGGCGGTGCGGCGGACATCGCCAGCGCCTGGGTGGGGCCGCCGTTGAGGCCCATCCCGGCGCCGGCCAGGGCGAGCCGCCAGGCGATCTGCGGGCCGTCCCAGCCGGCGTCCAGCGGCACGAGCAGGGCCAGCCCGAGGGCGGTGACGGCGGCGCCGGTGAGGGCCGTCGGGCGGGCGCCCCAGCGGTCGGCCAGCCGCCCGCCGAACCGTCCGGCCAGCACCATGCCGAGGGGGAAGGCCAGCATGGTCAGGGCGGTGGCGGTGGCGCTCTCGCCGCGGGGGCCGCGCAGCTGCTGGGCCAGGAGGTAGTGGCAGGCGGCGAATCCGGCGGCGAGGCAGAGCACGGAGGCGTCGGTCGCGGCCGTCCCGCCGGTGCGCAGCAACCGCGCGAGCGGCCGGCCGCCGGGGCGGCGCAGCCACAGGAGGACCAGCGGCGCGGCGGGCAGCGCGAGCAGCAGCCACTGCGGCGCCCTCGGGGCGAGGGTGAGGCCGAGCAGCACGGCGGCGACGGCGGCGCCGATCAGCGCCGCGTCGCCGAGCGAGTCCCGCCCCGGCGGGCGCAGCCGTCCTTTCCTGGGGGCGTGACGGCGGACGATCAGGGCGGCGGCCAGGCAGACGGGCAGCTTGACGAGGAAGACCGCCCGCCAGCCGAAGTGGTCCAGCAGCAGCCCGCCGACGACGGGCCCGGTGACGGCGCCGAGCGGCCCGAGCGTGGCGGGCACGCTCATCGCTCGGCCGCGCAGCTCGGGCCGGACGGAGGTGGCGGCGAGCACCGGCATCAGGACGAACAGCACGGCGGCGAAGGCCCCTTGGGTCAGCCGGGCGGCTATCAGCCACCAGGCCCACGGGGCGAGCGCGGCGAGTGCGCTGCACGCGGCGAATCCGGTCACGGCCAGCAGCAGCGCGGGCCTGGTGCCCACCCGGTCGAGCCACCGCCCGGCGGGCAGCAGCAGGGCGACGAGGGGGAGTTGGTAGCCGAGCGCGGCCCACTGGGCGATCCCGGCGGGGACGTGCAGGCCGGTGGCGATGTCGGTGAGCGCGAGGTTGACCACGTTCATGTCGAGCATCGCGACGAAGGAGAGCAGGCCGGCGGCGACGACCAGGATCCAGCGGTCCGGCTCGGGGGCGATCTGACGGACCATCAGATCGGTGGGTATCGGATGCTGCGGAGCCGTCATGGAGCCCTCCGTTCGGATGCCGCTTCGGACCGGGGCGCCGCCTCGGCGGCGGGGTCCGGTACAGCAGTCGGGGGAGAGGCGGCCGGGGTTCCGAACAGGTGAGGGATTTCTGTCGGGGGCCGGCGGCGGACGGATGTCGGCGAACGCCTTTCAGATGACGGCGAACAGATGACGGCTGGCATCAACTGTCATCTGTTCGCTGAAATCCGTCCGCCGCCATCCGTCTGCCGCCATCTGTTCACTGCCGCCCGGCCCGGCCCGGCCCGGCGCTCGCTCTCGGCCCGGCCGCCCGGCCCGGCCCGGCTCAGCAGGCCGCCGCGAACTCCCCGTGCTCGGCGGCGCGCAGCCGGGCGATCAGCTCCTCCCGTGCCCGCGCCACCCGGGAGCGGACGGTCCCGACCGGGCACCCGGCCACGGCGGCGGCCTCCGCGTAGCTGAGGCCGAGCACCTGGGTGAGCACGAACGCCTCCCGGCGCTGGGCTGGCACCCGGTCGAGCAGGTCGTCGAGCGCGACCCCGTCCTCGAACCCGGCGGCCGGCGCGGCCCCCGCACCCTGGCGCTCCGCCGCCTCCTGCCAGTCCGGCAGCACGGCGAGCCGCGGCCGGGCCGCGGCCATGCGGTAGCGATCGATGACCGTGCGCCGCGCGATCGACAGCAGCCAGGTGCGCGCCGAGGAGCGGCCCGCGAACGAGGGCAGGCCCCGCAGCGCGCGCAGGAAGGTCTCCTGGGCGAGGTCGTCGGCGGACTGGACGTCGGTGAGATGGGCGACGAACCGCCACACGTCCCGCTGGGTGGCGCGGACGAACGCCTCGACGTCGGCCGCCCGTCCGCCGCGGGCGCTCAGCGCGAGCGCGGTGAGCTGGTCGTCATCCACGGTCGCCTCCCACCCGGCCGGTCCGGACCCGGCCGCCGTGCGGGACGATGGTCAGATGAGATGCGCGCAGTTCCGTACCGCCCTGTCCGCCCGCCTCGACGGCGAGCCGACCGGTCTGCCGGAGCCCCGGCTGGACAAGCACCTCGCGCGCTGCCCCGGCTGCCGCGCCTGGCAGGAGGAGGCCGAGCGGCTGCGCGTCCGTACGGCCGCCGCCGGTGCGGACACGGCCGCCGGTCCGGACGAGCGGTGGACGGCCGGACTGCTGGCCCGGCTGGCCGACGAGCCGACAGAAGAGGGCAGGGAGAAGTAGGGCGCCGGCCGGAGCCGGTGCGCCGTGGTGGTCAGGCATGTGAAGGTCCCCAGGGGAGGGCTGGCTGCGGCGCCGCCATGCGGCGGCACCGTCGGTGTCCAGGGGCACGCGCCACCGCGCCGCCCGCGAAGGGACGGCCGACGGCGGAGCCCGGGCCCGGTCACCACGGCGGCGCGAGAACGGCGCGGCCGGGCGACGGGGCGACCTGCCCGCCACGGGTGAAGGCTCGAAGGCGAAGGAGCGGCGGCGGGCGCGTCAGCAGGCGAGGGCGAGCGCCGGCGGCCCGCGCCGGACCACGGCGTGCGTCAGCAGCACCGAACGCGGCGGCCGCGCCGACCGGTCGGCGGGCCGGGGCGCGGCCGGTGGCCGGTGGCCGAACGGGCGCAGGCACAGCGCCAGCAGCGGAAGCACCAGCGCCCCCGCGACCACGGCCCCGAGCGCGCCGAACAGCTCGAAGAGCCGCACCAGCGCGGCGTCCCCGCGCCACAGCAGCAGCGCACAGGCCAGCGCCGCCACCACGTGGGCGGTGAGCATCCCCGCCGACATCCCGTGCGCCGCGCCGCCTGACGCACCGCCCGACAGGCCGTGCGCCGACGGCATCCCATGCCGCATGCCCGACATTCCGGTCATGCCCGGCATCCCCGCCATATCCGCCATGCCCGTCATGCCCGCCATCGCGTGGTGCATCCCCGCAGCGCCGTGCGGGGCGACCGAGGCCGGCGGCGCGACGCCCGGGTCGAGCCCGGCCATCCGCGCCAGCTCGACGGGGGAGAGCCCGCCCGGCAGCCGGTCGGGGTTGCACAGCAGCAGCGCGGCCCAGTCGGTGCCGGTTCCCCCGCCCCCGCCCGCGCCGGAGGACCCGGCACGCTGGAACAGCAGGTGAAGGGCGCTCTGCGCCACGACCATCCAGGCGCTGATCACCGCGAGCCCCCGCCGCTTCCCGGCCAGCAGCCAGGTCGGCAGGAGGACGGCCCCGGCCGCACCGGCCAGCACCGGCGCCGTGACCCCGGCCCCGCCCATGGCGACGTGCGCGGCGGCGGCCAGCGCCACGCACAGCGCGGCGAAGACCACGGCGCGCAGCAGGCGTACTCGGTCGGTCATCACGATGGCACTCATCGTCGCACCCGCCCCGCCCGCCGCGTGGCGCACCCTCCGGTATCGGCCGGTTCCGCCCCGTGAGACCATGCCGCCCCCGGGCTGCCCGGCCGTCAGTGCGCCGGCTCCCACACCGCCTGGTCGTGCGCGAAGAGCACCCAGCGTGGCGCCGCCTCCGAGACCCGGTCCAGCCACGCCGGGTACCCGGGCAGCGGGGGCTCGACCCCGTCCAGCGCCGCCCGCCGGGCCATCACCGCATGCCCGTACTCGCTCGCGAAGTCGTACGCCTGACCCGCCAGCAGCACCGAGCGCCCGCCGGAGCGCTCGACCAGCAGCGACTGGTGCCCCTGGGAGTGCCCGGGGGTGGGCAGCACCCGCACGCCCGGCCAGATCTCCGTCTCGCCGTCGACCTCGCGGTACTCGGCGCCGGGGAAGTCGACCAGCGCCTCGATGGTGTACCCGCCGCGCCGGGCGACGGCCAGCTCCGTGCTCTGCACCACCACCGGGGTCCCGGCCAGCAGCGGGTTGGCGCCGCAGTGGTCGAAGTGCAGGTGGCAGTTGACGACCAGGTCGATGTCGGAGACCGCCACCCCGGCGGCCGCCAGCGCCTCCGGCAGCGGACGGCGGGAGGGCCGGTAGTGCGCCTCGGTCTCCGGCTCGCCCGCGCCGATGCCCGTGTCGAACAGCAGCAGGCCCTCGGGGCGCCGCACCAGGTACGCCAGCACCGGCTCCACCCGGGGCTCCGGCCCGCCCACTTCGATGGCCGGCCGGACGAAGTAGCCCAGATCGAGGCGGCGGATCGGGTGCATCGGCGTCATCCCCTGTTCGTGTCGCCCGGCACGGGCGGCACGGCACTGCGCATGCCCGCCCCCGTGCCGTCATGTCGTCACATCGTCACGTCGTCGTACGGTGTCGTACGTACGGTCCGGGGTGTTGCGGGTGACGTTCGTGCGCCCCCGCCGCGCTCCGGCCGCCCCGGGGTACCCCCGCTCCCCGTGGATGCGCCCCCACAGGGCCGCGTCCGCACCCTACCTGTCCGACCGGCGGGCCCCGGTCGGCCCGCACCCGATCGACCGTCACCCCGGGCGCCGCCGAGGCCTGTGTCGGGCGTCACGGCGACCGCCAGGACCCGAGGCGCACAATGCCGTCCATGATCGAACCCTCCGCACCCGCGACCGGTCCGTCGTCCACCGGCCAGCCCGAGCCCGCTCCCCCCGCGGCCTTCGACGGCCCGACCGCCGACGTCTGGACCGCCCTCGGGGGCCCGGCCGACCTGCTGCCGCTGGTCAGCTTCCACGGCCCGCAGGACGGCCTGCGCTCCGGCCTGCCGCTGCGCCGCCTCGCCCGGGCCACGGTGGCCGCCTGCTCCCTGGCCGCCGCCGAACTCGCCGCCCGCCGGGGCGCGGGGCGGGTCCCGGCGGTCCGGGTGGACGAGGGCGCCGTCGCCGCCTCCTTCACCAGCGAGCGCCACCTGACGATCGACGGCCGCAGCCCGGTCGGCTTCGCGCCGCTCTCCGGCTTCTGGCGCACCCGCGACGGCTGGGTCCGCACCCACGCCAACTACCCGCACCACCGCGCCCGGCTGCTCGACGTCCTCGGCCTGCCCTCCGACGCCGGGCCCGAACTCCTCGCCGAAACCCTCGCCGGGCTGCGCGCCGAGGACGTGCAGGAGCGCGCGTACGCGGCGGGGGCGCTCGCCGTGGCCGTCGCGCCGGTGAGCCCCGCCCGGCACCCCCTGGTCGACCACCTACCCGTCGCCGCCCCGGGCCTCGCTGCCTCGGGCCTCGCCGCCGCGCCCGTACGGCCGCTCGGCGCCGCGCCCGTCGACCGCCCCGCCGCCGGGGTCCGCGTCCTCGACCTCACCCGGGTCATCTCCGGACCGGTCGCCACCCGCATCCTCGCCCTCCTCGGCGCCGACGTCCTGCGGATCGACTCGCCCCGGCTGCCCGAGTCCGACGACGCCCACGCCGACACCGGCTTCGGCAAGCGCTCCGCCCGCCTCGACCTCGCCGAGCCCGCCGACCGCGCCGTCTTCGAGGACCTCCTCGCCACCGCCGACGTGGTCGTCAACGCCTACCGCCCCGGCTCCCTCGACGCCCACGGCCTCGCCCCCGAGGCGCTGTTCGCCCGCCGCCCCGACCTGATCCTCACCCAGATCGACGCCTGGGGCTGGAACGGTCCCTGGGCCGGGCGACGCGGCTTCGACAGCCTCGTCCAGGCCGGTGTCGGCATCGCCGCCCACGAGGCCGGCCCCGACGGCCGCCCCGGCGCCCTGCCCGCCCAGGCCCTCGACCACGGCACCGGCTACCTCGCCGCCGCCGGCATCCTGCGCGCCCTCGCCGACCGCGCCGCCGGACGCCCCGGCGGCCGCCACCTGCGCCACTCCTTCGCCGGCACCGCCTCCTGGCTGCTGCACGGCATCGCCCCCGAACACCCGAGCACCGGGGCTTCGGACGCGCAGCCGTACGACCCGCAGCCCTGGCTCACCGTCACCGACTCCGCGTACGGAAGGCTGCGCCACGCCCTCCCCCCGATCGCCTACGACGGCGCGCCCGCCAACTGGTCGCGCCCGCCCGGCCGTTGGGGCACGGATGAGGCCGTCTGGCTGGACTGAGAACCGGGCTGAGAACCGGGCTGAGAACCTGGGCTGAGAACCGGCGCGCGGTGTCGGCGACCTCTGGCGGCATCGCCCGTATGACCGCCCCTCGACCCGCCCACGCCACCGACTTCACCTGGTTCCGGCGGGGCCACCCCGGCCTGGCCGAGGCCGACTGCCTCACCCACGTCCAGGGCCTCACCGCCGAGGAACTGCAACGCGGCTTCGGCGCCGTGCCCGCCGGTGAGGTCACGGGCCTGCGCGAGATCGACGTGAAGGACCGGCCGTACGTCGCCGTCACCGAACTCGACGGCTGGGCCCTCGCGGTGGAGCCCAACGGCTACGACGCCCCGGGCCTCCCCGAACTGCTCACCGCCTGCGCCTTCCACCTCGCCGGCGAGGACTTCGGCCTCCACACCGAGGCCGCGTTCGCCCGCGCCGAGCGGCTCACGGGCGTCCGGCTCGCCCCGGAACGGCTGGCGGCCGCCACCTTCCGGCTCGGGTACGTGCCGGGGCCCTGGCCCCCTCTCGTCAGGGGGCCAGGGCCCGGGCACGCGCGGGTACGGCGCGGCGTCAGGCCCCGGACGGAATCCGCTTGGCCCGGCCCCGCACCTGGAGCGCCGTCACGATCTCCACCACCCCGAGGATCAGCAGCCAGCACCCGGCGAGCACGGTCAGCGCGGCGATCGAACCGACCGGCCAGACCATCAGCAGCACACCGGCCAGCGTGTTCGCCACACCCGCGAAGGCCTGCCAGCCGCGTGCCGGCATCATCGGGTCGGAGGCCGCGGCGGCGAGCTGGGTGATCCCCCGGAACAGCCACCCGATGCCGATCCACAGCGCGAGCAGCAGCAACGACTGCACGGCGCTGCGGAAGCAGAGCAGGCCCAGCATCACGCAGATCGCGCCACTGATGAAGGCCATCACCCGCAGCGCCGTACTCGCGTGAGTGCCGAACGCCGCGACCAGCTGCACGACCCCGGTCACCAGCAGGTAGAGGCCGAACAGCACACCCACCACCAGCAGGGTCTGCCGGGGCCAGGCGAAGACGACGACCCCCAGGGCGAGCGAGGCGACTCCGGCGGCCAGCAGCACCTGCCAGGCGGCCCTGGCGAGCTGCCCGAGCGGACCCTGGACCGGGGTGCCTTCGGGGGTGATGATCGGAGAGACCACGGCGGTGAACTCCTCGAGGTGGGAGCGGACAGAGGACGAAACCCAGCCTCATCGCGGCACCGCCCGGCCGCCCGCCGGACTGCTCCGTCCGGGTGACGGCATGTGTGTCGAGCGGCTCCTGAGGTGCCGCCATATCGCTCCGCATGGGCGGTAGGTCTTCTGAATGTCATGTTCCATCCACCGGCGATCGATACCATCCGGTATGACATCCGCAGGGTGGGGGACCCCGCCGGTCGAACCGATCAGCCAGCACTACATCGTGTGCGGGGGCAACGCCCTCGCCCATCGCCTCGTACTGGAACTCGTCGAGCACTACGAAGTCCCGGTCGTCGTCCTCGTCGCCGACCGCACCCGGGACCACGCGCCCCAGATCGAGCAACTGCCGGGCGTCTCGGCCGTCGTGGAGTACGCCAGCATCACCGAGGAGGCGCTGCGCGCCGTCTCCGTCACCACCGCCCGGGGCCTGGCCCTCGTCGAGGGCGGCGACCAGGAGAACATCCACGCGGCGCTCAGCGCCCAGGGCCACAACCCGGACCTGCGGATCGTCCTGCGGATGTTCAACCAGCGCCTCGGCGAGAACATCGAACGGCTCCTCAAGAACGGCGCCGCGCTCTCCGGTTCGGCCACCGCCGCCCCGGCCTTCGCGGCCGCCGCGCTCGGGCGGCCCAACTCGGTCGAGATCGAGGGGCAGTTCCTCTACGTCGCCTTCGACGAGGCCATCACCTCGGACCGGATCTGCGTGGTCGCCGACCAGATCGACCGCCAGGACCTCAGCAGGATCCGCCTCATGCCGGAGGAACAGGGCGCCTTCAAGGAGTTCCTGGAACTGGCCACCGAGTTCGGGGACGACGGGCCGGTCCGGCGCCCCGGCGGCGGCGCCGGACGGGTGCCGCCGCCACGCGCGGAGGAGGAGCCCGAGGAGGAGCCCGAGGCGGTCGCCGAGGGCGGTTCCGGCGGTGATGCGGGGCGTGCCGCCGAGACCGAGGAGAGCGCCGGCGGTGTGGCCGCGCTCCAGGCGCTGCCGATGGAACCGCACGAGGCGATCAGCTGGGTGCAGCGGGTGAGGTGGCGGGCCTTCGACACGCTGCGCTTCCTCACCAGTGCCCGGCTGCGGGTGGTGCTGCTCATCGCCCTCGCGGCCGTGATGATGTCCTTCGGCCTGCTCTGGTACCTCAACCGGGACTTCGGCTGGACGGTGTACGTCTCGCTGCTCGACCTGGCGGGCGCGGCCCAGCCCGACCAGCTCGCCGACGTCGCCAACGGGACGGGCACCGGCGGGCTCCGCCAGCGGATCGCCCAGGTGGTGATCACGCTGTGCGGGATCACCTTCGCACCGGTCGCCACCGCCATCGCGGTCGAGGTGCTCGGCTCGACGCGGCGCGGACTGCCGCGCAACCCGGGGGCCGGCACCCGCGACCACGTGATCGTCGTGGGCCTCGGCAACCTCGGCACCCGCATCGCCGAACAGCTGCACGGGCTGGGCGTTCCCGTGGTCGGCGTGGAGCGCGACCCCCAGGCACGCGGCATCGCGGCCCTGCGCTCGCTGGGCCTTCCGGTCGTGGTCGGCGACGGGCCCTTCGAGGACCAGTTGGGCCGGGCCCGGCTGCGGTACAGCCGGGCGGTGGTCGCCGTCAGCGGCGACGACGCCACCAACGTCGAGGCGGCGCTGGAGGCCCGGCACGGCAACCCGTCCGTACGGGTCGTGGTGCGGCTGTTCGACGACGACTTCGCCCGGCACTTCTACGCCACGCTGGACGACGCGGCCTCCCGCTCGGTCTCCTACCTGGCCGCGCCCGCCTTCGCCGCCGCCCTGATGGGACGTGAGGTGCGCGGGACGCTCTCGGTGTTCCGGCACGCGCTGCTGATCGCCGAACTGACGGTGGAGGACGGCAGCGGGCTGATCGGCATGAACCGCCACGACCTGGAGGACCCGGGCGGCGTCCGGGTGATCGCCGTCGGCTTCGCCCGCAACCCCAGGCTGAACTGGAAGTTCGCCGACCGCACCCGCCGCCTCGGCCCGGGCGACCGGCTCGTGGTCGCCGCCACCCGCAGCGGGCTCGCGCGGATCAACACCGCGCTGGTGGAGGAGGCCGACGGTCCGGCGCCGGTGACGAGCGACGAGTGACGGGGAACAGCTGACAACTGACAACTGACAACTGACAACTGACAAGTGACAGCTGACGGCGAACGAAAAACAGCGAACGGATCACAGAGTTCAGATGGTGAAATCTGTGATCCGTTCGCTGTGCTCTGTTCGTTGACCTCTGTTCTTTGACCTCTGTTCGCCGTCAGCGGTTCTCGAACTTCGGCGCCCGCTTCTCCGCGAACGCCGTCATGCCTTCCTTCTGGTCCGCCGTGGCGAACGCCGCGTGGAAGAGGCGGCGCTCGAAGCGCACACCCTCGGCGAGCGTGGTCTCGAAGGCGCGGTTGACGCTCTCCTTCATCATGATCGCGGCCGGGGCCGACATCGCCGCGACGGTCTCGGCGGTGGTCATCGCCTCCTCCAGCAGCTGATCGGCCGGGACGACCCGCGACACCAGGCCGGCCCGCTCGGCCTCCTCGGCGCCCATCATCCGGCCCGTCAGGCACAGCTCCATCGCCTTGGCCTTGCCGATCGCCCGGGTCAGACGCTGCGAGCCGCCGATGCCCGGGATGACACCGAGCTTGATCTCCGGCTGGCCGAACTTCGCGGTGTCCGCCGCCAGCAGGATGTCGCACAGCATGGCCAGCTCGCAGCCGCCGCCCAGGGCGAACCCGGCCACGGCCGCCACCACGGGCTTGCGCAGCGCGCCGAGCCGGTCCCAGGGGCCCAGCCAGTCGTCCAGGTAGACGTCGGGGAACGCGTTGCCCTGCATCTCCTTGATGTCGGCGCCGGCGGCGAACGCCTTCTCCGAACCGGTGATCACCAGACAGCCGATCTCCGGGTCCCGGTCGAACGCGGTCGCCGCGGCGACGACCTCGTTCATCAGCTGCGTGTTCAGCGCGTTCAGCGCCTTCGGGCGGTTGAGCGTGATCACGCCCACCCGGCCCCTGCGCTCGACCAGGATCGTCTCGTAGGTCTCGGTCTCGGTCATCGCCGTCGACTCCCATTCCGCTGCTCGGCGCCGCACGGGCGCGCCCTGACCACCCGAGGATCCACGACGTGCCCCGCCTCGCGCCAGTCTTGGCATGCGAGACGACGATCACCAGATCACCAGATCACCAGATCACCGGATCACCGGATCACCGGGGCCGGCGGGCGAGGGCCCCCACCGGACCTCAGGGCCGGGAGCCCTCCAGGCCCAGCTCGTCGTCCGGGCGGGGCGCGAAGAAGCGCTCGACGTCCGCGTCCGTCACCTCGGCGAGCGAACCGGGCGACCAGTGCGGGTCGCGGTCCTTGTCGATCACCTGGGCGCGGATGCCCTCGACCAGGTCGTGACCGTCGAGGGCGGCGCAGGAGATCCGGTACTCCTGGTCGAGCACAGCCTCCAGCGAGGGGAGCGTACGGGCCCGGCGCAGCGCGGCCAGGGCGGCCTTGACGGCGATGGGCGAGTTCCCGAGCAGCTGTCCGGCGGCCTCCTTCGCCTCCGCCACGCCGGAGTCGAGCAGTCGCTCGATGATCTCCTCGACGGTGTCGGCCGCGTAGCAGACGTCGATCCAGGCGCGCTTGGCGGCCAGCGGGGCCTCGGGCGCGGGCTCGGCGTGCGCGGCGACGGTCTCCCGGACGGCGGCGGCCGGGTCGGCGGCGCCCGCGCGGCCGGGCTCCAGGGCGCGGGCCAGGGCGTCGAGTAGCCCGGGCACCCGGGCGGAGGGCACGAAGTGGTCGGCGAAGCCGCACAGCAGCGCGTCGCCGGGGCCCATCGAGGCGGAGGCGAGTCCGAGGTGGGTGCCCAACTCGCCGGGGGCGAGGGCGAGCAGGCGGCTGCCGCCGACGTCCGGGACGAGGCCGATGCGGGTCTCGGGCATGGCGACGGTGGAGCGCTCGGTGACGATCCGCACCGCGCCGTGGGCGGACAGGCCGACGCCGCCGCCCATGGTGATGCCGTCCATGACCGCCAGGTACGGCTTCGGGTAGTGCGCGATCAGGGAGTCGAGCCGGTACTCGTCGCGGAAGAACGCCCGCATGCCGGCCCCGCCGGCCTTGGCGTCCTCGTGCATGGCGCGGATGTCGGCGCCCGCGCAGAGGCCGCGCTCGCCCGCACCGGTGAGCGCGACGGCGCGCACCCGGTCGTCCTCGGCCCAGGCGTCGAGGGCGGCGCGAACGGCCGTGATCATGCCGTGGGTCAGGGAGTTGAGCGCGCGGGGGCGGTTCAGCACGATCCGTCCGAGCCCGCCGTCCAGGTGGGTCAGGACCTCCGGCGCTTGCTCCGGCTGTGCGCTCATCCGTCCGCTCCCGTCCCTCGGTGGCGGCGGCCGGGCGGCCGCCGCGCTCCACCGTACCGGGGGCGCCGGGCGGAGGTGATCACGGGGACGGCCAGACCTGGAGGGCCAGTTCGGCGGTGCGGGCGAGCTCGTCGACGGTGGCGCCGTCGCGGGCCTGCTGGGACATGCCCTGGATCACCGTGGCGAAGTAGCGGGCGAGGGCGGACGGGTCGGCGTCCGGGGGGAGTTCGCCGTCCTGTCGGGCGGTGTGCAGCCGGGCCTCGAAGATCCGCAGGTTGGCGTTGCGCAGGTCGCGCAGCCGGGTCTGGACCTCGGCGTCCTGGACGGAGACGTTGGTCGCCGCGCTGATCACCAGGCAGCCGGCGGGGTGGGCCGGGTCCGCGTAGACGGTGGCGGTCTCGCGCAGGACGCGGGCGAAGGCGGCGCGGGCGGTGGGCTCCTCGGCCAGGGCGGTGCCGAGGAACGACCCCGCGGGGGAGTTGCCGTACTCCCGGACGACCTCCTCGAAGAGGGTGCGCTTGTCGCCGAAGGCGGCGTAGAGGCTGCCGGGGCGGATGCCCATGGCGGCGGTCAGGTCGCTGACGGAGGTGGCCTCGTAGCCGCGTTCCCAGAACAGCAGGGTCGCCGCCGCGAGCGCCTCGGCGCGGTCGAAGGCCGGTGGCCGACCGCGCCGGGCGGGCCGGGCCGCGGGGGCGGCAGCCGGTGTGGGCGGGGGCGTCGGGTGGGTCTTCTCGGCCATGCCGAAATTTTAGAGCAGTCGCTCAAGAAGTGGGTCGCAGGTGTGCTAGCTTCTTTTTTGAGCGATCACTCAATAAATGAGTGGCGACGCGAACAGGGAGGGGTGGGCCATGACCGGGCGCGCACTGGAGGGCAGGACGGCACTGGTCACCGGCGGTAGCCGGGGGATCGGACGGGCCATCGCCGAGCGGCTGGGCCGGGACGGCGCCGTCGTCGCCGTGGGCTACGCGCGGGAGAAGGAGGCGGCCGCCGAGGTGGTCGAGGGCATCCGCGCGGCGGGCGGCCGGGCGTTCGCGCTGCCCGCCGCGCTGGGGTGGCACGGCGACGCCGTCGCGCTCTGGGAGGCGTTCGACGAGCGGATCGGCGAGCACGCGCCCACCGGCGGCGTGGACATCATCGTGAACAACGCCGGGATCGGGCGCAGCGCCGACCTCGCGAGCCTGACCGAGGAGGGCTTCGACGAGGTGTTCGCGGTCAACGTCCGCGCGCCGCTCTTCATCGTCAAGCACGGGCTGGAGCGGCTGCGCGACGGCGGCCGGATCATCAACATCTCCAGCGGCCTGGCCCGCATCGCCATGCCGGAGGTCATGGCCTACGGCTCGACGAAGGGCGCGCTCGACACCTTCACGCTCAACCTGGCCAAGGAGCTCGGGCCGCGCGGCATCACCGTCAACTCGGTGGCGCCCGGCATCGTCGACACCGACAACACGAGCTGGCTGCACGGGGACCAGGAAGCCGCCGCCTGGGCGGCCTCGGTCTCCGCGTTCGGCCGCGTCGGGCAGCCGGAGGACATCGCGGGCGTGGTGGCCTTCCTCGCCTCGGACGACGCCCGCTGGGTCTCCGGCCGGGTCGTCGACGCCACCGGCGGGTCGGCGCTGTAGCGCTTGGCCGGGCCGGGCCGGGCCGGGTCGGGCCACGCCCGGGCGGAAACGGCGAACGGCTCACAGCTGACAGATGATGAAATCCGTCAGCTGTGAGCCGTTCGCTGAAACCTGTCAGCCGTCAGCCGTCAACTGCCGACCGTCAGCCGACGACCCGCCCCGCCACCTCGCCGAACCCGACGACCGCGCCGCCCGCCCCCGGGGCGGTGGCCGTGATCACGACCTCGTCCCCGTCCTCCAGGAACGTGCGCGTCGTCCCGTCCGCGAGCTTGAGCGGCTCCTCGCCGTTCCAGGTCAGCTCGATCAGCGCACCCCGGGTGTCCACCTCCGGCCCGCTGACCGTGCCCGAGGCGAACAGGTCGCCCGTGCGCAGCGAGGCGCCGTTGACGGTCATGTGGGTGAGCTGCTGCTGCGCCGTCCAGTACATGGTGGCGAATGGCGGACGCGAGACGGTGTGCCCGTTGAGCCGGACCTCCATGGCCAGGTCCAGGCCCCACGGCTCGCGGCCGCGGTCGTCCAGGTACGGCAGCGGCTCGACGTCGCGTGCCGGCGGGGTGACCCGGGCGTGGCGCAGTGCGTCCAGCGGCACGATCCACGGCGAGATCGAGGTCGCGAAGGACTTGCCGAGGAACGGGCCGAGCGGCACGTACTCCCACGCCTGGATGTCGCGCGCCGACCAGTCGTTGAGCAGGCAGACGCCGAACACGTGCTGCTCGAAGTCGTCCAGCGTCACCGGGTGCCCCAGCTGCGAGGGGGCGCCGACGACGAAGCCGACCTCGGCCTCGATGTCCAGGCGCCGGCTGGGTCCGAAGCTCGGCACGGCGTCCGAGGGCGCCTTGCGCTGGCCGTGCGGGCGGATCACCGGCGTGCCGGAGACGACCACCGTGCCGGCCCGGCCGTGGTAACCGATCGGCAGGTGCTTCCAGTTGGGCGTCAGCGGCTCCGAGCCCGGCCGGAAGATCCGTCCGAGGTTGGTGGCGTGGTGCTCGGAGGCGTAGAAGTCGACGTAGTCGGCGACCTCGAACGGCAGGTGCAGTTCCACCTCCCCGACGGGCAGCAGCGCGCCGGTGAGCGCCTCGCGGTAGGACTCGTCCGTCAGCCAGGCGGTGAGGTCGGAGCGCACCTGCGTCCACGTCGAACGCCCGGCCGCCATCAGCGGGTTGAGCGAGTCGGCGTCCAGCAGGACGGACGGCGCCCCGGCGGCGCGGGCGGCGGCCCCGGCGTCGAGGACGAAGTCGCCCACACGCACGCCGATCCGGCGCCGCCCGGGCCGGTCCGAGGCGGTGAACACGCCGTAGGGCAGGTTGTGCACGCCGAACGGCGAGTCCTGGGCGCTGACGAGCCAGCTGCGGGGGCTGCTGGGGGTGGTGCTCAACGGTCCTCCTGGGGCAGTGGACTGGCCGGCAGCAGGCCGAGCGAGGCCAGGTCGGCCAGCGGTTCGGCGATACTGCACGTGCCGAACGCGGTGAACGAGTCGCGGATCACCGTAACCTGACGATCCGTCAGTGCACGGACGGCCTTGGCCAGTACCTCGCCGTCGCGCTCCGCGAGCACCTCGGCGGCCACGGCCGGGTCGCTCTCCTGGGCGGCCAGCAGCACGTTCAGGAAGCCGTGGTGCTCGAAGCCCGTCGTCGCGTCGGTGTGCCGGACGGCGTTGTGCAGCCCGGCCGTGCACTTGTACGCCAGGCCGCGCCGCGCGCAGCCGGTGAGGAAGGCCGCCAGCTCCGTCTCGTCGGGGAACGCGTCGGCGACCAGGCCGCCGGTGCGGAACTTCGCCCGGTAGCGGCTGTCGGCGATCAGGTCGAGCGCCGCCTCCAGGCCTTGCCCGCGCAGGAGTTCGCGCGGCAGCTCGACGGCGGCGGGGATCTCCGGCGCCAGCAGGCGGTCCAGCTCGGCGAGGGCGCCGGCCGCGTCCCGGGTGGCCAGCTCCACGCCGGCCACCTCGAAGGGCGCGGCGGCGGCGAGCGCCGGGGCCAGTTCCGCACTGCCCCCCGGCAGTACGAGCCCGACCCGCAGCGGCTGCTCGCCCGCCGCCGCGGTCAACTCGTCCAGCCGGCCCGCCCCGCACAGGAGCGGTCCGACGGACTCGGCGTACCAGGCCGCCCGGTGGGCGCGGTGCGCGGGCACCGCCTCGGCGACCGGCAGGTTCCCCGGAGGGAACACCGCCGCGTCGTCGAAGAGCCCGCGGAAGAGCCCGGGAATCACGTGCCCGGGAATCACGGGACCGGGGACCACCGAGGCAGCGGGGTTCGCGGAGGCAGCGGGGTGCGCGGAGCTCATCGCCCGGGCCCCCGGCCCGCCCACGTCCAGGCGTAGCCGGAGTCCTCGGAGGCCCGCCCGCCCTCGCCGAGCTCCAGCGGCCGGAAGGTGTCCACCATGACGGCCAGCTCGTCGAAGAACTCCGCGCCGATGCTGCGCTCGTAGGCGCCGGGCTGCGGCCCGTGGGTGTGCCCGCCCGGGTGCAGCGAGATCGAGCCCTGGGCGATGCCCGAGCCCTTGCGCGCCGCGTAGTCGCCGCCGCAGTAGAACATGACCTCGTCGCTGTCCACGTTGGCGTGGTAGTACGGCACCGGGATCGACAGCGGGTGGTAGTCCACCTTGCGCGGAACGAAGTTGCAGATCACGAAGCCGTTGCCCTCGAAGACCTGGTGGGCCGGCGGCGGCTGGTGGATGCGGCCGGTGATCGGCTCGAAGTCCTTGATGTTGAAGGCGAACGGGTACAGGCAGCCGTCCCAGCCGACCACGTCGAACGGGTGGTGCGGCACGGTGTAGCGGGTGCCCGCGACCCCGTTGGGGCCGCGGTGCTTGACGAGGACGTCGACGTCGCCCGAGTCCTCGACGACCAGTGGCCCGACGGGCCCGCGGAAGTCCCGCTCGCAGTACGGCGCGTGCTCCAGCAACTGCCCGTACTTGGAGAGGTAGCGCTTGACCGGGGTGATGTGGCTGTTCGCCTCGATGCAGTACGCGCGCAGCGGCTCGTCGCCGGAGGGCACCCAGCGGTGGGTCGTGGCCCGGGGGATGACGACGTAGTCGCCCTGCCCGACCTCGATCGAGCCGAAGACCGTCTCGAGCGTGCCGGAGCCGGACTCCACGTACACGCACTCGTCGCCGAGCCCGTTGCGGTACAGCTCGCTCGGTGCCCCGGCGGCGACGTAGGAGATCCGCACGTCCCCGTTGCCGAGGACGAGCCGGCGCCCGCCCACCACGTCCGCCGACTTCCACTCCTGGCCGGCGAACAGCTCGTGCAGCTTGAGGTGGCGCGGGAGCAGGGGGTGGTTGGGCACCGTGGACTGGTCCGGAAGCTCCCACGGCACCGCGTTCACCACGGCCGAGGGGATGCCCCGGTGGTAGAGCAGCGACGAGTCGGAGGAGAACCCCTCCTCGCCCATCAACTCCTCGTAGTACAGCCCGCCTTCGGGTGTGCGGTGCTGGGTGTGCCGCTTGGGCGGGATGCTGCCCAGCTGCCGGTAGTACGCCATCTCCCTGCTCCCTGTTGCTTCTCGACCGTGCCGAACGGGTTCGCCGCGACGGTTACGGCGGGTGAGGGCCCGCCCGGCGCCGAACGCCACGATCGTGGCGTTCGGCGCCGGACCGGCCCTGAGCGGTCACAGGTTGCCGCGGCGGTCCTGCTCGCGCTCGATGGACTCGAAGAGCGCCTTGAAGTTGCCCTTGCCGAAGCCCAGCGAACCGTGGCGCTCGATGAACTCGTAGAAGACGGTCGGGCGGTCGCCGATCGGCTTGGTGAAGATCTGCAGCAGGTAGCCGTCCTCGTCGCGGTCGACCAGGATGCCGCGCTTCTTCAGCTCCTCGATCGGCACGCGCACCTTGCCGATGCGCTCGCGCAGCTCCGGGTCGTCGTAGTACGCGTCCGGGGTGTCGAGGAACTCCACGCCGCGGGCGCGCAGCACGTCCACGGTGGTGAGGATGTCGTTGGTGGCGAGCGCCATGTGCTGGCAGCCGGGGCCGGTGTAGAACTCCAGGTACTCGTCGATCTGCGACTTCTTCTTGGCGACGGCCGGCTCGTTGAGCGGGAACTTCACCCGGTGGTTGCCGCTGGCGACGACCTTGGACATCAGCGCGGAGTACTCGGTGGCGATGTCGTCGCCGACGAACTCGGCCATGTTCACGAAGCCCATGACGCGGTTGTAGAACGACACCCACTCGTTCATGCGGCCCAGCTCGACGTTGCCCACCGCGTGGTCCAGGGCCTGGAACAGGCGCTTGGGCGAGCCCTCCGGGTGCTGCACCCTGCTCTTCGCCACGACGTAGCCCGGCAGGTACGGGCCGTTGTAGCGGGAGCGGTCGACGAGGGTGTGACGGGTCTCGCCGTAGGTGGCGATGGCGGCGCGGCGCACGGTGCCGTTCTCGTCCGTGACGTCGTTGGGCTCCTCCAGCACGGTGGCGCCGGTGGCGCGGGCGTGCTCGATGCACTTGTCGACGTCCGGGACCTCCAGGGCCAGGTCGACGACGCCGTCGCCGTGGCGGCGGTGGTGGTCCAGCAGCGGGCTGTCCGGCAGGACGCCGCCCTTGATCACGAAGCGGCAGGAGCCGGAGCGCAGCACGAACGCCTTGCGGTCACGGCGGCCGGTCTCCGGGCCGGAGTACGCCACCAGCTCCATGCCGAACACGGCCTGGTAGAACTGGGCCGTCTGGGTGGCGTTGCCGACCACGAAGACGACCGCGTCCTGGGCGGTGACGGGGAACGGGTCGGAGGCCGCGTCGTGCTCGACGAGGCCGACGAGGCGGCGCAGCTGGTCGGCGTCGAGACCGGCCTCGCGCTCCTCGGGGGTCAGCTCAAGGGCGTGGGACTGCGGAGTCATCGGTCGTTCCTCCAGTTAGGGCCTCGGCTCTGAGGCGTCCGCTTGGATCGCGCACTCGGATCGCGGCCGCGCCGGGTAAGGGTGGTCGGTGCGGTTGGCCGAGAGCTTGCTCCTGTCCGATGGGTTGGGCAACAGGTCGGGTTTTCACTGCTCAATGTGTACAAGCTGATCAGGAAATCCCTGGTTCGACTGTGCAAAGTGCGCTGCCTGGCGCAGGGGATTCACCGGGTCTGCGCAACCGCCCCTCCAGCCCCGGGGGCGCGCGGCAGATGACGCAGGAACCACGCCCCGGCCAGCTCGGCGGCCCGCTCCAGTGTGCCCGGTTCCTCGAACAGGTGGCTCGCGCCCGGCACCACCGCCAGCTCGCTGACGCACCGCAGCCGCTCCCGGGCCCGCCGGTTGAGGTCCAGCACGGCGGTGTCCCGTGCGCCGACCACCAGCAGCGTCGGGGCGCGCACCCGGGCGAGGTCGCCCGGCCCGGCCAGGTCCGGGCGCCCGCCGCGCGAGACCACCGCCCGTACGGCCGAGCCCGGTTCGGCGGCGGCGTGCAGGGCGGCGGCCGCGCCCGTACTGGCGCCGAACAGGCCCAGGGGGAGGCCGCGTGCCTCGGGCAGGCCTTCCTTGGCGTCCTGGCCGTTCTGGCTGTTCTGGCCGTCCTGGCCGTCCTGGTCGCCCAGGGACCGGGCCACCGCCGCCAGCCGGGCGCCCAGCAGCTCCACGTCGAACACCTTGCGCCGGTCCGGCTCCTCGGCCTCCGTGAGCAGGTCGAACAGCAGCGTGGCCAGGCCCCGGCCGTTCAGGTACCGGGCGACGTCGCGGTTGCGCGGGCTGAGGCGCCCGCTGCCGCTGCCGTGTGCGAACACCACCACCCCGAGCGGGGCCTCCGGAACGGTCAGCAGGCCCGCCAGGTGCACGCCGGCGGCGGTCAGCCACACCTCCCGCTCCCGCGTCGCCCCGCCCGCGTCTCCGGCGTCCCCGGCGTCCCCGGCCTCCCCTGCTTTTCCGGAGCCCAGCAGCCGCAGGACCTCCTCGTCCTGGGTCTGCGAGAAGTCGCCGTAGAACTCGCCGATCGCGAAGAACGGCGACGGCGTGGCCACGCACACCAGCTCGTCCGCCGCCCCGGCCAGGCGCTCCGTCCAGTCCCAGGGCGCCACCGGCACCGCCAGCACCACCCGCGCCGCGCCCCGGGCCCGCACGATCCGGCAGGCCGCCAGCGCCGTCGAACCCGTCGCCACGCCGTCGTCCACCACGACCACGGTGCGCCCGCGCACGGCGGCCGGCGCGCGCCCGCCCCGGTAGCGGCGGGCCCGGCGCTCCAGCTCCGCCCGCTCCCGCCGCTCCACCTCGGCCAGCTGCTCCCCGCCCACCCCGGCGGCCCGCATCACCTGCTCGTTCAGCACCCGCACGCCGTCCTCGCCGATCGCGCCCATGCCCAGCTCGGGCTGGTGCGGCACGCCCAGCTTGCGGATCACGCAGATGTCCAGCGGCGCACCGAGCGCCGCCGCCACCTCGGCCGCCACCGGAACCCCGCCCCGGGGCAGCGCGACGACCACCGTGCCGGGGCCGCGCAGATGGCCGAGCAGGGCGGCCAACCGCCGTCCGGCGTCGGTGCGGTCGGTGAAGTGGACTCCGGTGACGCGCATTTCCACGGCCTCCGGTCTCCACCGTACGTCGCCCGGGAGTTGGGCGGGAGCCGGGCGGGAGCGGGGCACGAGTCGGTCGGGAGTGGGGTGGGAGTGGGGCGGGAGCGGGGTGGGACCGCAGCGGGACCGGGCCGGGACAGCCCGGGAAACGGCCGGGACGGCCCGGGCGGGGGACCGGGAGCGGGACGGGACGCCACCCCCGCGCGGACGGGACGGCGGGCGGCGGAGCGTGGTGCGCAGAGATGGACCGCAGGGCCCGTCCGGGAACCGAGGAGCGTGCGAGATGCCCGGCACAGTCATCACCGACCTGCGCCGACGCGGAGCCGTCGACCCGGGTCGCCTGCTCGCCGGCCCGCTGCGCGCGGTCGGACTGCAGCGGCTCGAACCGGGGCGCAGCACCGAGGTGGGCGGCGACGGCGCCGAACATGCGCTGTACGTCACCGCCGGCTCCGGCGTCGCCGCCCTGCCCGAGGACGTCGTACGCCCCGACCAGTCCGAGCGCGCCGACATCGGCGTGGCGCTGGTCGAGGGCACCGCGGTCGTGCTGCCGCTCGGCTCCGGGACGGTCCTCACCGCCGGCACAGCCGGGATGGAGTACTTCCACGCCATCCTCGCCGCCGCCACCGTGCCGCCCCAGGCCACTCCCGACCGCACCGATCCCGACCGCACCGACCCCGACCGCACCGACCCCGACCGCACCGATCCCGAAGAAGGTGATTCCCGGTGATCGTCACCACCGACACCGGATCCGCGATGGTCCTGCTCGGCCCGAACGGCGAAAGGGTGCGGGTCCGCTCACTGGCCCGCCGCACCATGCTCGCCAGCGCCTGCGAGACCTTCGACCACCTGCGGCTCAGCCCGGGCGCCCACCACGTCCTGGAGGCCCGGCCCGACACCGAGACCGTCGTGCACGTGCTGCGCGGCAGTGCCCTCGTCGGCCAAGTCGCCGACGAGGTCGACCACCTGGCCTCGGACGGCGACCTGCTGCTGGCCCGCCGCGGACGCACCCTGCACCTCGAGGCCGGACCGCTCGGTGCGGAACTGCTCTGCCTCACCCTCATGGCGCCCCGGCGCTCCGCCGGTACGCGCGAGTCCCTCGCGGGGCGCCGCGCCGAACGCCACAGCCGTCCCTGACCGCCACCTCGACCGCCACCCCTGACCTCGCCCCGATCCCGGGAGACCGATCATGATCCTCGTCCCCGTCGCGGTGCCGCGCACCGCGCCCGTTTTCCAGCGGGTGATCGACCCCGACCAGCGCCCGTCCGTCCGGGCGGCGCTGGCGGTCGAGACCCTGCCGCCGGGGGCGCGTGCCGAGCAACTGCCCTGCCAGTCCGTGGAGTCGGCCACCGTCGTGCTCGCCGGACGGCTGCGCGCCGCCGGCCGGACCCTGCTGCCCGGCGAGGTGCTCCACCACGCGCCCGGCAGCAGCCACCGGTTCGCCGCCCCACGCGGCGGCGCACCGGCGGCCCTGCTCACCGTCCGCCTCGTGAAGGCCGAGAAGGCCGGACCCCAAGGCCCCAACATCCCCGCCCAGCGCGGAGGTTCGCGGAGCTCCGGCAGCACCGCCCGGCGGATCGCCGTCGAGACGGTGGAGCTGGCGGCGGGCGAGGAGTGCGGGCCGTACACCGAGGCCGAGGCGGACACCTTCCTGGTGCTGCTCTCGGGATCCGGTGTCCACCTCGGTTCGGACGGCCGCGAAGTCCCCCTGTTCACCGGCGACTTGGTGTACGTCCGGGCGGGCGAGCGGTACGGCCTGCGGGCCGGGGCGGGCTCCCCGGCGGCCGTCGTGCGTGGCCGGGTCGGCGCGTTTGTGGGACCTGAACGGGACCTCGGGCCCATGCAAACGGGGCTTGCCCGTCACCACAGTTGAGTACGGAGCGATCGGCCGGAAGCGGATCGGTCGCCCGGAGGAATCAGGAGAACCATCTCATGCATACGAAACGTTCGATCACGGCCTCCGAGGCGATGTGCGGACTCGGGGCGATCATGGGACTGCTCGTGGCGGTGGCCGCGCTGCGGGACGCCTGCTCCCGATCCGTTCCGTCGCCGGGAAGCGCATCGCCGGAAACTGCGTCGCCGGGAAGCGCGTCGACGGGAGGTGCGTCGACGGGGCTGTCCGCCGGCGAACCGACCACGGACGAATGCCGCTTCGACTGCGGGCCCGGCAAGTGACACACAACGAATAACAGGTAACGGCTGACGGCTGACAGAATTCGAAATCTGTCAGCCGTCAGCCGTTACCTGTCAGCTGCCATCCGTCACCTGTCCGCCGAGCGCGGCAGCACCGCCAGCACCCGGGTGCCCGCTTCCTGCGGCAGTGGCTCGACGGTGCAGCGGCCGCCGATCTCCGCCGCCCGGTCCGCCATCGACCGCAGCCCCACCCCGTCCCCCGGCGGCACCTCGGCGGGCTCGTGGAACCCCACCCCGTCGTCCTGCACGGTCAGCGTCAGCGCCTCGTCGTCCACCCGCAGCGTCACCAGCACCGTCCGGGCCCGGGCGTGGCGCAGCACGTTGTTCAGCGCCTCCGCCGTGATCCGGTACGCCGCGACCTCCACCGCCGCCGGCAGCTGGGGCAGCGGCTCCGGTGACACCTGCGCCGCCACGGTCAGCCCCGCCCCGCTGAAGGTGTCCGCCAGCTGCCCGACCGCCCGCGCCAGCCCCAGCTCGCCCAGCGGCGCCGGCCCGAGCCGGTCGGTGATCCGGCGGACCTCCCGGATCGCCATCCCCAGCCCCTCGGAGACCGTGCGCAGCGGGCCCGCGAGATCCTCCTCCGCCCCCGAGGCCGCGTTGTCCACCCGCAGCCGCAGCCCGGCCAGCGCGGGCCCCAGCCCGTCGTGGATGTCCCGCCGCAGCCACCGCCGCTCCTCCTCCCGGGCGGCGACGATCTGCTCCCGGCTGGCCAGCAGGTCCTCCTGGAGCTGCAACGAGGCGACGGCGGGGGACGCCTGGTCGGCCAGCGAGCGCAGGATGTCGATGTCGCTCGCCGACAGCCGCTCCTCCCCGGCCCGCAGCCCGATGGTCAGCTCCCCGATCGCCAGCCCGTTGTGGACGAGCGCGAACCCCTCGCTGCGCCCGTCCAGCCGCCCGGCGGTGGCCAGGATGCGCCGCCCGGCCCGGGTGGTGACGGCCAGGGTGACGCCGGGCAGCTTCAGCTCCTCGGCGACCGTCGCGCACAGCGCCTGCGGCAACCGCTCCGGGTCGACGACCTGGCGCACCCGCTCCGCGAGCGTGCGCAGCACCTGGTAGGGCTGCGCACGCTCGCCGTAGTACAGGCGGTCCACCAGGGCGACGGCCCGCCGCGCCGCCCTGGGCAGGGCCGCGCCCAGCACGTACACCAGCGCGATCAGCAGCAGCGCCGCCCCGCCCCGCCCGGGCAGCAGCCAGTCGGACAGCACCGCCGCCGCCACCACGAACAGCGCGGTGACGCCGGTGCCCAGCTGCAGCCCGATCAGGACGTTGCGCGCCGCCCGGTCCAGCTGCCAGCCGCGGTCGCGTACGACCAGGAAGCCGACCGCGACCGCCCAGACGAGGCCCGCCGCGGCGAACAGCGAGTAGCTCAGCCAGTAGTGCTCGGAGCGGGTGCGCTCGTACATGTCCTGCAGCCCGACCCAGAGCAGGTACGCCCCGAGCATCCCCGCGACCCGCAGCCGGTGGCGGCGCAGCCCCGCCCCGCCGCGGTCGCGCTCGCGCGGGGCGGGCCGCAGCAGGCGCGAGAGCAGGACCAGTGCGACGAACCCGGTCACGCACTCGCCGATCAGCATGTCGTGGCCGCCCAGGCGGTCGACGAGGTCGAGGGCGAGGTGCCCGAGCGGATCGGACGAGAGCGGGTTGGGCCGCCCGTACGCCGTCCGGTCGGGGAGCTGCGCCGCCACCTCGGGCGTCACCCACAGGGCGACGGCCGCGATGAACCACCACCAGCGCCGGCTGGTGAGCCGTCCGCTCGGCAGCCACAGCGGAAGGGAGTACAGGAGGGTGGCGTTGACGCAGGTGCACACCACGTCGAGGACCAGGGTGGCGCCGACGAGGCCCGGGTCGGTGATCTCGACCCAGACCGGGGCCGCCGCCGCGCTGGGCAGGATGGCGGTGAGCGCGTAGAGGAGCATCACCCAGCCGAGTGGGCTGCCCGGCCGGTGGGCGTGCAGCAGCATGCCGGCCGCGGCGGTCGGCAGGGTGTAGACGAGGATGGCGAGTTGGTCGCGGGGGTGCGAGACGCCCGGTTCTCCCAGGTGGACGAGCACGTAACAGATCCACAGCGTCGCGGCGGCGAAGCAGACCGCCGTCACGGCGGCGGCGGCGAACAGCTGCCGCTCGTCGCGGGTGCGGCGCGGGGGAGGGGTCACCGTGGTCATCGCACCACCTCGTTCCGGACGCGGCGTGGTCCACCGGCCGCGACCTGACGGGCCGGCGTCTCGTCCCCGGCATTACGTTCCAGTCTCGTCGGCCCGGTGTCCCGGGCGCGTGAGGCAGCGGTCACGCATGTCGCCCGGGACCTCGACCCGGGGAAGCCGAACCCCCCGGGACCCCGCCGTGCGGACGACCTCCGGGCATGTCACGGAAAGTCACATCATGTGCGCTGTTAGTGTCGGCCGGGTGGATGAACAGCGAACGTCAGCCCCCTCGGACCAGCCGGAAGCGACCCCGCCCGTCCGGGTACTGATCGTCGACGACCACCCCCTGTTCCGCGAGGGCCTCAAGGCGGCCCTGGAGAGCGCCGAGGGCGTGCGGGTGGTCGCCGAGGCCGAGCGGGTCGCGGACGTGCCCGGGGCCGTGGCCCGCAGCCGCCCCAACGTGGTGATCATGGACCTCTCGCTCCCGGACGGCTCCGGGCTGGAGGCCGTGCGCCGCCTCTGCCTGCAGGAGCAGGCGCCGCCGGTGCTGATGCTCACCATGTCGGACGACGACGGCAACCTGCTCGCCGCACTCCAGGCCGGGGCGCGTGGCTACCTGGTCAAGGGCGCCGGCCGGGAGGAGGTGCTGCACGCCGTCCGGACGGTCGCGGCGGGCGGCGCCGTCTTCGGCGGCGAGGTCGCGGGCCGGATCACCGCGCTGCTCGCCGGGGCGAAGATGCGCGAGGCCGGGCAGCTGTTCCCCGAGCTGACCGCCCGCGAGGCCGAGGTGCTGGACCTGGTCGCCCGCGGCCACGACAACCGGCGCATCGCCCGGGAGCTGGTGGTCGCCGAGAAGACGGTGCGCAACCACGTCACCCACATCTTCGAGAAGCTGCACGTCGCCACCCGCGCCGAGGCCGTCGCCCGGGCCCGTGACATGGGCCTCGGGGACTCCCCGGCCCCTGACAGATGACAGAACACGTCGGATGAAATCCGTCCGCTGAAGCCTGTCCGCTGAAATCCGTCAGCTGAAAGCCGTCAGGTGAAACCCGACGGCTGAAACCGGGGGTGCCGGTCCGCCGACCGGCACCCCCGGGGTGCGCCCAGCCCTACGGCCGCATCTCGTACGCGCCCGACAGCGCCTCGACCTTCGCCCACACCTTCGCGGCCCGGTCGGCGTCCGCGACCGGGCGGCGCACGTGCGCCAGCGCCCAGGCGGCCTGCTCCTCGGTGGTGGACGCCTTGCCGTGCAGCTCGGTGGCGTGCGCGGAGAAGTCACGCACCAGCGCGTCGAAGATCTGGTCCAGCACGTCCGCGTCCAGGCCCGTCGACTCGGCCTGCTCCAGCACCAGCTGGCCGTAGACGATCAGCGCGAACAGCTGGCCGATCTCCAGCAGGAAGTCCAGGTCGGCCTGCTGCTCCTCGCTCGGCGCGTGCTTGAGCAGCAGCGTGCAGAAGCCGTCCGCCTGCTCGCGGAAGCGGGCGACGTTGGGCAGGTGCGCGTGCCGGTAGTAGGCGATGCGCCAGTCGTGGAAGCGGATCGCGCCGAGGCCGCGCGCGGGGCCCTGCCGGAACAGGAACTCGTCGTCGGCGGCGTCCAGGCGCGTCGGCACCTCGGCGTAGTCGGCGGGCGCGAACAGGTAGTTGCCCATGAACTTGAGGATCAGCGCCAGGTTGACGTGGACGGTGCCCTCGAGCTTGGGCAGGCCCCGGATGTCCTTGGCGGCCTTGTCGAAGTAGGTGTCCGCCTCGAAGCCCTTGGCCGCGATGACGTCCCACATCAGGTCGATGACCTTCTCACCCTCGGTGGTGACCTTCATCTTGGTCATCGGGTTGAAGAGCAGGTAGCGGCGGTCCTCGGGGGAGGCGCTGCGGAAGTAGTCCACGGCCCGCGCGCTGAACAGCTTCATCGCGACCAGGCGGGCGTAGGCGTCCGTCAACTCCCGTCGCACGTGCGGGAACTCGGTGACGGCCTTGCCGTAGAGCACCCGGTTGCGGGCGTGGGTGACGGCCTCGTACATCGCGTGCTCGCAGATGCCGATGGAGGCGGTGCACAGGTTGAACTTGCCGACGTTGACGGTGTTCAGCGCGGCGTCGAAGGCGGCCTTGCCGGTGTGCAGCACGTCCTCGGCGCGCACCGGGTAGTCCTCCAGCCGGAACTCGCTGACGTACATCTGGGCGTTGACCACGTTCTTGACCAGGTGGTACGCCTCGTGGCGGCTGTCGGCGGCGAAGAAGACGTAGCCCTCGGGACCCTCGACGTCGGAGCGGCGGCCGAACACCGAGACCAGGCCGGCCACGTTGCCGTTGCCGATGTAGTACTTGGAGCCGGTGGCGGTGAAGCCGCCCTCGCCGTCCGGGGTGAGGATCATGTCGGTGGAGTAGATGTCCGCGCCGTGGGTGCGCTCGGACAGGCCGAAGGCCATCACGTGGCCCTCGCGCAGGAGTTCGGCGGCGCGGGCGCGCATCGCCTCGTTCTCGCTCTGCCACACCGGGCCCAGGCCCAGGATGGTGACCTGCCAGGTGTACCAGTAGCCGAGCCCGTAGAAGCCGAGGATCTCGTTGAGCTCGGCGATGCGGGCGGTGTCCCAGCGCTTGTCGGCGTCCACCGAGGAGGGGGTCAGGAACTCGGCGAACAGGCCCTCCCGCGCGGCGAACTCGAGGAAGTCGGCGTACCAGGCGCGGTCGATGTAGGTGTCGAGGAGCGCCTTCTTGCCGCGGGTCTCGAACCAGTCGACGGTCGCGCGCAGCAGCCGACGGGTCGGCTCGTCGAACTGCGCGGGGTCGTAGGTGCGCGGGTTGAAGAGCATCGAGTGGCTCCCGTCAGGCGTGGGTGAGAGTGGGGGTGGGCGAAGAGGCAGGGGTCGGCTCAGCGCTGGGCGAGGCGGTTCAGTGTGGCGAGGACGTCGTCGAGCCAGGCGATGGTCATCCGCTCGTACTCGATGCCGCCGCGCAGCACCACGTGCTGCAGTTCCCGGCGGGCGTCCGTGTCGGCGGCGGGGGTCTCGGGGAAGTCGCGCTGCTCGCCGTGCAGGTAGCGGGCGAGCAGGGCGGCGTGGGCCTCCCGGTGCCGCTCGACCTCGGAGATCAGCGCGGCCGGGTCGTCGAAGGCGGCGGCGCGGATCTTGACCGCGAGCTCGTGCCGGACGGTCTCCGGTTCGACGGGCTCGCGCAGCCAGTCGGCCAGGGTGGCCCGCCCGTCCGAGGACGCCGCGTACACCTTCTTGTCCGGCCGTCCGTCCTGGGCGACCTCCTCGGAGACGACCAGTCCGTCGGCCTCCATCCGCCGCAGCACCCGGTAGATCTGCTGGTGGGTGGCGGTCCAGAAGCGTCCGATGGAGCGGTCGAAGCGCCGGGCCAGCTCGTAGCCGGAGCCGGGTTGCTCCAGCAGCGAGACGAGGATCGCGTGCTCCAGTGCCATGACCCGCATCCTCCTATGCAACGAGTTGCATAGGCAATGGCGGCGCGCGGCGGTGAGACGCAGGTCACCGGCGTGACCGGATGGTTATCGGTCATTCGGGACGATCGGGTGCAAAACCATCGAGAAGCGCCAGAATGGGGTAGGGCGCATGCGCCTTCACCCATCCGGACCACAGGAGGTGGTATCGGTGGCAACCCATATCCCGACGGGCATGGAGCACCATCCGGACATCGTCGAACTCCGCGAACACTACGAGCGGGTCACCTCGACCCCCCGCGCCCAGGGCGTCGAAGCCCTGGCCGTACTGGCCGGCCTCTTCCTCGCGGCATCGCCGTGGATCGTCGGCTTCACCGCCTTCAGCACCCTGACCGTGACCTGCCTGATCGTGGGTCTGGCTTACACGGCGCTGATGGCCGGCTACGGATCGGCCTACGAACGCACCCACGCGAGGGCCTGGGCGGCCGCCGCGCTCGGCGTCTGGACGATCATCTCCCCCTGGGCCGTCTCCGGCTCCGTCGCGCACGGCAAGAACATCGTCACCTGCCTCATCACCGGTGCCGTCATGTTCCTGCTCGGCCTCGCGGCGCTGTCCATGGCGACCATGACGTCGAACGGAGCGTCGATGCGGCGCGGCCGCGCCGGCCGAGCCAAGGGCTGACACACCCCGCAATCCGCGCCGGGGCGCGGAGGGCCACACCGCCCACCGCGCCCCGGCGCACGCCCTGCGTCCGTTCCGCGCCCGGGCTCCCGCCGCGCCCGGGCTCCCGCCGCTACGGGCGGGTCATCCGCAGGACGTCCAGGGCCTCGTCCAGCTGCTCCTCGGTGAGCAGGCCCCGTTCGACGTACCCGCGGTCCAGCACCACCTGACGGATGGTCCTGCGCTCGGCCAGCGACTGCTTGGCGACCTTCGCGGCCTCCTCGTAGCCGATGTAGCGGTTCAGCGGGGTCACCACCGAGGGGGAGGACTCCGCGTACTCCCGGGCCCGCTCGACGTTGGCGGTCACACCGTCGATCGTCCGGTCCGCCAGCAGGCGGGCGGAGTTGGCGAGCAGGCGCACCGACTCCAGCACGTTGCGCGCCAGCACCGGCAGCATCACGTTCAGCTCGAAGTTGCCGCTGGCGCCCGCCAGCGTCACCGTCGCGTCGTTGCCCACCACCTGGGCCGCCACCATCAGCACCACCTCGGGCAGTACCGGGTTCACCTTGCCCGGCATGATCGAGGAACCGGGCTGCAGATCCGGCAGGTTGATCTCGCCCAGGCCCGTGCGCGGGCCCGAGCCCATCCACCGCAGGTCGTTGGCGATCTTCGTGAACCCGACCGCCACCGTGCGCAGCTGGCCGCTCAGCTCCACCAGCGCGTCCCGCGCGCCCTGCGCCTCGAAGTGGTCGCGCGCCTCGGTGAGCGGCAGGTCGGTGGTGCGGGCCACCTCGGCGATCACGGCCTCCGGGAAGCCGGGCGGGGTGTTGATGCCCGTGCCCACCGCCGTTCCGCCCAGCGGCAGTTCGGCCACCCGGGGCAGCGTCGCCAGCAGCCGCTCGCGCCCGTGCCGCACCTGCGCCGCGTACCCGCCGAACTCCTGGCCCAGGGTGACGGGCGTGGCGTCCATCAGGTGCGTGCGGCCGGACTTGACCACCGTCGCGAACTCGACCGCCTTGCGCTCCAGCGCCTCCGCGAGGTGCTCCAGCGCGGGGATCAGGTCGTGGGTGACGGCGGCGGTCGCCGCGATGTGGATCGAGGACGGGAAGACGTCGTTGGAGGACTGGCTGGCGTTCACGTGGTCGTTCGGGTGGACGGGCCGGCCGAGGCGCTCGGAGGCGAGCGTGGCGATCACCTCGTTGGCGTTCATGTTGGAGGAGGTGCCCGAACCGGTCTGGAAGACGTCCACCGGGAACTGGTCGTCCCAGCGCCCCTCGGCCACCTCCTCGGCCGCCGCCGCGATCGCCTCCGCGGTGCTCTCCTCCAGCACCCCCAGCCGCGCGTTCACCCGGGCGGCCGCCGCCTTGATCCGCGCCAGCGCCGCGATGTGCGCCCGCTCCAGCCTCTGCCCCGACACCGGGAAGTTCTCCACCGCCCGCTGCGTCTGCGCCTGCCACTTCGCGTCGGCAGGCACCCGGACCTCGCCCATCGAATCGTGCTCGACCCGGTACTCCCGCTCGCCACCCATCACGCCCTGCACCTCCTGTACGGGCCTCCCCGTGCGCGGGGACGGCTCCTGATCACCACAGCTCCACCCGGGCCCCGGGTATTTCCACGAGTGGTCCGCTGCGTGGCGCGTGTGCGGTCTTTCGCTCCATGATCACTCGAACGGGTGAGAAAGCGGAGGCATGGCTTCAAACGGCCGTACGGCGCTTCGTACGCTCCTGAACGGGCCCGGCCAGAATCGGACCGGGCGATCGGGACCGAGGGACCAGGGGCGGACGCATGACCACCGAGCATGGACAGCACGGCGAGCACGGCCGGCACAGTCGAACGACCGAACAGGCCGCAGCCCCGGGCCCGGGCCCGGCCGGGGGCCTCAGCCGCCGCCGGCTGCTGGGCGCCTCCGCGCTCGGCGGCGCGGCCTGGCTGCTGCGCGCCACCATCGGCCCGGACGACGCCCGCGCCGCCGCGCCCGTACCGCCGGGCCTGCCGGCCGGCACCGAGCTGTACCAGCGCGTCTTCCAGAACTGGTCCGGCGAGATCCGCACCGACCAGCTGTGGACCTGCGCGCCCCGCACCCCCGAGGAGGTCCCCGCCCTCGCCGACTGGGCGCACGCCAACGGCTGGCGCCTGCGCGCCACCGGCTACCGGCACACCTGGGCGCCGCTCACCGTCGCGAACGGCACCCCGGAGGCCGCCCGCGTCCTGCTCGTGGACACCGGCCGCCACCTCACCGCCCTCACCGCCGACTCGCCCACCACCGTGCGCGCCCAGACCGGCGCCACCATGGAGGCCCTCCTCGCCCACCTCGCCGACCGGGGCCTCGGCCTCACCGCCTGCCCGGCGCCCGGCGAGCTGACCGTCGGCGGCGTCCTCGCCATCGGGGGCCACGGCACCGCCGTCCCCGCCACCGGCGAACTGTGCCCCGACGGGCACGGCTACGGCTCGGTCAGCAACCAGGTCGTCCGGCTCACCGCCGTCGTCCTCGACCCGGCCACCGGCCGCTACACCCTGCGCACCTTCGACCGTACGGAGGCCGACAGCGCCGCCTTCCTGGTGCACCTGGGCCGCGCCTTCCTCACCGAGGTCGTGCTGCGCGCCGGAGCCGACCGGCCGCTGCGCTGCGTCAGCCGCCTGGACATCCCCGCCACCGAGCTCTTCGCCCGCCCCGGCTCCACCGGCTCCGGCGGCACCACCGGCTCCACCGGTTCCGGCGGTACCACCGGCTCCGGCGCGGGCGGCGGCGGACTGCTCGGGGGAGTGCTCGGGGGCCTGCTCGGAGGAGGCGACGGGCCGCGTACCTTCGCCGAGTTCGTCGAGCGCGACGGCCGCGCCGAGGCCATCTGGTTCGCCTACACCGACTACCCCTGGCTCAAGACCTGGAGCGTCACCCCGGCCAAGCCCCTCGCCTCCCGGGCCGTCGACCAGCCCTACAACTACCCGTTCTCCGACAGCATTCCGGAACCGGTCGCCCGCCTCGCCGGCCAGATCGTCTCCGGCACCTGGGGATCGGCCCCGCTGTTCGGCCAACTCCAGTACCTGATCGCCAAGGTGGCGCTCACCGGCGACCTCACCGACGTCCTGCTCTCCGGGGGCCTGCTGCGCGAACTGCTCGCCGGCGACCTGATCACCCACCTGCTCGCCGGGGGACTGCGCTCCGACCTCTGGGGCCCCTCGCGCACCCTGCTGCAGTACGTGCGCCCCACCACCCTGCGCGTCACCGCCAACGGCTACGCGATCCTCGCCAGGCGCGCCGACCTCCAGTGGGTCGTCAGCGAATTCGCCGCGTACTACCGGCAGTTGCTCGCCGAGTACCAGGCGCGCGGTGAGTACCCGGTCAACGGCGCCGTGGAGATCCGGGTCACGGGCCTGGACGACCCGACGTCCAGCGGCGTGCCCGGCGCCCGGCCGCCGCTGCTGTCCGCGCTGCGCCCGCGCGCCGACCGGCCGGAGTGGGACACCGCCGTCTGGCTGGACGTCCTCTCCCTGCCCGGTACGCCCGGCCTGGAGCGCTTCGCCCGGGACCTCGAACAGTGGCTGCTGCGCACCTTCGACGGCACCCGGGCGGGCCTTCGCGTCGAGTGGTCCAAGGGCTGGGCCTACACCGCCGACGCCGCCTGGTCCGACCCGGACCTGCTCGGCCGGGTCATCCCCGAGAGCCTGCGCGCCGGCGGCGGGCCCGGCTGGGACGAGGCGGTCGCCGTCCTCGACCGGCACGACCCGCACCGGGTCTTCGGAAACCCTTTCCTGGACGGCCTGTTGAGGTAGACCGGGACTTCACCTGACGCCCCGTCAGATGTGCTCCATCACGATCACCGCCAGCGTGTCGCGGGTGAGGGCGCGGAACACGTGCGGGGCGTCGCCGGGGTAGCTGATGTAGTCGCCCGGGCCCAGTTCGACGGGCATCTCGCTCGGCCCGACCAGGGCCCGGCCCGCGCCGATCATCACGTGCTCGACGGACCCGGGCATGTGGGGGTCGGAGGCCCTGGTCTCGCCGGGCTGCGCCTCGATCCGGTAGATGTCGCGCCGGGCGTTGGGCGGGCAGGAGGAGAGCACGGTCGCCGCGTAGGTGGCCTGTTCGGAGTGGGTGACCGGGCCCTCCCCGGCCCGGATCACCTTCACCGCCGGGCGCGGCGGGTCGACGAGCCGGCTGAACGGCACGTTGAGCGCCACCCCGAGCGCCCAGAGCGTCTCCACGCTGGGGTTGCCCGCGCCCGACTCCAGCTGGGAGAGCGTCGACTTGGCGATGCCCGCGCGCCGGGCGAGCTCGGCCATCGAGAGCCCGCTGCGCTCACGTTCGCGGCGGATGGAGGCGGCGATCTGGCCGATCAGCTCGGTGCCGGTGCCGGTGGCGATTCCGGTCCCGGTGGCGCCCGGGGGCCCCGAGGGGCCCGTGGGCTGGGCGGTCTGGTCGGTCATGGTCGGCACACACGCTTTCTCCCGGCTCCTTCGGCCCGGTGCCGTTCATGCTGTCACGGCCGCCGCCGGTCGCGCTTCGGGCGATCGGCGTTCGTTCTGTCGGTCCTCTCGTTCGGCTTGACGAACCCGGCTGGGCGGGTTCACTCTAATGAACATGCGTTCGTTCTTCCGAACCCCTCTCGGGGCCCTGGAGTCGGCGACTCTGCGCGACATCGCCCTCGTCTGCCTCGCCGACGCCCTCGTCGGCGCCTCCTTCGGCGCGATCAGCGTCTCCGGGGGCCTGCCGCTGTGGGTGCCGATGGCCATGTCCGTCCTCGTCTTCGCCGGCGGCTCGCAGTTCGCGGCGGTCGGCGTGGTGCTCTCCGGCGGCGGCGCGCTCGCGGCCGTCGCCACCGGGCTGGTCCTCAACGCCCGGATGCTCCCCTTCGGGTTCACCGTTGCCGACGTGCTCCAAGGCCCCTGGTGGAAGCGCCTGTTGGGCGCCCACCTGCTCACCGACGAATCGGCCGCGTTCGTCCTCCAGGAGAAGGACCCGCGCCGGCGCCGGGCCGTCTACTGGGTCTGCGGCATCGCCCTGTTCCTCGTCTGGAACCTCGCCGTGCTGCTCGGTGCGGGCGCCGGCGGACTGATCGGCGACACCGACGCACTCGGCCTCGACGCCGCCTTCCCCGCCGTCCTGCTCGCCCTCGTCCTGCCCTCGCTGACCGACCGCCGCACCCGCACGGCGGCCCTGGCGGGCGCCGCCGTCGCCGTGGCGGCCACGCCGTACGTCCCGGCCGGACTGCCCGTGCTGCTCGCCCTCGTCGGCCTGCTGCTCGCCGGACGGCCGACGCCCGCGCAGCCCGTACCGCCCGTCGAGCCCGTAGAGCCCGTCCAGCCCGAGCCGAAGGCGAAGGAGACCGCCCGATGATGCCGCTCTACGCCGTCCTGCTGCTCGCCGCCGGGACGTACGCCTTCCGCATCGCCGGACCACTGCTCGGCCACCGGCTCCGACTCTCCGACGGACTGCGGCACCTGCTCACCGTTGCGGCGGCCGTCCTGCTCGTCGCCCTGGTCGCCACCGGCGCCCTGACCCAGGGCCACGGCTTCGCCGGCTGGGCACGCCCGGCGGGCGTCCTCGTCGCCGGAGCCCTCGCGCTGCGCCGCGCGCCGTTCCCGGCCGTGGTCGTCGCGGGCGCGGCGACCACGGCGCTGCTGCGGCTGTGCGGGGTGGGCTGACGGCGGACAGCCGACGGCTGACAGGTGACAGGTGACAGAGAACAGCTGACATAGAACAGCGAACGGATGACAGCTGACGGTATCCGTCAGCTGAACCCCGTCAGCCCTCCTCCGCCAACCGTTCGGCCTGCACCTCCGGGCGCTTGCTGTCCCACAGCATCTCCCACACCTTGAACACGCAGTGGTAGTCGCGCATGCTCCCCCGGCAGATCAGCAGGTAGGTGTCCCCGTCCCGGAGCAGCGTCCGGTGCCGGCTGTTGAACGGATGCTGCGGCGTGAACGTCGGTACGACGCGCCGCAACTCCTCCACGGCCTCCTCGCGGGAGCCCTCGACCTCGCCGAGCACCTGGCTGCCCCAGATGCGGTTCTCGCCGATGCCCACGGTCTCCTCGACGACCAGCGCCCAGCGCGCCATGCCAGCCTCCCCGTGTCGCTTTCCTCACGTCTTCACGTCCGTCCACCGCCACGCCGAGTGCGCGATACTCGCCGCAACCCGCCCACGGCCGGTGCCCCTCGAACACTACGCAGACAGTACGCCGAGACGACAAGGAGCTTCGATGACGAAGCCGCCCCGGATCGACCCCGCCGACCTCCTCGCCGTCGGCGACCTCCTCACCCACGAGGAGCGGCTGATCCGTGACACCGTCCGCCGGTTCACCGAGGAGCACATCCGCCCCCACCTCGGCGACTGGTTCGAGCGCGGTGTCTTCCCCGCCCGCGAACTCGCCCCCGAGCTCGGCGCCCTGGGCGTCCTCGGCATGCACCTCGACGGCTACGGCTGCGCGGGAGCGGGCGCCGTCGCGTACGGGGTGGCCTGCATGGAACTCGAGGCCGCCGACTCCGGGCTGCGCAGCTTCGTCTCCGTCCAGGGCTCCCTGGCCATGCGCTCCATCCACGCCTACGGCTCCGAGGAGCAGAAGCGGCGCTGGCTGCCCGGCATGGCCGCCGGCGAGCTGATCGGCTGCTTCGGCCTCACCGAGCCCGACTTCGGTTCCGACCCCGCCAACATGCGCACCCGGGCCGTCCAGAAGGGCGGCGAGGGCGGCGACTGGGTGCTCACCGGCAGCAAGATGTGGATCACCAACGGCAGCATCGCCGACGTCGCCGTCGTCTGGGCCCAGACCGAGGCGGGCGTGCGCGGCTTCCTGGTCGAGCGCGGCGCCCGTGGCCTCACCGCCACCGACGTGCACGGCAAGCTCTCCCTGCGCGCCTCCGTCACCAGCGAACTCGCCTTCGACGAGGTCGTCCTGCCCGCAGACGCCGTCCTGCCCGGGGTGACGGGCCTGCGCGGCCCCCTGTCCTCCCTCAACGAGGCCCGCTACGGCATCCTCTGGGGCACCGTCGGCGCCGCCCGCGACTGCTACACCGCCGCCCTCGACTACGCCAAGAGCCGCATCCAGTTCGACCGCCCCATCGCCGGCTTCCAGCTGACCCAGCAGAAGCTGGTCGAGATGATGCTGGAGGTCGAGAAGGCGTACCTGGTGGCGCTGCGCATCGGACGGCTCAAGGAGCAGGGCGCCGCCCGCCCGCCGCACATCAGCTTCGGCAAGCTCAACAACGTCCGCACCGCCCTGGAGATCGCCCGCAGCGCCCGTACGATCCTCGGCGCCAACGGCATCACCACCGAGTACCCGGTGCTGCGCCACGCCAACAACCTGGAGTCGGTGCTCACCTACGAGGGCACCAGCGAGATCCACACCCTCGTCCTCGGCGAGGCCATCACCGGCGAGTCCGCCTACCGCTGACACCCCGTCCGTACGGTCCCACCAGGGAAAACGGGTGGCCGGGCCCGCCGTGGCCCGGCTACCGTTCCCGGCATGACCGGTCAGCCCGTCCAGCCGCCCCCGACCACCACCCTCTGGCGCCCCACCGGCCCCGAGGAGCTGGCCCTGGTCGAGGCGTCCGGCTGGCGCGCCTGGCCGCCCCGGTTGCCCGAGCAGCCGATCTTCTACCCCGTCCTCAACGAGGACTACGCGATCCGCATCGCCCGCGACTGGAACGTGCCCGCCTCCGGCGTCGGCTACGTCACCCGCTTCGAGGTCGACACGGAGTTCCTCGCCCGCTACCCCGTCCAGCAGGCCGGCGGTCGCACCATCCTCGAACTCTGGGTTCCGGCCGAGGAGTTGGACGAGTTCAACGCGCACATCGTCGGTCGCATCGACGTCGTCCACGAGTTCCGGCCCCAGCCGGGAGCGGGGTCGTGACCGGGCCGGCGCCCGTCCTGCTCACCTCCGCCCAGGCGACCAGCACCACCGTCCTGCTCACCGGGGCCGCCGCCCGCCGGGGCCTGGCCACCGCCGTCCTGGCCGGCCCCGGCAGCGTCGAGGAGCTCGCCGGGCGGTCCGTCCACTGGTACGGCGGCCCGCTCGCCGCCGCCCGGATCGCCGGGCCGCTCGGCCTCGCCCTGCTCGAACCCGAGGACGACTGGCTGCCGCGCCTGCCATGGGAGTTCACCCGCCGCCGGATCGAACTGACCACCCTCGCCGAGGCGTGGAGGCTGCGCCACCCGGCGTTCGTCAAACCGCCCGCCGACAAGTCGATCCCGCCCGCGGTCTACCCGGACGGCACCCGGCTGCCCCGCACCGGCGAGCGGATCGGCCCGGACACCCCCGTCCTGGTCAGCGAACCGGTGACCTTCGCCGCCGAGTACCGGCTCTTCCTCCTCGGCGGGCGGGTGCTCACCGGCAGCCGCTACGCCCGCTTCGGCCGACTCGACCCGGCGCCGCTCACCGAGGCGGCCACCGCCTTCGCCGCCCGTCTGATCGACGCGGTCGGCGACACCCTGCCCAGCGCCGTCGCCCTGGACGTCGGCCCGGTCGCCGACCCGTACGACCCGGCCGAGCACTGGGCCGTGGTCGAGGCCAACCTGCCCTGGTTCGCCCACAGCTACGCCGCCGACCCGGACCGCGTCCTGGACGTCGTGCTGCGCGCGGCCGGCCCGGCCGCCGCACTCTCCCCGGCGGACCGGCGCTTCGCCCGTGCCGCCGGTGCCACCCGTACGGCGACGGACTGACCGGCGGCTGCTCGACACCTTCCGGACACCTCGTGTTCGATGGGGCGACGCCGCACGGTACGGCGGGCGGTGAACCATGGCGCGGTCGGCGGCGCCCCTCTGCGCGCGCGGCCGGGTGTGCACGACCGAAAGGAACCCCTCTGCCATGACCGCTGCCCAGTGGCCCCGTCCCCGGGTGCTCGTCGTCGGGATCGACGGCGTCCGCCACGACTACCTGGCGAAGGTGCCGATGCCGCGCCTCCAGGAGGTCGCCGAGGCCGGATTCCTGGTGCCGGTCACCGTCGCGGACAGCGTGCCCACCATGTCCGGGCCGTGCTGGGCCACCATCGTCACCGGGGTCGAGCCCGCCAAGCACGGCGTCTGGGGCAACCACCTGGGCGGCAACCGCCTCGACGTCTTCCCCGACTTCGCCACCCGCCTCAACCGGGGCGACCGCCGCCGCACCTTCGTCGCGGCCGGCTGGGACCCGCTGATGATCAACGAGTCCGGCGGCCCGCTCTTCCGCGCCCCCGGCCGCCTCTCGTACATAGCCCCCGCGGAGGACACCCCCGAGGCGTGGGAGACCGTCGACGAGGAGGTCACCCGCGAGGCCGTCCACGTCCTGGCCACCGCCGATCCCGAAGCCTCCTTCGTCTACCTCGGCGCCGTCGACGAGACCGCCCACTTCCTCGGCTGCGGCGAGGAGTATCGCGCCTCCATGCGCACCGCCGACGAGCGCCTCGGCCGCCTGTTCGACGCCGTCCGCGGCCGCGCCACGTACGCCGAGGAGCAGTGGACCGTCATCGTCGTCACCGACCACGGGCACGTCGACGAGGGCGGCCACGGCGGCCGCACCGAGGAGGAGCGCACCGCTTGGGTCGCCTGCGCCGGGCACGACATCCCGGCCGGCCCGCCCACCGGCGAGATCCGCCACCCGGACGTCGCCGCCCAGGTGTACGCCTCGCTGCTGCGCCCGATCGACCCGCACTGGACGCTGGACGGGCGGCCCTTCCCCGTCGCCCGGCCGGTGGCCACGGGCGTCTGACGGGGAGCGCGGGGCCGTCCGGGGCCTGCACCCGGGGGACTCCGGTGCCCCGGGTGCAGCAGGCCCGGCTGCGCCGCGGGCCGTCCGGGGCGAGGCTCGATCGGGGTCCGGCGCAGGGCCGCCACACGGACTCCGCCGAAGGGCATACGCCGGAAGGTGGAGACCGTACCCCGTAGGTCGGAAACAGGATCGGGACTTGGTGGTGACGATCCGACGGCCGGGCTGGGCCACGATGGGTACACCCGGACGGCGTAGGCCGCCGGCCGAGGCGGGACACGCAGCGCCGGACACGCGGGACACGCAGGGCACAGGACACGGGAGAGGGCAGGCGGGCATGAAGGGCATCGTGAGCAAGGTCGCGCTGGGAGTCGCGGGCACCGGCATGGCCGTCGCCGTGGCGGCCGTGGCCATAGGCCCGCGGGTGTCCTCCTGGTACGACGAGCGCCACCAGGAGCAGTCGGCGTACGAGACCGGCGAGCAGGCGAAGAACGACCGCCGCTCCATGCCCGGCTGGCTGCCCGACAACGCCTCCTCGGTCAAGTACGTGATGTCCACCACCGGCGACGACCGGCTGCTGGTCGCCACCCTCCCCGAGGGCCGGCTGCCCACCGGCTGCGCCATCGGCGTCCCGGGCCGCGCCTCGCACCCGGTGCCGGCCTCGCTCAAGGCCGGCTGGTTCCCGCAGGACGTCGCGGCCAAGGCCACCGGCACCTGCGGCCACTACAGCGTCGCGCTGCACGGCAACCGGCTCTACGCCTGGCAGGACGGCGCGGCGGTGCAGGCGGCGCACCGCGCCGAGCACTCCGCCCGGCGCTGACGGGCGCCTCCGGGGGGACCCCTCCTGTCGGAAGGGGATCGGGCTGCGATAGGACGGGGCGTGATCGAACATCCGTCCCCCTCCGATAGGAGCCCCATGCCCGGCCCGACCGCCGGCGCCGCCGGACCCGCCGGCACCGCCCCCACCACCGGCCCCGAGGCCACCGCTGATGCCGCCGATGCCGCTGATATCGCTGATGCCGTCGATACCGCAGAAGCCGCGGGATCCGCCGGCGCCGCCTCCATCACCGGCCCGGCCACGATCGTCGTCCTCGGCGGGCTCGCCGCCCTCGGCCCGCTGACCATCGACCTCTACCTGCCCGGCCTGCCCGCCATCGCCGACGACCTGGCCGCCGACCCGGCGGCCGTGCAGCTCACCCTCACCTTCTCGATGTTCGGCGTCGCCGCCGGGCAGCTGCTCTTCGGGCCCCTCAGCGACCGCTTCGGGCGCCGGCCTCCGCTGCTCGTGGGGATGGTCCTCTACACCCTGGCCAGCGCCGTGTGCGCGCTCGCCCCCAACCTGCCGGTGCTGATGGCCGGACGCTTCGTGCAGGGCGCGGCCGGATCGGCGGGCCTGGTCATCGGACGGGCCATCGCCCGGGACCGCTTCCAGGGCGTGGCGATGCTGCGCTTCCTCGCCTCGATCACGATGATCTCCGGGCTGGCGCCGATCCTCGCACCGATCGTCGGGGCCCAGATGCTGCGGTTCACCTCCTGGCGGGGCACCTTCGGCGCGCTCACCGCGCTCGGGCTGCTGCTCGCCCTGGCCTCGTTCGGCGCGCTGCGCGAGACCCTGCCCGCGCAGTCCCGGAACGGCGGCGGGATCGGCACGACGCTGCGCACGATGGGCCGGCTGCTGCGCGACCTGCCGTTCCTCGGACTGGTGCTGACCAACGGCTTCGCGTACGGCGCGCTGTTCGGGTACATCAGCGGCTCCTCGACGGTGCTGCAGCACGTGTTCGAGGTCTCGCCGCAGACGTACAGCCTGCTGTTCGGGCTGAACTCGGTGGCCATCGTGCTGATGACGCAGGTGAACGGGCGGCTGCTGGCGCCGCGCTTCACGCCGCGGGCGCTGGTGCTGGGCGGGCTCGGGACGGCGGTGGCCGCCGGGGTGGCGCTGGTACTGGGGACGGCGGTGTGGGACGCGGGTCTGGTCGGGTTCTGTGCGCCGCTGTTCGTGCTGATGGGCAGCCTGGGCGTGCTGCTGCCGAACGCCTCCGCCCTGGCGCTCGGCCTCGTCGAACCGAAGGCGGCGGGTACGGCGGCGGCGCTGCTCGGCACGGGCAGCTTCCTGGCGGGCGCGGTGGTCGCGCCGCTGAGCAGCCTCGGCGGACGGCCGTCCGCGGTGCTGCTGGCGCTCGTGGTGCTGGCGTCGGGGCTGCTGTCGACGCTGACGTACCTGGTGCTCTGCCGGCCGGGGCGGATGCCGGAGGCGGCGGACGTCTGACGGCGGACAGCTGACGGCCGACGCCTGACAGCGGACAGCTGACGGATGACAGCGAACGGATAACAGCTGACGGATTTCATCATCCGTCAGCTGTTATCCGTTCTTCGTTACCCGTTACTTGTTACGCGTCAGCCGTTCGCGCGGATCAGGCGATGGAGAAGTCGTCCCCGTAGACGTTCCCCTGCCCGTACCAGCCGTGCAGGTACACGGTGACGGTGCCGGAGGCGCCGGTGGTGAAGGGGACGGTCAGCTGGGTCCAGCCGGAGGCGACGGTCCAGGTGCTGGCCGTGGCGCCGCCGGAGACGCCTAGGTAGGCGTAGTTGCCCTGCACCCAGCCGCTCAGCGTGTAGCTGGTGTTGGGCTTGAGGGTGACGGTCTGGGTGCACTCGCCGGTCTGGCTCGCACCGGCCGCGGCCTGGAGCGCGTAGGAACCGGAGTGGACGGGCGTGGAGACGACCGCGCCGCCGCTCTGGCAGTTCCACGGGGCCAGGTTGCCGGTCTCGAAGTCGCCGTTGACCAGGCCGGTGGGCGGCGGGGTCGTGCCGGTGACGGTCAGCGAGTAGGTCGCGGTGTGGGTGCCGGAGGCGCCGGTGGCGGTCACGGTCAGCGGGTAGGTGCCCGCCTTGGCGGCCGCGGTGGTGGCGATGTTCAGCGTCGCGCCGCTGCCCGCCGTGACGGTGCCCGGGGTGACGGTGGCCGTGACGCCCGCCGGGGCACCGCTGACCGACAGGTTCAGGCTCTGCGCCGAACCGCTGGTGACGGCCGTGGCGACCGCCGCCGAGGTGGAGGAACCGGCGGCCACGCTACCGGAGTTGGGGTTCACCGCGACGGAGAAGTCGTTGCCCGGCTGGGTGCCGGTGACGTTCAGCGTGAAGGTGGTGGTGTGGCTGCCGGAGGCCGCGCTGCCGGTGACGGTCAGCGGGTAGCTGCCGGGCGTCACCGAGGAGGTGGTGGAGACGTTGAGCGTCGCGCTGCCGCCCGCGGTGACGGTGCCGGGGGTGACGGTGGCCGTCACGCCCGCCGGGGCGCCGCTGACCGACAGGTTCAGGCTCTGCGCCGAGCCGTTGGTGACGGCGGTGGAGATGGCGGCCGAGGTGGACGAACCCGCCTTGACCGTCGCCGAGTTGGGGTTCACCGCAACGGAGAAGTCGTTGTTCACCGTCGTGCCGCCGGTGAACTGCTCGAAGATGTGCGAGAACTCCCAGGTCTCCTGGGTGATCCCGGAGCAGGTGTCGTCCCCGCCCTTGCCCGGGCAGCCGCCGTTGTCCCGCTGGAGGGCCCAGAAGGACAGCGTGCTGATGCCCTTGGAGACGGCCCAGTTGTAGACGGTCTTGGCGTTGGCCACGGTGAAGGTCTCGGCGGCACCGAAGTCGTCGATGCCGACCATCTCGATGATGCCGATCGAACTCCACAGCTGCGCCGGGGTCTTGCCCGGGTAGAGCTGGGCGAGCTGGTTGTACAGGCCCTGCGCCGAGGTCTGGGTGTCGGCCGCCATGTCATGGGTGGCGTTGTCGTAGTAGTCGAAGGTCATCATGTTGACGACGTCGATCCGCGCCTTGTTGCTGACGGCGTTCTGCAGCACCGCGAGGCCGCTGTCCGCCAGCCCGTGCGTGGTGGTCGGCAGGGTGTAGGAGAACTGGACGTTGCGCCCGTTGGAGGCGGCCCAGTCCTGCACCTGCTTGATCGCCTTGTTGCGGCGGTCGATGCCGGCGGAGTTGTTCAGCGAGTTGTCCTCGATGTCGAGGTCGATCCGGCTGATGTCGTAGGTGGTGATGACGTTCTCGAACGCGGCCGCGATCTGGCCGACGTCGGTGCAGCTGTCGGCGATCTCGGTGCCGGTGTTGTCGGCCGTGTAGCCACCGAAGGAGGGGATCACGTCCCCGCCGTTGGCCCGGATGGTGGCGATGTCGGCGCCGAAGGTGGAGGAGGAGACCGGCTTGGACGTGTCGCCGTTCCAGTACGGCGTGCAGGAGCCCTTGGTGGCGGCCTGGAGGAAGGCCATCGTCAGGTACTTGTTGCCGGACTGCGCGGCCACGGTGGCGGGGCTCTGGCCGGTCCAGGACTCGAAGTAGGGGGCGAAGACCCGGCTCGGCAGCGGGGTCGCGGCCTGGGCGGTGCCCGTCCCGGCGGCGACGAGGCCGGCCGAGGCGGCCAGGGTGGCGCAGGCCGTCAGCGCCGCCTGAATGGTTCTGCGTAGACGCATCGGTTCTCCAACAGACGTGGTGGGGGATGGTGTTGGGGCGGTGCGGAACGGGCCGGGGCGCCGGGGCGGCCGGTGGGGTCGGCCGCGTGCACGGTCCGGCCCGGGGGAGCCGGGGTGGTGGACATACGGGCGTGCGGACATGCGGGCGTGCGGGAACCCGCCGACTCGCGCGGCGGTGCGGCGGTGCGAACGCGCACGCCGTACAGGGCGGGGGTGGAGCGGAACAGGGCAGGGCAGTGCCTCAGCCGCCGGTGGTCACACCCCCACAGTGCATCCCGGTCGGATCGACATGCCTATGTTTGGACTAGACCACTGCTCTGTCAAGAGTCCTAACTGTTCGTCGGCGCACGGGCTTTGGCATGTCCGGACGGGATGAGTGCCAAGCGCGGAGGGCCCCGGAAACGCCACGGCCGCGCACCCGTCGGACGGGGCGCGGCCGCGGCCGCCCGGCGCTCAGGACGCCGGGCGGTACGGAGGCCGCGGGCGGTGGGGGCCGCCGCGGCCGGGTGTGGCTGGAGAGAGGGCGTTCCCTAGCGCGGCGGCGGGCAGAGTGTGGAGCGCAGCGCGTCGTTGATCTTCGCGGCGGTCTCCGGACCGAGGCCCTGCGGGTGCTGGGGGGAGGTGAAGCGCTGGTCGGCCAGGTCGGTCAACTTCTGCTTGTCCTTGGGGAACTGGAAGATCGCCTGGCACTGGCTGCGGGCCCGTTCCACGGCCTGGCCGGGCTTGCCGTCGACGATCGCCGGGTCGATCGCGTCCAGGGCGGCGACCAGTTTGGCCGTCAGGTCGGCGTCCGGCTTGCCGGGCAGCCCGGCGTCGGTGGGCGGGGCGGGCTTGGCGGGGGCGGGCGCCCCGGGCGAGGCGCCGTCGGCCGGGGTGGAGGCCGGGGCGGTGCCCGTCGCGTCCCCGGTGGGAGCGGCCGAGGCGGTCGCGCCGTCAGCCGAAGCGGCGGCGGTGGTGGTGGGGGAGCCGGCGGCGGAGGAGCCCGATCCGGAGTCGGAACTGGAGCAGGCAGCGAGGCTCACCGCGGCGAATGCCGTGAGGGTGGCGGCGAGGAGACGAGTGCGCATGCCGCCACCCTGTCATGTTCGCGGCGCCGAGGGGAAGGTCCCCCCGGCGAAGGACGGCCCCGCGAACCGGCGCGGACGGGTGCGAACGGACGCGGACGGGCGGCGAGGTCCAGGACCCCGCCGCCCGCCACATGGAGAACAGAGAACAGCGAACAGAAGACGGAAAACAGCAAACAGAAAACAGCGAACAGAAGACGTGGAGTGTCAGCCCAGGCCGTTGGACTTCAGCCACTCCTTGGCCACCGCCGACGGGTCCTCCTTGTCCACCGCGACCCGCTTCATCAGCGCCGTCAGCCCGGCCGTGTCCAGCTTGGCCGAGACCGCGTTCAGCGCCGCCGTCGCCTTGGCGTCCACGCCGGACTTGTTGACCAGCGGGGTGACGTTCTGCGCGCCGAAGACGTTCTTCGGGTCCGCCAGCGGGACGAGCTTGTACTGGACGATCTTCGGGTCGGTGGTGAACACGTTGCCGACCTGGATGCTCCCGTCCTTGAGGGCGTTCGCCGTGGTGTCGCCGGTGGGCTTCCACTCCTTGAACGTCAGCCCGTAGACGTCCTTGAACTGCTGCTCGCGGCGGGTCTTGAACTCCGGCGGCCCGCCGATGGTGAACTCGCCGGCCTTGGCCGTGAGGTCGGCGATGCTCTTGAGGCCGTACTTGTCGGCGCTCTCCTGGGTGACGCTCAGCGAGTCCTTGTCCTCGGCCGGCGAGGAGTCCAGGACCGCCAGCGAGGAGGGCAGCGCCTTGGCCAGGGCCGCGTTGACGTCCTGGGTGGTGACGGCGGTGGCCTTGGCGTCCAGGTAGGCGAGCAGCGCGCCGTTGTACTCGGGGAGCACCGTCAGGTTGCCGCTCTGCAGCTGCCCGTACAGCACCTCGCGGCTGCCGATGTTGAACTTCTCCTCGACCTTGACGCCCTTGGCCTTGAGGGCCTGCGAGTAGATCGAGCCGAGCAGCACGTTCTCGGGGAAGTTCGCCGAGCCGACGACCACCGTCGAACCGGAGCCGCCCGAACCGCCGGAGCCGCTCGTGGCGGAGGCGCCCGAGGAGGCCGTGGAGGCGCCCAGCGGGTCGCCGCCCGAGGAACTGCAGGCGGTGGCGCCGAGGGCGAGAGCGGAGAGGGTGCCGAGGATGACGGCGCGTCGGCCTCTGTGCGATGTCGACATGGTGATGAATGTCCTTCCGGAGTGGACGGGAGAGGGCAGGAGGAAGAGGAAGAGGAAGAGGAAGGGGCGGAGCGGATCAGCGGGCCCGCGACTGGGCGCGCACCCCCGAGGGGAGCGCGAACCGGGAGAGCAGGGCGAACATCGCCTGGGCGGCGACGGCGAGCAGCACCACCAGTAGCGCCCCGCCGACCGTGGAGGAGAAGCGGCGGGTGGCCAGCCCGTCGATGACGTAGCGGCCGAGCCCGCCGAGGCCCACGTACGCGGCCACCGTGGCCGTCGCGATCACCTGGACGGTGGCGGTGCGCAGCCCGGCGAGCAGCGTCGGCGAGGCGGCGGGCAGGCAGACCTGCCACAGCACCTGCGGGTGGGTCAGGCCGATGCCGCGCGCCGCGTCCCGTACGTCCGGGTCGGTGCCGCGCACCCCCTCGACGGCGGCCACCAGCAGCGGCGGCGCGGCCAGCGCCACCAGGGCGATCAGCACGGCCGTCTCGCCGACCCCGACGAGCAGCACGGCCAGCGTCACCAGGCCCAGGGTGGGCAGCGCGCGGGTGGCGCCCGCGAAGGCGGTGACCACGGTGACGCCCCGACCGGTGTACCCGATCAGCAGGCCCAGCGGCACGGCCAGCAGCGCCGCGTACAGCAGCGCCTCGCCGGAGAACAGCAGGTGTTCCAGGACGCGGTGGACGATCGAGTCCGGGCCGCTGCGGTGGTCGGGGGCGCTGAAGAAGTCGCCCAGCCAGTCCAGCCAGTTCACGAGCCGGCCCCCTTCTGCCGCGCGGCCCACGGCGCCAGCAGCCGGCGCGAGCCCACCAGCAGCAGGTCGACGGCCAGGGCGAGGACGGCGATCAGCGCGATGCCCGCCCAGATGGGCGTGGGGAAGTTGCGCTGGTAGCCGTCGATGAACAGGTAGCCGAGCCCGCCGCGCCCGACCAGCGCGCCGACGCTCGCCAGCGAGATGCTGGACACCGCCGCGACCCGCAGTCCGGCGATCAGGTACGGCACGGCGGCGGGCAGTTCGACGGCGGTCAGCCGGTGCCAGGGCCCGTACCCCATGGCGGTGGCGGCCTGCCGCACGGCGTCCGGGACGGCGCGCAGCCCGTCCACGGTGGTCGGCAGCAGGACGGCCAGGGCGTAGAAGGTCAGCGGGATCATCACCGTGGCCTGGGTGGCGAGCCCGGTGTACGGGATCAGGATGATGAACACCGCCAGCGAGGGCAGCGCGTAGACGATGTTGAAGACGGCGGACAGCGGCTGGTAGAGCCGGGGGAAGCGGGCGCAGGCCAGGCCCAGCGGGACGGCGGCCAGCAGGCCGATCAGGACGGGGACGAGGGCGATCACGGCGTGGTCGGCGAGCAGATCGCCGAGGTAGCCGAGGTGGTCGCCGATCCAGTACCAGCGGATGATCGGTTCATCGTCCACCGGCGGCTCCGTCCGTCGGCGCCTGTGCGGGCTCGCCAGGCGGGTCGTCCGCGGCGGCCTTGAGCGGAGCGGCGGCCTTGAGCGGAGCGTCGGCCTTGAGCCGAGCGTCCGCCTTGAGCGGGACGTCCGCCTTGAGCAGCGCGGGGGCCTCGGCCGGCGCGGGGGCGGACAGCGCGGCCAGCACGGCCTCGCGGCTCGCGGTGCCCGTCACCCGCCCGTCCGCGTCCAGCACGGCGGCGACCCCGGCGGGGGAGAGGACGGCCGCGTCCAGCGCGGTGCGCAGGGTGTCCGCCTCCTGGCGGAAGCCCGGGGCCGGGTGCGGTCCGGCGCCCTCGGCGCCCTCGGTGTCCCGGTCGATCCAGCCGACCGGGCGGCCGGCTCCGTCCAGCGTCAATTCCCAGCCGCCGTAGCGCAGTCCGTCGCCGATCGGCCGGACGGCGACGGCGCTCGCGGGCCGCAGCGCCAGCCCGCGCAGGCCCCGGTCGCGGCCGAGGAAGGCGGCCACGCCGTCGTCGGCGGGGGCGGTGAGCAGGGTGTGCGGATCGGCCCGCTGGGCTATGCGGCCGTGCTCGCGCAGCACCACGACCTGGTCGCCGAGGCGCACGGCCTCCTCGATGTCGTGGGTGACGAACAGCACCGTCTTGTGCAGCTCGGACTGAAGCCGCAGCAGTTCCTCCTGAAGCCCGGCGCGCACCACCGGGTCGACGGCGCTGAACGGCTCGTCCATCAGCAGGACCGGCGGGTCGGCGGCCAGGGCCCGCGCCACGCCGACGCGCTGCTGCTGGCCGCCGGAGAGCTGGAACGGGTACCGCTTGGCGGTCTCCGGTGCCAGCCCGACCAGCTCGAGCAGCTCGGCTGCCCGGGCGCGGGCCCGTTTGCGGTCCCAGCCGAGCAGTAGCGGGACGGTGGCGACGTTGTCGATCACCTTGCGGTGCGGGAACAGGCCCGCCTGCTGGATCACGTACCCGATGCCGCGGCGCAGCTTGGCGGGCTCCAGGTCGGCCACGTCGGTGCCGTCCAGCAGGACCCGGCCGGAGGTGGGCTCCACCATCCGGTTGACCATCCGCAGCAGGGTGGTCTTTCCGCAGCCGGACGGTCCGACCAGGACGGTCGTGCGGCCGGTGGGGACCTCCAGGTCCAGGCCCTCGACGGCGATGGTGCCGTCGGGGTGGCGCTTGCCGGCGCCGTCGAATCTGATCACGGGGTGTTTCCTCGTCAGGGCGCCCCGGGGAGGCGGCGCCTGGGTCGGTCGGTGGGACAGTCGTTCGGTTGACGGCGGTTTCGGCCGCCGGGGCGTCGGCGCTCTTCCGCCGTTCTACGCCCGCGTGGCTGCCCAGCTTCGGAGCGGTGGAAACTCTGATCAGACTATGACCTGCGTCATCTGCTGTCGCACGGTTATCAGCCACCGGCCCCTCATCGGGCCTCTCATCGACCCCCCTGACGCGTCGGCAGCCCGGCCGCCGCCCAGCCGACGAAACCGCCGTCCAGGTCCGTCGCCCGGTGCAGCCCCAGCTCCCGCAGCGTGGCCGCGGCCAGGCTGGAGGCGTAGCCCTCCGAGCAGACCACGATCACCTCCACGTCGTACCCGGTCGCCTCGGGGATGCGGTGGCTGCCCGTCGGGTCCAGCCGCCACTCCAGGACGTTGCGCTCGATGATCAGCGAACCGGGGATCTCCCCCTCCGCCGCGCGCTGCGCCGCCGGACGGATGTCCACCAGCAGCGCGCCCTCCCGCTGCGCCCGGTGCGCCTCCAGCGCCCCCGGCCGGTGGACGCCCTCGCGGGAGCGCTCCACCAGGTCGTCGATCGTGGTCACCATTGTTCCGGTCCTTCCACCGAGGTGCGGACGAGCCCTTCGGCCCGCAGGTCGTAGTGCGCCATCGAACTGAGCGGCGGCGAGTAGGCGTGCAGGGTGACGGCCGGGCCGACGGCCGTGTTGCGGACGTCGTGGACGTACTCGGGGCCGAACGCCCGGGCCGTCCCGGCCGGGACCCTGCGGATCAGCAGCCCCTGCTCCGGCCCGCCGAGGGACAGTTCCTCCAGCTCACCCAGCGCGACCGCGAAGGCGCCGCGCGAGCCGCCGTGGTCGTGGAAGCCGGTCGACTGGCCGGGCAGCCAGCTGATCAGCCACACCTCGTGGTCCTCGTCGCCCGCCAGCCGGCGGTACCAGCGCTCCTCCATGGAGAGGCGGACGTGGTGGATCCATTGGTCCGGGCGTTCGGCCAGGTCGCGGACGATCGTCCGCAGGGTGCTCGGGGTGAGCGGTGTCCGGGCCCCGGCGTCCGGGGCGGGGGCAGTGGCAGGGGCCGGGGCGGGGGCAGGGGCGGAGACCGGGGCAGTGGCAGTGGCGGGGGCCCGGTCGGGCTCGGTCAGGGGCGTGGCACTCAGGCTCATCGGGGCGTCCTCGGATGCGGCGGGAACGTCGAAGGGTCTGCCCGGGCCCGGCGCGGGAGCGCGTGAGCGTGTGGACGGACCGCGGGAGCGGCCCGGCACGCGGCGGTGCGGTGCGCCGGTACGGGCGGGAGTCAGAACTGCGGGTGCGGGTGCGCGCCGAGGGCCCTGGCAGACGTCACAGGGCGGGCCACGCGGAGAGGGGAAGGGTCAACAGGCACAGATGGAACTCGCCTGGCGCCGCAGATCGACGTGCAGGCGGCAGACCAGAGTGGTGCCGGTGTCCATGAGCCGGATCCTTCCCGAGCGACGCGGGCCAAGTCAAGCCGGGACGCGGCCGGCTCGACCCGTGGACGCGGCCCGGCTCCACCGCCGCACCGGCCCGGGGCGAGGGGGCATCCGGGTGGACGGATGCGTAAGGAGCCGACCCGCGGGGTAGATGACCGTTTCATCCCGCCCCGCCAACCCTCGAAAGCGTGGCCCGGCCCCGGCGGCCGAGCGGCGCAGTTGCGGAGGTACCCATGTCGCAGATCGTCCGTGCCGCGCTCGTCCAGACCCGCTGGACAGGCGACCAGGAGAGCATGATCGCCCTCCACGAGCGCCACGCCCGCGAGGCCGCCGCCCAGGGCGCGCGGATCATCGGCTTCCAGGAGGTGTTCAACGCCCCGTACTTCTGTCAGGTCCAGGAGGCCGAGCACTACCGCTGGGCCGAGGCCGTCCCCGACGGCCCGACCGTACGCCGTATGCAGGACCTCGCCCGCGAACTCGGCCTGGTGATCGTCGTCCCCGTCTACGAGGAGGAGCAGACCGGCGTCTACTACAACACCGCCGCCGTGATCGACGCCGACGGCAGCTACCTCGGCAAGTACCGCAAGCACCACATCCCCCAGGTCAAGGGCTTCTGGGAGAAGTACTACTTCAAGCCCGGCAACCTCGGCTGGCCCGTCTTCGACACGGCCGTCGGCAAGGTCGGCGTCTACATCTGCTACGACCGCCACTTCCCCGAGGGCTGGCGGGCGTTGGGCCTCGCCGGTGCCCAGATCGTCTACAACCCCTCCGCCACCAGCCGAGGCCTGTCCTCCTACCTGTGGCAGCTCGAACAGCCCGCCGCCGCCGTCGCCAACGAGTACTTCGTCGCCGCCATCAACCGCGTCGGCACCGAGGAGTACGGGGACAACGACTTCTACGGCACCTCCTACTTCGTCGACCCGCGCGGGCAGTTCGTCGGCGACGTCGCCTCCGACAAGGAGGAGGAACTCGTCGTCCGCGACCTCGACCTCGGCCTGATCGAAGAGGTCCGCCAGCAGTGGGCGTTCTACCGGGACCGCCGCCCGGACGCCTACGGCCCGCTCGCCGAGGCGTGAGGGGCACCGCGATGACCACCCGCGACCCCGGACAGCGCACGATCATCCGCGGCGGCCTCGTCGTCACCGCCACCGAGGAGATCCACGCCGACGTCCTCGTTGAGGGCGAACGCGTCGCCGCGCTCGCCGCCACCGGCAGCGCCGCCGCCGACGCCTGGAGCGCCGAAACCGTCATCGACGCCACCGGCCACTACGTCATCCCGGGCGGCGTCGACGCCCACACCCACATGGAACTGCCCTTCGGCGGCACCGCGGCCTCCGACACCTTCGAGACCGGCACCCGCGCCGCCGCCTGGGGCGGCACCACCACCATCGTCGACTTCGCCGTCCAGCCCGTCGGCGGCTCCCTGCGCGAGGGCCTGGACACCTGGCACGCCAAGGCCGACGGCAACTGCGCCGTCGACTACGCCTTCCACACCATCGTCTCCGACGTCAACGACGCCGTCCTCAAGGAGATGGACACCCTCGTCGACTCCGGCGAATCCACCTCCTTCAAGCTCTTCATGGCCTACCCCGGCGTCTTCTACAGCGACGACGGCCGCATCCTGCGCGCCATGCAGCGCGGCGCCGCCAACGGCGGGCTGATCATGATGCACGCCGAGAACGGCATCGCCATCGACGTCCTCGTCGAACAGGCCCTCGCCGCCGGGCGGACCGACCCCCGCTACCACGGCGAGGTGCGGCGCGAACTCCTCGAGGCCGAGGCCACCCACCGGGCCGTCAAACTCGCCCAGGTCGCCGGCAGTCCGCTGTACGTCGTGCACGTCTCCGCCGCCTCCGCGCTCGCCGAGATCGCCCGGGCCCGCGACGAAGGGCTCCCCGTCTTCGGCGAGACCTGCCCGCAGTACCTCTTCCTCTCCACCGACAACCTCGCCGAACCGGGCTTCGAAGGCGCCAAGTACGTGTGCAGCACGCCGCTTCGGCCGCGCGAGCACCAGGCGGCGCTGTGGCGCGGGCTGCGCACCGACGACCTCCAGGTGGTCTCCACCGACCACTGCCCGTTCTGCTTCGTCGGGCAGAAGGAACTCGGCCGCGGGGACTTCTCGAAGATCCCCAACGGCCTTCCGGGCGTGGAGAACCGGATGGACCTGCTCCACCAGGCCGTGGTGGAGGGGCGGATCAGCCGGCGCCGCTGGGTCGAGATCGCCTGCACCGCCCCGGCCCGGATGTTCGGCCTCCACCCGCGCAAGGGCACCGTCGCGCCCGGCGCCGACGCCGACCTCGTCGTCTACGACCCCGTCGCCGTGCAGACCGTCTCCGCCGCGACCCACCACATGAACGTCGACTACTCGGCCTACGAGGGGCGTCAACTCACCGGCCGCGTACGGACGGTGCTCTCGCGCGGCACCGTCGTCCTGGACGACGGACGCTGGCTCGGCCGCACCGGGCACGGCACCTTCCTGCGGCGGGGGACCTGCGGGTACCTGCTCTGATCCGTCCCTTCCCCCTCCACCCCGTCTTTGGAGCCGCACCCGATGGACATCGGCCTCGTCCTGCAGACCGACCCGCCCGCCCGCCTGCTCATCGACCGGATGATCCGCGCCGAACGGGCCGGGTTCAGCCACGGCTGGACCTTCGACTCCTGCGTCCTGTGGCAGGAGCCCTTCGTCATCTACAGCCGCATCCTCGCCGAGACCGAACGGCTGGTCGTCGGCCCGATGGTCACCAACCCCTCCACCCGCACCTGGGAGGTCACGGCCTCCCTGTTCGCCACGCTCAACGACATGTACGGCAACCGCACCGTCTGCGGCATCGGGCGCGGCGACTCCGCCATGCGCGTCGCCGGGCGCCGCCCGGCCACCCTCGACCGGCTCTCCCAGGCCATGCACGCCGTCAAGGAACTGGCCGAGGGCCGCACCGTCGAGGTGGACGGCACCGAGATGCACCTGCCGTGGGTCGGCCCGGGCGCCCGACTGCCCGTCTGGATGGGGGCGTACGGGCCGAAGGCACTCGCCCTGACCGGGCATCAGGCGGACGGGTTCATCCTGCAGTTGGCCGACCCGTTCCTCACCGAGTACATGGTGAAGGCCGTTCGTGCCGCGGCTGCCGAGGCGGGCCGGGACCCGTCCTCGGTCACCATCTGCGTGGCCGCTCCCGCCTACGTCACCGCCGACGACTCGCCCGCCGCGCTCGCCCACGCCCGGGAGCAGTGCCGCTGGTTCGGCGGGATGGTCGGCAACCACGTCGCCGACCTGGTCCGCCACTACGGCGAGCACTCGGGCCTCGTGCCCGACGCGCTCACCGACTACATCAAGGAGCGACAGGGCTACGACTACAGCCACCACGGGCGCGCCGACAACCCGGACACCGCCTTCGTGCCGGACGAGATCGTGGACCGGTTCTGCCTGATCGGCCCGCCGGAGGCGCAGCTCGCGCGCCTGGAGCACCTGCGCTCGTTGGGCGTGGACCAGTTCGCGGTGTACGCGATGCACGACGCGATCGAGAGCACCATCGACGCGTACGGGGAACAGGTCATTCCGCGGCTGTAGGTTCGCGGTTCTCCTTGTCCGTCTCCTATTGCCTCCTCTCTCACCTCCTCTTGCCTGATATCGGTTGCAGAAGACGGGAGTTGCCCATGGCGGAGACCGCGACCGGCGGTGGCGGACAGCGGCAGTATTCCGACGGCCGGGTCGAACTCGACCCGGCCGAGGGGGAGTTGCCTGCCAACGGATTCACCAACGACGACCTGATACCGGTGCCGGTGGAGCGGCGCACCTGGACCACCTACAACTTCCTCGCCCTCTGGGTCGGCATGGCCCACAACATCCCGTCCTGGACACTGGCTTCGGGGCTGGTCGCGCTCGGCATGGACTGGCGGCAGGCGGTGCTCACCATCGCCCTGGCCAACCTGATCGTGCTCGTGCCGATGCTGCTCTCCGGGCACGCGGGGACGAAGTACGGCATCCCGTTCCCGGTGTTCGCCCGCGCCGCGTTCGGGCTGCGCGGCGCCAATCTGCCCGCGCTCGTTCGCGCGGCGGTGGCCTGTGCCTGGTTCGGCATCCAGACCTGGATCGGCGGGGAGGGGATCTTCCTGCTGGCGGGCAAGCTCCTGGGCCGGTCCTGGCAGGAGGCCGCCGATCTCGGCGGGTACCCGTGGACGCAGTGGCTCTCGTTCCTGCTGTTCTGGCTGATCGAGATCGTCATCATCGCCCGGGGTATGGAGACGCTGCGGCGGTTCGAGAACTGGGCGGCGCCCTTCGTCATCGTGGGCGCGCTGGCCCTGCTGGTGTGGATCACCGTCAAGGCGGGCGGGTTCGGGCCGCTGCTGTCCCAACCGTCCACGCTGGGCTGGGGTTCCGGGTTCTGGAAGGTCTTCTTTCCGGCGCTGATGGGCATGATCGGGTTCTGGTCCACACTGTCGCTCAACATCCCGGACTTCACCCGATTCGGCGGCAGCCAGCGGGCCCAGATCCGCGGGCAGGCGCTCGGGCTGCCGACGACGATGACCCTGTTCGCGCTGCTGTCGGTGCTCGTCACCTCGGGCTCCCAGGCGGTGTACGGGGCGCCGGTGTGGGACCCGATCCAGCTCGCGGCGAAGATGGAGAACCCGGTCGGCATCCTGTTCGCGCTGCTGACCGTGCTGGTCGCGACGCTGTCGGTCAACATCGCCGCCAACGTGGTGTCACCGGCCTACGACCTCGCCAACCTGCTGCCCCGCTTCGTCGACTTCCGTACGGGGGCGCTGATCACGGGCGTGGTCGGGATCGCCATCTTCCCGTGGAGGCTGATCGCCGACCCGCACGTGTACATCTTCACCTGGCTCGGCGTGGTCGGCGGCCTGCTCGGGACGGTCGCGGGCGTCCTGCTCGCCGACTACTGGCTGCTGCGGGGCACCCGGCTGCACGTGGCCGAGCTGTACCGCCCGGGCGGCGCGTACTGGTACACCGGCGGCTGGAACCTCAGGGCGGTGGCGGCACTGCTGATCGGCGGTCTGCTGGCCGTCGGGGGCTCGCACTCGGACGCGGGACCCTTCCCAAGGGACGGAGTGATCCCGCTCCTCAAGCCGCTGGCCGACTACGGCTGGGCGGTCGGCTTCGCGAGCGCGGCGGCGGTGTACACGGCGCTGGCCGGGTTGCCGGGGAACGGTAGGCGACGGCGGCGAACAGGTCACAGCTGACGGAAAGCAGAGAACGGATTGCAGGCGACAGCGAACAGATGACGGATTTCACCAGCCGTCATCTGTTCGCTGATTTCCGTCGGTTGTCAGTTGTCACTTGTTCGCTGCCCGCTCGACGGCGGCGAGGACCTTGGCGGTGCCGTCCTCGGCGGCCAGGGCGGTGGCGACGGCGCGGGCTCGGGCCGTGTACCGGGGGTCGTCGAGGGTGCGGCGGAGGGAGGCGGCGAGGTGGGAGGCGGTGAGGGTGCGCAGCGGCACCGGGCCGGGGGAGACGCCGAGCCGGGTGAGCCGGGCGGACCAGAACGGTGCGTCCAGCTGGGCGGGCACGGGTACGGTCGGCGTCCCGGCGCGCAGGGCGGCGGCGGTGGTGCCGGCCCCGGCGTGGTGGACGACGGCCGCCGTGCGGGGGAACAGCCAGCTGTGCGGGGCGTCGCCGATGGTCAGGACGGACTCCGAGTCCTCGGCGGCCAGCCCGCTCCAGCCGGACTGCAGGAGGAGCCGCACCCGCGCGGCCCGGGCGGCGGCGAGGACCGTCCCGGTGAGCCGCTCGGGATCGGGGACGACCAGGCTGCCGAAGCCGACGAAGACGGGCGGCGGCCCGGCCGCGAGGAAGTCGAGCAGCCGGGCCGGCGGCTGCCAGTCGTCCGGTTCGGGCGGCCACCAGTACCCGGCGACGTCGAGCCGGGGGTGCCAGTCGGCCGGGCGGGGCACGACGGTCGGTGAGAAGCCGTGCAGCACGGGGTGCCCGCGCCGGGCCCCGGCGACGCCGACGCCGGGCAGCCCGAGTCGGCGGCGCAGCTCCCGTACGGCCGGTGCGAACAGCTGGTCGGTCCCGGCCTGGACGGCGTACCCGGCCAGCAGGTTGCCCAGCGCCCCGAGCGAGCGGGCGCCGGTGACGGCGGGGGCGAACTCCCGAGTGGGGGACAGGGGTTGGAGGTGCAGTCCGAGGCTGGGGATGCCCGACGCCTCGGCGGCGACCTGGCCGAGCGGGTCGGTGGCGCTCGAGGTCAGCAGCAGGTCGGCGCCGAGCGCGGTGGCCTCGACGATGCCCTCGCCGAGCGCGGGCATGAACCGGCGCCCCATGCGCAGGAGTTGCACGATCACGCCCGGCCCGGTCCCGGCCTTCAGCAGGCGTCGCCCCTCGTCGGAGGCGAGTTCGGCACGCGGGTCGACGGGCAGCGGCCGGAACTCGAGCCCGGCCGAGCGCACCGACTCGGCGAAGGTGGCATGGGTGGCGACGGCCACCTGGTGACCCGCCGTCCTCAGTCGCACGCCCAGCCCGGTGAAGGGGGCGACGTCACCCCGGGACCCTGCGGTGGCGATCAGGATGCGCATGGCCGCAGTATTCCGGCGCCCGGGGCCTGCCGAAAGGCCGCCACGCCCGCCACGCCCGCCACGCCCGCCGTGCCTGCCACGCCCGCCACGCCTCGCGCTCGCACCGGAACCGCCGGAAGGGCGGCGGGCGTCCTTGGGGTCAGAACGGCGCGGCGGGGCTTTCGCGCCGATGACGGGAGGGACGAACGGATGGGCATCATCGCGTGGATCGTACTGGGCCTGATCGCCGGGGCCCTGGCCAAACTGCTGCTGCCGGGCAGGGACCCGGGCGGCCTGATCGTGACGACCCTGATCGGTGTCGCCGGCTCCTTCGTCGGTGGCTGGATCGCCTCGCACTTCTTCCACCGCTCCGTGACGGCGCACTTCTTCGACGCGGCCACCTGGGTCTCCGCGGTCGGCGGCGCGCTCGTCCTGCTGATCGCCTACCGCATCCTGTTCGGTCACTCGCGCCGCTGACTCCGACGTCAGCCCGGAGGCGGGCCGGTTCCGGGGGGAACCGGCCCGCCTTCGTCGTCCCGGCGTGATCCCGTCGTCATCCGGCCGTCGGGGTCGCTTCGTCGACCCACTCCGGCAGGGCCTCGCGGGCGGTGAGCCAGGCGGCCGGGACCTCGGCCGTCCCGGTGCGGGCGGCGACCACGCCGCCGGCGATCGCGCAGGTGGTGTCCCGGTCGCCCCAGCCCTCCAGGGTCTGCCAGAGGGCCTCGGGCAGGCTGTCCAGGTGCCCGGCGGCGGACCAGAGGGCGAACGGGACGGTGTCCGGCGCGGAGAGCAGCAGCCCCGAGCCGAGCACGGCGGCGGCGTGCCGCACGCTGGTGCCGGCGGGCATCCGCGCGGCGGTCCGCAGCCCGGATCGCACGTCGCTCTCCGGCAGCCGTCCGGCGATCTCGGTCAGCAACTCGCCCCGCTCCGGCGCGACGTCACCGCGACTGCGGACGGCGATTGCCGCCGCGAGCGCGACGGCCACCGCGCCGGCGACGGCCTCCGGGTGGGAGTGGGTGGTGAGCGCCTGGAGCTCGGCCTGCTGGGCCGCCCGATCGAGGTCGTCGGCGAACCAGGCGCCCAGCGGCGCGACCCGCATGGCGGCGCCGTTGCCGTAGGAGCCCTGGCCCCCGAACTGGGACGAGGTGACGGCGCGCCAGTCTTCCCCGGCGTCGACGGAGCGCAGGACCCGGCGCATCGAGGGCCCGTACTTGCGGTGGGGCGTGCCGGTGTACTCGGCGGCGAACTCCCGGGCCAGGGCGTCCTGTCGGACCTCGCCGTGCGTCCTCAGGTGTCGCAGGAGGACGAGCGTCATCGCGGTGTCGTCCGTCCAGGGCCAGGGCGCGGGCCTGGGCAGGCGGGCGGCCAGCGCGGCGGGGGCTTCGTCGGCCGGCACGGAGAACCAGCGGTCGCCGAAGGCGTCGCCCAGGGCGAGCCCTTGCAGGCTGTCCAGTGCCGGGTCGGCCGTGCCGCGCATGTCATCCTCCATGTGAGATCGACTGTGCGCGGCAGTCTGCCGGAGGACCGCGGCGCCGACGACCGGATTTCGATCCGGTCGCCGGCGCCGCGTCGGGAGCTGTCAGGCGGGGTGCGTCAGGCGGGGTGCGTCACTCGGGGCGTCTCAGCCGGTGGTGTGCAGGCCGTCGAGGATGAGGGTCCAGACGGCTTCGAAGCGGCCTTCGGCCTGGGGGCCGGACCAGTCGGGGGCGTAGGCGGGGTCGTGGAACGGGGCGGTGGCGTCGAAGACGGCGCGGGCGGTGGTCTGGATGTGGGCGAGCTTGAACTCGCCGGCCTCGACGCCGTCCTGGAAGATCCGGGCGATCTGGGAGATGAGGATCTCGATGTGCTCCTCGATGCCGGCGCTGTTCTCCTCCGTCAGGACGGCGAAGGTCGCGAACAGCTCCGGGTCCTCGAGGGCCTTGCGGCGCTTGGTGCGGAAGAGGGTGAGCAGCCAGCGGTGCAGGCGCTCGGCGGCGCCGCCCTGGCTCTCGTCGTCGGCGATGTCGGCGAGTTCCCGGTTGGCCTGGTCGAGCCAGCGCTGGTTCACGGCCTCGCGCAGGGCGGTCTTGCTGGGGAAGTGCCGGTAGACGCTGCTGTGGCTGACCCCGAGGGTGCGGGCGACGTCCACGACGGTGGCCTTGGTGGGGCCGAATCGCCGGAAGACGTCCTCTGCCGCGATCAGGATCTGCTCGGCGGTGAGGGTGGTTTCCATGGTCACGCGGGTCCGTCCTTGAGTCGTGCGGGGCCGGGCGGGCCGGTCATCGTTCGCTGTCCAACAGTGCCATCTGCGCGGCGGCGTATCGATCGCCTGCGGCCGATCCCGCCGGAACTGCGGCCTCGATGGCGGTGAGGTCGGCGTTCGTCAGGTTGACGTCGAGGGCGCCGAGGGCCTCGGAGAGGCGGTCGCGGCGTCGGGCGCCGACGAGCGGGACGATGTCCTGGCCGCGCGAGGCGACCCACGCGATGGCGACCTGGGCGACGCTCGCACCCTTCGCGGCGGCGACCTCGCGCAGCGCCTCGACCAGGGAGAGGTTGTGCGCCAGGTTGTCGCCCTGGAAGCGGGGGCTGAGGCCGCGGAAGTCGCCGCCGGCGAGCTCGCGGCCCTGCTGCCAGTGGCCGCTGAGCAGGCCGCGGGAGAGGACGCCGTACGCCGTGACGCCGATGCCCAGTTCGCGGGCGGCGGGCAGGATGGCGTCCTCGATCGAGCGGGAGAGCAGCGAGTACTCGATCTGGAGGTCGCAGATCGGGTGGACGGCGGCGGCGCGGCGCAGGGTGTCGGCGCCGACCTCGGACAGGCCGATGTGGCGGACGTATCCGGCCTGGACCATCTCGGCGACGGCGCCGACGGTCTCCTCGATCGGGACCTTCGGGTCGAGGCGCGCCGGGCGGTAGACGTCGACGTGGTCGGTGCGCAGCCGGCGCAGGGTGTAGGCGAGGGAGGCCTTGACGGCGGCCGGGCTCGCGTCGTAGCCGACGGGCATCCCGTCGGGGCCGCGCTGGGCGCCGAACTTGACGCTGATCTGCACGCTCTCGCGGTCGCGGCCGCGCAGCGCCTCGTGGATCAGCAACTCGTTGTGGCCCATGCCGTAGAAGTCGCCGGTGTCCAGGAGGGTGACGCCGGCATCCAGGGCGGCGTGGACGGTGGCGATGCTCTCGGCCTCGTCGGCCGGGCCGTACAGGTCGGACATGCCCATGCAGCCGAGGCCGAGGGCGGAGGTGGTGAGCGGGGCGGTGCCGTTGGTGCCGTTGGTGCCGAGGGTGCGCTGAGCAGCGGTGCGGTTGATCGAAGGCAAGGAGGACTCCAGATCGGTTGCGGCGCCGGATGGCGTGGTCGGTGGGCGACCTGGGGGCAACTCTGTCAGAACAGCGAACAGATTTCAAAATCTGTTCGCTGTTATCTGTTTTTTGTTACTTGTTACTTGTTACTTGTTACTCGCCGGGCGTCGGCGGCACGTCCTGGTGTACGGCCTCGCCCAGGTCCTCGCGCACGGCCTGCCGCCAGTCCTCCCGCCCGCCCGGCGCCCGCAGCAGATGGGCGCGGGCCGGCGGCAGGTTGCGCCAGGCCGTGCGCGAGCCCAGCCCGTAGGTCGCCTCGAAGCGCCGCAGCAGCCGCACCACCGCACGGTGCCGCGCCCCCTCGCGCGGACCGGAGGTCAGCATCCGGGCCGTGGTCGTGCCGAGGTAGCCGAAGTACGTCAACTCGCCGCCGGGCACCAGCAGTCGCAGGTAGAGGTCGAGGATCTGCCGGACGGTGCACGGCTCGAAGTTGGTGAACGGCAGACCGGAGACGATCACGTCGTACCGCTCCCGAGGCCCCTCCAGCACCCCCCGCGGTTCCAGCTCCTCCACCCGGCACGTCGACAGCCGCAGCTCGATCCCGGGCCTGCGCGTCGCCAGCACCGGGTCCTCCCGCAGCCGTTCGGCGAAGCGGGGGTTGGCCTCCACCACGTGCAGCCGGTCGCCCGGGCGCATCACCTGCGTCAGCCGCCGCGTCACCACCCCCGTCCCGGCGCCGACCTCCAGCACCGACAGCGGCCGGTTCGGCCGGCTCGTCACCGGCACCACCAGGGCGTTCACCAGATCCGGCCCACTGGGCGCCAGCGCACCCGTGTCGTGGAAAGTGCGCAGCGCCTCCGCGAGGAACAGCAGATGGTCCTCGCCCGGCGGCCGGCCGGAGGGCGCGAGGAGTGACGGGGCCGGCGAGGCAGACGGCGAACCGGCGTGCGAGGAGGCGGAGTTGGGGCCGGGGAGGGACAGCTCGTTCGTCATGGGAACGACGCTAGGAAGTCCTCGTCCGCACCGGATCGGCCGACGAGCGGCGCCGACCCCCGACGAAAGTCGAGGGCGCGTCCGCCCGGAAGTCCGGGGCGCCCGCACCCGTACGCGCCCTAGCATCGAGCTCACGCTCGCACACGACCGGGCAGTGGCGGAGGATGAGGGGAGGGGCCCGTGCGCGCAGGTCTGCTCGGCTGGTACGGCCCGCAGCGCCGCCCCTGGAGCGAGACCCTGCTGCTGCTCGGCATCCTCGGCCTCGCCGCCGAGGAGTCCGTCTTCCAGTGGCTCCACGCGAGCGGGCCGATGCGCGTGCCCGGCACGGTCGTCGCCGGTCTCGCCGCCCTCTCCCTGGTCCTCGCGCGCCGCTACCCCGTCGTCTCCGCCGTCCTGCCGGTGCTCACCGCCGGACTGCTCAACCGCGCCCTGCCCGGCCTGCTGAGCGTCTACCACCTCGCCTACCTCGGCCGGCCCGGCGCGGCGATGGCCGGGGGCACCGTCATCGCCGTGCTCAGCGCGACCGGCGCGGACTCGGTGATCGGCTGGGCCGGCACCACCGGTTCCCAACTCCTCGTCCAGGCCGCCACCTTGTCCTTCGGGCTCTGGCAGCACGGCCGCCGGGTGCTGATCCGCACCCTGCACGACCAGGTCGACGTGCTGCGCCGCGAGCGCGAACTGCGCGCCGAACAGGCCCGGGCCGCCGAACGCGCCCGGATCGCACGGGAGATGCACGACGTGCTGGCCCACCGGCTCAGCCTGCTGGTGCTGCACGCCGGGGTGCTGCGCGACCAGGCGAGGGCCGGCACCGTCGCCGCCGACCAGGACCGGCTCACCCACCGCCTCGAACTGCTGCGCACCACCGCCGCGCGCTCGCTGGACGACCTGCGCGACGTCCTGGGCGCCCTGCGCGCCGACCCGCCCACCGCCCCGGACGGCGAGCCCGGGCCCGCCGTCCCGTCCGGCCGTCCGAGCGTCCCGGCGCCCGCCCTGCGCGACCTCACCGAGCTCGTCGGCGAGGCCACCCAGGCCGGTCAGCGCGTCGAACTGGCGCTCTCCGGCGACCCGGAGGCCGTCCCGACCACCCACCGGCTGGCCGTGCACCGGCTCGTCCAGGAGGCGCTGACCAACGCCCGCAAGTACGCGCACGCCGCGTCCGTCACCGTCAGGGTCGCGTACGGCGCCCCGGCGACCACCGTCGAGGTGCGCAACGGCCCCGGCGAGACCCTCCCGGACGGTTCCGGCAGCGGCGGCGGGTACGGCCTGGTCGGGCTCACCGAGCGGGTCGGCGCCCTCGGCGGGCACCTCGACGCGGGACCCGACGGCGAGGGCGGCTTCCGGCTCTCCGCCCGGCTGCCCTCGCCCGGCCGCCCGCCACCGGTGCCAGGCCGGGCGGGCGGCACGGACGGCGGCGGTGCCGGGGCTCCCGGCCCGCGCCCGCGCCCGTCCCCGCGTTCGCCGTCGCCGCTCCCCTCCCCGTCCCCGCGCCCGTTCGCGAGCCCGGCCCCGCGTCCGCACCCGGAGGAGTCCGCATGATCCGCACGATGGTCGTCGACGACGACGCGCTGGTCCGCCTCGGCCTGGTCGACCTGCTCGCCCAGGATCCGGCGCTCACCGTGGTCGCCGAGGCCTCGGACGGTCTCCAGGCCCTCGAGCTCGCCCGGGCCCAGCGCATCGACGTCGCCCTGATGGACATCCGGATGCCCCGGCTCGACGGCATCGCCGCGACCCGTCGCCTGCGTGAACTCCCCGACGCCCCACGGGTGATCGCCCTGACCACCTTCGACCTCGACGAATACGTGTACCAGGCGCTCGCGGCGGGCGCGGACGGCTTCCTGCTCAAGGACACCCCGCCGGCGGAGATCGCCCGGGCCGTCCATGTGGTCGCCAGTGGCCAGGGGATGCTGCACCCGGCGGCCGCGCGGCGCCTGATCGACCGCTACCACCGGGCGGGCGCACCCCGCGCGGTCGCCGCCCGGGGCCGGGTCGCCGGGCTCACCCCGCGCGAGCGGGACGTGCTGCGCGAACTCGCGGACGGCCTCTCCAACGCCGAGATCGCGGGCGCCCTCGGGATGCGCGAGAGCACCGTCAAGGCACACGTGAGCCGCATCCTCACCGGGCTCGGCGTCGGCAACCGCGTCCAGGCCGCGCTGCTGGCGCGCGACGCGGGGCTGTTCGGCGACGGGGCCTGAACGACGGCGGCTGAGCGACGGTGCCTGAGTGATGCCGCCTGAGTGATGGCGCCTGAGCGGCGGGGCCTGAACGACGGGACCCGGACGACGGCCGCCTGAGCGCCGGCCGACCGTCGCCGCGCGACGGCCCCGGCGCGAGGCCCGCTGCAAAGGTGTGCGAACGGCCTCGATTCGGTCGCGGTTCGGCTTCGATTGGGTCGGGATTCGGCCGAGGTTCGACGGTGGTTCGCCCCGAGAGTGCCCGGCGTCGCACGCGTCGCTCCAGCGTCGTTGCGCGCCGTCCGCACGCCTTCCCCCGGCGCGGGAGCGTGCTTCCCCGCGCGGTCGGCGTGCCCCGGGTTCGTATCGCGGACTGAGCCGATGTCACCCATCCGGCGTGGAAATACCGTGCCTTGGCCGTTTGCGCTGCCGATCGCGGGCGGTGGGTCCATCGTTGGAGATGGGCGTGATCCGATGACCGCGCCCGCGCGCCGAGCCGGTCCCGCGCGCCTCGCACCCGCCGCCGTCCCCCGACGGGCACCGGGGACGGGCGGTCCGGAACCGGCACGCTGGGAGCAGGGCCACCTCGCAGGAAACCGGACGGTTCTTCTAGGCTCACATCTCGGCTTCCCTGCGACGGTACGGCCACTGCGCCCGTCGCCGGCAGGCCGCCGTCCACGGGGCTCCGGGCAGACCGGGGCCACCGGATCGAGCGAGGAGGACGCAATGTCAAGCACGCCGCCCAGCCGTTCCACCGCACTTGGGCCAGACGGGCCGTACCGAGGGGCCGTAGGTCGCCCCGGTCTCCCGGCGGGGCTCGGCCGGGCCACGCGTCCGGGCGGGGGCGGGCGGCCGCTGCGGCCGCTGAATACAGGCCGCACCGGCGGAGGCGTGCGTTGACTCCCCAGATCCTCGGGTCGCCGGCCGCACCGGACGCCGTCACCGAGACCGCCCCCGCCCCGACGGCCAACACCCCCTCCGGCGTCTCCGCCGCGACGGTCACCAAGGCACTGCCCGGGCTGCCGCAGGCGCTCAGTGCCCGGGCCCGCACCCTCTCCGGGGCCGTCAGACGCCGCTGCGCCGACCTGGCCCGGATCGAGTCGCCCAGCGGGGACGCGCCCCGACTCGACGCCCTCGCCGAGGAGTTGGCGTCCGGATTCCGCGCCACCGGCGCCACCGCCCGCCGCGAGCCCGGTCCCGCCGGGGACCATCTCGTCCTGGAGTGGGCGGGGCAGGACGAGTCCCTGCCGCACCTGCTCATCGTCGGCCACCACGACACCGTCTGGCCCGTCGGCACCCTCGCCGACTGGCCGGTCGCCGAAAAGGACGGACTGCTCAGCGGCCCCGGCGTGGTCGACATGAAGGGCGGACTCGCCGTCCTGGAAGGCGCGTTCGCCCTGCTCGCCGACCTCGGGCAGCGCCCGCACCGCACCGTCCGGCTGATCGTCGTCTCGGACGAGGAGGTCGGCAGCCCGGACGGGCGCGGCCTGGTCGAGCGCCAACTGCGCGGGGCGGCGGCCGTGTTGGGCCTGGAGCCGCCGCACCCGGACGGGCGGCTCAAGACCGCGCGGCGCGGCAGCACCCGGGTGCGGCTGACCGTCACCGGGCGGGAGGCGCATGCGGGCAACGACGCGCACGACGGGGTCTCGGCGGTGGACGAGCTGGTCGACCAGCTCGTCCTCGTCCGTGGCCTCGCCCGCCAGCCCGGCACCGAGCTCAACGCCGGGCGGATCAGCGGGGGTTCGCGGGCCAACGTGGTCGCGGGGCGGGCCGAGGCCGAGCTCGGGCTGCGGTTCGCCACCGTCGAGGCCCAGCGCCGTACGCTCGACAACCTGGCCCGGCTCACCGCGCTGCGCCCGGGGGCGCGGGTGCGCACCGAGGTGCTCTCGAGCCGTCCGGCCTGGCCCGAGCGGACGGGCAACCCGCTGCTGCGGCACGTGCGTTCGCTCGCGGCCGTGCTCGGGCAGCAGCTGGACGGCGCCCCGGCGGGCGGGGCGGGGGACACCAACCTGCCGGGTTCGCGCGGGCTGCCGACGCTGGACGGCTTCGGTGCCGTCGGCGCCGGGGCCCACGCCCGGCATGAGCACATCCGCCTCGATCAGCTCGCGCCCCGGATCGCCCTGCTCGCCGCGCTGCTCGCGGTGCCGCTGCCCAGGCTGCGCGACCGGGCGGAGGGCTGACGGCCGGGGCGGGCGGCGAACAGCCGACGGATTTCAGTCGACGGATTGCAGTCGACGAATCACGAGTAACGGATAACGGATAACAGGGAACAGATGACAGCTGACGAAATCCGTCAGCTGTCATCTGTCTGTCCGCCCCTCGGAAGCTCCTTGCCATCCCGCCGCCCCGCCACGCAGAATGGTACCGACCGAACGGTCAGTCGGTCGGCGCCCCGGCGGAGCGCGCCGGGCGCCGCAGAAGCGGGAACGAGAGGGGATCGTGGTGACAGCAGAGGTGGCCGAGGCCGTCCCCGCGCAGACGCCGGAGGACGGGTTCGAGGCGGTGATCGCCGCCGAGCAGCGCATCGAGCCCAGGGACTGGATGCCCGACGCCTACCGGGCGACGCTCATCCGCCAGATCGCCCAGCACGCCCACTCCGAGATCATCGGCATGCAGCCCGAGGGGAACTGGCTCACCCGCGCCCCCTCCCTGCGCCGCAAGGCCATCCTGCTCGCCAAGGCCCAGGACGAGGCCGGTCACGGCCTCTACCTCTACGCCGCCGCCGAGACCCTCGGCGTCGACCGCGCCGAGCTCACCGAGAAACTGATCAGCGGCCGCCAGAAGTACTCCTCGATCTTCAACTACCCCACCCTCACCTTCGCCGACGTCGGCGTGATCGGCTGGCTGGTCGACGGCGCCGCGATCTGCAACCAGGTCCCGCTCTGTCGCTGCAGCTACGGCCCGTACGCCCGCGCGATGGTGCGGATCTGCAAGGAGGAGTCCTTCCACCAGCGCCAGGGCTACGAGCTGCTGATGACGCTGATGCGCGGCACCGACGCCCAGCGCCGGATGGTCCAGGACGCGGTGGACCGCTGGTGGTGGCCCTCGCTGATGATGTTCGGCCCCTCCGACGCCGAGTCCCCGAACACCGCCCGCTCGATGGCCTGGCGGATCAAGCGCCACACCAACGACGAGCTGCGGCAGCGCTTCGTCGACATGACCGTCCCGCAGGCCGAGCACCTGGGCGTCACCCTCCCCGACCCCGAGCTGCGGTGGAACGAGGAGAGCGGCGGCTGGGACTTCGGCGAGCCGGACTGGTCCGAGCTGATGCGGGTCATCAAGGGCCAGGGCCCCTGCAACGCCCAGCGCGTCGACCGCCGCCGCACCGCCCACGAGGAGGGCGCCTGGGTGCGCGAGGCCGCCGTGGCGTACGCGGCCAAGCGCGCCGCCGAACAGGCCGCAGACCAGGCCGCCGAACAAGCCATCGGGCAAGCCGCCGAGCAGGCCGCCGTCGAACAGGAGAGCGCGAAGTGACCGGATCCCAGGCCGGCTGGCCGCTGTACGAGGTGTTCGTGCGCCCCCGGCGCGGGCTCAACCACGTCCACGTCGGCTCGCTGCACGCCGCCGACGACCGCATGGCCCTGCTCGCCGCCCGCGACCTGTACACCCGCCGCAACGAGGGCGTGAGCCTGTGGGTCGTCCGGTCCGACGCGATCACCGCCTCCACCCCGGACGAGCGGGACCCCTTCTTCGAGCCCAGCGGCGACAAGGTCTACCGCCACCCGACCTTCTACGACATCCCCGAGGATGTCCCGCACATCTGACGGGGGAGCCACCGTGCACGAGAACACCACCACAGCCACCGAGGACGACCACGTCTACCTGAGCCTCGTCGAGGCCACCCCCGGCCCCGAGGGCGAGGGCCGCTGGGCCTACGGGACGGGCTTCGCCGACCCGCTGCTCGGCGTGGACACCGCCCTGCCCGCCGGCCTGGACGGAGCCGACCTCGCCGCCTACTGCCTGATGCTCGGTGACGACGCCCTCATCCTGTCCCAGCGGCTGATCGAGTGGTGCACCCGCGCCCCCGAGCTGGAGGAGGAGGTCGCCCTCGCCAACCTCGGCCTCGACCTCCTCGGCCAGGCCCGGCTGCTGCTCACCCGGGCCGGCCAGGCGGACGGCACCGGCCGTACCGAGGACGACCTCGCGTACTGGCGCGAGGAGCACGAGTTCCGCAACGTGCGCCTCGTCGAGACGGGCAACGGCGACTTCGCGTACTCCATCGCCCGGCTGCTGTTGTTCTCCACCGCCCGCGGAGCCCTCTACGAGGCGCTGAGCGCCCACCCCGACCCGGTGCTGGCCGCGGTCGCGGCCCGGGGCGTCAAGGAACTCGCCTACCACCGCGAGTACGCCACCGCCTGGACGCTGCGCCTGGGCGACGGCACCCCGCACTCGGCGCGGCGGATGCAGGTCGGGCTGGACGCCGTCTGGCCGCTGCTGGAGGAGCTGTTCACCGCGCACCCGGCGGAGCTGCGCGCGGGCGGGGCGGACCCGGCGACGCTGCGCGAACCGGTACTGCGCTCGCTCGGCGCCGTCCTCGCCGAGGCCGGGCTGACCGTGCCGGAGGCGGCGCCGCTGGCCACCGTGCTCGGCCGCGGCGGCCGGGACGGTGTCCACACCGAGGCCCTCGGCCCGCTGCTCGCCGAGCTGCAGGTCGTGGCCCGCGCCCACCCGGGGGCGACGTGGTGACCCCGGTCCCCGCCCCGGCCCCGACCCCCGCCACCGCGAGCCGGCCCGGCGGACGGGACCGCACCGACCGGGCCGACCGGGCCTGGTCCGTCGCCGCCGCCGTCCCGGACCCCGAGCTGCCCATGCTCACCCTGGCCGATCTCGGCGTCCTCGCCGCCGTCGAGGCCGACGACCCCGACGGCACCGACGACCCCGACGGCACCGTGACCGCCTGGCTCACCCCGACCTACTCCGGCTGCCCCGCCGTGGCCGAGATGGCCGCCGACGTGGACCGCCGACTGCGCGCCGCCGGGTACCGGGACGTCCGGGTGCGGCTGCGCCTCGACCCGCCGTGGTCCACCGACCTGATCACCGCCGAGGGCCGCCGCAAGCTCGCCGAGGCCGGGATCGCCCCGCCGCGCCCGACCGCGGCCGCCGGAGCCGGCCCGGTCCCGCTCACCCTCGGCCCCACCCGCGCGGCGGTCGCCGCCGCCCCCGTGCCCTGCCCGCACTGCGGCGCCGCGGACACCGAGGAGCTGTCCCGCTTCGGCTCCACCGCCTGCAAGGCGCTCTGGCGCTGCCGCGCCTGCCGGGAGCCCTTCGAACGCGTCAAGGAGATCTGAATGCCCGCCTCCGCCGCCACCCCGGCCGCCGACGCGACCGCCATCCCGGCCGCCGACGCGTCCGCCGCCGAGACTCCCGCCGAGACCCCCGCCGAGACCCCCGCCGCCCGCCGCCCGCTGTTCCACCGGCTGGGCATCGAGCGGGTGGAGCGCCTGTGCGAGGACGCCGTCGCGGTGACCTTCGCCGTGCCGGAGGACCTGGCGGCCGCCTACGCCTTCCGGCCCGGGCAGACGCTGACGCTGCGCAAGGTGGTGGACGGCGTCGACGAGCGCCGCTCGTACTCGATCTGCGCCCCCGTGGGCGGCCCGCTGCGGATCGCCGTGCGGGAGGTGCCCGGCGGGCTGTTCTCCCGCTGGCTGGTGCGCGAGGCCCGGCCCGGCGAGGAGGTGGAGGTGCTCACCCCGACGGGCCTGTTCACCCCCGATCTCGCCGCCCCCGCCGACCACGTGCTCCTGGCGGCGGGCTCGGGCATCACCCCGATGCTGTCGATCGCCGCCTCCGTGCTGGACGCCGACCGCCGCTCCACCGTCACCCTGCTCTACGGCAACCGCCGCAGCGACACCGTGATGTTCGCCGACGAGCTGGCCGACCTCAAGGACCGCTTCCTGGGCCGCTTCCAGCTGGTCCACGTCCTGTCCCGGGAGACCAGGGACGCCGAACTGCTCAGCGGCCGCCTGGACCCGGAGCGGGTGCGCGCCCTGCTGGCCGCGCTGGTGGACGTCCACGAGGTCGGGCACTGGTGGCTGTGCGGTCCCTTCGGCATGGTCGCCGCCGCGAAGGACCTGCTCGCCGAGCTCGGGGTGCCCGCCCGGCGGGTGCACCAGGAGCTGTTCCACGCCGAGGACGAGCCGCTCGCCGAACGCGACGAGGACTGGGACGGCGCCGACGGCGAGGGCACCGGGGAGGCTGGGGAGCGCAGCGAGGTCACCGTCGTCCTCGACGGACGCGGCAGCACCCTCACCCTTCCGCGCGACCGCTCGATCCTGGACGGCGCCCAGCGCTCCCGCCCCGACCTGCCCTTCGCCTGCAAGGGCGGCGTCTGCGGCACCTGCCGCGCCCTGGTCACCGAGGGCGAGGTGGAGATGCGGCGCAACTTCGCCCTGGAGGAGAAGGAGCTCGCCGCCGGCTACGTCCTCACCTGCCAGGCCCGCCCGGTCACCGACAAGGTGACCGTCGACTACGACCGCTGAGGGCTACGCCCCCTGAACCTGGGCGAGGGACGGTTCGAGGTCCTGCCCGGTGGGCTCCCTCAGCGGGTCGCCGAGCAGCCCGACCAGGTCGTTGACGGCGGCGCGGCCCGCCCGGTTGGCGCCGACGGTGCTGGCGGACGGGCCGTAGCCGACCAGGTGGACGCGGGGGTCGAGGGTGGCGCGGGTGCCGGTCAGGGCGATGCCGCCGTGGGGGGAGCGCAGGCCCAGCGGGGCCAGGTGGCCGACCTCGGGCCGGAAGCCCGTCGCCCAGACGATCGCGTCCACGGCCACCTCCTCCTCGCCCCAGACCGCCCCGTGCTCGGTGAGCCGGTCGAACATCGGCCGGCGGCGCAGCGCGCCCAGCTCCTCGGCCCGCCGGTAGGCGACGGACGGGCCCAGCCCGGTCACGCTGACCACACTGAGCGCCGGCAGCCCCTGCCGCACCCTCTCCTCGACCTTGGCCACCACCGCGCGCCCGTACTCCGGGGTGAACGGTCCCTCGTGGAAGACGGGCTCGGAGCGGGTGGCCCAGACCGTCTCGCCGACCGCCGCCACCTCCGACAGCACCTGGATCGCCGAGGCGCCCCCGCCGACCACCAACACGCGCCTGCCCGCGAACTCCTCGGGGCCGCGGTAGTCGGCGTAGTGCAGCTGTCGGCCGGTGAAGCGGCCCGGGTAGTGGGGGAGGAAGGGGCGCGTCCAGGTGCCGGTCGCGTTGATCAGCGCGCGGGTGGACCAGACGCCCCGGTCGGTCTCGACCAGCAGCCGGGAGTCGGGGCGCCCGGACTCGGCACGCACGGCGTGTACCGTGACCGGGCGCACGACGGGGAGCGCGTGCCGCGCCTCGTACGCCGCGAAGTACCCCGGCACCACCTCGCGCGCGGGGGCATCGAGGTCCGGCGGCGGCAGTTCGGCGTCCGGGAGGTCGTGGAAGCCGTGCACGGTGGCCATCCGCAGCGAGGGCGAGCGGTGCGCCCAGGCCCCGCCGGGCGCCTCCCCGGCGTCCAGTACGACGAATCCGCCGGTGCCCGCGCCCCCGTCGGCGTCCGGCCGGTACGGGGCGAAGCCGCGCCGGCGCAGGTGGTACGCCGCGGACAGGCCCGCCTGGCCGGCGCCCACCACGACGACGTCGACCACGGCGACGTCGACCATGGCGGCCTCCGCCACGACGTCGTCCGCCCGACCCAGGGTGATTGAACCGTGAACAGCCATGCCCGGGGAACCGCGGCGGCCCGGCGGATGTTCCCGCCGGGCCGCCCGCTCTCCGCCCGCTCTCCGCCCGCTCGCCGTACGTCCCGTACGCCCGTGCCTCGGTCAGGCGGTGCGGGAGATCACCGCGGCCGTGCCGTAGGCGCAGACCTCCGTGCCCACGTCCGCCGCCTCCGTCACGTCGAAGCGCATCATCAGGACGGCGTTGCCGCCGCGCGCCTTGGTCTGCTCGATCAGCCGCTGCATCGCCTCGTTGCGGCTCTCGACCAGCGTCTTCGTCAGACCGCGCAGCTCACCGCCGATCAGCGACTTGAGGCCCGCGCCGATCTGGCTTCCGATGTGGCGGCTGCGCACGGTCAGGCCGAAGACCTCGCCGATGATGTGGTCGACCTTGTAGCCGGGGACGTCATTGGTGGTCACGACCAGGACGTCGGCGTTCGGGTGCTGCCCGCCGCCGTACTCGTTGATGTCTGCCATGGCCCCCATCCTGCCCCTGTCGTGCGTCCGAGTGACACAGGCGTGGCCGGACCGTGGCCGAGATGCCTCCCGCAAGCCCGTCCGGACCGGTGATCGGACGCCCGAAAGGCCGTACCGTAGCCCCATGGGCGAGCGAAGCGATCATCCACAGGGACCGGGCGCGGCGGAGCACCCGGGCGACCCCGGCGACTCCGGAGCACCGGAGGTCGAGGCGACGGTGGTGCTGGGCCTGCGGATCACCGACTGGCCCGCCCTGCGGGCCGCCGCGATCCGGGCCGTCGAGGACCTGGAATTCGGCGGCGTCGACCCGGCCGGGCAGCGCCGCGAACTGCTGCGTGAGGTCTCCGAGGACGCCAACGCGGCCCTCGGCGCCCTGCTGCACCCGGATCGGCTGGTGGCGGCCATCCCCGGCGTCGAGGCCACCGGCGGCACGTTGGAGATCAGCGTCACCGAGGACTTCACGCCGGACTTCGCCGAACTCTTCCCGCTGGAGGGCGAGGAGGAGGACGGTGGCGCCGGAGCCGACTGGACCCTCACCCCGCGCACCGCCTGCCTCCTCCACGCCCAGCTCCTCGGCCTCGCCGACGCCGCGTACGACGACCTCGAGGAACACGGCGACGACCCGGTCGCCGACGAGGACGACGCCGACTGGACGGTCTTCTCCCGCCTGCCCAAACGCACCTGGACGCTCCACCGCTCCTGGCGCCGCTCCATGGCCCGGGCCTACGACGACCTCGCCGACGACCTCGCCCTCGGCGAATGGCCGCTGCCGCGCTGCCTGGCCGATGAGATCGCGCTGCGGATGGCGCTCCTGGACGCCCGGGCCCTGCTCGGCGCGCAGCCCGAGTCGGTGGCCGACATGATGGGCGACCTGCCGGCCGACCTGTACGACTACGACTGGGACGGCTGCCACGACGAGCTGTTCGGCGTGTACGGCCCCGACGACGGGGACCCGGAACTGGCCGCCGAGCAGCGCACCGAGGCCCTGCTGGCGGCCACCCACCCCGAGGGCTGGTTCCTGATGTACGAGGACGCGGAGGAGCGCGACCCCCAGCGCGGCTATCGCCGCTGAGCAGCGGCGGTGGCTTAGGAGGCGGCCGGGGCGGGGACTGCCCGGGCGGGGCGGGCTGGCATGCTGGACGGGTGACTTCTCCGTTCGACATCCCCGCCCCCGACGCCCGCCCCGACGACCGCTCCCACGACCGCCCCGACGACCGGGACGAGCTGCCGCAGTACGTCCTCCCGCTGGTCGTCCGCCTGGAGAAGGCCACGCCGCCCGGGCGCACGGACGCCCTGGAGACCTCGGCACGGGCGGTGCTGACCCTGCTCTCCGACCCCCGGGCGACCGAGCCGGAGGGCGAGTGGGCCGAGCGGGTCGCGGCCTGGGAGGACGCCCGGATCCGCAAGGTGGTCCGCCGCGCCCGGGGCGGCGAGTGGCGCCGCGCGGGCGAACTGCCGGGTCTCACCGTCCAGGGCCGCGAAGCGGAGGTACGGGTCTACCCCCCGATCCCGCTGGACGGCTGGCCCAAGGACCTCGCCAAGCTCCAGGTCTCCGGCACGGACCTGGAGGAGACCACCGAGCCCACCACCCCCGACCCGGACCTCCCCGTCCTGTGGCTCAACCCGCAGCTGGAGATGAGCGCGGGCAAGACCATGGCCCAGACCGGCCACGCCGCCCAACTGGCCTGGTGGCGCCTGGACGACACCCAGCGAAAGGACTGGGCCGACTCCGGCTTCCCCCTCGCCGTCCGCACCGCCACCCCGGACCACTGGGCCGGCCTGCTCGCCAGCGACCTCCCCGTCGTCCACGACGCGGGCTTCACCGAGATCGCCCCGGGCCCGACCGTCGCGGTCGAGGGCGGCGAGCGCTACTGTCCGGTCGGGCGCCTGCCGCGCTGACCCGACAGCCCCCGGTGCAACGGGAACGGACGGCCCGTCGGGTTCGACGGGCCGTCACGGAACCTCGGGGTCGGGTCGGGGTCAGGACGGGTACCAGCTCTGCTCGGGGCCGTTGTCGCAGGACCACTGGACCACGGGGGCGCCGGGGACGTGGCTGTTGCCCCCGACGCCGATGCACAGGCCGTTGAGGTTCTCCAGCGCGAAGGTGTTCGCGTAGTCGGTCGAGATCTTCCGCCACCAGTGGTCGTTCCAGTCGCCGCAGGGCCACTGCATCAGCTGGGTGTTCAGCGCGCTGGTGCCTCCCGGAACGGCCAGGCACATGGGGGTCCCGCGCTGCAGCGTGCTCTTCAGGTTGACGACGTGGTACCAGGTGGAGCCGTTGAACGTCTTGGTCGGCAGGCGGTCGAACGACCACTCCTGCTCGAACCCGTTGGTGCAGTTCCACTGGATCACGCCGGCGCCGTTGTCGATGCTTCCGGCCCCGACGGCCAGGCACTGGTTGTTGGTGTTGAAGTTGTAGAGGACGGAGTAGTTCGTGTCCGTCGTGGACGCGTTCACCACGCCCCCGGTGCCGAGGACCAGCGCGGGTAAGCCGGCGCACAGGGCGATGATCCTCGCATGGGTCTTCCAGGACTTGACCATGGTCGTCGTCTCCTGACGTCGTCGGTTCAGGTGTAGTCCGGGCTGCAGGCGGAGGGTGCGCGGGTGGTCAGGTCCGTGACGCAGACGTAGTCGTAGAGCACGCTGCCGTTGCTGGCCGGTCCGTGCCACCAGGTGGGAGTGCTGGCGGAGGTGTTGTTGCCGGACGTGTACGCGGAGTAGGTGGAGTCGGGCCACTCGGGCAGCTCGGTCGACTTCCGCTGCGCGATGAAGATCTCGCACTGGTCGCCGGAGTGGTCGTAGGTGTGCCCGGTGACCGTGTTCGCGTCCCAGGTGGTCCAGCCGTAGCAGCTGCCCGACCAGCCCGCCCAGTTGGTGCCCGCCGCATGCGCGCTGGGCGTGGCGAGCAGACTGGCGGCCAGAGCGACGATCGTGCCGGCCGCGACACGTGCGCTGCGGCGCTTCAGGGTTCGCAGATGACGCATGGTTCCGCCCTCCGGAGTGTGGGGGATGTGCGGGATGTGCGGTGTGTCGCCGCAGGTGATGCTAGGTGTGGAGTCGGCGGCCATGGGGAGACCAATACCGGCCAACCGGGGCGGCTCGGGTGCAGGGCCCGGAGGGGGGCTGACAAGTGACACCTGACGTCCGACAGCTGACAGCTGACAACTGACAACTGACGGCGAACGGATGACAGATGACGAAATCTGTCATCCGTTCGCTGGTACTCGTTACCCGTCACCCGTCAGGCCACCTCGCGGCGCCGGATGGCGCGCAGGCCGCCGTAGACGGCTGCCACCGTCCAGAGGGCCATGATCAGCAGGCCCGTCCAGTGGCCGTAGTGGATGTCCGGGTCCGTGTTCAGGTGGGTCGCGTAGAGGCCGGCGCGGTCGGGGAGGAACTGGCCGATCTCGCGGATGCCCGGGATGGCGGCGAGCCAGGTGGTGCCGAGGAAGACCATGGGGGCGATCAGGCCGAGGGCGGCGCTGAAGTTGCCGAGCATGGTGGTCAGTCCGAGGCAGAGCAGGAGCAGGAGGGGGTGGTAGAGCACTCCTGCGAGGAAGGTGCGGGTGAGGCCGGGGGTGGACAGGTCCAGGCCGGTGGTGCCCGCGACGGCGAGGAAGCAGCCGGTGGCCGAGAGCAGGCCCAGCATCAGGCCGAGGCCGGCGCCGAGGGCGAGCTTGGCGCCGTACAGGCGGGCGCGGTGTGGCACGGCGGTGAGCGAGGTGCCGATCATCCGGGTGTTGAACTCCTGCCCGATCAGCAGGATTCCGAGGCAGGCCACCGCGACGTGGCCGAACAGCAGCCCGTAGTAGATCGAGACCGCCGGGTCCTCGGTGAGGGAACGGTCTTTGGAGCCGTAGGCGGCGTTGACGGCGCAGGTGATGCCCACGGTCAAGGCCAGCGCGACCAGCGGGGCCGCCCACTGCGAGGGCAGGGTGGTGAACTTGATCCGTTCGGCGCGCAGGGCGGCGGCGGTCGGGCGCATGTCGGTGCTCCTAGCTCTGGGCGGAGGTGGCGGGTTCGGTGGCGCGGTACTCGACGCTGTCGGCGGTCATCCGCATGAACGCCTCCTCCAGCGAGTCCCGCTGGACGGCGATCTCGTACAGCACCACGCCGTGTTCGGCGGCGAGCGCGGCGATCCGCTCGGGCGGGGCGCCCGTCACCTCCCAGGCGCCGTCCTCGGCCGGGGCGGCGTCCAGGTCGCGGCCGACGTGGCGGAACAGGGCGGCCAGCCTGACCGGGTCGACGGCGCGTACGCGGACACGGGTGCGGCCGTGGCGGTCGATGAACTCGGAGGTGGCCGCGTCCGCGAGCAGCCGTCCCCGGCCGATGACCACCAAGTGGTCGGCGGTGAGCGCCATTTCGCTCATCAGGTGGGAGGAGACCAGCACCGCCCGCCCCTCGGCGGCGAGTTGGCGCAGCAGGGTGCGGATCCAGCGGATGCCCTCCGGGTCCAGGCCGTTGACCGGCTCGTCCAGCAGAAGCACGGGTGGGTCTCCGAGCAGGGCCGCGGCCACGCCGAGGCGCTGGCGCATGCCGAGTGAGAAGCCGCGCACGCGCCGCCCGGCGGCGTCCGTCAGGCCGACCTGGTCGAGGACTTCGCCCACCCGGCGTTCCGGCAGGCCGTTGCTCGCGGCCAGCCAGCGCAGGTGGCCGTGCGCCGTGCGTCCGCCGTGCAGCGCGTGGGCGTCGAGCAGGGCGCCCACCCGCCGGAGCGGGGAGTCGAGTTCGGCGTACCGGCGGCCGTCGACCAGGGCCTGTCCGGCGGTGGGCCGGTCGAGGCCGAGGAGCAGGCGCAGGGTGGTGCTCTTTCCGGCGCCGTTGGGGCCGAGGAAGCCGGTCACCAGGCCCGGCCGGACGTCGAAGGTGAGGTCGTCGACGACGCGCCGGTCGTCGTACACCTTGGTCAGGCCCCGGATCTCGATCATGTCTGCGCTCCTTCGCGTTCGCCCCGCCGGTCGTCGTCGGTGACAAGTCCACCGGAGCGGCCCCGTCGGCACATCCCGCTGCGGCGGGGACGGGCCTCCCTCCCGGGAGGGAGGCCGGGAAGGCGGCTGACCTGGCAGGATGGGTCGCATGTCCAAGATCGTCGCGCCGCTGCTGGCGGGCACCACCTACGCCCGCCTCCTGCACCTGCTGGTCGGCTGGATCTTCGCGGGCGTGGTGCTGATGATCTACCCGGGCACGTACGACAAGGGGCTCGGCGAGATCCTGGCGAAGAGCGTCGCCGTGGACACCGTGCTGCTGGCGCTGGTCGCGCTCGTCCCGGCGGCGCGGCGCGCCGAGGGCGTGCAGGCGCGGCTGCTGCTCGTGCCCGAGCGCGAGGAGGACATCGGGGCGGAAGCGTCGCGGAGTTGGGCTGACCGGCGGCGTACGGCGGGCTGGCTGATCGGGCGGGTGGCGCTCGGATCGGCGGTCGGCTTCGCCCTGGCCTTCGGGCTGCCCGCCGTGTACCAGCTGCTGACCGGTGTCGGCGGGTGGTGGGGGCTGCCGTTCGCGCCGCTGCTCCTGCTCGGCTGCGGGCGGCTGGTCGTCGGGGCGGGGCGGCTTCAACTCGCCATGGCCGTCGCCCTGCTGGGGCCGTCCCCGGCCGAGCGGCTGGCGGAGGCCGAGCTGCGGGCCGAACGGCTGCTGGAGCGCAACCGGTTGGCCCGCGAGCTGCACGACTCCATCGGGCACGCCCTCACGGTGACGGTCATCCAGGCCGGGGCGGCGCGGGAGGTCGGTGATCCGGCGTTCGCCGCCCGGGCGTTGGAGGTCATCGAGGAGACCGGCCGCCGGGCCATGGAGGACCTCGAACGCACCCTCGTGCTGCTGCGCGAGGCCCCGCCCGACGCGGGCGGCGGGGCCGCGGAGCAGCCCGGACTCGGGCAACTGCCCGGGCTCTTCGACACCGTCCGCGCCGCCGGCAGCCCTGTCGACGCGACGATCGAGGTCGCCGAGGGGGCGCTGCCCCGGGTGCTCTCGCGGGAGTCCTACCGGATCGTGCAGGAGGGCGTCACCAATGCGCTCAAGTACGCGCCGGGGGAGCTGGTCGACGTGCGGATCGCCGTCGAGGACGGGCTGTTGGAGATGCGCTGCGCCAACCGGCTTCCGAGCGAGGGGAGTTCGGCGCGCATGCACGGCGACGGCAACGCGGTTGCCCGGAGGGGCGGAAAGGGCCTGCGTGGCATCCAGGAGCGCGCGGCCCTGCTCGGCGGGCGAGCGGCGGCGGGGCCGCGTGAGGAAGGCGGTGGACAGTGGGTGCTCGAGGTGAGCCTTCCGCTGCACCTGGGCTCGTGACGGACGAGCGCGACGGACGGGATGGAAGGGATGGACGGGACGAGGGCACCGGCATGACGACGAGGATCCTGCTCGCCGACGACGAGGAACTGGTCAGGCTCGGCATCAGGGCCGTCCTGGAGGCGCAGCCCGACCTGACGGTGGTCGGCGAGGCCGCGGACGGCGCCGAGGCGCTCGCCCTCGCCCGTGCGCTGCGTCCGGACGTCGTGCTGATGGACGTCCGGATGCCGGTGCTGGACGGCCTCGCGGCCACCCGCGAACTGCTGCGCCCGGGAGCACCGGGGGAGAGGCCGCCGAAGATCCTCGTCGTCACCACCTTCGAGAACGACGACTACGTCTACGAGGCGCTGCGCGCCGGTGCGGACGGCTTCCTGCTCAAGCGCTCCCGCCCGGCCGAAATCGCCCACGCCGTACGCCTGGTGGCGGCGGGGGAGTCGCTGCTCTTCCCGGCCGCGATTCGCCGGCTGTCGGCCGGGCGCGGCAACCCGCAGGCCCGGGCGGCGATGGCCCGGGCGACCCTGACCGAGCGCGAGGCGGAGGTCCTGCGGCTGGTCGCGGGCGGCCTGAGCAACGGCGAGATCGCCGAACGCCTCTACCTCGGCGTGCAGACGGTGAAGACGCACGTGAGCAACGTACTGACGAAGCTCGGCGCACGGGACCGGACCCAGGCGGTGATCGCCGCGTACGAGTCGGGCTTCGTCGAGCCGTCGGGCGACTGAGAGCGGCGGACGGCGGGTGGCGAACGGCGGACAGCGCACAACGGACAATCGACAGCGAACGGATGACAGATGGTGAAATCCGTCATCCGTTCGCTGTCGACTGTCAGCCGTCGGCCGTTCGCCGCCAGGTGTCAGGCCGGGTAGGCGTGGGTCTGGGTCGCCTTGACGGAGGCCCAGACCTTGGTGCCCGGGGTGAGGCGGAGGTCGGCGACGGCGGCGGCGGTGAGGTCGGCGGCCATGGGGAGGGGGCCGGTGAGGTCGGCGCGGACCTGGTCGCCGTGGAGGTCGAGGCCCGTGACCTCGGCGGGCCACAGGTTGCGGGCGCTGGTCTGGGGACGTTCGCGGTAGAGGGTGACGGCGGAGGGCGGGAAGGCGACGAAGGCGGGGCCGGTGAGGTCTTCGGTGGTGGCGAGGACCGTGCCGTCCGGGAGGGTGACATGGGGACCGTCGGCGACGCCCTGGTAGAGATTGAGGCCGACCAGGCGGGCGATGTAGTCGGTACGCGGGCGGCGGGCGATCTCGGAGGGGCTGCCGGACTGCACCTCGCGCCCCTCCTCGATCACCACCAGCCGGTCGGCCAGCACCATGGCGTCCAGCGGGTCGTGGGTCACCAGCACCGCGACCGCCTCGAACTCGGCGAGGTGGCGGCGCAGTTCGGCCCGTACGTCCAGTCGGGTGCGGGCGTCCAGGGCGGCCAGGGGCTCGTCCAGCAGGAGCAGCCGCGGCCGCACCGCCAGCGCCCGGGCGAGGGCCACCCGCTGCGCCTGCCCGCCGGAGAGGCGGCCGGGGCGGACGGAGGCGTGCTCGGCCAGGCCGAGGCGCTCCAGCCAGGCCTGGGCCTGTGCGCGGGCCTCGCGCTTGGGGCGGCCCTGGCAGCGCGGGCCGAAGGCGACGTTGTCGAGGGCGCTGAGGTGGGGGAAGAGCAGGTAGTCCTGGAACACCACGCCGACCGGCCGCTCCTCGGCGGGGGCGCGCAGCCGCCGGGCGGGGGCCTCCAGCAGGCGTCCGTCCAGGCTGAGGTGTCCGCCGGTGAGCGGCAGCAGTCCGGCGAGGGCGCGCAGGGCGGTGGACTTGCCGGCGCCGTTGGGGCCGAGCAGGGCGACGACCTCGCCGGGCTCGGCGGTGAGCGCGAGGTCGAGGGTGAACGCGGGCCGTTCGACCAGCAGCCGGGCGTCCAGTGCGGACGCGGCCGGGAAGTCGGACACGGCGAGGGTCGACGTGCTGCTCACCCTGCTCCTCCTCGGGGCCTCACGCTCGGGGGTCTCACACTCGGGGGTCTCACGCGCAAGGTCGTCACGGCGTGCTCAGCCAGCGCTCGCGCAGCCCGACCAGGACGGCGACGGAGACCAGCAGCAGCACCAGCGACAGCGCGATCGCCGCCTGCGGGTCGGACTCCATGGCCAGGTAGACGGCCAGCGGCATGGTCTGGGTGCGGCCGGGGAAGTTCCCGGCGAAGGTGATCGTCGCCCCGAACTCGCCGAGCGCCCGCGCCCAGGCGAGCACGGCGCCGGCGGCGATCCCGGGGGCGATCAGCGGCAGGGTGACCCGTCGGAAGGCGGTCAGCCGCCCGGCGCCGAGGGTGGCGGCGGCCTCCTCGTAGCGCGGGTCTGCCGCCCGCAGCGCGCCCTCGACGCTGATCACCAGGAACGGCATCGCCACGAACGCCTCGGCGATCACCACCCCGGTGGTGGTGAAGGGCAGGGTGAGGCCGAAGGCGGAGTCCAGCCAGGAGCCGACGATCCCGCGCCGCCCGAGGACGAGCAGCAGGGCGACGCCGCCGACCACCGGCGGCAGCACCAGCGGCAGGGTGACCAGCGCCCGTACGAGCCGCCGCCCGGGCAGTTCGGTGCGGGCGAGCAGCCAGGCCAGCGGGACGCCGAGGACCAGCGACACCGCCGTGGCGGCCGTGGCGCTGATCAGGGAGAGCCGCAGGGCGTCCCAGACGGCCGTGCTGGTCAGCTGCTCGGACAGTCCGCTCCACGGCGCCCGGATCAGCAGGCCGGCCACCGGCAGGATCAGGAACGCGAGCCCGAGCAGGGCCGGGAGCAGCAGCGCCAGCGGGGCACGGGCCCGCCGCGGGCGCGGCCGCCGCCCCGGCCCCGGCAGGGTCGGCGGGGGTGCGGCGTCGCCCGCGGGGCCGGTGGGTGTGCGGGGGTTCACGGCGCCTGGAAGCCCGCCGCGGTGAGCACCTGCCGGGCCTCGGGCGAGGTGACGTACGCGAGGAAGGCGGCGGCGCCGTCCTTGTTGGGGGCCTTGGCGAGCGTCGCGACGGGGTAGTCGTTGACGGCCTTGGCGGCTTCGGGGAAGTCCACGCCGTCGATCTTCGCAGCATCGGCGTGCACATCGGTCTTGTACACCAGCGAGGCGTCGACCTCGCCGAGTTCGACCTTGGTGAGGGCGCCCTTGACGTCCTGCTCCAGGGTGACGGGCGTGAGCTGCAGGTCGGCGGCCTTGAGCGCGGTCAGGGCGGCGGCGCCGCAGGGCACCTCCTTCGCGCAGAGCGCGACCTTCACGCCGGGGGCGGTGAGGTCCTTGAGCCCCGCGACGTGCTTGGGGTTGCCCTTGGGCACGGCGATGGTGAGGGTGTTCCTGACGAAGGTGGTGGGCTGGCCGCTGACGCCGCCCGCGTCGGTGACGGTCTTCATGGTGGCGGGGCTGGCGGCGGCGAACACGTCGGCCGGGGCGCCGGAGTTGATGCTGGTGGCGAGGCTGGAGCTGCCGCCGAAGTTGAAGACGACCTTGGCGCCGGGGTTGGCCGCCTCGAACTTCTTGCCGAGGTCGGTGAAGGTCTCCTTGAGCGAGGCGGCCGCGAACACGGTGACGGTCCCGCGGGCCTTCACCGCGCCGCCGGCCGAGGCGGGGGCGGAGGGCGCCGCGGAGGTCCCCGAGTCCGAGGAGGAGGACGAGCCGCAGGCGGAGGCGCCCAGGCCCAGGGCGAGGACGGCGGCGCAGGCCACGACGAGCCGCCGGGCGGGCGTGCGGGCAGGCGTGCGTACGGGCGTGCGGGTGCTCATCGGGGCTTCCCTCCGGGGCGCGCGCCGGAAGGGGCGCGGGGCGGCGGCGCCGCGGCTGCGGCCTTGTCGGCGATCATAGTGCCGCACGTGCGAGCGATTCGTCCCCTGTCGCTTCGCACAGGCGAGGGAAGAACCGGCGGCGCCCTCGCCTGTCGGATGACTCAACCCCCCTCGATATCGAGCGCCCGGCCCCCGGCGCCGGAAATTGCCTCGCGCGCCGGACCGCCGACCGGCGAGAGTGTGCGCACGTCCGAACGACAGTCCGAGCGACCTGTCCGAACGACCCGTCCGACTGACCGGCCGAACCGTCCCGGCCGAGCCCTAGGGGAGGAGTCCGTCCCATGTCCACGCTTCGCGTCACCGCCGAGAAGCTGATCGTCCTGGAGCACCCGAACGCCGATGCCCTGGAGCTCGCGCAGGTCGGGCTCTACCGGGCGGTGGTGGCCAAGGGCGCCTACCGGACGGGTGACTACGCCGTCTACATCCCCGAACAGTCCGTGCTCCCCGAGGAGTTGATCGAGGAGCTGGGGCTGACCGGCAAGCTGGCCGGGGCCCGGGCCAACCGCGTCAGGGCCGTACGGCTGCGGGGCGAGCTCTCCCAGGGCATCGTCTGCCGGCCCGCCGCGTTGGCCGGCGCGGACCTGGAGGCCGCCGCCGGGAGCGGCGAGGACTTCGCCGAGCTGCTCGGGGTCGTCAAGTGGCAGCCGCCGGTGCCGGTGTCGATGAGCGGGGAGGCCGTCAGCGCCCCCGACCTGCTGCCCTGGGTCGACATCGAGAACCTGAAGCGCTACCCGGACGTCTTCGAGCCGGGCGAGCCGGTCGTGCTGACCGAGAAGCTGCACGGCAGCTGCTGCCTGCTCACGTACACCGCCGCCACCGGGGAGGTGCAGGTCTCCTCCAAGGGGATCGGCGCGCAGGGCCTCGCGCTGGTCGAGACCGAGCGCAACCTCTACTGGCGCACGGTGCGGGCCCACGGCATACCCGAGGTCGCGGCCCGGCTGGCCGAGCGGCTGGGCGCCGAGCGGGTCGGCATCTTCGGCGAGGTCTTCGGCGAGGGCGTGCAGGACCTCACCTACGGCGCCACCGCCCGCGCGGGCCTGCCCGGGTACGCGGCCTTCGACGTGTCGGCCGTCATCGACGGGCGGCTGACGTGGCTGGACGCCGCCGAACTGCTGGACGGTCAGCTGCCGTTGGTGCCCGAGCTGTGGCGCGGGCCGTTCGACCGCGAGACGGTGCTGGCCTTCGCCGAGGGGAAGGAGACCCACTCCGGGCGCGGACTCCACCTGCGCGAGGGCGTGGTGGTCCGCCCGGTCACCGAGCGCTGGAGCATGCTGCTGGGCGCCCGGGCCATCGCCAAGGTGGTCAGCGACGCCTACCTGACCCGCAAGGGCGGCACCGAGTACGAGTGAGACGTGCGGGTGGGGTGCGGAGCGATAGTCTCCGCACCCTTCCCGTGGTGATTACCCGTCAGTACGGTGGTCGGACCGCCCGCGCTCAAGGAGTGCCGATGACCACCCAGCGTTGGAGCGCGGCGCCGTGTCCCCGAGGTAGGGCCCGGAAGGTAGGGCCCAGGGTCGGACACAGGACTGGGCACAGGACCGGCCCATTCGAACATACCGGAGCCGACCTGCGGGTAGCTTTTCAGATCTTCCGGCCATCAATTCGGGCCCCTCGATAGCGTCCCACGCACCCCGGGCCAGGCGTGCACATGCACTTGGCATATGACGGCACCGGCCGTCCGCCCGTCCCGGGGAGCCCGGGCGCACCTCGTACCGCCCCGGGCCCGACCGGTCGACCGGAGGTCCGATGGGCACCCTCAACCACTTCAGCTTCGGCTGGCTGACGCCCGCGCTCTCGTACGTCATGGCCTGCGCCGGCGCCGCCCTGGGCCTGCGCTGCACCCTGCGCGGCCTCGCGGCGGGCGGCGCCGCCCGCCGCAACTGGCTGCTCACGGCCGCCGCCGCGATCGGCTCCGGCATCTGGACGATGCACTTCGTGGCGATGTTCGGCTTCACCGTCGACGGCACCGAACTGCGCTACAACGTGCCGCTGACCGTCCTCAGCCTGCTGGTCGCCGTCCTGGTCACGGGCCTCGGGCTCACCGTCGTCTGCTACGGCCGCCACCGGGGCCTGTCCCTCCTCGCCGGGGGCGTCACCACGGGCCTGGGCGTCGCCGCGATGCACTACCTCGGCATGGCCGCCCTCCGGATGCACGGCGGCCTGCACTACGACGCCGGCACCGTCGCGCTCTCCGTCCTCGTCGCGGTCGGCGCCGCCACCGCCGCCCTCTGGGCCGCCGTCACCATCCGCAACGTGTACGCGGCCGCCGCCGCCTCGCTGGCCATGGGCATCGCCGTCACCTGCATGCACTACACCGGCATGGCCGCCGTCCACGTCCGGCTCGACCCCGAACGCACCGGGCTCGGCGGGGCCAGTCCGATGGAGTTCGTCTTCCCGCTCGCCGTCGGCCTCGGGTCCTTCCTCTTCCTCGCCTCCGCCTTCGTCGCGCTCTCCCCGACCGCCCAGGAGCGGGCCGGCTACCGGGAGGCGGGTGAACTGGCCATCGAGGAGTTCCCGGCGGGGCGGGAGCGCGTCGCGGCGCGCCCCGGACCAGGCTCCACGCCCACGCGCACGCCCGGCGCGGAGGCCGAGCACGAGCCCGTACGGCAGCACCGCGCCGCCTGAGCGCACCCGACACCGCCCATTCCCCCGCCGACCTCTCCCGCCGACCTCTCCCGCCCGACCTCTCCCGCACTGGAAAGGCTGCTCACCCATGCGAGAAGACCGCGGTCACGCCCCCGGCGCGCGCCGGGGCGCCCACGCCGGGCCTCCGGCGCGCCAGCCGCGCCCGGGCCCCTGGCTGCGCCGCCTGCGCCCCCGGTCGGTCCGCGCCCGGATCATCGCCCTGCTGATGGTGCCGGTCGTCTCCGTGATCGGCCTGTGGGGGTTCGCCACCGTCACCACCGCCCAGGGCGTCTGGGACCTGCTGCGCCAGCGCGACGCCCAGCGCACCGTCCTCACACCGCTGTGCGACACCGTCGCGGGACTCCAGGCCGAACGCGCCGCCGCCGGACAGCTCCTGGCCGCCGCCCAGGGCGCCCCCACCGCCGCCCGCGAGGGTGACCTGCGCACCGCCGCGGCCGGCACCGACCGCGCCTTCGCCCCGCTCTTCCCCGACCCCGGCCGCCCCGGCCAGGGCTACAACCGGGCCGACGCCCAGGGCCTCGGCGCCGAGGCCGCGGCCCGGCTGGACGCCCTCGCCGGGTCCCTCGCCGCCCTGCCCGAGCTGCGCGCCCGCGTGCTCGCCCGGGGTGTCGGCTGGCCCGAGGCGTACGCGGCGTACGGGCAGGCGGTGGACCGGGCGCTCGCGGCCTCCACGGCCGTCACCGTGCGGCTCGGGCCCGGCGGCAGCGGCGGTGACGCCGACGTACGAGCCCCGCTCGACCTCGCCCGCTCCCGCGAACTCCTCGCCCGCGAGGACGCGTTGCTGCGCGCCGCCCAGCTCTCCGGCACCCTCGGCGACGACCAGTGGCGGGAGTTCTCCGGCGCGGCCTTCGCCCGGCGGGAGTTCCAGCAGTCGGTCGCCGGTGCGCAGCCGACCAACAACGTGCAGCCGATGAACAGTGCGCAGCGGACGAACAGCGTGCAGTCGATGAACTCTGTTCAGCCCACGAACGGCCCGGAGGCCGCCGCCGACGACCAGGACCGCCGCGACCTCGCCGCCTACGAGGAGAAGGTGCGCACCGCGCCCGACGCCCGTACCGCGCTGGCCGCCGTGCCCGCCGACCGGTGGGCGCTGGTGGCGGGCAACACGGCCCGCGCGCTCAGGGCCGCCGAGGACCGGGCGGGCCGCCTCGCCGCCGAGAGCCGCAACCCCTACGCCCTGGGCCTGTTCACCCCTGCCGGGATCGCCGTGCTGCTGGGCCTGTTCGCGGTGGTCGCCTCGCTGGTGATCTCCGTGCAGATCGGGCGCGGACTCGTCATCGAGCTGATCGGCCTGCGCAACTCGGCCCTGGACCTCGCCGGGCGCAAACTCCCGGCCACCATCCGCAGGTTGAGGGCTGGCGAGGAGGTGGACGTCGAGGCGGAGGCGCCCCGGCCGTCGGCCGGAAGCGCCGTGGGCGGCGACGAGATCGGCCAGGTGCACCGGGCGCTGGGCACCGTGCAGCGCGCGGCCGTCACGGCGGCGGTGGAGCGGGCCGAGGTGCTGTCCGGGGTCTCCGGGGTGTTCGTCAACCTCGCCCGCCGCAGTCAGGTGCTGGTGCACCGCCAGCTCACCCTGCTGGACTCGATGGAGCGCCGCACCGAGGACCCGTCCGAACTCGCCGACCTCTTCCGGCTCGACCACCTCACCACCCGAATGCGGCGCCACGCCGAGGGCCTGATCATCCTCTCCGGCGCCGCCCCCGGGCGCGCCTGGCGCCGGCCCGTCCCGCTGGTGGACGTGGTGCGCGCGGCCGTCTCCGAGGTCGAGGAGTACGCCCGGGTCGAGGTGCACCCGCTGCCGCGCGTCGCCGTCATGGGTCACGCCGTCGCCGACCTGACACACCTGGTGGCCGAACTCGTCGAGAACGCCACGGGGTTCTCCCCGCCGCACACCCGGGTGCACGTGCGCGGCGAACGGGTCGGCAACGGCTACGCGCTGGAGATCGAGGACCGGGGCCTGGGCATGGGGGCGGCGGCGCTGGCCGACGCCAATCAGCGCATCGCCGCCGCCGAACAGTCCGACCTGTTCGACAGTGACCGGCTGGGCCTGTTCGTGGTCAGCCGGCTCGCCCGGCGGCACGACGTCAGGGTCTCGCTGGTGACCTCCGCGTACGGCGGCACCACGGCCGTCGTCCTGCTGCCGACCGGGCTGCTGGCCGACGGGAGCGGGCAGTCGCCCCAACGGCTCGATCCCGTTGAGGAGTTGGACATCGAGGAGTTGGACATCGAGCCGGTGACACCCCGGCGGACTCCGGCCGTTCCAACGGCTCCGACGGCTCCGACGGCTCCCGCGTACGCGCCGACGGTGACTCCTCCGGCGGCGGGTGGGCCGCCGCCGGAGGCCGGGGAGGGGGCGGCGCTGCTGCCCTTCGGGGGCAGGGCCGGGGAGTCGGGCCCGGCGCGCCACGTCCCGTACCGCTCCTCGCAGCGCCCGGTGGCGGACGGCGGCCCGGGCAGCGCCGTGCGTCCGCGCTCCGGCCCCGAATGGTCCGAACCGCCGGTCGGTGAGGAGGAGTTGCCGCGCCGCGTCCGCCAGGCCAGCCTGGCGCCGCAGCTGCGGGCCGCCCCCGAGCGGCCGGATCCGCGTCGCGGCCGGTTCACGTCCGGGGCTGCCGTCGGGGCTGCCGTCGGGCCCGAGGAGCGAAGCCCGGAGGAGGCGCGGGCCGCGATGGCCGCCTTCCAGACCGGGTGGGCGCGCGGCTCCCGGCCGTACGGCGAAGCGCCGTACGGCCGCACGAGCGAGCGGCTCGGTGAGCGGCTCGGCGACGGGCCCGGCGATCCGCCCGGCGACCGGCCGGGCGAGCGCCACCTGCCAGAGCACCGACCCGAAGGAGAGACCACATGATCGGTACCACCCACCGCGCGGGCGAGTTGAACTGGCTCCTCGACGAGCTGGCCCAGCGCGCCCCGGAGGTCCGCTTCGCCGTGATGCTCTCCGCGGACGGCCTGGCCATCGGCAGCTCCGCCGGCCTCCAGCGCGAGGACGGCGACCACCTCGCCGCCGTCGCCTCCGGCTTCCACAGCCTCGCCAAGGGCGCGGGCCGCCACTTCGGCGCGGGCGAAGTGCGCCAGACCATGGTCGAGTTGGAGGGCGGCTACCTGCTGGTCGCCGCCGCCGGCGAGGGCACCTGCCTGGCCGTGTTCACCACCGCCCGCGCCGATCTGGGCCTGATCGCCTACGAGATGGCGAGGATGGTGCGCCGCGTCGGCGAGCACCTGGGCACCGCACCGCGCGCGGTCCACGGCGGGTGAGCCCGGTGCAGCGTCCGTACGAGCGGCGTCCGTACGAGCAGGACCCGTTCGGGCAAGGCCCCTACGAGCAGGTCCCGTTAGGGCCGGGCCCGTTCGAGCGAGGCCCGTTCGAGCGAGGCCCGTTCGAGCGGGGCCCGGACCGGCAGCGCCCGGGCGCTCCCCCGGGCCCGCCGGGCGCCGAGCCGCGCAACCCCCTCGCCGCCGCCCACCGCGCCCGCTGGTACGACGAGGAGGCAGGGCCCCTGGTGCGCCCGTACGCGATGACCGGCGGGCGCACCGGCGAGGGGCAGCGCTTCGACCTGATCGCCCTGGTCCTCACCGACCAGCCCGACCCCCTGCTCGCCCCGGCCGTCGCCGAGCCCGTGGCCGGTCCGGAACAGGCCCGCATCCTCGACCTGTGCCGCGGCACCCCGCTGTCCGTGGCCGAACTCGCCGCCGACCTCGACCTGCCGGTGGGCGTGGTGCGGGTGCTCCTCGGCGACCTGCTGGCGGCCGGGCTGATCCGGGTCACCCGCCCCGTCCCGCCCGCCCTGCTCCCCGACGAGCGCATCCTCCAGGAGGTCGTCCATGGACTCCGCGCACTCTGACCGCCACCCCGTTCCGGACGGGGACGACGACCCCGACACCGCCGTCCTCGCCCTCAAGATCCTCGTCGCGGGCGGCTTCGGCGTCGGCAAGACGACGCTGGTCGGCGCCGTCAGCGAGATCCGCCCGCTGCGCACCGAGGAGCGCCTGACCGAGGCCGGGCGCGAGGTGGACGACCTGGACGGGGTGGAGCGCAAGACCACCACCACGGTCGCGATGGACTTCGGCCGCATCACCATCCGCGAGGGCCTGTCCGTCTACCTCTTCGGCACCCCGGGCCAGGACCGCTTCTGGTTCCTCTGGGACGAACTGGCGCAGGGCGCCCTGGGCGCCGTCGTGCTCGCCGACACCCGCCGGCTGACGGACTGCTTCCCCGCCGTCGACTTCTTCGAGCACCGGGGCATCCCGTTCGTCGTCGCGGTGAACCGTTTCGCCGGAACCCGGGAGTACGGCCCCGAGGACGTGGCCCGCGCCCTCGACCTGGACCCCGGCACCCCCGTCCTGCTGTGCGACGCCCGCCGCCGCGCCTCGGGCAAGGAGGTGCTGATCAACCTGGTCGAACACGCGGGCCGGGTCCACGCGGCCCGCCTGCTCGCCGACGCCCAGGCGGTGGGCTGAGCACGCGGCGGCGCGAGAAAAGGCGCGGGAAAGGCGTGGGAAGGGCGCAGGAAGGGCGTGGGAAAGGCGTGGGAGCGGCCTTCGACGCACCGAGCCCGGCGGCAAGCCCGGGGATGCGACTCCTCGGCCCGTACATTGAAAATCGTGATCACGGACGAGGACCACCGCCTGCGCGCCCTGGCCGACGACGGCCGCTGGCCCGAGCTGCTGGCCGCCTACCGGCAGGGGCGCGCGGTCGCCGCCGAGCGGGCGGGGGAGGCGACGGCGGCGGGGCTGGCGGCGCCGCTCGGGCATCTGATCGCGTACTCGGCGCCGCCCGAGGTGGCGGCCCGGCTGTTCGATCCGGACGGGGGCCCGGGCGCCGCCGCCGGGGTCGGGGACCATGACGCCGGGCCGCTGTGGGAGGTCCTGGCGACGCGGCACTCCTGGCTGCGGCTGGCCCCGCTGCTGGGCCCCGCGCCGGTGCGGCGGCTGGTCGCGCACACCCGGGTGCTGCTGGGCGAGGACCTCTCGTACGGCGGGTCCGGGGGCGGGCCCGAGCCCGGGGCGGACGGGGTGCCACTGCGGCTGGAGCCCTGGGAGGCGGCCGGGTGGGAGGAGGGCGCGCGGGTGCGGGAGTACCTGCCCTGCGGCGGGGCGCGCAGCGCGCTGCTGACCCTGCCGGCCGACCGGGAGGGCTTGGTCGCGGTCGAACTGCCCGAGCCCGTCGAGCGGTTGGGCGGGCAGCGGGCCCACCGGGCGACGGTCGCGGCGGCGGCGCTGGCCGCGCTGGCGCCCTGGGCGGAGACGGTCTGCGTACGGGGTCCGGCCCCGCTGGCGGCGGCCCGGCTGGCCCGGCGCCGCAGGGTCACCGGGGGGTACCTGCCGTTCGCGCTGGTCTATCCGGCGCTGGTGCAGGCGGCCGCGGGCGGGCGCGAGCGCGGTTCGGCGCACGGGCGGCTGGCGGTGTGGCGGGCGCTGGCCGCGATGGCGGGGCGGCCGGGCGGCGGGCCGGAGGTGGCCGCGCTGGTGGCGAGGATGCGCTGCTTCACCTGGCAGGAGCCGGCGGCGGGCCTGCGCCACCTGCACATCGCCCTGGAGGATCCGGCGAGCGGGGTGGCCTGGGGGATCAGCGGCTCCGAGGAGCTCTGAGCTCCGGGGGAAAGGAGAACCCCTCGGTCCGCCGGGGGAATCCGGACCGAGGGGAGCTGGGGGGAGCGGGGAGTGGGGGCGGCGCGGGATCAGACGGCCACCGGGGCGGCGGCGGGCGCCTTGTCGTCCCGCGGGCCGTTCTGCCGGCTGTCCTGCCGGCCGTCCCGCGTGTCGTCCTGCGACTCGTCCGTCCCGTGGTCGCCGTCGACGAGCGTGCGCTCGTCGAACGGCAGGCCGCCCGCCAGCACCAGCGCGGCGCGCTCGGCGTCCAGTTCGCCCGTCCAGCGGCCGATCAGCACGGTGGCGACGGCGTTGCCCGCGAAGTTGGTGAGCGCCCGGGCCTCGGACATGAAGCGGTCGATGCCGACGATCAGCCCGACGCCGTCCACCAGGGCGGGCTTGTGCGACTGGAGTCCGCCCGCGAGGGTGGCCAGTCCGGCGCCGGTGACCCCGGCCGCGCCCTTGCTGGCGATCACCATGAAGACCAGCAGCGACAGCTGCTCGCCCAGCCCCATCGGCTTGTCCAGCGCCTCGGAGATGAAGATCGAGGACATCGTCAGGTAGATCGCGGTGCCGTCGAGGTTGAAGCTGTAGCCGGTCGGCACGGTGATGCCGACGACGGGGCGGCTGACGCCCAGGTGCTCCATCTTGGCGATCAGCCTGGGCAGGGCGCTCTCCGAGGAGGAGGTGGACAGGATCAGCAGGAACTCCCGGCCCAGGTACCGGAGCAGGGTGAACACGTTGATCCCGGCGACCAGGCGCAGCAGCGCGCCCAGCACCACGACGACGAACAGCGCGCAGGTCAGGTAGAAGCCGATCATGATCACGGCGAGGCTCTTGAGCGCGGCGGTGCCGGTGGCCCCGACGACGGCGGCCATCGCGCCGAAGGCGCCGACCGGTGCGACCCACATGATCATCGACATGATCCGGAAGACCAGCTTCTGCACGTGCTCGATGCCGCGCAGCACGGGCGCGCCGGACCGGCCCATCGCCTGGAGGGCGAAGCCGACCAGCAGCGCGACCAGCAGGGTCTGCAGCACCTTGCCCTCGGTGAGGGAGGAGAGCAGGCTGGTGGGGATCATCCCGAGCAGGAAGTCCGCGGTGGACTGGGCGCCGCCGGCCGCCGCTTGGGCGTGGCCGGACTTGGCGAGCGCGGCGGTCAGGTGCAGGCCCCCGCCGGGTTCGAGCAGGTTGCCGACGAGCAGGCCGATGGCGAGCGCGACGGTGGACATCACCAGGAAGTAGCCGAGGGCGAGGCCGCCGACCCGGCCGACCTTGGCGGCCTTGGTGACCGAGCCGATGCCCAGCACGATGGTGCAGAAGATGACCGGGCTGATCATCATCTTGATCAGATTGACGAAGCCCGTGCCGACCGGCTTCAGCTCCACGGCGAAGTCCGGCGCGGCGAGGCCGACCACCACACCCGCGATCACGGCGGCGATCACGGCGAGGTAGAGGTAGTGGGTGCGGTCCTTGCGTCTGGGCGCGCCCACCGGGGCGGCTTCGGCGTTCGTCATCTGCGGCTCCCTTGCCGTGCAGTCCTGGCGGCCCTTGGGTGGGGAGGGCCGATCCGACTATGCGGCGCACGGGTGACGCAGGTCACGTTTGTGTTCATAGAGTTCGCGCATGACGGCCACGACGGGGCGCGCACCCGGTGGTGCACACTGGCAGGCATGTCCGAGCGCCCCGCCCCCACCGCCCCGCGCCGCCGGCCGCGCCCGTCGCGCCGGCCGGTCCGCAGCCTGGCCGGGCAGCTGTTCGTGGTGCAGGTGGTCATCGTCGCCGCCGTGGTGGCCGGGGGCGCGGTGCTCGCCTACCTGTTCACCGCCGACCGCACCGAGGGCGCCGCCCGTCGCGAGGTGACCGCCGTCGCGCACGCCGTCGCCGACTCGCCGACCGTACGCGAGTCCGTCACCGGGGCGGACCCGACCGCCGTGCTCCAGCCGTACGTCGAGCAGGTGCGCAGCGACAGCGGCGTCTCCTTCATCACCGTCATGGACACCGCCGGGGTCCGCTGGACCCACCCCCGGCCCGAGGAGATCGGCCGCCGCTACCTCGGCCACATCGACCGGGCGCTCGCGGGCGAGACCAGCAGCGAGACGTACACCGGCACCCTCGGCCCGTCCGTGCGGGTGGTCACCCCGGTGCTCGACGGGCAGCGTCACGTGATCGCGCTGGTCAGCGTCGGCATCACGCTCGACTCCATCTCCGCGCAGCTCAGCGGCCCCCTGCTGGCCCTGGTCGGCGTCGCGGTGGGCGCGCTCGCGCTCGGCGGGCTCGGCACCTACCTCGCCAACTCCCGTCTGCGGCGCCACACCCACGGCATGGGCCCGGACGAACTCAGCCACCTGTACGAGTACCACCAGGCCACCCTGCACTCCGTCCGCGAGGGCCTCGTCCTGCTCGACCGCGACCACGCCGTGGTGCTCTGCAACGACGCCGCCCGCGAACTGCTCGGCCTCGAAGGCGAGTTGAACGGACGCCCGCTGGAGGACCTGGGCCTGCCCGAGGCGCTGACGGCGGCCGTGCTCGGCGCCGGGCCCGTACGGGACGAGGTGCACCTGACCGCCGAGCGGGTCGTGGTGCTCAACACCTCCACCATCGGCACGGGCCTCGGCCGCGTCGTCACCCTGCGCGACCACACCGAACTCCAGTCCCTCAGCGGCGAACTGGACTCCGTACGCGGCTTCACCGAGGCCCTCGGCGCCCAGGCGCACGAGGCCGCCAACCGGCTGCACGCCGTCGTCTCCCTGATCGAACTCGGCCGCCACGAACAGGCGGTGGAGTTCGCCACCGCCGAACTCGCGCTCGCCCAGCAGCTCACCGACCGCGTCGTCGCGGCCGTCGCCGAACCGGTGCTGGCCGCGCTGCTGCTCGGAAAGGCGGCCCAAGCCGCCGAGCGCGGCGTCGAGTTGACCCTCACCGAGGACAGCCGCATCGACGACGGGGTGCTGCCGCCCGGGCTCAGCGCCCGCGACCTCATCACCGTGCTCGGCAACCTGATCGACAACGCGGTGGACGCCGCCATCGCCGGCGCCGCCCACAGCCCGCAGGCGCCCGAGGTCACCGTCACCGCGCGCATCGATTCCGCGCGTGTCGATTCCGGGGGCGTCGATTCCACCCGTGGCGACGTTGGGGGCGACTGCCTGCTGCTGCGCGTCGCCGACACCGGCGCCGGCATCGACCCCGCCGCCGTGAGCGACGTCTTCCGCCGAGGCTGGAGCACCAAGCAGGACGGCCGCGGGCACGGCCTCGGCCTCGCCCTCGTCGCCCAGGCCGCCCGCCGCAACGGCGGCACCGTCGAGGTCGGCCGCGAGCGCGGCGCGGTGCTCACCGTCCGGCTGCCGCTGGGGGCTTCGACGTGAGCGCGGACCCGGGCATCTCCGTCCTGGTCGTCGAGGACGACCCGGTGGCCGCCGCCGCGCACACCCTCTACGTGGAGCGCGAACCCGGCTTCCACGCCGCGGGCACGGTGCACAGCTGCGCCGACGCGCTGCGCTTCCTGGAACGCGCCCGCGCCGCCGGCCGGCCCGTCGACCTCACCCTGCTCGACCTCTACCTCCCCGACGGCCACGGGCTGCAACTGTGCCGCACGCTGCGCACCGCCGGGCACACCACCGACGTCATCGCCGTGACCTCGGCCCGCGACCTCGCCATGGTCCGCCAGGCCGTCTCCGCCGGGGTCGTCCAGTACCTGCTGAAACCGTTCAGCGCCGCCGCCCTGCACGACCGGCTGGAGCGCTACGCCCGCTACCGCGCCAGCCTCGGGCGCACCGGCGAGGCCATAGGACAGGACGAGGTCGACCAGGCGCTCGCGCTGCTGCGCACCTCCGAGCGCAGCACCCTGCCCAAGGGGCTGAGCGCCCCCACCCTGGAGAGCGTGGCGGCCGTGCTGCGCGAGGCGGAGACGGGCCTGTCGGCCGCCGCCGCGGGCGCCGCCGCCGGGGTCTCCCGGATCACCGCGCGCCGGTACCTGGAGCACCTGGTGGACACCGGACGGGCGGTGCGCGAGCCGCAGTACGGCAGCGTCGGGCGGCCGGAGCTGTGCTACCGCTGGACGGGCCGGGCCTGACGCCCGGACGCGGGTCGCGCCAGGCCGTGTCCTTTCGGGCCGGTGCTCGTTGGGAGACGTGGGGCGTGATGCGGCGATGGTTCACTCGCGCGGGTGGTTCTGCGGCCCCCGGTGCATCCGGGCAGGTCAAGGGCAGTAAAGTTAGGCTTACCTAACTTTCATTTGGGGGTCCGCCATGCCGCTCGCCGCCGTACCCGCCCAGGCCGCCTCCGAGGGGATCCTGCGCCGCCAGCGCGTGCGCGAGTCCGCCGCCCGCACGTACGCCCGCTCCTTCCCGATCGTCCCCGTCCGCGCCCACGGCATGACCGTCGAGGGCGCCGACGGACGGCGCTACCTCGACTGCCTCTCCGGCGCCGGCACCCTCGCCCTCGGCCACAACCACCCCGTGGTGCTGGAGGCGATCCGCCGCACCCTCGACAGCGGAGCCCCCCTCCACCTCCTCGACCTCGCCACCGCCGAGAAGGACGACTTCACCGGCGCCCTCTTCGAGAGCCTGCCCCCCGCCTTCGCCGCCGACGCGAAGGTGCACTTCTGCGGCCCCGCCGGGACGGACGCGGTCGAGGCCGCGCTCAAGCTCATGCAGACCGCCACCGGCCGCTCCGGCGCCCTCGCCTTCACCGGCGCCTACCACGGCATGACCGCCGGAGCCCTCGCCCTCACCGGCAACGTCGCCGTCAAGGAGCCGCTGCCCGGCGGGCGGGACGTCGTACGCCTGCCCTACCCGTACGGCTACCGCTGCCCGTTCGGAGTCGGCGGCGAGACCGGGGCCGAACTCTCCGCCACCTACGTCGAGCGGCTGCTCGACGACCCCTCCGGCGGTGTGGTCACCCCCGCCGCGATGGTCCTGGAGGCCGTGCAGGGCGAGGGCGGCGTCGTCCCCGCGCCGGACGACTGGCTGCGCGCCATGCGCCGCGTCACCGCCGAGCGCGGCATCCCGCTGATCGTCGACGAGGTCCAGACCGGCGTCGGGCGCACCGGCGCCATGTGGGCCGTCGAGCACAGCGGCATCGTCCCCGATGCGATGGTGCTCTCCAAGGCCATCGGCGGCAGCCTGCCGCTCGCCGTCGTCGTCTACCGCGAGGACTACGACGGCTGGCGCCCCGGCGCCCACACCGGCACCTTCCGTGGCAACACCCTCGCCATGGCAGCCGGGGCCGCCACCCTGCGCTACGTCGCCGCGCACTCCCTCGCCGACCGGGCCGCCCTGGTCGGCGCCCGCATGATCGATCAACTGCGATCCCTGGCCGGTGAGTTGCCCGTCATCGGGGACGTGCGCGGACGCGGACTGATGATCGGCGTCGAACTCGTCGACCCCGCCGCCGAAGCCGACGCCTGCGGAGCGCGGCCCGCCGACCCGGCGCTGGCCGTGCGGGTGCGCGAAGCCTGCCTGGCGCGCGGACTGATCGTCGAACTCGGCGGGCGGCACGACGCCGTGTTGCGGCTGCTGCCCCCGCTCACCATCACCGACGAGCAGGCCCGGGCGGTCCTCGACCGGCTCGCCGACGCCATCGCGGCGGCCTCCCTCGGGACGGCCGGAGAAGCGCGGTGACTGGCGACCGGCCCGAACTGCCTGAACTTCCGGGCGAGGGCGGCCCGTTGGACGCCCTCGCCGGAGGAGCGGGCGGGCCGGCCGCGCTCGCCCCGCTGCTCGCCACCGTCCTCGACGCGCTGGAGGCCGGCATCGCCCTGCGCTCCGGGCCGCTGCCCGCCGGCAGCCCCGCCGAGATCTCCGCACTCGTCGCCGACGCGCTCTCCGACACCGGTGTGGGTGTCGGCAGGGGCGGGCGCGGCGTGCTCGCCCGGCTCACCGAACTCCTCGCCTACGGCGCCGCCGACCCGGCAGACCCCGCCTGCGCCGCCCACCTGCACTGCCCGCCGCTGGCCGTCGCCGCCGCCGCCGACCTCGCCGTCAGCGCCCTCAACCCCTCCCAGGACTCCTGGGACCAGGCCCCCGCCGCCACCGCCCTCGAGACCGCGCTCCTCGCCGAACTCGCCGAACTCGTCGGCTACGACCCCGCTCGCTCCGCAGGCGTCCTCACCTCCGGCGGCACCGAGTCCAACCTGATGGGGCTGATGCTCGCGCGGGACCAGAAACTCGACGGCATCGTCGAACTGGACGGCATCCCGGCGGGCGTGCGGCCCTGCATCCTCGCCTCCGAGGCCGCCCACTTCTCCGTCCAGCGCTCCGCCGCCCTGCTCGGGCTCGGCGAGCGCGCCGTCGTCTCCGTCCCCGTAGACGCCGAACTGCGCATGCCCGAGCACGAGTTGGAACGCGCCCTGGCCGAGGCCAGCTGGGCCGGGCGCACCCCGATCGCCGTCGTCGCCACCGCCGGGACCACCGACACCGGCGCCGTCGACCCGCTGCACGCCGCCGCCGAACTCGCCGGGCGCTACGGTGCCTGGCTGCACGTCGACGCCGCGTACGGGGGCGGGGCGCTGCTCTCCGATCGGCTCGCGCCGCTGCTCGACGGCATCGCCCGCGCCGACTCCGTCTCTCTCGACTGGCACAAACTCGGCTGGCAGCCGGCCGCCGCCGGAGTCTTCCTCGTCCGGCGCGCCGAGACCTACGTCTCCCTCGCGCGGCGGGCCGAGTACCTCAACCCCGCCGACGACGAACAGGCCGGCTACCCCAGCCTGCTGGGCCGCTCGCTGCGCACCACCCGGCGGGCCGACGCCTTCAAACTCGCCGTCACCCTGCGGACCCTGGGGCGCGACGGGCTCGGGCGGCTGGTCGACGCCTGCCACGACCTCGCGCTCGCCGCCGCCGAGGCCGTTCGCGCCGAGCCGCTGCTCGAACTGCACGCCGAGCCGGTGCTCACCGCGCTGCTCTTCCGCTACCGGCCGCCGGGGCTGGGGGAGGAGGAGACCGACGAACTCAACGGGCGGCTGCGGCGGTTGCTGCTGCGCTCGGGGCGGGCGGTGGTCGGGCGCACCGAACTGCCGGGGGAGGGGCCGGGGCGGGTACGGCTCAAGCTGACGCTGCTCAACCCGCACACGACGGTGGGCGAGGTGGGGGCGCTGCTGCGGGAGGTGGTGGGGGCGGGGCACAGGGTCGCGGGGGAACGGGCGGGCTGATCCCCGTCGAGTTGATCCCGTCGAGCTGATCCCGTTGACCCGATCCCGTCGAGCTGATTCCGTTCGGTGTCAGCCGGCCATCAGGACGGCGCGGGTGAGCTCCCAGGTGGCCGGGTCAGCGGCGACCAGGAGTCCGTCCTCGCAGCCGGGCGCCTCGGGGCGGTACGGCGTGCCGTCCAGGCGGGCGGAGACGCCGCCGGCCTCGGTGACCAGCAGGGAGCCGGGGGCGTGGTCCCAGGGGAGGGTGCGCCAGTAGAAGATGAAGTCGAACCGGCCGTTCGCGACCTCCGGGTACTCGATGCCGGCGGCGCTGAGGCCGGGGTCGATCGTGCCGAACGCCTCGCAGTTGGCCTCCAGGCGGCGGCGGAGCTCCGGGGCGAAGAAACGGCTCTTGATGACGCCGGTGAGCTTGGCCGCGTCGGCCGGTGCGGCCGGACGGGTGAGGCGCTCGCCGTCGCGCCAGGCGCCGGAGCCGAGTTCGGCGGTGTACGAGGTCGCGGTCTCCGGCTGCCAGATCCAGGAGGCGACGGTGCGGCCGGAGCGGACCAGCGAGCACATCACGGCGTACTCGGGGCGGCCGGCGACGAAGTTGGCCGTACCGTCCACCGGGTCGACCAGCCAGACGGCGGGCTCGGAGCGCAGGGCGTCGGTGAGGGAGGGGTCGGCGGCCACGGCCTCCTCGCCGACCACCGGGACGGGCAGCAGCTCGCGCAGCCGCCGGGAGATGATCGCCTCGGCCTCCCGGTCCGCGACCGTCACCAGCTCGCCGGGCGCCTTCTCCATCACCTCGCCCGCCGCCAGCGCGCGGAAGCGCGGCTCCACGACCTCGGCCGACGTCTCGGCGAGTATCTCCGCCACCTTGTCCATCAGCACGTTCGTGCTCCCTTCACCGGGTACCACTGTCCCACGAGCGGGCGGAGGGGGAGTGGGCGGAGGGATAACAGATGTCAGCGAACAGATGATGAAGTCTGTTCGCTGACATCTGTTATCCGAAATGTGAACGCTGTCCGCTGAATGTTGTTCGCTGTCCGCCGTTACCCCGACTACTTCGGCGCGTCCACGCCCGCCGCCTTGGCGATGTCCACGAGCATCGCGTCCGCAGCCTGCACACCGATGCCCGACATCCAGGTCTCGTCCGGCACGGTGAACACCTTGCCGCCCTTGACGGCGTTCAGGCCCTGCCAGACGGCCGTCTGCTGGACCTCGCTCTCCTTGGTCTTGGACGGGTCGTCCGCCGAGGTCACGAACAGCAGGTCCGCGTCGGCCTGGCCGATCTGCTCGGCCGAGATCTCGATGATGTTCTTGTCCACGTCCTGCGAGGCCGGGCGGCCCAGGCCCACGTCCTTGAGCACCACGCCGCTGTAGGAGGACTTGCCGTACACCCGGGTCGGCCCGGCCACGAAGCGGACCACCGAGGCCGTCGGCATCGTCCCGTGGTTCTTCGCCTTGATCGCCTCGCCCAGCTTCTTCGCCCGCGCCTCGTACTCGGCCAGCGCGCCCTTCGCCTCGTCCTCCTTGCCGAGCGCCTGGGCGTACAGCGCGAGGTTCTCCTTCCACGGGAACCCGGTGGTCTCCGCCAGGACGGTCGGCGCGATCGCGTTCAGCTGGTCGTACACCTTGGCGTGGCGGACCTTGGAGGACAGGATCAGATCGGGCTTGAGGGAGGCGATCAACTCCAGGTTCGGCTCGTTCATCGGGCCGACGTCCTTGGTGCCCTCGACCTTGTCCTTGAGGTAGGCCGGGAACCCGCCGTTGGTCTTCATGTGCGGGGACACCGCGCCGACAGGCTTGATGCCCAGCAGCGTGACGTCGTCCAGCTCGCCGCTGTCCAGCACCACGACCCGCTTGGGCTGCGTCTTGAGCTCGGCCGTCCCGGCGGCGTGCTTGACGCTGCGCGGGAATCCGGCGGCGGAGCCGGGTGAGGCCGCGGCGGCGGAGGAGCCCCCGGACTTGGCGTCACCGCCGCTGCCGCAGGCGGCGAGCAGCGTGGTCGACAGGGCGACGGCGAGGACGGCGACGGGCAGTCGGCGGTGCAGACGGCTCGGAAGGTTCATGGGGGGTTCCTTGTTTCGGGGCGAACAGGGAGCTGCGCGAGGGGAGTTCAGGCGGTGGCCGTGCGGACGCGGGCCCGGGGCACCACCAGCGGGGTCCCGGTCTCGGGGTCGGGCACCACCCGGCACGGCACGCCGAACACCGTCTCGACCAGCTCGGCCGTCAGCACCTCGGCGGGCGGCCCGGCGGCGGCGAGGCGGCCGTCCTTGAGTACCACCAGGTGGTCGGCGTAGCGGGCGGCCTGCCCGAGGTCGTGCAGCACCATGACGACGGTGCGCCCGGCCTCGGCGTGCAGGTCGGCGACCAGGTCGAGGACGTCCAGCTGGTGGCGCAGGTCGAGGAAGGTGGTCGGCTCGTCGAGCAGGAGCAGGTCGGTCTGCTGGGCGAGCGCGAGGGCGATCCAGACCCGCTGGCGCTGCCCGCCGGAGAGCCGGTCGACCTGCCGGTCGCGCAACTCGGCGGTGCCGGTGCGCTCCAGCGCCTCCTCGACGGCCTCCTGGTCCGCCTTGGACCAGGGGGTGAGCAGCCGCTGGTGCGGGTAGCGCCCCAGACGCACCAGCGCCTCGACGGTCACCGCCTCGGGGGTGACCGGCTGCTGCGGCAACAGGCCCATCCGCTTGGCGAGTTCGCGCGCCGGCATCCGGTGGATGTCCGCGCCGTCGAGGGTGACGGTGCCCGCCGCCGGGCCGAGGAGGCGTACGAGCCCGCGCAGCAGCGTGGACTTGCCGCAGGCGTTCGGGCCGACGATCGCGGTGACGGCGCCGCCGGGCAGTTCGAGGTCCAGCCCGTCGACGATCGTCAGGTCGCCGTAGCGCAGCCCGAGGCCCCGGGCGGCGAGCCGGTTGCGCGCGGGAGGCTGCTGCGTGGGAAGGGTCTGCGCCGAAGAGGTCTGCGCGGGAGTGGGGGTCGTCATCAGCTGCTCCTCTGGGGAAGCCGGCCCTGGCGGATCATCAGCACCAGGAGCCAGGGCGCGCCGAGGGTGGCGGTGACGGCACCGACCGGCAGGCCGTGGACGGGGATCACGTGCAGGACGAGGAGGTCGGCGCCCAGCAGCAGCACGGCGCCGGTGAGCGCGGTGAGGCCGAGCGTGCCGGGGGTGGGCGGCCCGGCGAGCAGCCGGACGAGGTGGGGGACGGCGAGCGCCACGAAGGCGACCGGTCCGGTGAGCGCGGCGGCCAGCGAGGCGAGGGTGATGGTGAGCAGCAGCAGCCGCAGGCGGTCCCGGGCGGGGTCGAGGCCGAGGCCCCCGGCCGAGTCGTCCCCGAGGTCGAGGACGGCGATGCGCCGCTGGCACAGCAGGGCGACGGCCGCGCACCCGGCGATGGCGCCGCCGCCGATCCACACCTCCGTCCAGTTGCGGCCGTAGAGGGAGCCGGTGGTCCACTGCATCGCCGAGGAGGCCAGTTCGGCCGGGAATCGTACGATCATCAGGTTCACGGCGGCGGCCAGGCCCTGCTGCACCGCCAGGCCCACCAGCACCAGCCGGGTGACGGCCATCTTCGAGCGCCAGGCGAAGGCGCCGAGCAGCAGTGCCGCCAGCAGCCCGCCGCCGACGGCGGCCAGCGGGATGAACTGCTGGGAGGCGCCGGTGGCGAGCATCAGCACCGCGCCGAAGGAGGCCCCGCCGGTGATGCCGATGGTGTCGGGGGCGGCCAGCGGGTTGCGGAAGAGCCGCTGCAGCATCGAGCCCGCCACGGCCAGCGCGGCGCCGGCGATCAGCGCCGAGACCACCCGCGGCGCCCGGAACTGCTGCACCACCAGGACGTCGCCGCCCGCGCCCTGACCGAACAGGGCGCGCAGGGCGTCCCAGAAGGGGATGTCGACCTGGCCGGTGCCGAGCGCGACGCCGGTGAGCAGGACGAGGAGGGCAGCGGCCAGCAGCGACCAGGCGGCCGTGCGGGCCCGGCGCCGGGTGATCGCGCTCATCGGCGCGGAGGCGCTCATCGGCGTGGGGGCGCTCCTCGGCGCGGGCGTGCTCCTCGGTGCGGGGGCGCTCATCGGGCCACCTTCCGGGCCAGCACGGCGAGCAGCGGGGCGCCGAGGAAGGCGGTGACGATGCCGACCTCGATCTCGGAGGGCCGCACCACCAGCCGGCCCAGGATGTCGGCGGTGAGCAGCAGCAGCGGTCCCGCGATCAGGCAGCCGGGCACCAGCCAGCGGTGGTCGTTGCCGAGCAGCGGGCGCATCAGGTGAGGGGCCGCCAGTCCGATGAACGCCACCGGGCCGGCGACGGCGACGGCGCTGCCCGCGAGCAGCACGACGGCCAGCCCGCCGGTGAGGCGGATGCGGGCCACGGGCACGCCCAGGGACTGCGCGGTCTCGTCGCCCAGCGCGAGCGCGTTGAGCGCGGGCGCGACGAGGAAGGCCGCCAGCAGGCCGAGGGCGAGGAAGGGCAGCACGGGGGTGAGGGTGTCCAGGTGGCGCCCGGCGACGGAGCCGGCCAGCCAGAAGCGGGCCTCGTCCAGGGTGCGGTTGCTGGCCAGCATCAGGGAGGAGGTCCAGGAGGAGAGCACCACGGTGAGCACCGTCCCGCCGAGCGCGAGGCGCACCGGGTCCAGCTGCCCGCCGCGACGCGAGATGGCGTAGGCGGCGACGGCGGCGACGCCCGCGCCGGCGAAGGCGAACCAGACGTACTGCACCGGGCGGGTCAGGTCCAGGGTGTAGATCGCGGCGACCACGGCGAGGCTCGCCCCGGCGTTGATGCCGAGGGTGACGGGGGAGGCCAGCGGGTTGCGGGTCACGCCCTGGGCGAGCACCCCGGCGACGCCGAGGGCCGCGCCGACGGCCAGTCCGATGACGGTGCGCGGGACGCGAAGGCCCGTCACCACGTCGGCGTCGCCTCCGTGGGCGGCGCCGGTCAGGGCGTCGAGGACGGTGCTCAGGGGGATGGATCGCGAGCCGAGCGCGAGGCTCAGCGCGGCGCACAGCACCAGGGCACACAGTCCGGCGGCCAGCAGCAGGGGCCGCCTGGCCACCGAGGAACGGGGGGTCGCCGGTGGGTCCGTGGGGCCCGGCGGTTCGGTTCTCAGCACGAGGCGACATCTTAGGTTAGCATTTCCTAACCACGTCAAACGGTGTGCTGCCGGGCCTTCCTGGCCGTCCCGGCTGTCCCGGCCCTCCTGGCTGTCCCAGTAGTCCCAGCCGTCGCGGTCGTCACGGCCTGTCCGGGTGTCAGAGGCATGCGCTAGCGTCGCGCGCATGATCGATGCGACGACGCGGGTCCGGATCGCCCGCCCCTCCCGGGACCTCGCGGCCGCCGAGCGCTTCTACGCCGACGGCCTCGGGCTCGACGTGCTGTGGCGCACCACCGAGCGCGTCCCCGGCCACCACGACCTGCTGATGGTCGGTCCGCCCGGCGGCGCCTGGCACTTCGAGCTGACCCACGACCCCGAGAACCCGCTGGAGCCGACCCCGACCGTCGACGACCTCTTCGTCGTCTACCTCGGCGCGCCCGTCGACGACGCCCTGGTCGCGCGGCTGGAGGCGGCCGGCGGCACCCGGGTGGGCTCCCACAACCCGTACTGGGACGAGTTCGGCGTGACGATATCCGACCCGGACGGCTACCGGCTGGTGCTCTGCTCCCGCACCTGGAGCGCCTGAGTACCCGTCCGGTACCTCCGCGCCCAATCACCGGTCCTCACGCGGCCGCTGAGCCCGTGAAGCCCTCTGGCACACTGTGTGCCGACGACCTGCCGGGTCGGGGCATGACACAAACGGGGGTAGGGGCATGATCGGCGCGGGCACCGTGCTCAACGACCGGTACCGGTTGACGGAACCGCTCGGACGCGGGGGGATGGGGACGGTCTGGCGCGCCCAGGACGCCAACCTCAAGCGCGAGGTGGCCGTCAAGATCCTCAACGCGGGCCTGCTGGAGGAGCCCACGCAGATCGAGCGGTTCCGCCGGGAGGCGCAGGTCGTCGCGGCGATCGGCCACCCGGGCATCGTGGGCGTCCACGACTACGGGGAGAGCCGCGGGGAGGACACCGATGGCGGCGAGCCCTTCGCCTACATCGTGATGGACCTGATCGAGGGCCGGGCGCTCAGCACCCTGCTCAAGGACGAGGGCCGGATGCCGCCCGAGCGGGCCCTCACCCTGGTGGCCGACGCCCTGGACGCCCTGCAGGCCGTCCACCAGCGCGCCATCGTCCACCGGGACATCAAGCCCTCCAACCTGATGGTGCGCGAGGACGGGGCCCTGTTCGTCGCCGACTTCGGCATCGCCCTCGCGATCGCCGGCACGAAGATCACCATGACGGGCGGGTTCGTCGGCACCGCCGCCTACATGTCGCCCGAACAGGCCGCCCACGACCGCGCCAACCCCATCACGCCCTCCTCGGACCTCTACTCCATGGGCGTCGTCTGCTACGAGATGCTGACCGGGAGCCTGCCCTTCGACGGCGGGGCCGTGCAGCTGGCGTACAAGCACGTCCACCAGCCGGCGCCGGAACTGCCCGGGACCTTTCCGGCGCCGGTGCGGGCGCTGGTCGCCAGGGCACTGGCCAAGGCGCCGGAGGACCGGTTCGCCAGCGCCTCCGAGATGGCGGCCGCGGCGCGAGCGGCCGCCGGGATGCCCGCCGGTGAGACCGGAACGCGGACGGTCAGGCTGTGGAAGGGCGCCCGGCGAATAGCCGCCGCGCCCACGCAGGACGCGCCCGCCGCGCCCGCTCCGGGGGCGGAGCCCGTCGTGAGGGTGGGCCCGAACGCGGCCACCGAGCCGAGCGAGCGCCGTGGGCGCCGCAGGATGCTGGTGCCGGTCATCGTCCCGGTGGTCCTCTCGCTCGGGACGGCGGGAGCGCTGTTCGTCGACCGCAACCCGTTCAGCTCGGATGCGGCGCCCGCCCCGACCACCGCGATCAGCGCCCCGGCAGCCGCCGGTACGGGCACGGGCGTCGCGGGCACCGGCACGGCCGCCACCACGGCGCCCCCCACACCCCAGGCCGCCACCACGGCGCCGCCGGCGACCCCGGACGCGGCGCAGCCGCAGCCGCAGCAGCCCGTACCGGCGCCGTCGGCGGCGGGTGGCAACGGCGGGTCGAGCGGCAGTGGTGGGACGAACAGCGGTGGGACGAACAGCGGCGGCGCGGGCGGAGGCAACGGCGGGGGCAACGGCGGCACCCAGGCCCGTCCGCCGGTGAACAACAACCCCGCCCCGCCGCCCGCGCAGCAGAACACCTCCAGCGGCACGGGCGCCTCGGCCGGTGGCGGGAACCCGCCGCCGCAGACCCCGGCGCGCCCGCCGGAGTGCGGCGGCGACGCCTGGACGCGCATCGTCAACGTCCAGTACGGGGCGTCGATCGGACTGGCCAACGCCGACCCGAACGTGAAGGGCAACCCGGTCGTGCTGGGCGGCAACACCCAGTACGGCTGGCTCGCCGCCGACAGCGCCTACTCCTCGTACAACGCGTGCAACAACAACGGCGCGAGGCTCGTCCAGAGGATGGGGGACCGCGCGGTCGTCCTCGGCGACTACATGGACATCCTCAACCTGTGGGTCAAGACCTCGGTCGGCAACGGCGCCTACACCATCGCCGAGAACGGCGGTGCGAACTGCCTGACGGCCAACGGGGTGGGCAACCAGCTCACCATGACCGCCTGTACACCGGGCAACGCGACCCAGCAGTGGAGGTTCCAGAAGTGACCGGCGCGCAGGTTCGGCTGCTGGAAGGCCCCGTGCTGGAGGGCGAGTTCGTCCGGCTGGAGCCGCTGGAGCGGCGGCACGCCGAGGGGCTGGCGCTCGCGGCGGGGGAGGACCGGGACTCGTACGGGTTCACCTGGGTGCCCGCCGCGGACTCCGTGCCGGCGTACATCGACGCCCAGTTCGCGCGCCGGGACGCCGGGCTGCTCTCCCCTTACGTGCAGGTGGAGCGGGCCTCGGGGCGGGTGATCGGCGCGACGGCGTACTGGGAGCCGCGCCGACTGCCGTTCGACGGCGGGAAGTTCGACGGTTCGCTGTTCGCGGTGGAGGTCGGTTTCACCTGGCTGGCCTCCTCGGCGCAGGGGTCGGGGCTGAACACCGAGGCGAAGTACCTGCTGTTCCGGCACGCCTTCGAGGAGTGGGGCGTGGGCCGGGTGGACCTCAAGACCGATGCCCGCAACGCCCGTTCGCGGGCGGCGATCCTGAAGACGGGGGCGGTCTTCGAGGGGGTGCTGCGCAGTTCGGCGCGGTCCTGGGCGCCGGGGGAGGAGGGCCTGCTGCGGGACGCGGCGGTCTTCTCGATCATCCGGGAGGAATGGCCCGCCCGCCGTGCGGAGTTGGAGCGCAGGCTCGTGGAGGTGCGGGAGCGGCTCGGGTCCTCGCGCGGGTAGCTGCGGGTAGCTGCGGGTAGTCGCAGATGGCGGCGGGTTAGCAGAGGCCCCGGGCAGTGGACAAGGGGGCCCTGTGGCGGGACCTCGCCAACCGGGTGTCAAGAGCATGTGTGCGAACTTCTACAGGAATGTAAAACTCGGCCGGCGGCCCGGTTCGTGCCGGGGGCGCGAGCGGTCGCGACCGGATGCGACCGGACGCGACGGGCGGTCGGGTGTCACCCCAGGCGGTCGGCGGTGGCCTCGGGCGGGGCCTCGCTCCGGGTGGGTCGAATCGTCCCTTTTCGCCCGGCACTTGACCTTCTTTGCCAACTGGCGGGACCTGGCCAACAACTGATGCAGACCTGTCAATCCGGCGACGGGATTGTCATGCTTCTGCTCATCCCCCGGCGGCAGCCCCCACCCCCACCCCTTGGTGGCGAGCCGTCCGACTGTACGGGGTCATTGCACGTCAGCGCCCGTTCCGCCCCCATGGTGCCGACCCCGGCCCCCGGGACGCGGCGCGACCGCGCCCATACGCGGTTTCCCGGAAGGACTCGTACGTGAAGCGTAAGCTCGCGGCCGTCGCCGTCGTCTCGGCCACCGCCCTGCTGACCGGTGTCGTCCAGGTGGGCGCCGCCGAGGCCGCCCCCGCCACCTCCACGCCCAAGGCCCAGGCCGCCCGCCAGCACGCCGCCGTCCTCGCGGTGGCCGCCGGCCAGTCCGGCCCGCTGGCCCAGGCGCTGGGCCTCGGCGCCCAGGAGAAGCTCGTCGCCAAGGACGCCGTCGTCGACCGCGATGGCACCCGGCACCTGCGCTTCGAGCGCACCTACGCGGGCCTGCCCGTCCTCGGCGGCGACCTGGTCGTCCACCAGGGCGCCACCGGCGGCGTGAAGTCGGTGAACAAGGCCGTGGCCGCCACGATCGCGCTGCCGAGCCTCACCCCGCGGATCCCGGCCGACCAGGCCGCCGCGGGCGCCACCGGCGCCGTCAAGGCCACGGTCGGCCAGACCCTCGACGCCGACGAGTCCCCGCTGGCCGACGTGCACCAGACCGGCAAGGCCGAGCTGGTCGTCTGGGCCAACGACGGCACCCCGCGCCTGGCCTACCGCACCACCGTCGAGGGCGTGCGCCGGGACGGCACCCCGAGCAGCCAGGTCCTGGTCACCGACGCGGCCAGTGGCCAGGTCCTCTCCACCCACGAGAAGGTCCAGACGGCGGCCGGCACCGGCAACGGCATCTTCGTCGGCCAGGTGCCGCTGAACACCAACCAGAACGGCTCGCAGTTCGAGCTGAAGGACGCCGGCCGCGGCGGCCAGTCCACCGCGGACATGAACAACGGCCAGTCGGGCAGCGGCTCGTTGTTCGCCAACACCGCCAACAGCTTCGGTGACGGCACCAACAACAACCGTGAATCCGCCGCCGTGGACGCCCAGTTCGGCGCCGCGACCACCTGGGACTTCTACAAGAACACCTTCAGCCGCAACGGCATCCGCAACGACGGCGTCGGTGCGCTGAGCCGCGTCCACTACGGCTCGAACTACGTCAACGCGTTCTGGAGCGACGACTGCTTCTGCATGTCGTACGGCGACGGCGCCAACGACGCCGCCCCGCTGACCGAGATCGACGTCGCCGGCCACGAGATGACGCACGGCGTCACCGCCGCGACCGCCGCGCTCAACTACTCGGGCGAGTCCGGCGGCCTCAACGAGGCCACCTCGGACATCTTCGGCACGATGGTCGAGTGGTACGCCAACCTGCCCTCCAACCCGCCGAACTACTGGATCGGCGAGCTGATCAACCTGCGCGGCGACGGCAGCCCGCTGCGCTACATGGACCAGCCGAGCAAGGACGGCGCCTCGGCCGACTACTGGGACGCGGGCGTCGGCAACAAGGACGTCCACTACTCCTCCGGCGTGGCGAACCACTTCTTCTACCTGCTCTCCGAGGGCAGCGGCGCGAAGAGCATCAACGGGTTCGACTACAACAGCCCGACGGCCGACGGCTCCTCGCTCGCGGGCATCGGCCGCGACAAGGCCGCGCAGATCTGGTACCGCGCGCTGACGGTCTACTTCACCTCCACCACCGACTACGCGGGCGCCCGGGCGGCCACCCTGAGCGCGGCCGCCGACCTGTACGGCTCCGGCGGCACCGAGTACAACGCGGTGGCGGCGACCTGGACGGCCGTGAACGTCAACTGACGTCGGCTGACCGTCGGCTGACGTCGACCGGTCAGGGCCTGAGGCCGGTCCGGGGGCGAGTTGGGCGCTCCCCGGACCGGCCGTCCGCCCGCAGCGGGGCCCCGTCGAACCTCTGGGTGCGGTTCGGCGGGGCCCCGTTCCCGTACGGCCGGTTACCTCGGCAGGTCCTGGGCGATCTCCCACACGTGCCCGGACGGGTCGGCGAACGCCGCCGTGCGACGGCCCCAGGGCCGGTCCACCGGGCCGTTGAGCAACTCGACGCCCCGCTCGGCGAGTTGGGCGCAGACCGCGTCCACGTCCGGCACGCGTACGGTGAGCAGCGCCCGTACGCCCGCGCCCTCGGCGGCCACCCGCGCGGGCTCGACCAGCTCGGGGGCCTGCTTCGCGGTCAGCAGGTTCAGCAGGAGGTTGCGCAGCCGCAGTGCCGCCGAGGCGTCGTCCTCGTAGACGACCGGGAGGCCGAAGACCTCCTGGTAGAACGCCTTCGCGGCGGGGACGTCCGTCACGAAGAGCGTGAGGACCTCGAGTTCGTCCAGATCGCTGGGCACCTGTGCCTCCGGAGTGTCAAGTATCGGGTGTCGCATGTGAGACCGCACGTGGGATGTGCCCGAGGAGCCTCGCACGAGGCACTGACAGCGGGCGGTGCCAGTGGGCACTGACAGCGGGCGGTGCCAGTGGGCACTGACAGCGGGCGGTGTCAGCCGGCCTCGGCCCGCCGGTCGCGGCGGTCCTGGGCGGCGAGCACCGCGTCCCCGTGCTCGTCGGCCCAGGCGCCGAGCGCGCGGATCGGGCCGAGCAGCGCGGTGCCCGCGGCCGTCAGCGCGTAGTCGACCCGGGGCGGGGCCTCGGCGTAACGGCGGTGCTCCACCAGGCCGTTGTCCTCCAGCCGGCGCAGGGTCTCGTTGAGGACCTTCGGGCTGATCCCGCCGATCCGGGCCAGCAGCGCCCGGGGGCGCATCGGGCCGCCCTCGCCGAGGACGTACACCACGACGGAGTCCCAGCGGTTGGCGATCACCTCGAAGGCCAGCCGGGCGCGGCAGTCGGCGGCGAACACGGCGCCGCCCAGGTCGGGTTCGTCCCGCAGGGAGTCCAGGCGTGCGTCCATGCGTGCGTCCATGCGTCCATCCTGCCCGATCCGTTGCGTACCCCGAGGTGTGCATCGGCTCCTCTAGCGTCCGGAGTACGGCGGTCCGCAGGGTGCGGGCGGCGGACCAGGGGAGTGGACATGGAGACGAAGCGACCGATCGGCATCGGCGTGCTCGGCACGGGCGCGATGGCGAAGGCGCTCGGCGGGGCCTTCGTACGGGCCGGGCACCGGGTGCTGGTGGGCGGGCGCGACGAGGAGAAGGCTCGCCGGCTCGCGGAGGAGATCGGGGCGACGGGCGGCGCCACCCTGGCGGAGGCGGCACGCTTCGGCGAGGCCGTGCTGGTGGCCCTGCCGGGCGGTGCGGCGCAGGAGGTGGTGGCCTCGCTCGCCGGTGACCTGCGCGGGCGGGTGCTGCTGGACTGCACCGTCCCGATGGCCCCCGGGGAGGGCGGCCCCGCGCTGACCACGGACGGGGGCACCGACTCGCTGGCCCGGCGGCTCGCCTCGGCGGCGCCCGGGGCACGGGTGGTGAAGGTGTTCGGCGTCTGCCACGAGAGCATCTGGACGCTGGCGAAGCCGAGCTTCGAGGGCGCGCCGCTCGGCGTCCCGTACTGCGCGGACGACCCGGCCGCCGCCGGGCTCGCCGCCGAGCTGGTGGCCTCGATGGGCTGCGAGCCGGTGCCCTGCGGGGGCCTGGAGCGGGCCGGGCTGCTGGAGGCGACGGCGGTGTTCGCGATCGGTGTCTGGTGGTCGGGCGGCGAGGCGCGGCACGTCTTCCCGTCCCCGGCCCTGGCGCCGGGGGCCGTGGACGACGAGGGGTAGGGCTACGGAGCCTCGGGCTCGCCGGATTCGCGGCGCTGGCGCAGGAGGTCGTCGTACTCGGCGTGGACCCGGCGGTCCATGGCGAGGGTGAACTGCGCGTCGGCGACGGTCCTGGCCAGCGGGCGGACGCGCAGGATGCGCTCGGTGAGGCGGGCGGCCTCGCCGGGGGGCAGGGGGGTGTCGGCGGACAGGGCGCTGAGGAGGTGTTCGCCGACCACCTCGATGAAGATCTCGGCGATGGCGTCGACGTGTTCGCGGGTGCGACGGCTGGCGTCGAGCACGGCCGCCAGCGGCACGCCCTGGGTGACCAGTTCGGTGGTGGCGTCCAGCAGGCGGCGGCTGACGTGGGTGATGCCGTCCTCGTCGACGGTGATGTAGCCCTGGGCGATGGACTCGGCGGTGTTCTCCTCGGTGAGCTGGTCGCCGAAGGCCGACTTGAGCTCCTCCCAGTCGAGGCGCACGGGGGTCTCGTCGGACCAGGGCGCGACGATCGCCGCCGCGAGGCCGATGAGGCCGGCGACGTCGCGCCCGCTCTCGCCGGCGTCGATGAGCTCGGTGATCCCCTCCAGGGTGTGGCCGCGTTCCAGCAGTTCGGCGATCATCCGCAGCCGGGCGAGGTGCTCCTCGCCGTACCAGGCGATCCGGCCCTCCTTGCGGGGCGGCTGGAGGAGTTTGCGCTCGCGGTAGAAGCGCAGGGTGCGGGTGGTGATCCCGGCGGCCTCGGCCAGTTCCTCCACCCGGTACTCGCGCCTGTCGTCCCCGGCAGCTCTGACCTTGTCCACGGCGATCAGCATAGGTGCGCGGCGCGGGCGGGGGTGCGCGGTGGGGAGGGGCGTGCGGCGGGGAGGGGCGTGCGCGGCAGGGGAGGGTGCGGGAACAACGGGGTGAACCGGGGCCGTCGGGCGTCTTCCCTCCGGTGTCGGCAGGGGCTACCCTCCCAATCATGCCAGTGATTACTGGCGCGATTGCCGGGGGCTCGGGTGACGCGGGCCCCGGGAGAGTGCGACGATCACCGCCCCCACCCTCAGGAGGTTGGCCGCATGGCAGCCAGCAGCAAGCGCCCCCGCTCCGGCCCGGCCGCGGTGCCCGACGCCGTCGTCGCGGGGGAGGCCGCCACCGTCGAGGAGGCCCCCCACGTGCGGGTCGCGGTGATCGGCTCCGGCTTCGGGGGCCTCGGAGCGGCAGTGAGGCTGCGCCGCGCCGGCATCACCGACTTCGTCGTGCTGGAACGCGCCGACTCCGTCGGCGGCACCTGGCGCGACAACAGCTACCCCGGCTGCGCCTGCGACGTGCCCTCGCACCTCTACTCCTTCTCCTTCGCCCCCAACCCCGAGTGGCCGCGCAGCTTCTCCGGCCAGCCGGACATCCGCGCCTACCTGGAGAAGGTCGCCACCGTCTTCCGGCTGCGCCCGCACCTGCGCTTCAACACCGAGGTGCTGGAAGCCCGTTGGGAGGAGGAGGGGACCCGCTGGCGGATCACCACCAGCGCCGGCACCTGGACGGCCGACGCGATCGTCTCCGCCGCCGGACCCCTCGCCGACCCGCAGATCCCCGACCTGCCCGGCCTCGACGCCTTCCCCGGCAAGGTGTTCCACTCCTCCCGCTGGGACCATGACTACGACCTCGCCGGCAAGCGCGTCGCGATGGTCGGCACCGGCGCCTCCGCCGCCCAGATCATCCCCTCGATCCAGCCCCGGGTCGGAAAGCTCACCGTCTTCCAGCGCACCCCCGCCTGGGTCCTGCCGCGCCGCGACCGCGAGATCAGCCGGCTGGAGAAGTGGCTGCACAGCCGGGTGCCGCTCACCGGGAGCCTGCGCCGGGGCGCCCTGTTCGCTCTACGGGAACTCCAGGTCGACGCCTTCGTCCGCCGCCCCGGACTGCTGCGCGTCGTCCAGCAGCTCGCCGAACGCCACCTCGCCCAGGGCGTCGCCGACCCGGCGCTGCGCGCCAAGCTCACCCCCGACTACCGCATCGGCTGCAAGCGCATCCTGCTCAGCAACACCTACTACCCGGCGCTCGCCGCCGCCAACACCGAGGTCGTCGCCTCCGGACTGCGCGAGGTGCGCGGCTCCACCCTCGTCGCCTCGGACGGCAGCGAGCACGAGGCGGACGCCATCGTCTTCGGCACCGGCTTCCACGTCACCGACATGCCCATCGGCTCCCGGGTGTTCGGCGTCGACGGCCGAATCCTCGCCGAGGAGTGGAAGGGCGGGATGGAGGCGCTGCGCGGCTCGACCGTGCGCGGCTTCCCCAACCTGTTCTTCGTGATCGGCCCCAACACGGGCCTGGGCAACAGCTCGATGATCCTTATGATCGAGTCCCAACTGAACTACATGATCGACGCGTTGACCACGCTCGACGCCGTCGGCGCCGCCGCCATGCAGCCCACCGCCCGTGCCCAGCGGCAGTGGAACCTCGAGCTCCAGCACCGGATGGACCGCACGGTGTGGACCACGGGCGGCTGCCGCAGCTGGTACCTCGACCCCAACGGGAAGAACACCGTGCTGTGGCCCGGCTCCACCACCTCCTTCCGCCGCGCCACCCGCAAGGTCGACCTCGGTGAGTACGAGCTCACCCTGCGCCCCGCACCGGCCACCACCACCCGGACCGCCCAGGAGGTCTCCGCGTGAGCGTCCAGCCGCCCGCCGACTACGAACCGCCCGTACCCGCAGAGGAGTTCGGCGTCCTCACCGCCGACGGCCTGCGGCTGCACGTCGAGGTGCACGGCCGCCCCGACGCGCCGACCGTGGTGCTCGCCCACGGCTGGACCTGCTCCACCGCCTTCTGGGCCCCCGTCATCCGCCGGCTCACCGACCGCTACCGGGTGGTGGCCTACGACCAGCGCGGCCACGGGCGCAGCGAGATCCCGCCGAGCCGGGCCCGCTACTCCACCCGGGTGCTCGCCGACGACCTCGCCGCCGTCCTCCACCGCACCGTTCCGGCGGGGGAGCGGGCCGTCCTCGCCGGGCACAGCATGGGCGGGATGACCATCATGGCCGCCGGAGGGCGGGCCGAGGTCGCCGAACGTACGGCCGCCGCCGTCCTGGTCTCCACCGGGCCGGGCGAGCTGCTCGCCGAACTGAACGTCCTGCCGGGGTCGTTGCGCCCGGCCGGGCTGCGCCGCCTCCTGCACCGGCAGCTGCTGCGCTCCCGGATGCCGCTGGGGCCGGTCACGCCCGTCAGCCGGGCCGCGCTCAAGTACGCGACGATGGGCCCGGGTTCGCCCGCCGGGCAGGCCCAGGCGACGGCGCGGATCGTGCACGCCTGCCCGACCTCCGTACGCGCCGGCTGGGCCGGGGTACTCGCCCGGCTGGACGTCCACGCCGGGCTCGCCCGGCTCGCCGCGCCGACCGCCGTGGTGGTCGGCACCGCGGACCGGCTCACCCCGCCGGTGCACGCGCACCGCATGGTCTCCGAACTGCCCGACCCCCAGGGGCTGTTGCTGCTGCCCGGCGTCGGCCACATGGCGCCGCTGGAGCGGCCCGCCGAGGTCGCCGCCGAGATCCACCGGATGGCCGCCGCGTACCTGCCCGGGGCCTCCTTCACCGCCGAACCCGAGGTCGAGAGGACCGTCGTCGCATGAACGCCATCCGTCCGTTGTCCGAGCAGGTCGTCGTCGTCACCGGGGCCGCGCGCGGGGTCGGTGCCTCACTGGCCCGCAAGCTGGCCCGGCGCGGCGCCAAGGTCGCGCTGCTCGGGCTGGAGCCCGTCGAGCTGAAGGCCGTCGCGGCGCAGTGCGGCCCCTCCGCCACCAGCTGGGAGGCGGACGTCACCGACCTCGAGTCGCTGAGCGAGGTCGCCGGGCGGATCAAGGAGCACTACGGGCGGATCGACGCCGTGGTCGCCAACGCCGGGATCGCGCTCGGCGGGCCGATGATGGACAGCGACCACCGGGCGTTCAGCCGGGTGATCGAGGTCAACCTGCTCGGCAGCGTGGCCACCGCCCGGGCCTTCCTGCCCGCGCTCGCCGAGAGCCGCGGTTACCTGCTGCAGATCGCCTCGCTGGCGGCGCTGACCCCCGCGCCGCTGATGAGCGCCTACTGCGCCAGCAAGGCGGGGGTGGAGGCGTTCGCCCACTCGATCCGCGCCGAGGTCGCCTACCAGGGCGTCAAGGTCGGTGTGGGGTACCTGAGTTGGACCGACACGGACATGGTCCGTGGCGCCGACGAGGACACCGTGCTCCGGCAGATGCGCAGCAAGCTGCCCTGGCCGGCCAACAAGACGTACCCGCTGGAGCCCGCCGTGGACCGGCTGGTCGCGGGGATCGCGCGGCGCTCGGCGCACGTCTACGCCCAGGCGTGGCTGCGGGGCATGCAGCCGGTACGGTGGCTGCTGCCGAGCCTGATCGCCGTGGTCGGCTCGCGGGACGTCGCCAAGCTCGCCCCGCAGCTCGCCGCCACCGCCGCCTCCCGGCTGCGCGCGGTCGGCGCGGGCGGGGCCGCGGACACGGCGAACAGGTCGCAGCGGACGGATCACAGCTGACGGCGGACGGCGGACGTTCGACAGCCGACAGCCGACAGCGAACAGATGTCAGATGTCAGGTGACGGATGACGGCGAACGGATGACAGATGGTGAAATCCGTTATCCGTTCGCCGTCGGGTGAGCGAAGCCGCTCAGCGCCTCGTCTCGTACCTGCTCAGGACCACGCCGCCGGACAGCGTCCGCGTCTCCAGCAGGTCCAGCCGCACCCAGCCCTCCAGCGCGGTGAAGAACGGCGTGCCGCCGCCCACCAGGACGGGATGGGCGGCGATCACGTACTCGTCGATCAGCCCGGCGCGCATGGCCGCCGCGGCGAGCGTGGCGCCGCCGATGTTCATCGGGGCGCCGTCCTCGGCCTTGAGCCGGGCGATCTCGGCGATCGCGTCGCCGGTGACCAGGCGGGTGTTCCAGTCGAGCGTGCCGTCGTCGGTGCCGATCGTCGAGGAGAACACCACCTTCGGGGTGTCCCGCCAGGTCCGCGCGAACTCGATCTCCGCCGGGGTGGCGCCGGGCTGCCGGTCGCCGGTGGGCCAGTAGGAGCTCATGGTCTCCCACAGCTTGCGCCCGTACAGCGTCAGGCCGCTCGCCTGCTCGAGCTCGAGCCAGAACCGGAACAGTTCGGGGCTCGGCGGTCCGCTCCAGCCGATGTCGTCGCCGGGCGCGGCGATGTAGCCGTCCAGGGTCAGGTTCATGCCGTAGATCAGTCTCCGCATGGCCTCAGCGTGGAGCACCCGGCCGGCCCGGGCAACCCGTCAGATCCCCACCCCCGGCCCCTCCGCCTCGATGCGCTGCAGCTGCGCCAGCGCCCGCCCCAGCACCGGGAGCGGAGGCGAGGCCAGGGCGAGGCGGACGGCGGCGGGGGAGCGCCGGGGGTCGACGGCGAACGCCTCCGCCGGGGTGACCGAGATGCCCGCGCGTGCCGCCGCCGCCGTGAAGGTCTCCGCACGCCAGGGCGCCGCGAGCGGCCACCACAGCACGTACGAGCGCCCGTCCGCCCGTACCCGGCGCGAGGTCAGCACGGTGCGCGCCAGATCCTGCCGGGCGACGGCGTCCGCCTGCTTGGCCGCCGCGACCGCCGCCACCGTGCCGTCCCCGATCCAGCGCACCGCCGCCTCCAGGGCGAACCCGCTCGGCGTGGCCCCGGCCGAGCGCAGCGCCCCGGCCATCCGCTCGCGCACGCCCTGCGGCGCCACCGCGAACCCGACGCTCAGGCCCGCGCCGAGCCGCTTGGTCAGGCTGTCGACGAGCACCGTGCGCTCGGGCGCGTAGGAGGCGAAGGCGTCCACCCCCAGGCAGAGGAAGGACCACACCGCGTCCTCCACCACCGGCAGGTCCAGCCGCCGCACCTCCCGCGCCAGCGCCTCGGCCCGCTGCGGCGGCATGGTCGCCCCGAGCGGGTTGTGCAGCCGCGGCTGCACGTACAGCGCCTTCAGCGGCGCGGCCCGGTGCGCGGCGGCCACCGCCTCGGGCAGCAGCCCGTCCTCGTCGACCGCCAGCGGTACGAGCCGAATGCCCAGCTGCCCGGCGATCGCCTTGACCACCGGGTACGTCATCTCCTCCACCCCCACCCGCTGCCCGGGCGAGGCCAGCGCCGAGAGGGCCGCCGCCATCAACTGCCGCCCGTTGCCCGCGAACAGCAGGGAGTCCGGCGCGAGCTCCGGGCCCCCGCAGGACCGGGAGGCGAGCGCGGCGAAGGCGTCCCGCGCCGCCGCCGTCCCGGCCACGCCGACCGGCCGCAGGGCCTCGCCGAGGACGTCCGGTCGCAGCAGCGGCGTCAGGGAGCCGGCGAGCAGCGCCGACTGGTCGGGCACGCCGGGGAAGTTGAGCTCGAGGTCGACGGGCCCGGTGCCCGGTTCGGCGAGTGCGACCCGGCCGTCCCGGGCCCCGTCCCGCGCGCCCTGCCCGGCGCGGACGAAGGTGCCGCGCCCGACCTCGCCGGTGGTCAGCCCGCGCCGGGCGAGTTCCCGGTAGACGCGGGTGGCGGTGGAGGGGGCGATCCCTCGGCGGCGGGCGAAGGCGCGCTGGGTGGGCAGCTGTTCGCCGGGCCGCAGCCGTCCGGCCTCGATGTCGGCCGCGACCGCGTCGGCGATCGTCCGGTAGTCGTCCCGGGCCATGTCCCCCCGGTTCGCGTCCCCCCGGTTCGCGTCCCGCCGGGTCGCGTCCTCCCGGCTCACTTCGTCCCTGGTCACCGGGGCCCCTTCCCTCGTCAGGCGCTCACGCTCGATTGCACCGAGTGCAAAGTCATCATTGCATCGAGGCGTCTGCCCGCCCTAGCCTCCCAGTCATGGACAACCTGTTTCTGGCCGCCGACGGACACGCGGTCCTCGGCATAGCCGCCGTCGCACTGGGCATGGCACTGAGCCCCGGCCCGAACATGATCTACCTGGTCTCGCGCTCGATCTCCCAGGGCCGCCGCGCGGGCCTGGTCTCCCTGCTCGGCGTGGCCCTGGGCTTCCTGGTGTACCTGGTCGCGGTGACGGCCGGGGTCTCCGCCGTGTTCTCGGTGGTGCCGGCGCTCTACACGGCGATCAAGCTGGCCGGCGCCGGCTACCTGCTGTGGCTCGCCTGGCAGGCGGTGCGCCCGGGCGGCACGGCGGTGTTCGCCCCGCAGGAGCTCGCGCCGGACTCCCCGCGCAAGCTGTTCACGATGGGCTTCCTGACCTGCCTGCTCAACCCCAAGATCGCCATCATGTACATCTCGCTGCTGCCCCAGTTCGTGGCGCCGGAGCGCGGTCACGTCGGTGAGCAGAGCCTGGTGCTCGGCCTGACCCAGATCGCGATCGGCATCACCGTCAACGGCGTGATCGCCATGGGCGCGGGCGCCATCGCGGCCTTCCTCGGCCGCCGGCCCCTGTGGCTGCGCGTCCAGCGGTACGTGATGGGAACCGTCCTCGCGGGACTCGCGCTCAACATCGCCGCCGACCGCGCCCGCGCCGTCCCCGCGTAGCGTCTCACCTCCCCTGCGCCAGCCCCTTCAGCAGTTCGTACGAGCTCTGGAGGAACCGCCCGTCCAGGCTGGGCCCGGTGTTGGCGAGGGCGGCGACGGCCGTGCCGGTGGGTGGGGAGAAGCCGAGGAAGGCGGTGAAACCCCGGGTGCCGCCGGTGTGGAACCACAGCTCGCGCCCGCCCGAGTGCCGGTGCTGCCAGATCAGGCCGAGCTGGTCGCCGGAGCGCGGCAGGCGCAGCCGGGGCCGCTGCACCTCGCGCAGCGCCGCCGCCAACCGGCCGTCCCCCGGCTGGAGATGGGCCTGGAGGTAGTGCAGCAGGTCGGCCGCTCCGGCCCGGACGGCGCCCGCGCCGGGCAGGCCGGGGATGCGCCAGGGCGGCAGCGCCCGCCCACGCCGGTACCCGGTCGCCCGCCCGGGCGCGTCGGCGGCGCAGGTGGTGTCGCGCAGGCCGAGCGGCCGGCAGACCCGTTCCGCGAGCAGCTGCCCGTACGAGGGTCCGCCGCCCGCCTCGACGAGCAGGCGCCCGAGCAGCCCGACCCCGTAGTTGGAGTACCCGTACCTCCCACCGGGCCGCGACCGTACGGTGGTTCGGGCGAGCCCATCCCTCAACTGCCGCTCGCCGTAGCCGCCGTACGGATTGCTGAACCAGGCGGGCACGGCCCCGGCGAGGAGCCCGGGCGGCAGCCGGGGCAGGCCCGAGGTGTGGGTGGCCAGGTGCAGCAGCCGGATCGGGCCGCCCGAACGCACCGAGGCCGCACGCCAGTCGGGGGGCAGATGGCTCTCCACCGGGTCGTCCAGGGAGAGTTCGCCGCGCGAGGCGAGGTCGGCCAGCAGCAGGGCGGTGAACGTCTTGGTGACGGAGCCGAGTTCGAAGACGGTCTCCGGTGTGCACGCGGCGGCGCCCGGCCCGCGCCCCAGTCGGCCGTGACAGCGCACCTGCGCCCGACCGCCCTCGACCAGCGCCACGGCCACCGCCGTCGCGTACGGCTCGGCGGCCCGCAGGACCTCCCCGTACAGCCGGTCGACAGGCATGCCCATGAGACGGGACGTGCCCACGCGAGGGGACGTGCTCACGCGAGGCGCGGCGCTCACGCCAGGGCCGCCTGCGCGCCGCCGAGCGCGCGCGAGAGGGTGACCGTGCTGGCCACCACCGCGACCACGGCGGTGTGTTCGTGATCCTTGAACGCCTGCTCGGGCTCCTCGGCGACGGGCTGCGCGTCGTCGCGGGGGATCAGCCCGTCCTCGCGCTGCACGGCGGCGAGCGCCTCCCAGCCCTGCCGCCCGGTGACCGGCTCGCCGATGCAGGCGTCGACGACGAGCAGTTCGGCGGCGAGGTCCCACTGCCCGACCTCCAGCCAGATGTCGAGCCAGACGGGCAGCCAGTCGCGGACGTAGGCGCGCATCGGCTCGGGAAGGTTCTCCGGCCGGGCGCCCCAGTCGGTGAGGTGGAAGACGGTGTGGGTGATGTCGTAGCCGGTGGCCCAGTCCACGGCCCAGGGCTCGGGGGCGGAGCCGAGCCAGGTGGTGGCGGCCAGGGCGCCCCAGTCCGGGGCGCGGCGCTCCAGGCCCGTGACCCGGCGGGCGTTGGCGATGGCCAGGCGCCGGTTGGGCACCGTCTCGGCGGCGTGCACCGAGCGCAGTTCGGCCAGGGAGGCGACGAGGTCCTCCAGTGGAGGATGCCGGTACCCGGCCCGGACGAAGTGGGCGTACACCTCCAGCGGGTCGGTCAGCAGCAGGTGCCTCAACTGCCGTTCGTACAGCAGGTTCCCGTCCCGCAGCTGGGACCAGCCGAAGGCGAGCATCCGGCGGGCCCGCTCGGCGTCGACCGGCCCGGTGACGCCCTCGCGCAGCACCAGCGAGGCGGCGAGCGCGCATTCGCCGATCGGCTTGTAGGCGTTGTTGGGGTCGGCGATGTCGATGGTGATGTTGTCGTCGAGCCCGCCGAAGCCGGTCTCGTGCGAGGCGTCGAGCCAGGCCAGCGCGCGCGAGCCGAGCCGCTGGGCGGTGGCGAGGACCTCGTGGTCGGTCATGCCGGCTCCTCCGTGCCGTCCAACAGCGCCGTGGCGATGGCCAGTTCGAGGGCGATCCGGGCGCTGCCGTCGCTCACCACCCGCAGGCGGGCCAGCAGCGGTTCCAGCTCCAGCGGCACGGCGACGCCCTCGGCCCGGCACCAGGCCAGCCAGCGCGTCAGCCGGGCGGCGGCCCGGTGGTCGCGCCGCAGCATCGACCGTACGGCGCCCCGGGCGAGTGCCAGGGCGTGGGTGCGGGCCTGGCGGTGCACGGCGCCGTCCAGTCCGGGCAGGGCGAGGGCGGACAGCTGCGCCATCCGGATCGACCAGGGCTGCCACTGCTGCGGCTCCGGCCACGCGGTGTGACCGGGAACGGCAGGGGCGGGCGCGCGGACAGCGGGTGGGGTGAGAGCCGGCGCGGTGACGAAGCGTTCCCCCGGGCCCGTGTCACCGGCCGTCCCCAGCGCCCGGACGAGCAGCACCCCGGCCGCCCAGTCCCGCCAGGCGGTGACGACGGCGTTCCCGTCCCCGTCGCCCTCCGCGCCCGTCACGCCGGCGGGCGGGAAGACCCGGTGCGCCTCGGCCAGCAGCAGCGCCGTGGTCTCGTCGGGGTCGGCCCCGGCCAGCAGTTGCGGGGCGAACAGGTCGGGCCCGACCACCCGCAGGGCGGCCAGCAGCGACCTGGGGGCGGCCGCCGCCTCGGGCGGGTCGGGCGCGAGCGCGACCGCACCCCCGGCGCCCCGCAGGGCGTCGAGGGTCCGGCCCGCCACCCGCTCGACTGCGGCGGCGTACTCGTCGCGCAGAGGGGTATCGGCGAATGGCATGGTTGCGTGGTCCTCCTCGAAGCGGACTCCACGAGGCACCGGACCGGAACCGGCGACCGTCGGTCACCAAGAATCACGGTCGGTGACGGTCACGGCGCGGGAGTGCCCCGCGGGGCCCTGGGGGCCCGGCGGCGAGCTCGGCTACCGGGTCTTCTCCTTGGGCTGCTTCGGGGCGAGCAGCAGCAGCCCCACCAGCAGCAGGCCGCCGGCGGCTTCGGGGCGGTACGTGGGCGCGTCGCTGACGACGGCCTCGTCCTCCACCATGAGCGTGCCGAGCGCATCGAGTTCGGCCTCGGTCGCCAGCGGCGTCCGGGTCGTGCCGGTCGTGAACTGAGTAAGCATCAGATGTGCCTCCTCATCTGGACTTCACCGCCCGGTCGGGCGACGCCCCCGTCCGACACTACGAGCCCCGGCGGCGACCTGCATCCGCAGCCCCCTGAGCTGCGGCGTTGCCCTGGGTGCGGGCTCGGATGCGGCGAGTTCGCGGCGAGTCGGTACGGTCTGGACATGACCACAGCCTTGATCACCGGCGCGACCGCCGGCATCGGAGCCGCCTTCGCCCGCCGTCTGGCCCGCGGCGGCTACCGGCTCGTCCTGGTGGCCCGCGACACCGAGCGCCTGGAGCGCGCGGCCGCCGACCTGCGCGCCCGCTACGGCACCGAGTCGGAGGTGCTGCGCGCCGACCTCGCCACCGAGGACGGCATCCGCGCCGTCGAGGCCCGCCTCGCCGACACCGCGAACCCGGTGGACCTGCTCGTCAACAACGCGGGCTTCGGCAACAAGGGCGCCTTCGGCACCGTGCCCCTGCAGGACGAGCTGGACATGCTGAAGGTGCACATCGAGGCGATCCTCCGCCTGACCACCGCCGCGCTGCCCGGCATGCGCGAGCGCGGCCGGGGCGCGATCGTCAACGTCGCCTCGGTGGCCGCCTTCCTGCCGCGCGGCACGTACGGGGCGAGCAAGGCGTGGGTGGTCAGCTTCACCCAGGGCGTGCTGCGCGACCTCGGCGGCAGCGGGGTGCGGATGATGGCGCTGTGCCCGGGCTTCACCCGTACCGAGTTCCACGAGCGCGCGGGCATGGGCACCGACAACATCCCCGCCTGGTCCTGGCTCTCGGCGGACCGGGTGGTGGAGGACGCGCTGCGCGACCTGGGCCGCGGCCGGTCGGTGTCGGTGCCCGGCAAGCGCTACAAGGCCGTGGTCGCCCTGGCCCGGCTGCTGCCCTCGGGCAAGCTGGGCGGCGTCTCCAACAAGGCGGCGCGCACGTACCGCACCAACTAGCCGGAGCGCGTGCGGCGGTCGGACGGCGGCCGGACGGAAGTCGGACGGAGGTCGGACGGTGACCGGACGGAGACCGGTCAGGGGGCCGGACGAGGCCGGACGGCGGTAGCGGGGACCGCGGGCACGCAGCGGGAATAGAGCAACCCTCACTATTAGCTTGCCTAACTATGAGCTAACCCCGCTATGCTGCCCCCGGTGCCGCTCCGCGCACCCGTCCGACCGCCGCGCCCCCGCGCGCCCGAACCAGGGAGGTCCGCCCTTGAGGCGCACCATCGACTGGACCCCGCCCGAAACCGTCGAGGGCGAGACCCGCCCGCCCTCCCAGTGGCGGCGCATCCTCGCGCTCTTCCGCCCCTACACCGGACGCCTGGCGCTCGTCGGCCTGCTGGTCGCCGCCTCCGCCGTCGTCTCCGTCGCCTCACCGTTCCTGATCAAGGCCGTCCTGGACACCGCCATCCCGCAGGGCCGCACCGGGCTGCTCAGCCTGCTCGCCCTCGGCATGGTCGCGGCGGCCGTGGTGAACAGCGTCTTCAACGTCCTGCAGACGCTGATCTCCACCACCGTCGGCCAGCGCGTCATGCACGACCTGCGCACCGCCGTCTACGGCCACCTCCAGCGCCAGTCGCTCGCCTTCTTCACCCGCACCCGCACCGGCGAGGTGCAGTCCCGCATCGCCAACGACATCGGCGGCATGCAGTCCACGGTGACCTCCACCGCGACCAGCCTGGTCTCCAACTTCACCGCCGTCGTCGCCTCGATCGTCGCCATGGTCGCCCTGGACTGGCGGCTGACGATCGTCTCCCTGGTGCTGCTCCCGCTGTTCGTCTGGATCAGCCGCCGCGTCGGCCGCGAGCGCAAGAAGATCACCGGCGAGCGCCAGAAGCAGCTCGCCGCGATGAGCTCCGCCGTCCAGGAGTCGCTCTCCGTCAGCGGCATCCTGCTGGGCCGCACCATGGGCCGAGGCGACTCGTTGTCGCGGGAGTTCACCGCCCAGTCCGACCAGCTCGCCGAGCTCGAGGTGCGCGCCAGCATGGCCGGGCGCTGGCGGATGAACACCATCCAGATCGTGATGGCCGCCATGCCCGCCGCGATCTACTGGGCCGCCGGGCTCACCGTCGCCGGGGGAGCGCCGATCGTCTCCGTCGGCACCCTGGTCGCCTTCGTCACCCTCCAGCAGGGCATGTTCCGCCCGACGGTGAGCCTGCTCTTCACCGGCGTCGAGGTGCAGACCTCGCTCGCCCTGTTCCAGCGGATCTTCGAGTACCTCGACCTGCCGGTGGACATCACCGAACGGCCGGACCCCGTCGACCTCCCCGGGATCCGCGGCGACGTGCGCTTCGAGACCGTCGACTTCCGCTACGACCCCGAGCAGCCGCGCCCCACCCTCGCCGGCGTCGACCTCGCCGTCCCGGCGGGGACCTCACTGGCCGTGGTCGGCGAGACCGGCTCCGGCAAGACCACGCTCAGCCACCTGGTGCCCCGCCTCTACGACGTCACCGGCGGCCGCGTCACCATCGACGGCGTGGACGTGCGCGACCTGTCCTTCGAGACCCTGGCCCGCGCCGTCGGCGTCGTCTCCCAGGAGACGTACCTCTTCCACGCCTCCGTCGCCGACAACCTGCGCTTCGCCAAACCCGACGCCACGGACGCCGAACTCGTCGAGGCCGCCCGGGCCGCGCAGATCCACGACACCATCGACGCCCTCCCGGAGGGCTACGACACCCTCGTCGGCGAACGCGGCTACCGCTTCTCCGGCGGCGAGAAGCAGCGCCTCGCCCTCGCCCGGACGATCCTGCGCAACCCGCCCGTCCTCATCCTCGACGAGGCCACCAGCGCCCTGGACAACCGCACCGAACGCGCCGTCCAGCAGGCCGTCGACACCCTCTCCGAGGGCCGGACCACCATCACCATCGCGCACCGGCTCTCCACCGTCCGCGCCGCCGACCAGATCGCCGTCCTCGACCACGGACAGGTCACCGAACTGGGCACCCACGAGGAGCTGGTGGCCCTCGACGGCCGGTACGCGGCGCTGCTGCGCCGTGAAGTCCCGGACACCGCCGGGGTGCTGGGCCACGCCTGAGGCAACTCGAGCCGGGCGAGCCGGGCGAGCCGCTCAGGCGGCCTTCGGCACCTCGTTGTAGCGCTCCGCGACCTCCTGGCCCGAGAGCCGCTGGATCGCCGCCATCACCTCGTCCGTCACCTGACGGCGCGCCTTGAGCGAACGGGCCTGCCCGTGCAGCTCGTCGAAGTGCAGCGGCTCCCCGAAACGCACCGTCACCTTCTTCAGGCGCGGCACCCGCTTGCCGATCGGCAGGATCTCCTCCGGCCCCTCCAGCGCCACCGGCACCACCGGGACGCCCGCCGTCAGCGCCAGCCAGGCCACACCCGTCTTGCCCCGGTACAGCCGCCCGTCCAGGGAGCGGGTGCCCTCCGGGTAGATGCCGAACGCCTTTCCGGCCTCCAGGATCTCCAGCGCCGACTCCAGCGAGGCCTGGGCCGAGCGGTAGGTGCCGCGCTCGACCGGCACCGCGCCGATCGCCTCGAAGAAGCCCTTGGAGACCTTGCCCTTGAGCCCGGGCGCCTTCCAGTACTCGGCCTTGGCGAGGAAGTGGACGCGGCGCGGGGCGGTCAGCGGGATCACCACGCTGTCGATGAAGGACAGGTGGTTGCTCGCCAGGATCACCCCGCCCTTGCCCGGCACGTTCTCGGCACCCTCGATGACCGGGCGCCACATCCCGCGCGCGACGGGCTTCAGCACCAGCCTGGTGACGAGGTCGAGCATGGGGGTTCCCTCCCTGGACGAACGATCGCCCGGATGTGCCCGGGCCCGCGATCAGATCCGCAGACTACGGCACCCACCCCCGCGCCCGTCCACTCCCGGAGACCGTGGCGATCACCACGGCCGGGTAGGGTACGGCCGACCGAACCGAGCACGACCAGGCAGTACCCAGGAGGGCACCATGCAGAGCACCGAGGAGATCAAGGCGCTGTTCGACCGTATCGACAAGAACGGCGACGGCAAGATCACCGCGGCCGAGTACGCGCTCGCCGCCAACGAGATGGGCGACCACGCCGTGACGCTCGCGATGGCCGAGGCGCTGATCCACACGATGGACACCCGGCACCAGGGCTTCCTGGACTTCGAGGAGTTCCTGGCCGCCCGCCGCGGCTGATCCGTGCGGAACGGGGCCGGCACCGCCGCTGCGGTGACCGGCCCCGCCGTCGTTCACGGGTCGAGTCGTTCACGGGCCGAGTCGTTCACGGGCCGTGTCAGCCCCGAACATCGGCCCCGAACCTCAGCCGCGCACCTCAGCCGCGCACCTCAGTCACGTACCGGGAACACCCGGCGCACCACCCGCTCCGCCGCCCCGCCGTCGTCCCAGACGCAGAACTTCGCGCGGAACCGTTCCCGTGCCTCCGGCTCCGGATCCCCCGCCAGCAGCGCCTTCACCAGCGCCTCCGCGTCCTGGGTGACCGCGCCCGGCGGCTCGGCGAACAGGTCGAAGTAGACGCCGCGTTCGCGCCGGTACTCCTCCCAGTCCGGGGCGAAGATCACCACCGGCCGGTCCAGCACCGCGAAGTCGAACATCATCGACGAGTAGTCCGTCACCAGCACGTCCGCCGCCAGGTAGAGGTCCTCCACCGCCGGGTGCGCCGACACGTCCAGGATCCCCGCCGCCTCCGAACCCGCCGTCAGGTCGCCCGGACCGCCGGTGTGGAAGTAGTGGGTGCGCACCAGCAGCGTGTAGTGCGGCCCCAGCGCGCGCGCCAGCGCCGCCACGTCGAGCAGCGGCACGTAACCGCCGCGCCCGCTGCGGTGGGTGGGCGCGTACAGCACCGCCGTGGTGCCGGGGCGCAGCCCGAGCCGCTCGCGCATTGCCCGCACCTCCTCCCGGTCGGCGTTCGCCAGCCGGTCGTTGCGCGGGTACCCGGTGTCCAGCATCTCGTACGAGCCGGGGAACGCCCGCGAGAAGTGCTCGGTGGTGTGCGGGTTGGGGGAGACGAGGAAGTCCCAGCGGTCCACGGCCTCCTGGAGCCGGTCGAAGTCCAGGCCCTCCTCGGCGGCCGCCGGGTGGTCGCGCAGGTCCATGCCCATCGCCTTCAGTGGCGTGCCGTGCTGCGTCTGGATGTGCACGGTGCCCGGCCGCTTGGTCATCGTCCGGGGGAAGTTGACGTTGTTGACGAAGAACTTGGCCGTCGCCATCGCCTTGAAGTAGGCGGGGGTGTTGACGAACACGTACGGCACGTCGGGCGGCATGGTGGCGGCCTGGGCGCGGTTCTCCACCACCCACACCCCCTTGATCCGGGGGCTGAGTTCGCGCGCCTTCTCGTAGATCGCCGCCGGGCTGCAGGCGTAGCCCCGGTGCCAGTAGGCGGCGTAGACGGCGAGGTTCTCGTCCAGCGGCAGCCGGCGGAACGCGTTGTACGCGGTGAAGCGGGCGCCGCTGCGCACCCCCTTCTTCACGGCGGGCGCCACGGCCCGCGCCCCGCGTTTGAGGTCGCGCGGCAGCCGGCCGGTGCGGCGCAGCTCCGCGTAGGCGATCCGCGCGCCGCGCGCCGCCAGGCGGTACTGGACGCCGCGCACCCCGCCGGGGAAGCGGTAGCCGGAGGGGCGGTGGCGGGCGAAGTGTTCGGCGAGGGAGCGGAAGTAGTCCTTGCGCCGGTCGGCGGGCAGCAGGCCGGGGGTGTCGTAGACGTTGAGGGCCTGCTGGACGGTCCGGTCGAAGACCATCGTGCGCAGCGTGTCCGGGACGGGCCGGCCGGGGCGGTCCGGGCGGTCGAGGAAGGCGAAGATCGCGTCGTACTGGGCGAACACCCCGGCGTGCTTGGGGGAGGCGGTCGCGGTGATCGCGCCGGCCCGGCCGCGCCGGTAGTGGTAGCAGGGGCGGTCCAGGTAGCGCAGCCGCTCGGCGGCCAGCAGCGCCGGGTAGGTGGCGGAGATGTCCTCGTAGTACCCGCGGCCGAAGGAGACGCCCAGGCCCTCCAGGTACGCGCGGCGGAAGACCTTGTTCCAGACCGACATCACGGTGCGCAGCAGCGGCGGGTGCTCGGCGAGGGTGCAGCCCTCGACCAGCGGGGAGCCGGTGAGCACGTGGCGCCAGGGGTTGGGCTCCGTCCCTCCGTCGGGGTAGACGTGGGTGAAGTCGGTGATCAGCACGTCGACCGGGGTCTCGCGGCGGCGCTCCTGCTCCAGCTCGTCCAGCAGCACGCTCACCGTGCGCTCGGGTACCCAGTCGTCGCTGTCGACGAACCAGACGTACTCGCCGCGCAGGTGCGGCAGGGCGGCGGTGCGGGCGCCGCCGAGGCCCTGGTTCTCGTCGAGGTGCAGGACGCGCAGCCGGTGGTCGCGCGCGGCGTACGAGTCCAGGATCGCGCCGCAGCCGTCCGGGGAGACGTCGTCGACCGCGATCACCTCGAAGCGGGTCTCGCCGGCGGGGGTGTCGGCGAGGATCGAGTCGAGGCACTGCGGAAGGAAGCGTTCCACGCCGTGGACGGGGAGCACGATGCTGAGGAGGAGGGGGGACACGCCGACCGAGTCTACCGATCCACGCGGTGCCACCTGCGCGGACGTTCGGCGGGGCCCCGGCGGGGGAGTCGTGCGGGGTGGTCGTGCGGGGAAGTGGGGTGGCGGCCGGACCGACCCTCACGGCCGGCCGCCGTTCCGGGCACCCGACGAGACCGGCCGCCGCAGCGTCGAGGCGGCCTGGCAGTGGCTCGGGGGGAGCCGGAGTCCTGCGTCGAGCCCTTCACGACTCGAACATGCGTCTGGGGCGATGACGACGCCGACGCATTGGAAAAGATATTGCTTGTCGGCATCTCGCGAGTCAATCCCCCTTTTGTGTTCACTTCATGAAGGCTTATGTCGAGGGGTGGCACTACTTCCGTAGTGGCACTACTGCAGTAGTGCCACTACGGAAGTAGTGCGGACGGCCCCCGGTCGGTCCCTGGTCGGCTCTCGGGCGGCCTCGAGACGGCTTCCGGGCGGCCACGGATGATCACTTTGTCGATGTGGCGCCTGTCCCCTATATGGGCAAGCCGACGAGGGGGCGCGTCGACAGGGCGACGCGTGCGCCGCCCGTGCTCCCGGGCACCGGTGACAGACGGCTGGTCGTGCACCATCATTGATGCCTAGTCGTGACCGGCCGGAGTGCCCCTGGTGCATCGTCAGTTGACGCCGCACGATACGGTGAGCACCACACCATGGACGGTTGCGCGAAGGCGGTTCCTCACGGATAGTCTTCGCCTCACGGCCCTGGCGCCTCGTAGGGGTGGGAAACAGATGGAACACATGCAAGTGCGGACTCGGCCCCGTGTGCCGGCGATCCAGTGCGGCGTCGGCACGACCGGCCGCCGGATCGACCGACACCTGGCCGTGCTCGGCGCGCCCGCGCTCTCGACGGTCGACACCGCCGAGGCGCTCGGGCTCATAAGGGAGCTCACGCCGCGCGGCCCGGCCGCCGCGGACGCCCCGCCGGCCCGCCGCCGCCAGATGCGGGTCAAGCTGATGGCGCCCCTGCGTCGCCTGAAGCGCAGCCTGTTCGGCGGACACGGCTAGGCCCTGTCCGGGCCTAGGAGCGGCGCCTTCCGGCTGCTGCGGCCGCACTGGGGGAGAGCCTACGACGACCCGATGGACCCACCAGGTCCATCGGGTCGTCGGTCTGCCCGGACCACCCCCGCCGGGACCACCCCCGCCCGTCCGGTCTGTGAGGATGGCGCCATGGCGGACAACAACCACTCCACCCGATTCCAGACCGACACCTTCGAGATCACCACCGGCAGCCACGAGGTCGCGCTCGACATCACCGAGCGCTGCGCCGCGTTCCTCGACGAGCGGGCCGCCGGGCGCGACGGCCTGCTCAACGTCTTCGTCCCGCACGCCACCGCCGGGATCGCCGTCCTGGAGACCGGCGCCGGCAGCGACGACGACCTCCTCGCCACCCTGCGCGACCTGCTCCCCGCCGACGACCGCTGGCGCCACCGCCACGGCAGCCCCGGCCACGGCCGGGACCACGTGCTGCCCGGCCTCGTCGCCCCGCACGCCACCCTGCCGGTGATCGGCGGCCGGATGGCACTGGGCGTCTGGCAGTCCGTGGTGCTCGTCGACACCAACGGCGACAACCCGCGCCGGACGGTCCGGCTGTCCTTCCTCGGCTGAGCCCCGGTCGGCCGTCCGGGCCCCGCTCGGTCGGCCGTCCGAGCCCCGGCGGATCCCGGACGGTCCTCAGCTCCGCACGTGGGCGGCGACGGCGGCGAGGTAGCGCTCGATCGCCAGGTGCTGGCACAGCAGCGCCACCGGGCGCCCCAGCCGGGCGTACCAGGCGGCCAGCCGGGAGAACGCGGCGACCTCGAACCACACCTCGCCGTCGGCGTCCATCGACACCAGGAACGACTCCTCCCCGCACTCCGGGTGCCCGGGCAGGGTCCCGTACGCGAAGCCGATCCGGTCCGGCCGCTCCAGCGTCCACGCCACCCGGCAGGGGATCACCAGGCGCGGCCACCGGCGGCCGGGCAGGGCGAGGCGCAGCAGCACCGTCGCGCCCTCCTCGGCCGGCCCGTACGGGAACACCGCGAAGCCGGTCCCCAGCTGCGCGCCCCAGCCGAGCACATACCGCCCGGCCCGCTCCAGCACCTCGGGCCCGCGCCCCAGGTGCACCCGCCGCCGCAGGTGGGCGAACCCGCGCGGCAGCGGCCCGCCGAGGGTGGCCCCGACCTCGGGGTAGCTGGGGGCGGTGGCGCGGGCGGCGGCCAGGCGGCGGTGCAGGGCGCTCTCCAGGTGCAGGGTGCTCTCCGGGTACAGGGTGCTCTCCATGCGGGGCACGCTATACGGCCGCCCGACCAGCAGGAACGTCGAGGTCGATGGCGTTCTTCGCCCGCTCCACCGACTCCTCGGAGGCCGGACCGCCCGGGTTCTCGGTGGCCAGGGCCTGGTTGAGCCGGACGAACGGGCGCAGCCGCTCCTCGTACGCGGCGAAGGCCGCGTAGTGGTCGCCGCCGCAGCCGGCCAGGGCGTCGGCGAGGACGTGGGCGCCGACCAGGGCGAGGCTGGTGCCCTGGCCGGACATCGGGGAGGCGCAGTAGCCCGCGTCGCCGAGCAGGACGGTGCGGCCGCGCGACCAGTACTCCAGGTGGATCTGCGTCATCGCGTCGCAGTAGAGGTCCTCCGCCCGGTCCAGGGCGTCCAGCAGGCGCTCGCGCTCCCAGCGCAGGCCGGCCCTCATCCGCTCGGCGACCAGGGCCCTGCGGGCCTCGGCGCCGCGCCGCCCGTCCGGCAGCGGCTCGCCGCCGAAGCCGACGGTGACGCGCAGTTCGGTGTTGCCGCGCACCGGGTAGACGCCGAGGCCGAACTCGCCCTCGCGCATCCACATCTGCCAGTCCTCCAGGCCGAGGAAGTTGTCCGCGCTGAACACCGCGAGGTGCAGGCCCAGGGGGGAGGCGTAGTCCTCCTCGGGCCCGAAGGCCAGGCGGCGCACGGCGGAGTGCAGGCCGTCCGCGCCGACGACCAGGTCGAAGCGGCGTTCGGCGGCGTGCTCGAAGCGGGCCAGGACGCCGACGTCCGGGCGCTCGGGGTCCTCCTCCAGTGCGGTGAGGGAGTCCCCGAAGCGGAACTCGGCGCCGTCGGCGGCCGCCCGGGTGTGCAGGACGCGCACCAGGTCGTCGCGCAGCAGCTCGACGTCCTCGCTGTCGAGGCGTCCGGCGCTGAAGGTGCTCTCGGTGCTGCGGTGGACCTCGTGTCCGTCCCCGTCGAGGACGGACATCCCCCGCATCCGGGTGCGGTGCTCGCGGACGGCCTCCAGCACCCCGAGCCGCCCGACCACCTCCAGGGCGACGCCCCGCACGTCGACGGCCTGTCCGCCGCCGCGCGGCCCCGGGGCGCGCTCCACGACGGTGGGCGCGAAGCCGCGGCGGGCGAGCAGGGCGGCGAGCGCGCAGCCGGCGACACCGGCGCCGGAGATGAGGACGGACTTCACGGGGACCCCTTGGTTGTTCGGACGCACCCGGCGGGCGCGCTCTCGTACGGTGTACGCGAGCTGAATGTACGGCGTACGCGCAGCGCGTCCAACCGGCCTCAGGGGCGGCTGAACTAGCACAGTTGAGCCTCGCCGGGATAGCCGCGCTGATAGCGTCTGCACTAGGACAGCCCGACCGGTGCGCCGGGCTGAGACCGAGGTCACACCCCCGAGGAGATCGCCCATGACGGAGCAGCCGCCGCCCTACCGGCGGATCGCCGACGAGATCGCCCGCCGCATCACCGAGGGCGCCCTCGCGCCCGGCGAGCGGGTGCCCTCGACGCGCCGGATCGCCAGGGAGTGGAACGTCGCGCTCGCCACGGCCACCAAGGTGCTCACCACGCTGCGCCTGGAGGGGCTGGTGGAGACCCGCCCCCGGGTGGGCGCCGTCGTGGCAGCCTCCCGGGCGAAGCGCCCGGCACCCGCTGCGGCGTTGGGGCCTGCGGCGCCGGCGCCCGCTGCGGAGCCGGGGTTCGCAGTGTCGGGGCGGGCGGCGTTCGCGGAGGGCGGGGAGCTGACCCGGGAGCGGATCGTGCGGGCCGCGACGGAGATCGCGGACGGGGAGGGGCTCGCCGCGCTGTCCATGCGTAGCGTCGCGGCCCGGCTCGGCGTGGCCGCGATGTCGCCTTATCGGCATGTGGCGGGCAAGGACGACCTGGTCCTGCTGATGGCCGACGCCGCCTTCGCCGAGGAGCGCTACCCGGCCCAGCCGCCGCCCGGCTGGCGCGAACGGCTGGAGTTCGGCGCGCACAGCCTCTGGCGGACGTACCGGCGCCACCCCTGGCTCTCCCAGATCGGGGCGCTCACCCGCCCGCTGATGCTGCCCGCCCTGCTCGACCACGCCGAGTGGGCGCTCGGCGCCCTGGACGGCCACGGCCTCGACCCGCGGACCGTCCTCGACCTGCACGTCCTGCTCTACAGCTACATCCAGGGCCTGGCCGTGCACCTCGAACGCGAGGCGCAGGCGGCGGCCGGCAGCGGCCTGACGGAGGACCAGTGGATGGACCGGCAGGGTCCGGCCCTGGCGGCGATCGTCGAGGGCGGCCGGTACCCGGTGTTCGGCAGGATCGCCCGGGACCTCGGCGAGGACGGCTACGACCTCGACCTGGACGCGCTGTTCGCCTTCGGGCTGGGGCCGCTGCTGGACGGGATCGGGGCGATGATCGCCGCCGCCCCGGGCGGCTTGCCGACCGGGGCGGGCGGGGAGTAGGAAGGCGGTATGAGCGAGGAGCCGACGATCCAGGACACGACGGCGGTCTGCGACCTGGCCCCCGTGGACGCCGAGGCGGCGCTGCGCCCGGGCCCGGCGGCCTCGGCCGCCGAGGGTCCGCGCGCGGACTGCGTGCTGTGCGGGGAGCCGACCGAGTGGCCCGCCGACCGGCCGGGCGCCGCGCTGTGCCCGGTCTGCACCTGGCAGCAGGCCCAGCGCGGCGCGTGCTCCGGCTGACGAGACGCCCCAAGTACCTCTCGGCCGTGCCTCACAGCGGTGCCTCTCAGCGCCCGCTGCCCGCGTAGACCACGGCCTCCGCCGCGTCGCTGTCCAGGCCGAAGGCGGTGTGTACGGCGCGTACGGCCTCGGCGATGCGCTCGGACCCGGTGACGACGGAGATCCGCGCCTCGGAGGTCGCGATGGCCTCGATGTCGGCGCCGCAGGCGTCCAGCGCTGCGAACAGGGCCGTGGTGACCCAGGCGTTGGAGCGCAGTCCCGCGCCGACCAGGGAGATCTTGGCGGTCTCCTCGTCGTGGTGGACGGCCTCGAAGCCCACCTCCCCCCGGAGCGAGGCCAGGATGTCCAGGGCCCGGGCCAGGGCGGCCCGGGGCAGGCTGAAGGCGATGTCGACCGGGCCGAGCGGGGAGGTGGAGCCCGCCCGTGCCGACATGTCGACGGTGATCTCGGCGTCGGCGAGGGCGCGGAAGATCCGGGCGGTGGCGCCGGGCCGGTCCGGGACGCCGACCACGGTGATCCGGGCCCCGGAGGTGTCGTGGGCGACGCCGGTGATGATCGCCCGCTCCTTCTCCCCGCCCGCCGCACCCGCCGCCCGCTCCCGCCCGGCGCCGCCGACGATCGTCCCCGGCAGGCCGGAGAAGGAGGAGCGGACGTGGATCGGGATGCCGTGGCGCCGGGCGTACTCGACGCAGCGGTCGAGCAGCACCCGGGAACCGGAGGAGGCCAGCTCCCGCATGTCCTCGAAGCCGATCCGCTCGATCTTGCGGGCCTTGGCGACGATGCGCGGATCGGCGGTAAACACCCCGTCCACGTCCGTGTAGATCTCGCAGACCTCCGCGCCCAGCGCGGCGGCCAGCGCCACGGCGGTGGTGTCGGAGCCGCCGCGCCCCAGGGTGGTGATGTCGCGGCTGGTGCGCGAGACGCCCTGGAACCCGGCGACGATGGCGACGCTGCCCTCGTCCAGGGCGGCGCGCACCCGGTCGGGCGTCACGTCGAGGATGCGCGCCCGGTTGTGGGCGGCGTCGGTGATGACACCGGCCTGACTGCCGGTGAACGACTGGGCGTCGGCGCCGAGTGCCTCGATCGCCATGGCCAGCAGCGCCATGGAGATCCGTTCCCCGGCGGTCAGCAGCATGTCCAGCTCGCGGCCCGAGGGGACGGGGGTCACCTGCTCCGCGAGTTCGATGAGGTCGTCCGTGGTGTCGCCCATCGCGGAGACCACGACGACGACCTCGTGGCCGGCGTTCCTGGTCTCCACGATGCGGCGGGCGACGCGCTTGATGCTCTCGGCGTCCGCCACGGACGACCCGCCGTACTTCTGCACGACGAGACCCATCTGGCTCCTCGTTTCGGTTGACGGTGCTGGTGTGTTGACGGTGCTGGTGTGTTGACGGTGCTGGTGTGTTGACGGTGCTGGTGTGTTGGCGGTGCTGATGAACCGGGGGCTCTCGCTGGGGGTTCTCAGCGCCGCCCGGCGAGCAGCCGGAACAGTGCCGGGGTGACCAGCAGGCCGAGCAGTCCGCTGAGCACCCAGGGCCAGGTGGCGCCCAGCCCGTACGCGAAGACGCCCGCGGCCGGGCCCAGCGACATGCCGGTGGACTGGCAGAAGCCGAGCACCGACTGGTAGCGGGCCACCGCCCCGGGCGGGGCGGCGGCGGTGGCGGCGGCGGCCGCGACCGGTGAGATGAGCATCTCCCCGGCCGTCCACAGCAGCACCCCGGCGACCAGGACGGGCCAGGTGACCCCGGCCGCGTTGACGAGGTACCCGCCGAAGACGCAGACGGCGCCCAGGCAGATCGGCACCCGCACCGGCCAGCGCTGGATGACCACGGACAGCGGCACCTCACAGGCGATCACCACGACCGCGTTGAGGGTCAGCAGGGCGCCGAACGCGCCGGTGCTGAACCCGCTGTCCTTCATGGCCAGCGGCAGTGGGCCGGTCTGCTGGGCGTACACCAGGGAGATCAGGCCCAGCAGCACGCAGACGCCGATGAAGCGCGGATCGCCCAGCGGGCCCGGGCCCGTCTGTCCGCTCGCTCGCTCGGGGGCTCTGCGCGGCGAGCCCCGGTCGGCGGGCAGAGCGAGGAGCAGCAGGCAGGAGGCCACCGAGACGGCCGCGTTGCCGAGCAGCAGGGTGTCCATGTGCCCGGCCGCCCAGATGCCGCCGATCAGCGGGCCGACGGCGGCGCCCACGTTCAGGGCGAGCCGGTAGAGGGCGAACATCGTCACCCGGTGCTCGGCCGGGGCCGCCTCGCCGACCACCGCCTGCGCCACCGGCCCGTACGCCTGGACGGCCGCGGACAGCAGGCAGGCCAGCACCAGGGTGGAGGTGTAGCCGCGGAACTCGGCCAGCAGGGCCGAGAACGCCGCGGTGAGCAGGGTGAACAGCAGCAGGGAGCGCCGCCGTCCGATCCGGTCGGCGAGCAGTCCGGAGACCCCGGCGCCGGCCATGCCCGCGCCGGCGACCAGGGCCAGGCCCAGGGTGATCTGACCGGCGTCGTAGCCCCGGTCGGCGAGCACCAGGGTCAGGAAGATCGCGAAGAACCCGCCGACGCGGTTGAGGAACACGCCCAGCGAGACGACGACGATCGGCCGGGGGATCTCGCCCGGCCGCGGACGGCGGGCCGGGGAGGGCCCGTCCGTCCGCGGCCCGGCCGGAGCCGGGGGCTCCGCCGAGTCGAGCTCGGTCACGGGGTGCCGCCGATCGGCGCGCTGGTGGCCGGCGTCCCGCCGATCGGGGTGCTCTCCAAGGACACCAGCGCCCCGGCCGCGTCCAGGCGCTTGTCGCACTCCTCCTGGTCGGCGCCCTCGGCGACGGCGAAGGCGTACCGGGCGACGTAGTCCTTCGGCGGCCCGTACAGCTCGACGCCGGGGGAGACGACCTTGGCGAGCTGGAGCACCCCGTCCCCGGGGGTGGGCTCGGCCAGGGTGATCCGCTCGACCCGGCAGTCCTCCTCGGGGCCGAAGAAGCGGATGCCGACGGTGCGCGACAGGCCCCCCGTGAACTCGGGGCGGCGGCCGGTGACCACGTCGACCGCGACCAGGCCCGGGTCGATGCCGGTGGCGAGCTTGCCCAGGTACGGGATGAGGTCGCCGCCCAGGCGCCCGTTGACCTCCACGATCACCGGGCCGCGCGAGGTGAGCTTGACCTCGGTGTGGGTGGTGCCGTGGGTGATGCCCAGCGCTGTGTGGGCGTCCTGGAGCATCGCGATCAGCGCCTCGTCGTCCAGCAGAGGGTCCCCCGCGGTGACGGTGTGGCCGGTCTCGACGAAGTACGGCTCCCCGCCGACCTGCTTGCGGCCGACGAACATCGGCGTGTACGCGCCGTCGAAGACCGCGCCGTCGACGGAGACCTCCGGGCCGTCCAGGTACTGCTCGACGATGTAGTCGTCCGGCACCTCGACGCCCGGGTAGGCGGCGGCTGTGGTGATCCCGAAGGCCCCGGCCATCTCGTCCGGGCCCGACACCTTGATCACGCCGAGGCTCGATCCCAGGTTGCGGGGCTTGAGGACGACGGGGTACTCCAGGTCCTCCGCCGCGCGCAGCGCCTCGCCGGGCGAGCGGACGGTGGTGAAGCGCGGCTGGGCGATGCCAGCCCGGGTCAGCAGCGCCCGGGTGGTCTTCTTGTCCCGGCAGGCCGTCACGGTGTCCACCGACATGCCGGGCACGCCCAGCGCGGCGGCCGCGTGCGAGGCGGCGAGCAGGGTGCCCTCGTCGGGGCAGAACATGCCGATCACCGGCCGCTGTTCGGCCAGGCGGCGGGCGGCCGCGACGACGGCCTCGGGGTCGTAGCAGTTCAGGGCGTTCGCGCCGACGACGTACTCGCTCTGCCAGGTCGGCTCGTTGGAGTCGAACAGCCAGAGCTTGAAGCGCTGCGCCGCGGCCGAGAGCAGGTACTCGCGGTAGGGGCGGCTGTCGCGGTCCTTCTGGCTGCCGATGCCGATGACCAGCAGGACCGCGTCCTGGTCGGTCTCGCTGCTGACGGGCTGGGTGCTCACGGTGTTCTCGTCTCTCCTGCGGAACGGTTCACGGGGTGGTGGGTCAACTGGGCTGCGCTCAACTGGGCTGCGATCAACTGGGCTGCGATCAACTGGACTTCGGCGCCCGGGACCTGTGCGGCAGGACGTGGTTGTTCAGCCAGTTGGCGTAGAGCAGCCGGCCGTGCGCGCCCCAGTTGCGGACGGGGGCGGCCTTCGGGTCGCCGCCGGGGTAGTAGCCCGGCGGGACGTGCATCGGCAGGCCCTTGGCCACGTCGCGCTCGTACTGGGCGTGCAGCGTGAGGTGGTCGTACTCGGGGTGGCCGGAGCAGTAGAACTCGGTGCCGTCGCGCCGCCCGGACAGGTAGACGCCCGACTCGGGGGACTCGGCGAGGATCTCCAGCTCGGCCACGGCCGCGAGGTCGGCGCGCTCGGTGTCGGTGTAGCGGGACATCGGCACGTGGAAGCCCTCGTCGAAGCCGGCCAGCAGCGGCGCCAGCGGATCGGGCGTCGACTGCGGGAAGTTGCCGAACAGCTTGGCGCCGAGGTCGCGCTTGGGGATGCCGTGGCGGTGGTACAGCGCGGCCTGCGCGGCCCAGCAGATGTACATCGTGGACGTCACGTTGGTGCGCGCCCAGTCCATGACGCGGCGCAGCTCGTCCCAGTAGGTGACCTGCTCGAAGGGCAGGTGCTCGACCGGGGCGCCGGTGACCAGCATGGCGTCGAAGCGGCGCCCGGCCACCTCGGCGTGGGTTTGGTAGTGCTCGGCGAGGTAGCTCTCCGGCGTGCTCTTCGAGACGTGGTCGGCCGGGCGCAGCAGGGTCGGGCGTACGGGCAGCGGCGAGACGGAGAGCAGGCGCAGCAGCTGGGTCTCGGTGACGGGCTTGTCGGGCATGACGTTGAAGATCGCGACGTCCAGGACCTCGGCGCCGGCCGGGGCCGCGTCCAGGACGGGGATGTTCTCCTTGGCCAGCTGCTCCTTGGCCGGGATGGGCGTGGGCAGGATGAGGGGCATCGCGGTGGGCTCCTGTTGAGGCGTGCGGGAGGCATGCGGAGGCATGCGGTAGGCGTGCGGAGGCGTGCGGGAGGAGGGCGCGGGGCGGCCCGGGTCGGCTCCGGGGGCCGCCCCGCACCCGGTTCGGGGGATCTCTCGGTGAGGGGGCTAGGCGGTGAGGCGCGCGAAGACCCGGTCGAGGACGTCGGCGGCGAAGTCGGCCTCCGCCTCGGAGAGGGTCAGCGGGGGCAGCAGCCGCACCACGCAGTCGTCCCGGCCGCCGAGTTCGAGGATCAGGCCCTCCTCCAGGGCGGCGCTCTGCACCTGCTTGGCCAGGCCGGAGGCGCGCTCGCCGGTGGCCGGGTCGGTGAGCTCGATGCCGAGCATCAGGCCCAGCCCGCGGACGTCCGACACCCAGGCGCAGCGCTCCTGCAGGGCGGTGAAACGGTTCATCAGCTGGGCGCCGCGCTCGCGGACGTTCTCCAGGACGCCGTCGCGGCGGATCACCCGGATCGCCTCGGCGCCGGTGGCGAAGGCGAGCTGGTTGCCGCGGAAGGTGCCGCTGTGGGCGCCGGGCGCCCAGGTGTCCAGCCGCTGGTGGTAGAGGATGACGGCGGCCGGCAGGCCCATGCCGCTCAGCGCCTTGGAGGCGACGACGACGTCCGGCTCGATGCCGTACTGCTCGAAGGCGAACCAGGTGCCGGTGCGCCCGCAGCCGCTCTGCACCTCGTCGACGATCAGCGGGATGTCCAGCTCCGCCGTGACGGCGCGCAGCCGGCGCACGAACTCCAGGCGGGCCGGGACGACGCCGCCCTCGCCCTGGATGAGCTCGAGGATGACGGCGGCCGGCTTGGCGATCCCGCCGTTGGGGTCCTTGAGCGACTTCTCCAGGTAGGTCGCGCAGTTGGTGGAGCAGCTGTCGGGGCGCAGGCCCAACGGGCAGTCGTGGCAGGCCGAGTAGGGGAAGAAGTGCACCCCGGGCAGGCCGTTGGCGATCGGGGCCTTCTGCTCGACCAGGCCCGTCAGGGCCATGGCGGCGTGGGTGCTGCCGTGGAAGCCGCCCTGGAAGGAGACGATGTCGCCGCGGCCGGTGTAGGTCTTGCAGAGCTTGATCGCGGCGTCGACGGCGTTGGCGCCGGTGGGGCCGCAGAACTGGATGCGGGTGCTCTCGCGCATCGCGGGGGGCAGCATGGAGAACTGCTGCTCGGTGAAGTCGTCCTTGGGGCCGGTCGGCAGGTCGAGGCCGTGGACGAAGGTCTTCAGCTGGCGTTCGGCCACGGCGACGAGGTCCGGGTGGCTGTGGCCGAGGGAGAGGACGCCGGCGCCGGAGAGGCAGTCGAGGAAGACGTTGCCGTCGAGGTCCTCGATCAGGCTGCCTTGGGCGCGGGCGACGGCGATCGGCAGGCGGCGCGGGTAGCTGCGGGCGTTGGACTCGCGGTCGGCCTGGCGCTTGAGGAGCTCGCTGCTGCGGGGGCCGGGGATCGCGGTGCGGACGTGCGGGGTCAGGGTCGCTGACACACCTGGCTCCAATCGTGGTGTGGTGGGAGGGGTGTGGCGGGAGGGGTGTGGCGGGAGGGGTGTGGCGGGAGGTGCGAGGTGCGCGTCTGGTTTTCTTGAAGTTCAGCGGGCCAGGGCCTCGGCGCCCCGGCCTTCGAAGCCGCCGTGCTTGACCAGGCCGTCGAGGAGGGTCTGGGCGCGCAGCGACAGCAGGCTGAACGAGCCGGCGTCGCCGATGCCGTGGGAGGACTCGCACAGGCCGTTGAGGAACAGCGGCGGGGTGCCGGCGTGTTCGGGCCGGGCCTCGAGGGCGTAGTCCGAGGTGACGTGCAGGGCGCCGGAGGGCTCGGTGCGGAAGCGGTCCGCAATGCCGGTGAGCACCTTCGGGTGGAGCTCCTGGTCCGGGCCGGGGCCCAGGTCGCGGAAGCCGGTGGCGATGACGACCAGGTCGAAGTGGTCGGTCTCGACGGCGCCGGTGTTGACCTCGGTGATGTCCAGGGCGACGCGCTCGCCCTCCTCGCGCACGGCGCCGACCTGGCGGTTGCCGTCGACGAACACCCGCTGGTCGCCGTCGAGGCGCTGCTCGTAGACGAGCATGTAGAGGTCGCGCAGCACGTCGCCGTCCACGGCGGAGTAGTTGGTGCCGTGGAGGTAGGCGTCGAGGCGGCGGCGGGCGGCGGGGTCGGCCTGGACGTAGTAGTCGGTGAAGGCCGGGAAGTAGCCCTCCTCGCTGAACGGGCTGGTGTCCTTGAGCTTGAGGCCGAAGGCCCGCACCAGGTTGCGCACCCGGGCGCGGGGGAAGCGGTGGGCGAGGTCGAGGGTCAGTTCGGCGGCGCTCTGGCTGCCGCCGATGACGGCCACCGACTCGGGGGCCCGCTGCGCGGTGAACTCCTCGAGCCGGAACAGGTAGTCGGTGAGGTGGAAGACGCGCCGGCCGGGGTGGGAGGCGAACGGCTCCGGGACGAACGGTGTGCGGCCGGGGCCGACGACCAGGGTGCGGCCGAGGTAGACCTCGCCGGTGGAGGCCGTCACCTCGTAGAGCGACTCGCCCTCGCGCTCGACCACGGCGACGCGCTCGGCCCGGCGGCCGTAGTCCACCACGTCGTCGAAGTGACGGGCCACCCACGTGATGTAGCGGGCGTACTCCTTGCGCAGCGGGAACTCCGCCGGGAGGTTGAGGTGTTCGATCATGCGACCGTGCTCGAACAGGTAATTGAGGAAGGAGTAGCGGCTGCGCGGGTTGCGCAGCGAGACGAGGTCCCGGCAGGGGTGGTTCTGGATGTCGGAACCGTCCAGCAGCATGCCGGGCTGCCAGGCCGGTTCGTCCCTGGATTCCAGGAACTTCGCCGAAAGCGTGGACTCCTGTTCCTCGCGGGCGATCGCCAGGGCCAGGTTCGCCGGTCCGAAACCGATTCCGAGGATGTCGTAGGGCTGCATGAATCGACCTCTCCATTCGATGTGACCGTGCCTGCGGGTGTGCTTTTCCCCGGGATTCGACCCCGGGTGGCCTGGAGCTCAGGCGCCGCCGGCTCCCTGGGCGGGGGCCCGCTCGGCGACGGCCGGGGTGGGGGAGCCCCAGGCGGAGTCGGCACGCACCGTCGAATGGCCAGGGTGAATTCCCGGCGATGCTGCCGTGGAAATTCCGAGCAGGGTTGTGAAAACGGCCACGGTGATGGCCTGAAGTGCGCGGTCGGGTATTTCTCGCGGCTTGAACACGTCATTCTCCGGAGCGATCGGCAAGCAATTCATCGGTGACTTCATCCTGCCCCAGGCCCCTCGCATCCGGAGGAGGTAGCATGATTCACATTAATGATTTGCATGTTCATGCGGGAGGGGCAATGTGCACAAGTGGGAACAATTCGGACATGTTGTCCGGGTTGCCCGAACTCTGCTCCGAGGGCCTGGCCAGATACCGCGAAGCCGTCCACCGCGGCAACCTGCCGGCCGCCATCGTCACCCCGTGCCTCAGAACCCTCGGCCTGATGGTCCCGGCCTCCGTCGAACCCGACCCCGACACCTACGTCCCGGTGCCGCCCGAACTCGTCACCTCCCGACTGGTGCGCCCCATCGAGGAACTGATCGACGAACAGCGCACCGCCGCCGAGGCCGTCCGCCGCCTCCTCGTCCCCGCCACCGCCTTCTACGCGGGCGCGATGCAGCAGCAGCAGGAGTGGCTGACCGTCCTCACCGGCGAACGCCTCATCAGCGAGGCCCTCGCCCAGTCCGTCGCCTCCTGCCGCGAGGAACTCCTCACCGCCCAGCCCGGCGGCGGACGCTCGGCCGAACTCCTCGCCGAAGCCCTCGAACGCGACCTGCCACTGCTGCGCTCCGGCGTACGGCAGCGCACCCTCTACCAGCACTCCGTGCGCTACCACCCGCCGACCCTCGACTACGTCGAGCGGATCAGCGCCGCCGGGGCCGAGGTGCGCACCCTCGACGAGCTCTTCGAACGGCTGATCATCTGCGACGACCAGGTCGCCTACCTGCCCGGCGCGGGCGACCGCAGGGTCTCCGCGATCGAGGTCCGGCACCCGGCCGTGATCGCCTTCCTGCGCAAGGTCTTCGAGAGCAGCTGGGACCGGGCCGTCCCGCTGCCGGAGGCCAAACGGGACGGGCCCAGCCAGCCCCGGATCGCCTCCGAGGTCGAACAGGTCGTCATCCGGATGCTCATCTCCGGGCACACCGACGACTCCATCGCCCGCCGGCTCGGCGTCAGCCGCCGCACCGCCGCCGAGCACGTGCGCCGGCTCTCCTCCCGGCTCGGCAGCACCAGCCGCGCCCAGCTCGGCTACCTGCTGGCGACCTCGGGCATGGTGGCGGCGACGGCGCGGCGGGAGGCCGTTTAGGCGTTCTCGCGGGCCGCCAGGGCGAGGGTGGAGCCGTGGCGGCCCTTGCGGACCAGCAGTTGGGCGGGGATGCGGCTGCGCAGGTCGGCGACGTGGCTGACGATGCCGACCGCGCGGTCGCGCTCGCGCAGCCCGTCGAGGACGTCCATCACCTCTTCCAGCGACTGCTCGTCCAGCGTGCCGAAGCCCTCGTCGATGAACAGGGTGTCCAGCGGCATGCCGCCCGCCTCGTCCGTCACCACGTCGGCCAGGCCCAGGGCGAGGGAGAGCGAGGCGAAGAAGCCCTCGCCGCCGGAGAGCGTGGCCGTGTCCCGCTCGGTGCCCGTCCAGGCGTCGACCACCCGCAGCGCCAGGCCCGAGCGCTTGTTGCCGCCGCCCCGGTCGTCGCTGTGCACCAGGGTGTAGCGGCCTCCCGACATCCGCACCAGTCGGGCACTGGCCGCCGCCGCCACCTGCTCCAGGCGGGCCGCCAGGACGTACGACTCCAGGCGCATCCGCAGCCGGTTCTCCGTCGAGGTGCCGGCCGCCAGCGCGGCGAGGCGGTTGATCCGCTCGAAGCGTTCCAGGGCCGGGCCCAACTCGGCCGCCAGTGCGTTCAGTTGCCGGCCGATCCCGGCCAGCGCCGCGCGGCGCTCCGCCGCCGCCGAGCGGGCGGCGTGCGCCCGGCCGAGGCCCTCGGTGGCCGCTGCCAGGGCCGCCGCTGCGGCGGGCAGGTCCGCGGGCTCGTGGGCCGCCGCCTCGGCCAGTTCGGGCAGCGCCAGCTCGCGGCGGACGGCGGCGCTCTCCTCGCGGTGCCGGGCCAGCCGGGCCTCCAGGCGCTCGCGCTCCTCGCGGGGCAGCAGCACGGCCAGTGCCGAGGCCGCGTCCGGGAAACCCTCGGCGGCCGCGGCCTTGGCCAGTTCGTCCTGTGCCTCCTCCAGGCGGGCCAGGGCCTGGGCACCGGCCTGGGCGGACCTGGCCGCCGCCGAGACCAGCTCGGCGCGGGCGGCCAGCGCCGCCGCGCGCTCGGCCACCGAGGCGGACTCGCCCCGGGCCGCCGCCACCCGGCCCTCCAGCTCCGAGCGCTCCTCCTCCAGCTTGCGCAGCCGGTCGGTGAGGACGGCCGCGTGCTCCTCGGCCCCCCTCAACTCCTCCTGGCGGCGCGTGCGTTCCCGCGTCAGGCGGCCGATCTCCCGCTCGACGCGGACCAGGGCCTCCGCCGCGTGCCGCGCCTCGCGGTGCTCGCGCTCCAACTCCTCCAGGGCGTCGGCGAGTTGCCGCGTTTCCTCCGGCCCGGCCGTGCCCGCGGCCGTCGCCTCGCGCACCCGCAGTGCCGTCAGCGCCTCGTCGGCCCGCCGCCAGGCCCGCTCGGCCGCGTCCCTGACACCGGCCGCCCGTTCCTCGTCCTCGGCGGTGATCCGGCCGCCGGCCGACGCCTCGGCGGGCGCCGGATGCTCCGGCGAACCGCACACCCGGCACGCCTCGCCCGCACGCAGTCGCTCCGCCAACTCGGCGGCCATGCCCGCCAGTCGGCGGTCGCGCAGGTCGAGGCAGTGCTCGCGGGCGTCCAGGGCGGCCGAGCGCAGAGCCGCCGCCCGGGGCTCCTCGGCGCCGATCCGCGCCCGGAGGGCGTCCCGCTCGCGGGCGGCGGCCAGCCGGGTGCCCAACTCCTCGCGCCGGGCGTCCAGCCGGTCCACCCGGGCGCTCGCCTCCAGCGCCCCGGAACGGTCGGCCTCCAGCCGGGACAGCTCACCCTCGAACTCGGCGAGCCAGTCCTGCGCCTCCTCCGTCAGCTCCTCCGCGCGGCGCCGATCGGCCGTCAACGAGTGTTCGTCGCGGTCGAGCCGGGCGCAGCGGTACTCCTCCTCGCGTGCCGCCTCCAGGCGGACGACCTCCGCACGCAACTCCTGCTCCAGCGCGGCCAGTTCCTCGGGCGAGGCCCGGGTGTCGTCCAGTGCGGCACGGCAGCGGCGCTCGGCCTCCGCCGCGCGCTCCCACGCCTCGGCCGCACCCTCGCGCAGCCGCAGCGCCGACTCCACCCCCACCGCCCGCAGGGCCTCGGCCAGCCGCAGGCCGTCCCGCTCCGCCGCGGGCTCGAACTCCGCCAGCCGGCGCGCCTGTTGCAGCGCCTGCCCGTGACGGCGCTGGCGGGCGGCCAACTGCTCCGCCGCCTCCCGCCCGCGCTGGGCGTCGCGCTGACGGGCCTCGGCGCCCTCCAACGCGGCCTCGGCCACCGACAGTTGCTCGGACGCCTCGCTGCGCAGCACCGCCGCCCAGGCGAGCACGGAGGTGACGTCCTCCTGCTGCTCCCCCTGCTGTCCCTCGGTGAGCGGCTCGGCGCCCCCGCCCCCGTCCCTGCCCCCGCCCCAGCCCTTGCCCGCCGCCTGTTCGGCCCTGCTCGCGAGGTCCCGCAGCCGGGCCCGGCCCGTCTGTACGGACGCCTCCTGGGTGCGCCGCTGCTCGGCCAGCCAGGATTCGACGTGCTGGAAGCGCTCGGTGTCGAACAGCCGCCGCAGCAGCTTGCCGCGCTCCTCGGAGTCCGCCTTCAGGAAGCGCGCGAAATCACCCTGGGGGAGCAGCACCACCTGGCAGAACTGGTCCCGGTTCATGCCGATCAGCCGGTGGATCTCCTCCCCGGCCTCCTGGTGCGACTTGCTGACCGCCCGCCAGCCCGGCACCCCCTCGCCCGCGTCCTCCACCCAGGCGCGCAGCAGCGTCTGCGCCCGCTCGACCGTCGTGCCCGAACCGACCTTCTTCGGCCGGCGCTGCTCGGGCAGCCGCACGACCTCCAGGCGCCGCCCGCCCAGCGTCAGCTCCAGGCGCACCTCGGTCAGGTGCCGCGGATCGGCGTGGTCGCTGCGCAGCCGGCTCGCCCGGCGGGTGCCCGGAGGCTCCCCGTAGAGGGCGAAGCAGACCGCGTCCAGCACGCTGCTCTTGCCCGCGCCCGTCGCGCCGCGCAGCAGGAACAGCCCGCCGGCGGCGAGCGCGTCGAAGTCCACCGTCTCGGTGCCCGCGAACGGGCCGAAGGCGGTCACCGTCAGCCTGTGCAGCCTCATCGCGGCAGCTCCGCCTTCCGCTCGCCGGACTCCCGCACGCTCTCGAACCCGTCGCGCAGCCAGCCGAGCTCCTCCGCGCCCGGCTCCGCGCCCGGGCGCACGTGCCGCAGGAAGCCCTCGGCGATCTCCAGGTCCGCCCGTCCGCTCACCCGCGCGGCGTACGAGCGGACGGGCTCGGCCTCGGAGCCCTGCGGGTCGAAGAGCAGTTGCAGGGTGTGCGGGAAGCGGCGGCGCAGCTTCTCCATCGGCTCGGCGGGGCGGACCGGGTCGGTGAGGGTGGCCTGGACCCAGGACCGCTCGTGCTCCTCGTACCGCTCGTCGGTGAGCAGGGCGTCGAGGGTGTCCCTGAGCGGGGCCAGGGGGCGCGGCTGCGGGCAGTCGACCCGCTCGGCGGTGACCGTGCCGTCGGCGGCGAGGTCGACCAGCCACATCGTCTTGCGCTGGTCGGCCTCGGAGAAGGAGTAGGCGAGCGGCGAGCCGCTGTAGCGCAGGTGCGGGGCGAGGGTCTGGCAGCCGTGCAGATGGCCCAGCGCGGCGTAGTTCACGCCGTCGAAGACGGAGGCGGGCACGGCGGCCACCCCGCCCACCGCGATGTCCCGCTCGCTGTCGCTCGGGGCGCCGCCGGTCACGAAGGCGTGCGCCAGCACCACGGCCCGGGTGCCCTCGGGGCGGGCCGCGAGATCCTCCCGCACCCGGTCCATCGCCGCTCCCAGCACCGCCGCGTGGCCGCCCTTCGCCAGGCCGAACCGCTCGCGCACCAGCGTCGGCTCCAGGTACGGCAGGCCGTACACGGCCACCGGGCCGTGCGCGTCCTCCAGCACGACGGGCACGGCGCACTCGCCCGGGTCCGTCCGCAGGTGGATGCCCGCGCGGCCGATCAGCCCGGCACCGACGCCCAGACGGCGGGCCGAGTCGTGGTTGCCGCTGATGAACACCGTCGGCACGCCGAGCGCCGCCAGCCGGTGCAGCACGTCGTCGAACAGCTCGACCGCGTCCAGCCCCGGCAGCGCCCGGTCGTACACGTCCCCGGCGACGAGCACCGCCTCCACGCCCTCGGACCGGACCACCTCCACCAGGTGGTCCAGGAACGCGCGCTGGGCGTCGTGCAGGCTCTCCCGGTGGAACGATCGCCCGAGGTGCCAGTCGGAGGTGTGCAACAGCCGCATGGTCCCCGACCCTAACCCCCACCACCGACACCCCCACCCACCTCACACCCACCTCCCACCCCCGGCCCCGCCGGGGGCCGCCCCGCGGGGGCCTGCGGGCCTGGGCCCGCCCTGCGGCTTGTAGGGCCGCCGCGCCTCCGGCCCGGCCTGTTCGCCGTCTGCCCCGCCTCCGGCCCGCTGGGCGGCGTCGCTCGCGGCACGCCCACCGGCTTCGCCGGGGCCTGCGGGCGCGGGGGTTGTTGTCCGTCTCACGGCCGGTGGGGCCGCCGGGTTTCCGGCCTGACCTGTTCAGTCGCCCGCCGCGCCTCCAGGCACGCGCCTGGGCTGCTCCGGTCGCCGCACGCCCATCGGCTTCGCCGGGGGCGCGCCGCTGGGGCCTTCGGCCCGGCGGGCTTGGGCCTGTCTGGCGGCTTGTTGGGCCGCCGGTTTTTCGGCCCGGTCTGTTCAGTCGCCCGCCGCGCCTCCAGGCACGCGCCTGGGCTGCTCCGGTCGTCGCACGCCCGCCGGCTTCGCCGGGGGCCGCCCCGCTGGGGCCTGCGGCCCGGCGGGCTTGGGCCTGTCTGGCGGCTTGTTGGGCCGCCGGGTTTTCGGCCCGGTCTGTTCCGCCGCCTGCCCCGCCTTCAGCACGCGCCTGGGCTGCCCTGCCCGCCGCGCGCCCGCCGGCTTCGCCGGGGTCTGTGGGACGGGGGCCGGTTTCCGTCTCACGGACGATGGGGTTGCCGGGGTTCCGGCCCGGCCTGTTCAGTCGCCCGCCGCGCCTCCGGTATGCCTGGGCGATCCCGCCGGCCTCGCGCCCGTCGGCCTCTCGCCCGTCGGCTCCGCCGGGGCCTGCGGGCCGAGTCCGCCTCACGGCCAGCGGGGCCGCCCGGGTTTTCGGCCTGGCCTGTTCAGTCGCCTGCCCCGTCTCCGGCACGCGCCTGGGCTGCCTCGCTCGCCGCATGCCCGCCGGCTTCGCCGGGGTCTGCGGGACGGGGGCTGGTGTCCGCTTCGTGGCCGCCGGGGTTTCCGGGTTTCCGGGCCGGCCCGTTCAGCCGCCGCCGCGCCTCCGGCACGCTGGGCGGCGTCGCTCGCGGCACGCCCGCCGGCTTCGCCGGGGGCCGGCCCGCCGGGGCCTGCGGCCCGGCGGGCTTGGGCCTGCCTGGCGGCTTGTTGGGCCGCCGGGTTTTCGGCCTGGCTTGTTCCGCTGTTTGCCGTGCCTCCGGCACGCGCCTGGGCTGCTTCGCCCCGCCGCATGCCCGCTGGCTTCGCCGGGGCCTGCGGGACGGGGGCTGGTGTCCGCTTCGTGGCCAGCGGGTTTCCGGGCTGGCCCCGTTCAGTCGCCCGCCGCGCGTTCGGCGCGGCTGGTGGGCCCCGCCCGACTCGGCGTCCGCCAGGGCGCCGGCGCTCAGGGCGCGCTCCGGCTTCTGCCCGGGCTGTCCCTCCCGGGGCCGGGAGGGGCCGATCCTGCGGGCGCGGGCCGGCTTCCGCGGCCGGGTGTTCGATTACTGGGGGTCGATTGTCAGTGGCTCTGTGTATGTTCCTCCACGTCGGCGGCTCTGTGGGGCGGGGCGGTCGGCTTCTGTCGGTGCTGGATGGAACGGACAAACGGGAGGAAGCATGACCGTGCGGGAGATGTGTTCGGGGTCGGAGAGCGGGCGGTGGCGGGTGCTGCTGGCCGCGTGTCGGGCCGGGGGTGGCGGGGTGTCGTCCGGTGAGGGCGGTGGGTCGGCCTCGTCCGGGGGCGGCCGGTCTGGCGGGCGTGCGGGTGGGCCCGGGGCCGGGCGGCGGCGGGACGGGCGGGCCAGGGGTGCACCGCCGCCGCAGCCGGTGGCGGTCGCGCTCGCGGTCGGGGCGGCCGACTTCGCGGGGCTGGCGCGGTACGGGCTGTTCGGCTCGCTGCGGCACCGGGAGTACCTGCGGCGGGCGGAGGAGCAGCTCAGGGCCCTGCACGGGCAGGGCCTCGAGGTGCACCTGCGGGTGATGGAGGCGGGGGACTACGAGGACTACTGCGACGCCCTCGGCCTGGACCCCCGGCTGCCGGCCGCCCGCGTCGCGTACGCGGGCGATCCGGAGCTGGCCGGGGAGCCGTTCGTCTACACGGGGGAGCGGCTGGCCGACCTGGCCCCGGCGTTGCTGGACGACCACCGGGCGCGGGTGCGGATGTCCGTGGCCTGCGCGGCCCTGCTGGACGCCATCGGGGACGACCTGGCCGGGCAGCGCCGGCTGGCGGCGGTGATGCGGTACGTGACGGCCGTCTACCTCGCCCTGGGCGAGGGCGCGGGGGAGGGGTGCCATCTGCTGACCCTGCGGTGCCACGGGCCCGGGGAGGGCGAGGAGCTGACGTCGGCGGTGGACGTCCGCGTCGAGGCGGGGGCCGCGCACCCCGGAGGTCGGGACGCCGAGGCGTTCTGCGTCACCCTCGCGGCGGGGGTGGCCGCGGGCGGCGAGGGCGCCGTGCTGCTGCACGGCGACCCGTCGACGGGGCCGCTGGTGCTCGGCTGGGCACTGACCGGGGGCCGGCTGCGGCCGATGACGGCCCACGAGGTGTTCGACGAGCTGGCGGACGACGCCGAGCGGGGCCTGCCGTTCCCGCCGGGGATGGTGCCGCGGCCGGGCTTCCCGCTGCCGGGGCCGCCGCCCGGCCCGGCGTCCGGCCCGGAGTCCGGCTCGGAGTCGGGCCCGCCGCCCGGCCCGGCGTCCGCGCCGCCGTCCGGGCCGTCGTTCCCGGGCCCCCGGGACGGGGGTGGGCCCCTGGGGTGAGTGAACCTGCGGAGGATGCTCACGGGCTCCGCGTCCGCCATGCGGCGCTGGGGACTGTTCATCGACCGCCTGTTCGGGGAAGATTTCGGAGAAGATCAACAGCAGGAGCGCGCGGTGCCCCACGCCGCCGCTCCGGCCGCTCCGCTCCGTACCGAACCCCGCAGGTCGACCCCTCGCGCCACCGGTCCGGCGAGCCCGACACCGAGAGGGGGACGCATGAGCGAGCGGCGTCGGCTCGCCGCCGGGACCCGCACCGCCGGAGCGCGCGCCGGGTCGGGTGCCGGGGTGGGTGCCGCAGCGGGAGCGTCTGCCGGGCGGTCCGCGTTCCCCGGGCCCGGGGCCTGCCGGTGTGCGTCGCCTCGGTCCGCGTCGCCCCGATCGGAGCCCAGCAGAGGAGCGGGCTCATGAGCCCGATCGAGTACAGCGCGGAGGTCGCCGAGCTCCTCGGCCGGGTGCGGCGGCGCCCCACCGCGGGCTGGCCGTGGCGGCCGGGCGAGCCGGTGCCCTCCGGACTGCCCGTGAAGCAGTCCTGGGGCTGGCTGTTCGCGCCGGACGGGCGGGTGCTGACGCTGGTCAACCCCCGGGACGGGATCTGCTCGCTGCCCGGCGGCTCCCTGGAACCGGAGGACGCGGGCGACCCCGGCGCGGCCCTGGCCAGGGAGGCGGCCGAGGAGGCGCAGGCCCTCATCGGCACGCCCTACTACCTCGGCTACCTCTACGACCGGGTCGGCTCGGCCAACGGCGGGCACGAGTGCGCACGGGTGCGGATGGCGGCGGCGCTGCGCTCGGTCGGCCCGAGCGCGGCCGACCCCGCCTCGGGCCGGCACTACCGGCGGCTGCTGGTCGCGCCGGGGCTGGCGGTCGAGCTGCTGGGCTGGGGCGTGCCCGGGCTGCGCCAGGCGAGGGTGGCGGTGGCGGCGGCCGTCCAGCGGCTCGGCGTGCCCGCGGCGGCGAACGAGGCGATCGAGGAACTGCCGCTCGCGGGCTGCACCGTCTTCCCCGGTTCGGTGTAGGGCCCACCCGGCCGGGAACGGCCGTCGTCCGTCCGCCGCCGTCCGCCGTCCGACGAGAACCCGAGGACGCGCCCTGATCGGGCCTCCCGGCCCTCGGCCGCCCGGCGCGGCCCCGCGCCGAAGTTGACGGAGCGTTGACTTCCACCCGGCGCCCCGTTGACCTCCGGCTGACACCTCGCTGACAACTGTTCGGATTCTCATCTACGCGCGGTGAGCGGCGGGCGTCGGCGCACACCCGCGCTGAGCTGCGGCGATGGGCGCCCCTTGGTGCGGGGTTCACTTCCGTGTTGTCAGACGGCCCGTCAATATCCTTGGCATGACCGCTTCCCGTGTCACCCGCCTCCTGCTATCACTTCTGTGACCCGTGTCACTGCCTCGGAGGTGTCATGTTCCGCCCGTCCCGCGCCCTGTCCGTCTCCGCCATAGCGGCCACCCTCGCCATGACGACGCTGTTCGCCGCTTCGGAGGCGAACGCCGCCGGTGCCAACTACGTGGCGCTCGGCGACTCGTACTCCGCCGGTGTCGGTGCCGGCAGCTACCTGAGCGACAGCGGCAGCTGCAAGAGAAGCACCAACTCCTACGCGTACCTGTGGAAGAACGCGCACTCGCCGTCCTCGTTCAAGTTCGTAGCCTGTTCCGGCGCGAAGACCGGTGACGTCCTCAACAACCAGATCTCCTCGCTGAGTTCCAGCACCTCGCTGGTCAGCATCAGCATCGGCGGCAACGACGCGGGCTTCGCCAGCACCATGCAGACCTGCGTCCTCGGCTCGGACAGCGACTGCCTCAACGCGGTCAACAACGCCGAGAACTACGCCCGCAACACCCTGCCCGGCCAGCTCGACCAGGTCTACTCCGCGATCCACGCCAAGGCGCCCAACGCCCACGTCGTGGTGCTGGGTTACCCGCACCTGTACAAGATCGGCGGCTCCTGCATCTTCGGCATCGGCGACACCAAGCGCTCCGCGATCAACGGCGCCGCCGACACCCTGGACGAGGTCATCGCCAAGCGCGTCGCCAACGCCGGCTTCAGCTTCGGTGACGTGCGCGGCATCTTCGCCGAGCACGAGATCTGCGGCTCGCTGACCACCTGGCTGAACAGCACCACCCTCCCGATCGACGAGAGCTACCACCCGAAGGCCTCCGGCCAGGCGGGCGGCTACCTGCCGGTCTTCACCGCCTCCTGACAAGGAACCGCGGACCCCTGGGTGCCGCCGTCCCCTCCCGCTGCGGGAGGGGACGGCGGCACCCGCCGTTCGCGGAGGGGCATCAGCCCCCGGCGGGCGGCACGGGCGGCACGGGCGGCACGGGCGGGAACGGCACGGCGGCGAGGGCGGGCAGCAACTGCGCCTCCTCGTAGGCGAGGTGGGCCTCCAGCTCGGCGGACATCCGGTCCAGCTCCGCCCGCAGCCGCTCGGGCTCGGCGCTCCCGGCGTCGGCGAGCAGGGCCACCAGCTCCTCCCTGATCCGCCCGATGGCCCGGTGCTCCTCGCCGAGCCGCTCGATCACACCGCGCAGCTGCGGGTGGCTGCGGGCCACCGCGGGCAGGACGGCGGCGTCCTCACCGGTGTGGTGGTGTGCCAGGCCCTGGCAGAACGCCAGGCAGTGCTGGCGCAGCTGGAACCCGAGGCCGACCGCCCGGCCCGGTTGGAGGGCCTGCGCCTCCTCCCGGACGTGGCGCAGCTGGGCACGCAGCCAGGTGTGCGCCTCCAGGAGCCGGTCGGCGAGGGTGCGTACGGGCGGTGCGTCGACGTCGGCGGCCTGCGGGCGTTCCAGGACGACGACGGGCAGTTGTCGTTCGGTCGCCGCCTGGTAGTCCCCGTACCCGGGGGCGCGGCGTACGATAGCCTCGAAGAGGCTCTCCCGCTCTTCGCCCTCGGCCGGGACGGCGATGGCGTCGAAGGCGTCGGCGCCCAGTTCGACCCGGACGACGGGATGGGCGAGCAGGTTGCGGTACCACTGCGGATGTTCGGGCGCCCCGCCCGCCGAGGCGACGACGAGCAGCAGCCCCCGCGCCTCGACGTAGCCGAGCGGCACGGTGTGCGGTCGCCCGGAGCGGGCGCCGGTGGTGGTGAGCAGGAGCAGGTCCCCGCCCTCGAACGGGCCGCCGACCCGTCCGGCGTTGGCGCGGAACTCCTCGATGACGGTCTGGTTGAAGGAGGAGGGGGAAGAGGAAGAAGAGGTCATGGGCATGCGTGTGTGGTGAGTCTCCGGAAGGTTCGGGGGAGTCACGGCCGCACGCGTCGGCGCAGCGGAGGACGCGGCGCCGGTCACGGCGGCCGCGCGGGTCAGATCAGGGTGGCGGAGAAGATGCTCATCGCGCGTCGTCCCTTCGAAAAGGTTCTCGCCCGGCCACCGGCCTGCCCACTACTCTCTGGCCGGCGCCACGCTGCACGCCCTCATCAGAACAGCGCCGCGACCACACTGTCAACGCCCGCCCCGGGCCCGGGTGGTCGATCCGGACTCGGTGGGTGTGCGGATCGAGGACCGGCGCACGGCGCTTGAGGTGACGCTGTACCGGGGCGGCTGGGCGGACGTGGGCTACCTGGCCGCGCACTGGGAGCAAATGCCGCCGGAGGACGAGCTGGGTGGGCCGGTCCCCGCGAACGACATCACCGATGACGTCGACTTCGGTGCGCGCCTGAGCGGCTGGGTCGAGAAGGTCTTCGGCGTCTGAGACGTCCGAGGCATCCGAGGCGTCCCAGGCGGCTGAACGGCCGCGCCCGCGCCAGCCCTTGGGGGCGGCGCGGGCGCGGGGTGGGGTCGGTCAGCGGAGGTAGTCGGTGAGGCCGGCGGGCTTGAGGCCGGCGGCGTCGGCGGCGGCGAGGGCGCGCTGGAAGTCGGCGGTGATGGTGTCGGACCAGTGCATCAGGATGACGTCGCCGGGCTGGAGCAGGCCCGGGTGCCAGATGTTGGAGGCGCCCCAGCTGAAGTCGGCGTCGGCGGTGAGGACGGTGCGGATGCCGCAGTTGGCGGCCGCCTGGAGGGTGTCGGCGTTGGAGGCGAAGAACGGCGGGCGGAAGACGACCGGGGCGGTGCCGAAGAGGCGGGTGAGGGAGTCACGGGCGTCGCAGATCTCGACCTGCTGCTGGTCGAGCGGCAGCTTGGTGAGGTCGCTGTGGGAGACGCTGTGGTCCTGCACGGAGGAGCCGGGGACGGCGGTGACCCGCTTGAAGTAGGAGGGGTCGGCGGCGGCCGGCATCGGCAGGGGGAACGTGGTGATGGGCAGGTGGTGGTCGGCGAGGAAGGTCTCCGCGTCGGCGGGGCGGGACCAGCCGTCGTCGACGGTGAAGAAGACGACCTTGTCGCTGGTGGGGATGGACCCGGCGGCCGTGGCGGGCGCGGGCGCGGGGCCGTCCACGTGGACGTCGTCCACGGAGAAGGGGCCCTGCTGGTACCAGCCGTGGACGTAGAGCCGGATGCTGCGGGCGTTGGGCCCGGTGGTGAAGCGGGTGGTGAGCTTCTGCCAGTTGCCGCCGGTGGTCTCCGTCCAGGCGGGGGAGACGTCCTTGCCGGTGCCGGTGGCGCCGAGGTAGACGAAGCTGCCGCGCACCCAGGCCGAGGCGGTGTAGGTGGTGTTGGGCTGGACGGAGACGGTCTGGGCGCACTCGCCGGTGGAGTCGGCGTTCGCCGGGGTGACGGTGAGCGTGGAGGTGCCGGAGTGCGGGGCGGTGGTGGTGACGGCCGCCTCGGCGGGGCCGCCGGTGCAGGTCCAGCCGGGGATGCTGCCCCAGTCGGCGAGGTTGGGCGAGGGCAGTTCGAAGCCGGGGTTGGTGGCCAGGTTGACGGTCGGAGCGGCGGAGGAAGGCGCGGAAGGCGCGGCGGTGGAAGGGCTGGCCGCGAAGGCGGCGGGGCCGGTGAACCCGGTGAGCAGTGCGACGGAGGCGGCCAGCGCGGACACGCGCGAGGACACGGACACGTGAGGACTCCTGGGGTGGGGGAACGCGCCCGTGGGGTGAGCGCGGTGAGCGAAGAGCAACGATGGACTAGACCAATCGGCCCGTCAAGGGAACTCCCGGTGAACCCGCCCGGGCCGAAGTCGGCCCCAATCACCGGCAACGGCAAGGAAGCGGACGAACCGTCAGGAGGCGTACAGCTCCTCGATGTCCGCGGCGTGGTGCTGCTCGATCACCGAGCGGCGCAGCTTGAGCGAGGGCGTCACCATCCCCTGCTCCACGCTGAACTCCCGTGGCAGCAGCCGGAATGCGCGGATCGACTCGGCCCGCGACACCGCCGCGTTCGCCGCCCCCACCGCGCGCTGGATCTCCGTGTGCAGCTGCTCGTCCGCGAGCGCCGCCCAGGTGTCCAGCTGCTCGCGCCCGTGGGTCTTGAGCCAGTGCGCCAGCGCGGACGGGTCGAGGGTGATCAGCGCCGCCACGTACGGGCGGTCGTCGCCCACCACCAGGCACTGGGAGACCAGCGGATGCGCCGTGACCCGCTCCTCCAGCGCGGCGGGCGCGAGGTTCTTGCCGCTGCTGGTGACGATCAGGTCTTTCTTGCGGCCGGTGATGGTGAGGTAGCCGTCTTCGTCGAGGCGGCCGAGGTCCCCGGTGGCGAACCAGCCGTCGACCAGCGCCTCGGCCGTGCAGCGGGGGTGGTTGAGGTACCCGCCGAAGACCATCGGTCCGCGCACCCACACCTCGCCGTCGTCGGCCAGGGACACCGAGCAGCCCGGCATCGGCCGCCCGACCGTGCCGAGCTTCTGGCGCCGCACCGGGTTGGCGGCGATCGCGGCGGCGGTCTCGGTCAGCCCGAAGCCCTCGTACAGCTGGAAGCCCGCGCCGGTCAGGAACAGGCCCAGCTCGCGCCGCAGCGTGGAGCCGCCGCACATCACGGTGCGCACCTTGCCGCCGAGCGCGGCGCGCAGCCTGGGGTAGACGGTGCGCTCGTACGCGAGGTGGCGCAGCCGCAGGGCGGGGCCGGGGCCGGTGCCGCGTCCGAAGGTCTTCCGCTCGCGGGCCTCGGCCCAGTCGACGGCCACCTGCCGGGCCTGTTCGAAGAGTTCGCCGCGCCCGGCGTCCTCGGCGGCCTGCCGTGCCCGCTGGAAGACCTTCTCCAGGACGTAGGGGACGGCGTTGAGGAAGGTCGGCGCGAAGCTGGCGAGCGCGGGCATCAGCGCGTCGGCGGAGACGTCCGGGACGTGTCCGATGCGCAGGCCCCCGCGCATCGCGGCGACCTGCACCGCCCGCCCGTACACGTGCGCCAGCGGCAGGAACATCAGGGTGGAGGGCTGTTCGCCCGCGGTGTCGCGCAGGACGTCGCCCCAGCCGCCGAGCATGGCGTCGGCCTCGGCGGCCAGGTTGGCGTGGGTGATCAGGCAGCCCTTGGGGCGGCCGGTGGTGCCGGAGGTGTAGACGACGGTGGCGACGTTGCCGGGCGCGACCCCCAGGCGCTGGCGGTGGACGAGCGAGTCCGGCACGCCGACGCCGTCCTCGACGATCGCGCCCACGCAGTCGCGGTCCAGCTGCCAGATGCCGGTCAGGTCGGGCAGGGCGTCGCAGACGGCGCCGACCGTCATCGCGGCGTCCTCGTCCTCGACCAGGCAGGCCACCGCCTGGGTCTCGGCGAGGATCCAGCGCACCTGCTCGGGCGCGGAGGTGGGGTAGATCGGGACGGTGATCGCGCCGATCGACCAGAGTGCGTAGTCGAACAGCGTCCACTCGTAGCGGGTGCGGGCCATCAGGGCGACCCGGTCGCCGTAGCGCACGCCCTGGGTGAGCAGGCCCTTGGCGAGGGCGAGCACCTCGTCGCGGAACTCCCGCGCCGTCACGTCCCGCCAGGTCCCGTCCGGGCCGAGCCGGGAGAGCTGGACCAGGGCGGGGTGGCGGTCGGCGGTGTCGTAGAGGCTGTCGGCGAGTCCACCGGTGGCCTCGGGCCAGGCCGGGGCGGGGGTGGTGAACTCGCGCACGGTCCTCCTCGGTTCGCCACTTCCGCGCATGCCGGAGGTGCCCGGTCGTGCGGGTGCAGCGAAACTACCGGATCGCCCTGCCACTGCCCAGGGTTGTGACCGTGACGCGACGAGATCGGCACCGACCCGGACGAGGAGTGCCGAGGCGGGGGAGATCGGGTGGAGGCGTCACCGGGCCCTCGCTTTCGGATCTGGCCGCCCGGACGCCGCCGATCGGTGCGCAAACCGTATGAATACCGATGATTCGGGCGCCGAACGGCGATGGTCGCCCGCCGATCCTGACGTGTCCCGCGCAAGCGGAAGGAGAAGCCGAAAGAGCGGACGGATTCGACCCTCGAACGAGTGGTCAGGGCGTAGTAGAGTCGCGCAGACCCACGGCCGGGCCCCCGGCCAGGCCCGATCCGACGATCCACTCCAGCCCCACCCCAACGGCCCCCACCGCTGAAGCACCGTCCACGCCCACCGGCTCGCGCCTGGCACACTCCCGACCGAGGACTCCATGCGTCTGCGCAGCAGCTCGATCCGCGCGAAGATCATCGCGCTGCTCCTGGTGCCCATCGTCGCGCTCGTCGCCCTGTGGGCGTACGCGACCGTCGTCACCACCGGAGACGTCTGGAACCAGCTGAAGATCAGCCGTACGTACAAGGAGTTCAGCACCCCGGTCGACCAGTACGCCGCCGACCTGCAGAACGAGCGCCGCGCCGCCGTCCGGCGCCTGGCCGACCCCAACTCGCCCGTCGCCAAGGACGGCTTCGACCGCGCCAGGGCCGCCACCGACCGCAGCCTCGACGTGCTGCGGCAGAAGAAGGACAACTCCTCCGAGCAGCTCTCCCAGGGCCAGCGCGGCCGCTACCTGCAGATCATCGCCGCCGCCGACCAGCTCGGCCCGCTGCGCGCCCAGGTTGCCCGCGCCGCGCTCAACTGGGAGTTCGCACTCGTCCAGTACGGGGACCTCGTCAAACCCGTCTTCGGCTTCCGCTCCGCCTTCGTCGCCCGGCAGAGCGGCCAACTCCCGCGCCAGGGCACCATCCTGATCGAGCTCGTCCGCGCCCGCGAGTACCTCTCCCAGGAGGACGCGGCGATGGAGGGCCTGCGCACCAGCACCACCAAGCCCACCGCCGAGCAGTACCAGGTCGCACTCGACGCCCTGCACAACCAGCAGGCCCTGTTCACCGTCTACGTCGCCGAACTCGAAGCCGCCGACCAGTCCGACTACATCGCCCTGCGCGGCGGCGACGCCTGGTCCGCCCTCGCCCGCGCCGAGGCGGACTTCGTCGGCGCCGGCGGCCCCGACCGCGTCGCCCAGGCCCTCGCGGGCGACAACTGGCGCGAGACCGCCGACCGTTCCCTCGGGGACCTCAGCGCCATCAACGGCCGCATCGCCGCCGGGATCGACGAACGCCAGAACGCCGCCTCCATGTCCGCCCTGCTGCGCGGCGGCATCGCCGGCGCCGTCGGCCTCGTCGCCGTCGTGCTGTCCATCGTCATCTCCCTGCGGATCGGCCGGGGTCTGGCCCGCGAACTCATCGGCCTGCGCAACGCGGCCAACGAACTCGCGAGCACCCGGCTGCCGTCCGTCATGCTGCGCCTGCGCAAGGGCGAGGCCGTCGACGTGGCCGCCGAGGCACCCGAACTCCACTTCGGGGACGCGGAGATCGGCCAGGTCGGCCAGGCGTTCAACGCCGTCCAGCGCGCCGCCGTCGAGGCCGCCGTCGAACAGGCCGACCTCAGACGCGGCGTCTCCGCCGTCTTCGTCAACCTCGCCCGGCGCAGCCAGGTGCTGCTCCACCGCCAGCTCACCCTCCTCGACACCATGGAGCGCCGCACCGAGAACCCGGCGGAGCTGGAGGACCTCTTCAAGGTCGACCACCTCACCACCCGCATGCGCCGTCACGCCGAGGGCCTGATCATCCTCGCGGGCGGCTCGCCCGGGCGCGCCTGGCGCAAGCCCGTGCGGATGGTCGACGTGGTGCGCGCGGCGGTCGGCGAGGTCGAGGACTACGCCCGCGTCACCGTGCGGCCCTTCCCCGGCACCGGGCTGCTCGGCAGCGCCGTCGCCGACGTCACCCACCTGGTGGCCGAACTCGTCGAGAACGCCGCCGTGTTCTCCCCGCCCAGCACCCAGGTCACCGTCCAGGGCGAGGTGGTGGCGCACGGCTTCGCGCTGGAGATCGACGACCGGGGGCTCGGGCTGAGCGAGCAGCTGCTCGCCGAGATCAACGAACGCCTCGCCGTGGAGCAGGAGTTCGACCTCGCCGACACCGACCGCCTGGGCCTGTTCGTGGTCAGCCGGCTCGCGCGGCGGCACGGCATCCGCGTCCACCTGCGGCCCTCGCCGTTCGGGGGGACGACGGCGGTCGTGCTCATCCCGCGCGAGCTGCTCGCGGAGGCGCCGGACGGGCGGGCGGAGCCGCCGGGGGCCGAGGGGGCCTCGGGCGGGCGGCGCGGGCAGCGGGAGCTGGTGGCGGTGCCGGGGGCGGCTGCGGAGAGCGGTTCGGCGGGGCGTACGCGCAGTGGCGCGGCCGGCTCGGGTAGCTCGGGCAGCGGGGACGGCAGTGGCAGTGGCAGTGGGAGCGGCAGCGGGGGCAGGCACCGGGTGGCCGGTGGGCCCCGGCCGTCCGCGCCGGAGAGCGGGCGGACGGCGGGCGGGCTGCCGCGCCGGGCCGCGCGCGGGCGGGGCGGGCCGACGCTGGTCCCCACCTCGGACGGTGTGCCGGTCGGGCTGAACGGTGCGAACGGCTCGTCCGGGGCGGGCAGGCACCGGCGGTCGGAGGAGGCCGTGACGGGCTCCCCGGTGCCCGTGGACGACGCCGCGCTCGCGTCCACGCCCGTGTCCGCGCCTGTGTCCACGCCCGTGTCCGCATCCCGGACGGAGGGTGGGCTGCCCCGGCGCGTCCGGCAGGCGAACCTGGCGCCGCAGCTCAAGGAGCAGCGGGCGGAACGATTCCGCAGCGGTGGTGGTGGCGGCGAGCCCGAGGGCGGCCCGGCCGACGCGACCGACGGAGCGGAGACGCGGGAGCGCTCGCCGGAGGAGGCACGGGCGACCTTCGCCTCCTTCCAGCGCGGCTTCACCCGTGGGCGCGGCGCCACCGTGCCGTCCGCACCCGCACCCGCACCCGCACCCAGCCCCGCTCCCGTCCCGGCCTGGCAGCCGCCCGACACCTCACGGCGCGCGATCAGCCCCGCGCCCGCCCCGGCCGCACTGTCCGCCCCCACGGACGGCGCGGGCGCCAACGCGGCCCTGGCCCGCCGGGTGCCGCCCGGCCCGCCCGCCGTACCGCTGCGCCCGGGCGGCCCCGGGCCGTTCACGACTCCCGCAACACCGGCTCCATCCTCAACATCCTCAACACCCTCAATGCCCTCGGCACCGGCTTCACCCGCACCACCCGCTCCAGCGGAAGGAACTGACTCATGACCACTTCGACGCAGCCGCCCGGCGACCTCAACTGGCTCCTGGACGACCTGGTCGGACGCGTGGCGGCGCTGCGGCACGCGGTGATCCTCTCCAACGACGGCCTGGCCACCGGCGCCTCCCGCGACCTCGACCGCGAGGACGCCGAGCACCTGGCCGCCGTCGCGGCCGGCTTCCACAGCCTGGCCAAGGGCGCCGGCGGGCACTTCAAGGTCGGCGGCGTCCGCCAGACCATGGTGGAGCTGGACGAAGCCTTCCTGTTCATCACAGCCGCCGGCGACGGCAGCTGTCTGGCCGTACTGAGCGAGGCCGAGGCGGACATCGGCCAGATCGCCTACGAGATGGCGCTGCTGGTCAAGCGGGTCGGCGAGCACATGGCCGCCGAGCCGCGCACCGAAGCCGCGCCGCCCGGGAGGTAAGCGGTCCGATGGCGGATTCGAACGGCGAGACGGACGGGCCCCAGGTGCCGGTCATACGGGTGGTACCCGACCTACCGGACGGGCCGGACGGGCCGGACGCACGGGACGTCCCGGAGGTCCCGGACGTGCCCGGTGTTCCGGACGGGCCGGCCGCGGCGGCGGTGTTCGGGGAGCCGGCGGAGGACGACGACCCCGAGGTCGACCTCTTCCGCCCGCGCGCCCCGGTCGAAACACACTGGTTCGACGACGAGGCCGGCCCGGTCGTGCGGCTCTACTCGATGACCAGGGGCCGCACCCGGCCCGTCGAGGAGGGCCTGTTCGACCTGATCTCGCTGATCACCGCCGTCGAGCCCGGCCCCGCGGCCGGGGCCGTGCCCGCCCACGTCCTCGACCCGGAGCACCAGACCATCCTGGCCTGGTGCCGCCGCGAGCCGTTGTCCGTCGCCGAGCTGGGCTCGTACACCGACCTGCCGGTCAGTGTCGTACGGGTCCTGCTCGGCGACCTCTACGACGCGGACCTCATCAGCGTCACCCGACCCGTCCCGCTCGCCGAACTGCCCGACGAGCGACTGCTGCGAGACGTGATCAATGGACTCCGTGCGCTCTGACCAGGCCCGCTCTGACCAGACCCCCGCCACCGGCCCCCGCTGGCGGGGCGGCCCGGCCGCCGCCGTGAAGATCCTGGTCGCCGGGGGTTTCGGCGCGGGCAAGACCACCCTGGTCGGGGCGGTCAGCGAGATCCGCCCGCTGCGCACCGAGGAGGAGCTGAGCGAACTCGGCCGCCCGGTCGACGACACCTCGGGCGTGGAGACCAAGCGCACCACGACGGTGGCGATGGACTTCGGCCGGATCGACCTCAACGCCGGCGTCGCCCTCTACCTGTTCGGCACGCCCGGGCAGGACCGGTTCTGGTTCGTCTGGGACGAGCTGGCCCGGGGTGCGCTCGGCGCGGTCGTGATCGCCGACACCCGGCGGCTCGCCGACTGCTTCCCCTCCGTGGACTTCTTCGAACAGCGCGGCATCCCGTTCGTCGTCGCGGTCAACTGCTTCGACGGCGCCGAGCGGTTCGCCCCCGAGGAGGTCCGCGACGCGCTCGACCTCGACCCCGCGATCCCCGTCGTGCTCTGCGACGCGCGGCAGCGGGAGGACGGCAAGGAGGTGCTGGTCACCCTGGTCGAGCACGCCGCCGTGAACCGCCGTCGCGCCGCCCACGCGCGGGCCTGACCTGCGGTCATATCCTCACCGTCTCATTCCGGCGTCCACATTCCGGACGCTCGGCGTCCGGAAGGTTGCCTAGACCGGCCCGGCCGTGGAAGGCTCTGTCGACGAAGGCCGCCCCCGGCCGTGCCGTGGGGAGGGTCGCGCTCCCAGGGCGTGGCCGACCGGACTTCGACGAACCGGTGAGGCGACGCCGGCGCGCACCCCGTCGGGGTGGCCGCCGCGCGGACCGAGGGCAGGACGAAGGGGGAGGGCAGCAGGATGACCGTCGACCGACGACGCGAGACCGTCGCACCCGCACCCGAGATGTCCGCCGCCGTAGCCCCGGTGCTCACCGTCCGCCGCTACATCGACCACGCGCTGATCTGCAGCGCCTGTTGTCGCTGACCGGCCGACCCCATCCCCGCGGTACGTCCTAGGCGCCGAACTCCTTCCGGCGCCCTGCGACCTGCCGCCGATCCCGTCGACCAGGCCGTGGCGGACGTGTCGGACCAGCCGCCGACGCGTCCGCGGCCTTCCCGTAACCGGCCCCGCCTAGCGGAGAAACCACCAGTGAACAACGCCTGCTCCAGACCCGCCGCCCCCGGCACCGCCCGCCGCCGACCCCGCACACCCGGACGGCCGGCCCCCGCGATGCCCGTCGGCGACCGGCCCGGTCGCTCGCACGCCCACTGGCCCGGCCGGACGAGCGGGTGCGGACGCCACGCCCCGGTGCGCGGCGGCTCCGGCCGCACGGGCCTGACGGACCTCGAGCCGTTCTGGCCCTCGCGGCAGCCGCACCTGTTCGACCAGACGTGTCCGGGCTCGCCCGGCGCGTCCCGGCCCTCCGCCCGCTGACTCGGTCTCACCTCCGAGCCTGCACCCGCGGAACAGCCCGGTCGACGCGCAGACGACTCCACCCCGTCCGTCACGCGCGAAATGAGCGGTCACCATGTCTTCCTCCTCCACGGCCACCCTCCCCCTGCCCGCCGCGACCCCGCACCTGCGCGCGGTCCGGTCCTTCCCCAACGTCCTCCCCTCCGGCGGCGCGGTGCCGCAGGCCGGGCGCGGCCTGCCCAACTCCCATGCAGGGCACGGCCGTCCGGCTTCCGGCCCGGCTGCTCCCGCTGCGCCCGTCGTTCCCTCCGTGCCCTCCGTGCCGGTCGTGCCCGCCGCGCCGCAGGCGCTGCTCGCCGCGCTGCCGGAGGGGGCGACCGTCGTCGCGGCCCTGCCGCAGGGTGCGCTGCCGCAGGGTCTGCTCGCCCAGTACGGCGGGCAGTTCACCGGCGCGGCCGGCCAGCCGATGGTCGGGTACCTGGTGCTGGTGCCGGCCGAGAGCCCGGCCGCCGTGGCTCCGGCCCCGGCTCCTGCGGCTCAGGCGGCGGCGCCGCGCCCGGTGCGTCCGGTCGGGCGCGGCATCACCGTCGACACCGAGCGGCGCAACGCCTACGTCGACGGGCGGCTGCTCGACCTCACGTACCTGGAGTTCGAGCTGCTCTCCCACCTCACCGAGCACCCGCAGCGGGTGCACACCCGGGACCACCTGGTCTCGGCGGTGTGGGGGTACGGGCACGTCGGCGACGGCCGTACGGTCGACGTGCACGTCGCCCGGCTGCGGCGCAAGCTCGGCGCGGCCTACCGCGACAGCATCGTGACGGTCCGCCGGGTCGGCTACAAGTACACCCCGGCGAGCTGACCGGCCGCTCTTCCCCCGGCGGCGTCTCCTCGACCGCGCTTCCTCGACCGCTACGGCGGGTCGCCCCGGACGCTCGTCCGGCGGGCGGCCCGCCGTAGCGCGTTTTCGGAGGTCGGGGGCTCGGCTCAGGCGCGCTGGTCGGGCGGCAGCAGCAGGACGGCCAGGGCGTCGGCGCAGGCGCGGGCGTGGCCGAGGAACCAGTCGAGACGGTCGTCGGTGAGATGGGCCGGGGTCGAGCGGACGGCCAGGGCGAAGCGGGCCTGCCCGGTGATGTCCAGGACGGGCACCGCGACCGTGCGCACCCCGGCGGCCGACTCACCGTCGTTGACGGCGTACCCGAGGGCCCGGACCTTCCCCAACTCCTCCTCCAGCAGTGCCGGTTCGGTGATCGTCCGGTCGGTGAAGGAGCTCAGCCGGCCGAGGGCCGACAGCGCGGACTCGCCCGGGCGCGGCCAGGCCAGCAACACCTTGCCGAGCGCCGTGGAGTGCAGCGGCCGGCGCAGGCCGAGGCCCGTGTCCGGGCGGACGGAGCCGCCCACCAGGATCACCGCGTGCGAGCCGCTGCGGATGGCCAGGTCGGCGGTGGCGTTGGTGCGCTCGGCGAGGCGGTTCAACTCCGGTGCGGCCAGGTGGAGTCCGCGCTGGTGGAAGGTGAGCTGACCGAGTTCGGCTACCGCCGGGCCGAGCCGGTAGCGCGCCGTCTGCTCGTCCTGCTCCAGGAAGCCGGCGCTCACCAGCGTGCGGGCGAGCCGGTGCGCGGTCGAGACCGAGAGGTCCATCCGGCGGGCCAGGTCCGAGGCGCTCAGGTCCGGTCCGTTGTCGTGGAAACAGTGCAACAGCCCCAGCGCGCGCTGGACGGCCTGCGCACCGGCCGGCGGACTCTGGACGGCGGCGGTCGCGGCCTCGGCCATGGCACCTCGCGTTTCGGTTCGACGACTTCGAAGATCCGGCCGGTCCGCCGGAGGAAGTCTCAGCGTAGGCCAGCGGGTGCTGCGGGATTGTGTCGGCGTGGTTGCAATGGGATGGCGTTCGTGAACAACAGATCCCACGATGTGGCAAACCCTTGCCCCGGGCTCCGCCACCGTGGAACGCTCGACGCATCGCCCCGGAAGCCCTCGGCCCGGGCGTACCCGATTCGCGCCGACCGGCATCAACCGGCATCAACCGGCATCAACTCGCAGGAAGGAGAGGAGCCGTGACCATGCACCGGTGTCCCTCGCCCTGCGTCTGTCGTCCCTGACGCCACCCCTTCACACCGGTCGGGTGTCCGACCGCGCGTTCCCCGATCTCCGGCCTTCGACTTCCGCAGAGGACCACATCCCGTGTCCAGCCGTGCCCTTGGTGCCCGTGACTCCGCCCCCGACTCCGCCCCCGACACCCTCTGGTTCACCCGCTGCCCGGTGCCCACCGCGACCGGCATCGCCGCCGACCAGGGCTGGCTCGCGCGGGAGTTCGCCGCCGACGGGATCACCGTCCGCTCCCTGCAGGACGCGCCTCCGGAGGAGGCGGCCGACCACCACTACACCCACGCGCTCCCGGGCCTGTTCCGCGAGGGCGGCAACGTCCCCGCGCTGTGGGCGCGTTCGCGCGGCGAGGCGACCCGGCTGATCGGGCTCACCTGGATCGAGGAGCGCCAGGTGGTGCTGGTCCGGGCGGGCAGCGGGATCACCGAGCCGGCCCAACTGCGCGGTCTGCGGCTGGCGATCCCACATCATGGCATCGCCATCGACTTCTGGCGGGCCATGGCCCTCGCCGGCTTCCACGGCGCCCTGGGCCTCGCCGGGCTCACCCTGGACGATGCCGAGTTGGTGGACGTCCCCGCGCCGCGCGGCGGCGGGCAGTGGGCGGGCGAGCTGGCGGCGCTGCGGGACGGCGTCGTGGACGCCGTGTACGTGAAGGGGGCGCTCGCCGTGGAGGCGGCCCGGCGGATCGGCGCGGAGGTGGCCGTCGACCTGGACACGCTGCCGGACCGCCGGGCCCGGGTCAACAACGGGACGCCCCGGCCCGTGACCGTCCACCAGCGGCTGCTGGACGAGCGCCCCGATCTGGTGACCCGCTTCCTGGCCGTCCTGCTGGACGCCGCCGACTGGGCGGCCGACCGCCCGGAGGAGGTGGCGCGGATCCTGCGGGCCGAGACCGGCGCGGGCGCCGAGGGAGTCGCCGGAGCCTACGCGGCCGGCGGCCACCGCACCCTGCACCTCGACCTGTCGGGGGAGCGGCTGGACCTCCTGGCGCAGCAGGAACGTTTCCTCAGGGGGCGGGGATTCCTCGCCGCCCCGGTGGACATCGCCACCTGGGCCGCCCCCGAACCGCTGCGCGCCGCCCGTGAACTGCTGCGCGAGCGGCGGGCCGGGTTGAGCGCCGTGAACACCTGACGGCTGACAGCTGACAGCTGACAACTGACGACTTGCAGCGAACAGCTGACAGATGACAGCGAACGGATGTCAGCGAACAACCACTGAAATCCGTCATCCGACACCCGTCGTTTGACATCCGTCAGCTGCGACCCGCCCTTCCCCGCCCCCCGACTTCCGCCCCCCGACCTCCCCTGGAGTTCCTCGCATGACCCCCTCCGCCCGCCTCGCCCTCGCCGCCACCGCACTGCTCGCCTCCACCGCCCTGGCCGCCTGCGGCTCCTCCACCGAGGGGGGCAAGGCTTCCGCCGGCGGGGCCGGTGGGGCGGAGGTGGTGCTCCGGCTGCCCGATCCCGGCAACAACGGCTTCCTCGCCCGTGGCAAGAAGGACGGCACGCTCGACAAGGCCCTCGCCGCCGTCCACGCCAAGGTCGCCTGGACGGGCAGCGCCGGGCCGTTCGCCCCGGCCGCGCAGGCGCTCTCCGCCGACCAGCTCGACATCGCCCAGGGCTCGATCACCTCGGCGGTGGCCGCGCTCGCCCAGAAGCCGGGCTTCAAGCTCTTCGCCCAGACGGCCCCCGACGGCGTCGGCGAGGGAATCCTGGTCAAGAACGACTCGCCCATCAAGTCCGTCCAGGACCTGGTCGGCAGGAAGGTGGCCGTCTCCCAGGGCGGCACCAGTGAGTACCTGCTGCTCAAGGCGCTGGAGAAGAACGGCATCCCGGCCGACAAGGTCGAGCGGGTCTACCTGCGCGCCGACCAGACCTCCGGCGTCTTCAACTCCGGCCAGGTGGACGCCTGGGCGACGTGGAACACCTTCTCCACCCCCGCCGTCGCCAACGCCGGGGCCCACTTCCTGGTGAACGGCAAGGAGATCGGCTCCGACAACTACGCCGTCTGGGCGGTGCGCAACGGCTTCGCCGACAAGCACCCCGAGGTGGTGAAGACCTTCTACGCCTACCTGCGCGACAACGGCCAGAAGGAGAAGGCCGATCCGGCCGGATACCTCAACGTCTTCACTGACGCCGGCCCGACCGCCGTCACGCCCGCAGAGAAGGAGATCGCGGTGAACGTCAGCCGCCAGGGCGCCGTCGCCGACGTCATCTCCGAGGCCGACACCGCCCGCTTCGGCGTCGTCGCCACGTTCTTCGCCGACCAGAAGGTCACCAAGCAACTGGTCGACGTCAAGCCGTACCTGATCGACGTCAACAAGCTCGGAGACGGTGCCAAATGACCACCGCAACCCGTACCACCCCCGCCGACACCGAGGCGGCCCTCGCCGCGGGCCTGGTCGAGCCGCGCGCCAGGCGCCGCAGGCCCCGGTCCCGCGCGCTCGCGCTCACCCTGCGTACCCTCGGGCCGCTGGCCCTGCTCGCCGCCTGGTTCATCGCCTCCGCCACCGGCGCGCTCACCCAGGACGTCCTGGCCTCGCCCGCCCAGGTCGCCGAGGCGGTGGGGGAGTTGTGGGGCAACGGTCAGCTGACCGACGCCCTCGCCGTCTCCCTCACCCGCGCCGGACTCGGCCTGTTCTTCGGCGCCTCCGTCGGCCTGGTCCTCGGCGTGGTCACCGGATTCACCCGCCTCGGTGAGGAGTTGCTGGACTCGGCGATCCAAGTCCTGCGTACCGTCCCGTTCCTGGCGCTGGTCCCGCTGTTCATGGTGTGGTTCGGCATCACCGAGACCGCCAAGATCGCCCTGATCGGCGTCGCCACCAGCTTCCCGATGTACGTCTCTGCCTCCGGCGGCGTCCGCAGCACCGACCGCAAACTGGTCGAGGCCATGCACAGCTTCGGCCTCGGCCGCTGGGCCGTCGTGCGCACCGTCGTCCTGCCCGGGGCGCTGCCCTCGCTGCTCTCCGGGCTGCGGCTGTCGATGACGCTCAGCGTGATCGCCCTGATCGCCGCCGAGGAGATCAACTCCACCGAGGGCATCGGGTACTTGATGGCCCAGGCCCAGAACTACTCGCGCACCGACGTCCTCGCCGTCTGCATCCTGATCTACGGGCTGCTCGGCCTCGCCGCGGACCTGATCGTCCGCATCCTGGAACGCCTCCTGATGCCGTGGCGCCAGGCAGTCCAGGGAGCAGCCCGATGACCACGACCGTCCCGCCCCTCACGGACCCCGCCGAACCCGACCCCGAACCCGAACCCGACCCCGAACCCGACCCCGCCGCCGAGGTCGCCGCCCCGGCCGTCCATCTGCGGGGCCTGCGCCGGGAGTTCGGCACCCGGGCCGTCCTCGACGGCGTCGACCTGTCCATCGCCCGGGGCGAGTTCGTGGCCCTGCTCGGTGCCAGCGGCACCGGGAAGACGACCCTGCTGCGCATCCTCGGCGCGCTCGACCAGGCGGACGCGGGCACGGTGCTCGTGCCGCCGGTGCGGACGGTCGTGTTCCAGGAGCCCCGGCTGGTGCCGTCCAAGCGGGTGCTGGCCAATGTCACGGTCGGCCTGCCGCGCGGCGCCGCCACCCGGGAGACCGGGCTGCGGGCGCTCGCCGAGGTCGGCCTGGAGAAGCACGCCGACGCCTGGCCGGCGACCCTGTCGGGCGGGGAGGCGCAGCGCGTCGCCCTGGCCAGGGCGCTGGTGCGGGAGCCGCAACTCCTGCTCCTCGACGAGCCGTTCGCGGCGCTGGACGCGCTCACCCGGCTGCGGATGCAGGACCTGGTGGGGGACCTGGTCCGCCGCCACCGCCCCGCCGTCCTGCTCGTCACCCACGACGTGGACGAGGCCGTGCGTCTGGCGGACCGCGTGGCCGTCCTGCGGGGCGGCCACCTGATCCGCGACGAGGCGGTCGCCGTCGAGCACCCCCGCGACCCGGCCGATCCCGCCTTCGCCGCCCTGCGCGCCCGCCTGCTCGCCGACCTCGGCGTCCACTGACCCGCCCCGAAACACCCCGCCCCCCATCCCCCGTTCGCCGCACGTACCACCGGAGTTGAGAGCCATGACCGTCACCCTCGGCGTCCACGCCAGTAACCCGTCCCTCTACTATCTGGCCCGACTGCCCTACCTGGACGAGGAGTTGGCCCCGCTCGGTGAGAGCGGCGCCTTCCACCACTACACGGACGGCACCCGCACCGGCGCCCTGCTCGCCGAGGGCACCATCGACTTCGGCGGCACCGGTTCCACCCCGCCGATCACCGCCCAGGCGGCCGGCCACGACCTGGTGTACGCGGCCGTCTCCGCGCCCCGCCCCGACCACGGCGCCCTGCTCGTCCTGGACTCCGGCCCGGTTCGCACGGTGGCCGACCTCAAGGGCGGCACCGTCGTCCTCGGCATCGGCTCCTGGCAGACCCACCTGCTCGCCAAAGCCCTGGACGCGCAGGGGCTCTCGTACGGCGTGGACGTGACGCCCGCCCGCCCCGAGGCCGGGGCCGACCAGGCACAGCGGCTGCGCGACGGCGAGATCCTCGGGTGGATCGCCCAGGGCGCCGAACTCGCCGCCGCCCGCCGTGGCGGTGGGTTCCGGGAGCTGATCCGCACCGGCGACGTCATCACCGACCGCTCGGTGTTCTTCACCCGCCGGGACTTCGCCACCGCCCGCCCCGAGGTGGTCGCCGCGATCGCCGCCGCCCTGCGGCGGGCCGACGCCTGGGCGGCCGCCAACCCGGCCGAGGCCGCCGCGATCGCGGCCGAGGAGCTGGGCGGGCAGGCGGCCGACTGGGAGACCGCGCTGACCGCGCTGCCCTGGGAGTTGGAGCCCGCCACCGCCGGGTTCGTCGCCGAGCAGCAGGAGGCGGCGGACATCTTCCACCGGGTCGGGTTCGTCGACCGCGCGCTGACCGTCGCGGACGCCCATCTGCCCTCCCTCGAGGGCCCGGTGGCGGCCGCGCTCGCGAAGGCGGTCTGAGTCATGGCCTCCGAAGTCCTCTGGTACATCATCCCGCGCGAGGGCCACTACCCGTGGGAGCCCGCCGGGCGTCGCCCCGTCGACCTGCGCTACCTCCAGCAACTGGCGGGCAGCGTCGAGCGGTTGGGCTACACCGGCGCTCTGCTGGCCACCGACCTGTACGACGTCTGGACGCTCGGCAGCGCCCTCGCGGCCGCCACCACCCCGGCGTTCAAGCCGCTGCTGGCCGTCCACCCCGGGCTGATCTCGCCCACGTTGCTGGCGAAGTCGGCGCTCAGCTTCGACCAGCTGCACGGCGGCCGGCTGCGGTTCAACGTGGTCAACGGCTCCACCGCGCAGCTGCGCGAGTACGGCCTCGACGTGGAGCACGACGACCGCTACCGGCTCAGCGCCGAGTACTGGTCGATCGTCAAGCGCCTCACGGCGGGCGAAGTCTTCGACCACAAGGGCGAGTTCTACGACCTGAAGAACGCGGGCGCGAGCCTGCGGGAGCTCACCCCGGTGCAGCCGGGCGGCATCCCGCTCTGGTTCGGCGGCAGTTCGGCGGCCGGCATCGAGATGGCGGCGCAGCACGTGGACGTCTACCTGACCTGGGGCGAGCCGCCGCACCTGCTCAAGGAGAAGCTCGACCTGGTGCGCGAGCGGGCCGCCGCCCACGGCCGGAGCCTGCGGATCGGCCTGCGGCTGCACCTGATCGTCCGCGACACCGAGGACGAGGCGTGGGCGGCCGCCGACCGGCTGCTGGACGTCACGAGCGAGGCGACGTACGCGCGCCAGCTGGGCGGGGCGAAGGGCGAGGACGGGGTCGGCTGGCAGCGCCAGTTCCGCCAGCACGGCGGCAAGGTCCCGGCTCGGGCCCGGGAGCTGGAGTCCTCCCCGAACCTGTGGCCCGGGATGAGTCTGTTCCGCCCGGGCCCCGGCACGGCGGTGGTGGGTTCGACGGCGCAGGTCATCGAGCGGCTCCAGGAGTTCGAGTCCCTGGGCGTGGACACCTTCATCCTCTCCGGGAACCCCCTGCTCGAGGAGGCGCACCGGGTGGCGGAAACGGTTCTGCCGGCCCTGGGCATCAAGCGCTGACGGGACGCGGCGGGGTACGGCAGGCCCTGACGCGGCAGGACAGGACGGGACGCGGCAGGTCGGGACGGAACGAGGCGGGGGCCGGTGCGGTGGCCCCCGCCTCGGCGCCTCAGGCGCTCAGCCGGTCGATCTCCGCCAGCTCCTCGGCCGTCAGCGGGCCGCCGGCCAGCGCGTCGAGGTTCTGGTCGAGCTGGGCCACGCTGCTCGCGCCGATGATCACCGAGACCACCCGCGGGTCGCGCAGCACCCAGCTCAGCGCCAGCTGCGCCAGGGTCTGACCTCGGCCCTCGGCGACCTTGTTCAGGGCGCGCAGCTGCTCCAGCTTGGCCTCGGTCAGGGCCTCCTCCCGCAGGAACTTGCCGACCGACATCCGCGACCCGGACGGCACCTTCCCGGAGAGGTAACGGTCCGTCAGCAGCCCCTGGGCGAGCGGCGAGTAGGCGATCAGGCTGGTCTGGGTGTCGCCCACCGCCTCCAGCACCCCTTCCTCCACCTTGCGGTTGAGGATCGAGTACACCGACTGGTTGAGCAGCACCGGGGTGCCCATCTCCCGCAGGATCGCCACCGCCTCGCGGTGCTGCTCCGCCGGGTAGTTGGAGATCGCGGCGTACAGCGCCCTGCCCGAGCGAACCGCCGTGTCCAGCGCCCCCATGGTCTCCTCGACGGGGGTCTCGGGGTCGTAGCGGTGCGAGTAGAAGACGTCGACGTAGTCCAGCCCCATCCGGGCCAGCGACTGGTCGAGGCTGGCGAGCAGGTACTTGCGGCTGCCGCCGTCGCCGTACGGGCCGGGCCACATGTCCCAGCCCGCCTTGCTGGCGATGAACAGCTCGTCGCGGTACGGCCGGAAGTCCTGCGCGAACAGGTACCCGAAGTTGCGCTCCGCGCTTCCGTACGGCGGGCCGTAGTTGTTCGCCAGGTCGAAGTGGGTGACTCCCCGGTCGAAGGCGCGGCGCAGCACCGCGCGCTGCACGTCCAGCGGCTGGGCGTCGCCGAAGTTGTGCCAGAGCCCGAGGGAGACGGCGGGCAGCCGCACGCCGCTGCGGCCGGCCTTGCGGTAGGTCATCGAGGCGTAGCGGTCATCCGAGGCGAGGTAGGTCATGGCGGACATCCTGCCAGTCGCGTCCCGCCGGGCGCCCTGCGCCGACCGGCCTTCTGCGCGTCGCCGGAACGGGCCGGTCTGCAGGTCTCACGGACCGTCACGAGAACCACCGTGCGTGACGTGACGTGCGCCACCCGGTGAGGCGGAATGCCGCCTCGCAGTACGGGGGATGACGAACGGTCGAGGGGCCGTGGCCGCCGGGGGGCGGCGCACGGCCCTCGGTCGTGAATCGGTACTGGCGCTCTGTACCTACTGGTATGTACAGTGATCCACGTGACCACCCAGGACCGTCTCATCGAGAGCACCCAGGCCCTCCTCTGGGAGCGCGGCTACGTCGGCACCAGCCCCAAGGCCATCCAGCAGCGCTCAGGCGTCGGCCAGGGCAGCATGTACCACCACTTCACCGGCAAGCCCGACCTCGCCGCCGCCGCTCTGCGCCGCAGCGCCGACCAGATGCGCGCGATCGCCGAGGCCGACCTCGCCACCCCCGGCAGCGCCCACGACCGCATCGCCGCCTACCTCCGCCGCGACCGCGACGTGCTGCGCGGCTGCCGGATGGGCCGGATGGCCCAGGATCCGGACGTCGTCGCCGACCCGCAGCTGCGCGCCCCCGTCGAGGAGACCTTCGACTGGCTGCGCGGCCGCATCGCCGAGCTGATCGCCGAGGGCCAGGCGGGCGGCGAGTTCACCCCCGGGCTCGACCCGGCCGACACCGCCGCGGCCCTGGTCGCCGTCGTCCAGGGCGGCTACGTGCTCGCCCGCGCGGCGGACGGCCCGGAGCCCTTCGAGCAGGCCGTCCGAGGGGCGCTCGGCCTGCTCGCCGCCCACCGGGCCCCGGCCCGGTCGTAGCACCGGAACCCCCAGTGATCAGGGAGACCATGCCGTGCACGCCATGCAGTACGAGATCACCCTCCCCGCCGACTACGACATGGGGATCATCCGCCGACGCGTCGCCGAACGCGGCCACCTGCTCGACGGCCACCCGGGGCTCGGCCTCAAGGCGTACCTGATCCGCGAGCGCGGCCGCGACGCCTCGCCCGTCAACCAGTACGCGCCGTTCTACCTCTGGCGTACGGCCGAGGGCATGAACGGCTTCCTCTGGGGCCCCGGATTCCGCGGCCTGAGCGCCGACTTCGGGCGGCCCGCCGTCCGGCACTGGCTCGGCGCGGGCCTCGCGCACGGCTTCGGTGGCGACAACGGCGGCGACAACGGTGGGCAGGCGCCGAACAACGGACAGGATCTGCAATCTGTTCGGAGTCCGGATGCCGGCCGGATGCCGACCACCGCCACCCGCGACACCGTCCGGCTCCCCGAGGCCTCCGACCCGGCCGAGGCGGTCGAACGCGCCCTCGCCGAACTCCCCACCACACACCCCGCCCTGCACACCGCCGCCGTCGCCGTCGACCCCGACCGGTGGGAACTCCTCCGCTTCGCCCTCTGGCACGGCCCGGCCCCCGAGGACGTCCCCGGCACCCGGTACCAGGTGCTCCACCTCTCCCGCCCCGAACTCACCCGGCTGCCCGCCGGCCGTCACTGGTGAAAGGACCCACCACCACCATGTCCGCAGACATCGCCGACCTGACGCCCACCGACCTCGCGCCCACCGACCTCGCCCCCACTGGCCTGACGCCCGCAGGCCTGACGCCCGCCCCGCTCGACCGCGCCGCCGGCTACGCCGCGCTCGCCGAGTACGCGGGCCCGGCCGCCGCCGGCACCCTCGGCGGCCTCGAGGCCATAGCCCCCGGCTTCCCCGACTGGATCGTCACCGCCCTCTTCGGCGGCACCTACCAGCGCCCCGGCCTCACCCCGCGCGACCGCCAGGTCGCCAACCTGGCCGCCCTCACCGCCCTCGGCGGCGTCGAACCCCAGCTCGCCGACCACGTGCGCAACAGCCTGCGGATCGGGCTGAGCCGCGAGGAGATCACCGAGGTGATCGTCCACCTCGCCCCGTACGTCGGCGTCCCCAAGGCCCTCGCGGGCCTGCGCGTCGCCACCGCCACCTTCACCCAGGTCGAGCAGGCCGACCAGGTCGCGCAGGCCGCGCAGGCCGCCCAGACCTCCCAGGCCGAGCAGGCGAAGGCATGACCCCCGCCGCCCCCGCCGCCCGTACGGTCCGCACCGTCCTCGGCGACCTCGACCCCGCCGACCTCGGCCCCACCGACTCCCACGACCACCTCTTCATCCGCAGCCCCCTCCTGCCCGGCGAGGAACTGGACGACCCGACCGCCGCCGCCGAGGTCCTGCACGCCTTCGCCGAAGCCGGCGGCCGCACCCTCGTCCAATGGACCCCGTACGGCATGGGGCGCGGCGCCGCCCACCTCGCCGAACTCTCCCGCGCCACGGGCGTCCACCTCCTCGCCGCCACCGGCACCCACCAGGCCGCCCACCACGTCCCGCACACCACCCCGTACGGCACGCCGTACGAGAACCTCGCCGCCCGCTTCGTCGCCGACCTCACCACGGGCCTGCCCGGCGCCCCCGAGGGCGTCCGGGCCGGGCTGATCAAGATCGCGAGCGACCCCGGGCCGAGCACCGCCCACGCCCGCCGGGTCCGCGCCGCCGCGGCCGAGGCCCACCACGCCACCGGCGCCCCGATCGCCGTCCACCTGGAGGCCGCGGGCGACCCGCACGAGATCCTCGACGACCTGCGCGAGCACCACGGCGTCCCGGCCGACCGGATCGTCCTCGGCCACCTCACCCGGCTCACGGACCCGGCCCTGCACCGCGGCCTCGCCGCCGAGGGCGTCCACCTCGCCCTCGACAGCCCCTCCCGCGCCGGCCACCCCACCGACCTCCAGGCGTTCGACGTCATCGCCGACCTGGTCGACGCCGGCCACGCCGACCGCCTCCTCCTCGGCGCCGACACCACCACCCGCACCGCCCGCCGCCTCGGCGGCCCCGCCCGCCTCCTCACCGACCTCGCCCCCCGCCTGTCCCGCACCTTCGGCCCCGATCTGCCGCACCTGCTGCTCACCACCAACCCGGCCACCGCCTTCGCCACCGCCTGGCGCCGGCCGTAGCGGCACCCGCCGTAGCGGCGCCCGCCCGCACAGCGGACCACGCCTCCTGTGGCCGCCCGCCGCCACCCGGGTTTCAATCCGAGTAGCCCTGCCGGCCCCAGAGAGGCGGACCCGACGATGCCCCCGAGCACCCACGCCCGGCTCGCGCCCGTCCGGCTCGCCGTCGCCGCGTTCACGGCGGTCGCGCTCTGCTTCTCCGGGTACCACGCCGCCACCGACGTGACCGGGGTGGTGAACTTCTTCGGGTACTTCACCAACCTCAGCAACCTCGCCGCAGTCGCCGTGCTCGGCTACGGCGGCTGGGCCGGGCTCACCGGGCGGCCGCCGGTGCCGGGGGCGGTGCGCGGGGCGGTGGTGCTGTACCTGGTGATCACGGGGCTGGTGTACGGCACGCTGCTGCTCAAGTACCCGGACCTGCAGGTCATCCCGTGGGTCAACGACGTCGTCCACCGGGCGATGCCCCTCGTCCTGCTCGCCGACTGGGTGATCGACCCTCCGGCACGGCGCGTCGGCCCGAGGGCGGTGGCGGCCTGGCTGGTGTTCCCGCTGGTCTACCTGGTGTACAGCCTGCTGCGCGGGCACGCCGTCGACTGGTACCCGTACCCCTTCCTCGACCCGGCGCTGCACGGCGGCTACCGGCGGGTCGCGGGGGCCTGCGCCCTGCTGGCGGCGGCGTTCCTGCTGATCGGCGCGGGCATCGCCGCCCTCGGCAACGCCCTGGCGCGGCGGCGCCGGACGCGGCAAGGGGCCGTGGTCCGGCGGCGTCACGCCCGGGCGTAGCCTGGCCGTCGTGACCGATCTGCGCACCCTCACCCCCGCCGACGGCCCGCTCTGGCACGACCTGCGCGTCGCCGCGCTGACGGACGCGCCGCAGGCGTTCAGGGCGAGCCTGGCCGACTGGCACCACGGCGGCGCGCAGCGCTGGCGCGCCCGCCTCGACGATCCGCGCGCCCACCAGGTGGCGGCCTTCCTCGACGGCGCGGCGGTCGGCCTCGCCGCCGGCATGCCGGGGCCGGCGCCCGAGGTCCGGGAACTGCGCTCGCTCTGGGTCGCCCCGAAGGCGCGCGGCCGGGGAGTGGCGGACCTGCTCATCGCCGAGGTCGAGCGCTGGGCTCGCGAGGACGGCGCCACCACCCTGCACCTCGGCGTCCTCCCGGCGAACGAACCCGCTCTCGCCCTCTACCGCCGCCACGGCTTCACCCCGCTCGCCGAGCGTGCGGGCGAAATCGTCCTCGCGAAGCCGCTGCGCCCCGCCCACGCCTGACAGCGGACCCCGGCACCCCGGCACCCCGCCCGGTTCCCCGGCTCCCCGGCGCCCCCCGGCGGAACGGAATCCGGGGAACCGGGTGACGTGTCCACCCCCGGGTGATTCGATGCCTTCCGAGACTGTTCGAAGCCGTCCGAGGGGGCCCGCCCGTGATCCGGATCGACCTGGGCGTGCGAGGTCTGGGCAGGGTCCGGTTCGCGGCCTCGCCCCTCGACACGGCCAAGGATCTGCTCTTCACCCTCGCCCGCACCCCGCAGGTGCTCGGCCCGCGCTGGCGGGACAACGCCGTACGGGCCCTGGCGGAACGGAAGTTGGGCCTGCTGGCCGCCGTCGCGGGCGGCGGTCCGCTCGGCTATGCGCCCGACTTCCTGCGGCCGGAGTCGACGGGCTTCGACATGACGCTCACCGGCGGTCTGCACCTGGTGGCCACCACCCCGGCCGAGCGGGTCCGCTACGAGCTGTCGGCGGCGCTGGAGGGCCACGCCTGGGACCGCAGTCCGGCGCACCGCCCGCCCCGGCTGCTGCTGGCGGCCCTGGACCGGGGCGAGGAGTACCTGGCGCAGCGGATCGCCGGGGAGATGGAGCAGTTCTGGCACGCCGCCCTCGCCTCGCACTGGCCGGGCATCCGCGCCCGCCTGGAGGGCGAGGTCGCCATCCGCGCCTCCGCGATCGTCACCCGGGGGATCTCGGACACCCTCGACAGCCTCGCCCCCAACCTCCGGGAGCGCGACGGCGTCCTCATCCTGACCCCGCTCGTCCCCGACTCCCACCGCATCGACCTCGAGGCCGACTCGGCGGTGCTCGTCCCCAGCGTCTTCGCGGGAAGGGCGATCTTCTGCGGCGGCGAACCCCCGGGCACGCCCGCGCGCCGCGGGCCGCTGATCGTCTACCCGGCCGCGCCGACCGACTGCCTGCCGCGCACCGGCCGCGACGAACTCCTCGGCGCGACCAGGGTGAAGCTGCTCGCCGAACTCTCCCAGCCGCACTCGACGGCGGAGCTGGCCACCCGCCTGTGCCTGAGCCCCGCCACCGTCTCGTACCACCTGCAGATCCTCCACCGTGCCGGGCTGGTGCAGCGCACCCGCCGCTCGCGTACGGTGCTGTACCAGAGGCTGGTGCGCACCCCCGGATCCGCCGCCGTCCCCGGAGCCGCCGTTCCCGGATCCGCCGTCCCCGGATCCGCCGTTTCCGGAGCTGTCGCCGCCCCCGGATCCGCCGCCGTTCCCGACCGGGAGCACCCCTCGACCTGACATCCAGCTTTCTCCCAGGTGACGCTAGGGTTGGACCTCACGCCCCGGCGGGGGAACCGGGGTGACCTCCCCGGATGTCCTCCGCCCCGGGGGCGCGGAGGTACGAGGCGTGGGAGCAAGTGGGACATGGGTCTGACGAGCCACAAGGTGCTGGCACTGACCGTTTTGATCGCCGTCGTGATGATGATCGGCACGGTCTGGCTGTGGCCCAGACTGGCGGGGAAGAGCTGGCAGGCGGTGCTCGGCCGGATCGGCGCGCTGCTCGGCACCCAGCTCACCGTGCTCGCGGCGCTCGGCCTGGTGGCCAACAACTACTTCGCGTTCTACAGCAGTTGGGACGACCTGCTGGGCACCGGTGAGACCGGCCCGGTGGTCATCCACAACAAGGCCGACGCCTCCGGCCGCCTCGTGGTGGACACGATCGGCACCGCCTCGGTCAAGGGCGGCGGCGCGATGGGCCGCGAGCCCGCCCAGTCCGGCGAGATCCGCAAGGTCCGCATCGACGGGAGGATCAGCCGCCTCTCCACCGAGGGCTACGTCTACCTGCCGCCGCAGTACTTCCAGCCCGCGTACGCCGACAAGCAGTTCCCGGCCGTGATCGTCAGCACCGGCTTCCCGGGAATCGCCGAGAACCTGATCACCCGCTTCAACTACCCGGGCGCGGCGCTCAAGCTCCTCCAGGAGGGGAGGATGCAGCCGACCGTCATGGTCCTGGTGCGCCCCTCGCCGGCCCTGCCGCAGGACACCGAGTGCGAGGACGTCCCGAACGGGGCGCAGTCCGACACGTACTTCGCCAAGGACGTGCCCTCCGCGATCCAGGCCAGCTACCGGGTCTCCACCGATCCGCAGGCGTGGGCGTTCATGGGCAACTCCACCGGTGGCTACTGCGCCCTCAAGCTGGCCATGCGCCACCCGGACGTCTTCCCGACGGCCGTCGCCCTCTCCGCGTACTACGACGCCCCGACCGACGACCCGACCACCGGCGACCTCTTCGGCGGCAGCGAGCAGCGCCGCCACGAGGCGAACCTGCTGTGGCGGCTCAGGAACCTGCCGCAGCCGAAGGTGTCCGTGCTGCTGGCGGGCACCAAGAAGGGCGACGGGAACTACCGGCAGGAGACCGAGGCGTTCGTCGACGCGGTGCAGAGCCCGATGAAGGTCTCGTACAGCATGCTCGAGAACGGCGGCCACAACTTCGAGACCTGGAGCGCGCTGCTGCCCTCCTCGCTGGAGTGGCTCTCCCAGCACCTCAAGGTCCCGGACCGGCCGGCCGCGTCCGCCACCGCCTGACAGGGCAGCGGCGGGGCCCGGGACCGTACGCCGGTTCCGGGCCCCGCCGCCGTTCCGTTCGTACGGGAAGGCGCTCGGGAAAGCGCTCAGGCGGGCGCTCGGGAAGGCACTCGGGAAGGCGCCCAGGAAGGCGCTCAGGCGGGTGCTCAGCCCACCCGCTCCAGGGTCCCGGTGTGCAGCTGGCCGACGCGGCCGCCCTCGCCCTCGAAGGTCCAGAACGCCCGGACGGTGAGCCTGGCCAGGTCCATCACGTGGCTGACGGTGATGCCGCTGCGCTCCGTCCAGCTCACGAAGTAGATCTCCGGCGCGACCTCGGCCACATGCAGGCCCACGTCCTCCCACTGGCCCGCCGACTCACCGAGGCCCTCCCAGCGCAGCCGTGTGCCGTCGGCCGAGTAGGTGTTGCGGAACGCCGCGCCGTTGTCGACCCGGAAGACGTAGGTGCGGCCGGCGAAGCCGGGCAGGGACGTGGTCATGGTGGGGCGGCTCCTCGGTCGGGAGGTGGGCGGGCAAGGCGTCGGGCTGGTGGTCCCGGTGTTCCCACGCGCTCTTGTGCAGTGCGTAGGAGGACAGGCCTCCAATTTATCCGACTGGGCCCACACGGGCGGCGCCATTCTCCGGTATGGAGTCGGCCGGGCCCGTACGCGCCACCCCGGCGTGATCAACTCGCCCGCCACGCAGCGTGGTTGATCGACACCACTGTGAGGTGCGCGACAACGGGCCCCGGAGAGTTGTCCGCCCACGGACGAGTTGCCTAGCCTGCAACCGTCGTCCGCCCCCGCGGACCCCGCCGCCGGGACGCCGAGTCCCGTCCACCCGCCGGCGGGCAGTCGAGCACCACAGTGGACGGGAGCGGGGGAACCAAGGTCAGTGCCCGGCCCTGCGCTCCCGCGCAGCGGCCGCGGCTTGGGGTGAAGCCGCCTCCCACAGGCGGCCGGGCTTCCTCGGCCCGAACCCGACAGCTCACCTCGCAGGCGTCGCAGAGGACACACCATGCTCAAGCCTGCCCGGGCCCGCCGCGTCGCGCGCCACGCCCGCCCCTCCCACCGCGGCCGCAACGCCGCCCTCGCCGCCACCGGCGCGCTCGCCATCGGAGGCGCCGGCCTCCTCGGCCTCCCGGCCGCCACCGGCGCCCAGGCCGCGACCGCCCCGACCGTCACCCAGGACCGCCTGGCCCCGGCCACCATGGTCGCGAACAAGGCCACCACGGCCTCGCTCACCCTCCACTCCTCGGCCTGCTTCACCGCGAAGACCGTGGGCGTGGGCGTGCGCGACGCCGCCGGCACCAACCTGGACTTCCCCGGCAACGCCTCCAACGTGCGGATCTGCCCCAGCGGCCTGAGCTTCACCAGCGCCGCCCGCACCCTGCCCGCCGGCACGTACACCCAGTTCGGCTTCTGGCAGGACCAGGCCGGCGCCTGGCACAACCTGGCCTCGCAGAAGCTCGTGGTCTCCACCACCGCGACGCCCACCCCGAGCCCGACCCCGACCCCGACCCCAAAGCCCACGCCCACGCCCACGCCGACTCCGACTCCGACTCCGACGCCCACCCCGGCCCCGAACCCGCAGGCCGCGCCGATCGCCGGCAAGTCGATGGCCTTCTACGAGGAGTTCAACGGCCCGATCGCGTACGGCTCCCGCTGGACCGGCGACCAGAGCAGCTCGTACCACTACAAGACCCACAACCCGGACGACAACAAGCTCGACTGGATCGACCAGAGCAAGGTCTCCGTCTCCGGCGGCGTCGCCACCTTCACCGCCGCGCCCGGCAGTCACACCCTGGAGAACGGCAAGCAGGCGTGGGACGCGGGCCTGCTCACCACCGAGTACTCCAGCCAGGGCTTCAAGGTGAAGGCCGGCGACTACGCCGAGACCCGCGTCAAGCTCCCGGCGGGCACCGGCGCCTGGCCGGCGCTGTGGACCTGGAACGGCGACAGCGGCGCGCACGGGGAGATCGACTCCTTCGAGTACCACCCCGACAACCCGAACCTGCTCGAGCTGACCAACCACGTCAACCCCAGCAACCCCGAGTACTGGACCAACCCCAAGACCGTCGCCAAGGATCAGTGGGTCACCATCGGCACCTACTACGGCGCCAACTCGGTGGACTGGTACGTCAACGGCGTCAAGGTCCACTCCGACGGCAAGGGCGTCGGCGCCAACTGGTCCGCGTACCTGATCCTCAACCTGTCGGTGTCCGCCGGGAAGTACCACCCCTCCCCGCAGGGCAACACCCCGATCACCATGGCCGCGGACTACGTCCGCGTCTACCGCTAGGAAGCGCGGACGGGACGTACGGACTGTCAGGACGGACAGGTAGTACGGACTGTTGGGACGGACTGTCAGTACGGACGGCCCGGAGGACGTCACCCGGCAGCCGGTTCGGCGACCGTGAGGTCGTACGGCTGCCGGGTGCCCGCGTCCTCCGGGTCGTCCGCGCTGCGCACCGCGACCCAGCCGCCGCCGAGCCGGCCCGGGCGCAGCTCCGGGTCCAGGCGCACCGGCACCAGCGCCGTCGCGGTGCGCAGTGGCGGCAGCCCGGGGCCGAAGACGCAGCGCACCAGGCGGCCGCGGCGCAGCACCTCGCAGTCGGCGGGGAAGTACGGGCCCTGCGGGGAGACGCCCTGCGGCAGTGCGACCAGGACGGTGAAGGGGGAGGCCGTCGTCTCCGGGCCGCGGTTGGCGACGAAGGCGTGCACGGTGGTGGTGCCGCCGGGCGGGGCCGGGTCCGGGTCGATCCGGACGACCTCCAGCTTCGAGTCGGAGGCCGCGGGGGAGGGCGCGGGGGAGGCCTGTGCGACCAGGACGGGCGCGGGCGGTGCCAGGGACGACCCCGGGGTCAGGAGGGCGGCCGCGCAGACCGCCGCCGCGACGGTCCTGCCGACGACGACGCCTCCCTGTGCTCGTCCGCGCACCACCATGTCCGGCTCACCCTGCTCTCGTGCCGCGCCCGCCCGCACCGTCGCGGGCGGCGTCCGCACCAGGGTGGCGCAGCCGCCGCCGCGGCCCGGGTGCAACCCGCCCGTCGTCCGCCCGAAAGGGGGAGCGGGGGAGCGGGGACGGGGGAGCGGGCGGTTTGTGGTCGCGCCGGAGCGTCAGGGCGCGAGGACCTGCCCGAGCCGTGCGGCGATCCCTTGCATCACCGGCACCAGCGCGGCCGCTCCGGTCTGTTCCTCCAGCGCCCGGACGCGGGCCTCGGGGCCGGAGACGGACAGCGCGGTGGGCGTCGGCGCGCCCGGGACGGCGAGGGCGATGCAGCGTACGCCGATCTCCTGCTCCTGGTCGTCGACCACGTAGCCGCGCTCGCGGGCCTCGGCGAGCTGGCGCATCAGCTCCTGCGGGTCGGTGACGGTGAACCGGGTGTGCGCGGGCAGGGGGTTGGGGCCGAGGACGGCGCGTGCCTCGTCCTCGGGGAGCTGGGCGAGCAGCGCCTTGCCGACGCCGGTGCAGTGCGGCTGCACCCGGCGCCCGACCTCGGTGAACATCCGCATCGAGCGCCGCGACTGCACCTGCCCGACGTACACCACCTCGCCGCCCTCCAGCACCGCCAGGTTGGCGGTCTCGCCGGTGGCCTCCATGAGCTCGGCGAGGTACGGGCGGGCCCAGCTGCCGAGCAGGCGTCCGGCGGTCTCGCCGAGGCGGATCAGCCGGGGGCCGAGGGTGTAGCGGCGGGCGGTGTCCTGGCGGACGTAGCCCTGCTGGACGAGGGTGCGGACCAGCCGGTGGATGGTGGGCATGGGCAGGCCCGAGCTGCCGGAGAGCTCGCTGAGCGTGGCCACGCCGCCGGAGTCGGCCAGTGCCTCCAGGAGCTGGAAGGCGCGTTCGACGGACTGCACGCCGCCACTCGCGCGGTCGGCGCCGGTCGTCGATGCTGATTCGGGGGTACGGGCCACCGGAGTTCCCTTCGCTGTCGGGGCGGAGTAGAGTCCCGGCGATCTTTCAACAACCCGTTGAAATTCTGTATCGCGGAAACTAGTGTCCACCTTACAGAATCGGACTCGCCGACAGGTGGGTTCCGACCGCGGAAGTCAGGCTCAACCGTCTCTAGGAGTGTCCTGCTCATGGCTGCAGATCCCGTCACTGTCGCCGGTCCGAACATCCCCCGGGCGCAGGAGGTGCTCACCCCGGAGGCGCTCGACTTCGTCGCCGGACTCCATCGCGCCTTCGAGGGGCGACGGCAGGAACTGCTCGCCCGGCGCCGGGCCAGGCGCGCGGAGATCGCCGCCACCGGTACCCTGGACTTCCTCCCCGAGACCGCCGGCATCCGCGCCGGGGACTGGAAGGTCGCCGAGGCGCCCCGCGCCCTCCAGGACCGCCGGGTCGAGATCACCGGGCCCACCGACCGCAAGATGGTCATCAACGCCCTCAACTCCGGTGCGCGGATCTGGCTCGCCGACTTCGAGGACGCCACCTCCCCGACCTGGGAGAACGTGATCGGCGGTCAGATCAACCTGACCGACGCCTTCGAGGGCCGCATCGACTTCACCACCTACGCCGGCAAGTCCTACACCCTGAGGCCCGCCGCCGAACTCGCCACCGTCGTCGTGCGCCCGCGCGGCTGGCACCTCGACGAGAACCACCTGCTGGTCGACGGCACCCCGGTCGCCGGCGCGTTCGTCGACTTCGGCCTCTACTTCTTCCACAACGCCGCCCGGCTGCTCGCCAGGGGCGCCGAGGACCCGAACTCCGGCCCCTACTTCTACCTGCCGAAGACCGAGAGCCACCTCGAGGCCCGGCTCTGGAACGACGTGTTCACCCACGCCCAGGCCCGACTCGGCATCCCGCCCGGCACGATCCGCGCCACCGTGCTGATCGAGACCATCACCGCCGCCTTCGAGATGGACGAGATCCTCTACGAGCTGCGCGAGCACGCCGCGGGCCTCAACGCGGGCCGCTGGGACTACCTGTTCTCGATCGTCAAGAACTTCCGCGACGCCGGGCCGAACTACATCCTGCCCGACCGCAACACCGTCACCATGGCCTCGCCGTTCATGGCCGCCTACACCCGGCTGCTGGTGCGGACCTGCCACCGGCGCGGCGCCCACGCCATCGGCGGCATGGCCGCGTTCATCCCCAGCCGCAGGGACCCGGAGGTCAACGCGGTCGCCCTGGAGAAGGTCCGGGCGGACAAGGACCGCGAGGCCGGCAACGGCTTCGACGGCTCCTGGGTCGCCCACCCGGACCTGGTGCCCGTCGCCCGCGCCTGCTTCGACGCCGTGCTCGGCGAGCGCCCGCACCAGAAGGAGAACCCCGGCCCTGCGGAGCCGGTCACCGCCGCGCAACTCCTCGACATCGCCGGCGCCGGAGGCCACTGCACCCGTGCCGGGCTGCACAACGCCGTCCAGGTGGGCGTCCGCTACATCGAGGCGTGGCTGCGCGGGCTCGGCGCCGTGGGCATCTTCCACATGATGGAGGACGCGGCCACCGCCGAGATCTCCCGCTCGCAGATCTGGCAGTGGATCCACAACGGCGTCGTGCTCTCCGACACCGGCGAGAAGGCCACCGCCGAGCTGGTGCGGGGCCTCGTGGCCACCGAACTCGCCGAACTGCAGGAGGAGTTGGGTGAGGAGGAGTACGGGGCCGGCCGCTGGGAGGAGGCTGCCCGGCTCTTCGAGCAGGTCGCCCTGGCGGAGGAGTTCGTCGACTTCCTGACCCTCCCGGCCCTGCCGCTGCTCGGCTGAGCGCGACGCCCTTCCCCCCAACTCCGTTCCGTGCGGCGGTGATTCCGACTGTCCTCATCGCCGCCGTACGGAACGGCCCTCGGCAGCAGAGGAGTTCACGTATGGCGCGCATCTTCTTCAACGGGCAGGCGATGGTCGGCGGACCGTTCCACGCCAAGGTCGCCGACGGTCTGATCGGGCCGGCCAGGACGGCCCCCGGCTACCGCTTCTTCTCCATCGACGACGTCTGCCCGGGGCTGCTCGCCGACCCGGCCGTGGACACCGCCATCGAGGGCGAGCTGTACGAGATCACCCTGGAGCACCTGCGGGACGTCATCCTGCCCGGCGAGCCCCGGGAGCTGGAACTGGGCGTGATCGGGCTGGACGACGGCTCGGCCTGCCTGTCCATGCTGCTCGCCCGGGGCGAGCTGGAGCGTGGCGTCCACCGGGAGATCACCCACCACGGCGGCTGGCGCGCGTACCTGGCGACGCTGGGGCGCACGGCCTGAGGACGGCGGCGAACAGCTGACGGGTTTCAGCGAACGGATGACAGTTGGCAGCTGACGGATGTCACCGAACAGACGATGTTCGCTGACATCCGTCAGCTGTCAACTGTCGCCTGTCACGTGTCACCCGCCCGCATCGCGGCCCCGAACCCTCGCCGTGGGTTCGGGGCCGCGCTCCGTCCGTACCTGCCGGCCGGGCGGAGTCCGGGTCACGCACCGTCCCTGGGCGCCCCGGAGTCGTGGGGGTGTCACACCGGCCGGGCGGCCAGCTCCCGGGCGGCGCGGGCGCAGGCGAGGGCGATCCTGTCCTCGTCCACGGTGGTCAGCACGCCCTTCTCGACCACGGCGTTGCCGTTGACGAACAGCACCGACAGCGGTGGCAGCGCGCCGAAGGTCAGCGCCGCGACCGGGTCGGCGATCGAGGAGTGCATCACCCCGTCGACCTTCCACAGCGCCAGGTCGGCGAGCTTGCCCACCTCCACCGACCCGATCTCGTGCTGCCGCCCGAGCACCCGGGCGCCGCCCATGGTGCCCAGCCGCAGCGCCTGGCGCCCGGTGAGGGCGGCGGGGGAGCCGTGCAGCCGGTTGATCAGCAGCGCGTTGCGCAGTTCCGTGCCCAGCTCGCCGGACTCGTTGGAGGCGGTGCCGTCCACCCCGAGCCCGACCGGCACCCCGGCGCGCAGCATGTCGGGCACCCGCGCGATCCCGGCGCCGAGGCGGGCGTTGGAGGAGGGGCAGTGCGCGACGCCCGTCCCCGTCTCGGCGAACTTGGCGATGTCGGAGTCGTTCATGTGCACGCAGTGCGCCATCCAGACGTCCTCGCCGAGCCAGCCGACCGACTCGAAGTAGTCGGTCGGCCCCATTCCGAACAGCTCCTTGCAGAACCGTTCCTCCTCAGCCGTCTCCGACCCGTGGGTGTGCAGCCGCACGCCCTTGCGGCGGGCCAGCTCGGCGGACTGCCGCAGCAGGTCGGTGGAGACGGAGAACGGCGAACAGGGCGCGAGCGCCACGTGCAGCATGGAGCCGAAACCGGCGTCGTGGTAGCGGTCGACGGCGGCCTCGGAGGCGGACAGGATCGCGTCGAGGTCCTCGACGGCGTGGTCCGGCGGCAGCCCGCCGTCCTTGCGGCTGCGGTCCATCGAGCCGCGCAGCGCCGTGAAGCGCAGCCCCAGCTCCTGGACGGCCTCGACGGAGGCACCGAGCACGTCCCCGCCGTCCTTCGGGAAGACGTAGTGGTGGTCGGAGGCGGTGGAGCAGCCCGACTTGAGCAGGGCGGCGGCCGAGCCCTGGGCGGCGGCGTGGACGAGGTGCTCGTCGATGCGCGCCCAGGTCGGGTAGAGGGCGACCAGCCAGTCGAAGAGGATGGAGTTCTGGGCGAGGCCGCGGGTGATCCACTGGTAGAAGTGGTGGTGGGTGTTGACCAGCCCGGGGGTGACGAGGTGCCCCTCGGCGTTGATCCGCCGTACGACATCGTCCAGCCAGGCGGGCGCGGGGCCGTCGCCGACCGACTCGATCCGGTTGCCGCGGATCACCACGTGCCCGCGGGCGTACTCGGTGTCCTGGGCGTCGACGGTCGCGATGGCGGCGTTCTCGATGACGATCCGCTGCTCGGCGGGCGGTGGCTGGACGGACATGGTGTGACTCCTTGGGGGCGGGCCCGCGAGGCGCGGGCGGGGGCCGGGAGAGGCGCGTACCGGGGGCGTACCGGGGGGCGTGCGCCCCTCCCGGGCCGGTCAGGACGGTGTCGCCGTGGGCACCTTCGAACCGGAGGCCCGGCCGGATCCGGACCGGCGGGCGGCTCCGACGTGGTGGAAGAGCAGGTTGAGCAGGACGGCCGTCACGCAGCCGGCCGAGATCCCCGAGTGCATCAGGGTGCGGACGGCCTCCGGGAAGGCGTCGTAGAAGGTCGGTACGGCGATCGGCACGATGCCGACGCCGAGCGAGACCGACACCAGGATGGTGTTGCCACCGGATTCCATTCCGGCCTCCGCGAGGGTGCGGATGCCGCTGGCCGCGACCGTGCCGAAGAGCACGATCCCGGCGCCACCCAGGACGGGCTGCGGCACCACGGAGACGAGTGACCCGAGCACCGGGAAGAGCCCCAGCAGGATCAGGATGCCTCCGCCGGCCGCGACCACGAAACGGCTGCGGACCCGGGTCAGCGCCACCAGCCCGATGTTCTGGGCGAAGGCGCTGGCCGCGAAGCCGTTGAGGACCGGGCTGAGCGCGGTGGCCAGCCCGTCGGCCCGCAGGCCCGCGGCGAGGACGGGTTCGTCCGCCTCGCGGCCGACGATCCTCCCGAGGGCGAGCATGTCGGCGGTGGACTCGGTCATCGAGACCACCATGACGATGCACATCGAGGCGATCGCGGCCGCGTCGAACTGCGGGGCGCCGAAGTGGAACGGCGAGGGGAGCGAGAAGACCCGGGCGTCCCGGACGCCGCCGAAGTCGGTCAGGCCCAGGGGGAAGGCGGCCAGGGTGCCGACCGCCAGGCCCAGGAGCAGGGACAGCCGCTGCCAGAACCCGCGCAGCAGCCGGTTGCCGAGCACCACCGCGGTGAGGGTGACCGCGGCGAGGCCGATGGCCCGCATGGAGCCGTACCCGGGCGCGGACGGGGAGCCGCCGCGCGCCCAGTTGACCGCCACCGGCAGCAGGGACACCCCGATGAGGGTGATCACGGTGCCCTGGACGACCGGGGGGAAGAACCGGATGAGCTTGCAGAAGTACGGCGCCGCGAGGAAGCACAGGCTCCCCGCGACGATCACGGCGCCGAAGATCACCGGGAGGGCGTTCTGAGCGCCCCCGTCATGATCGATGCTGCCCCGTGAGACGGCGACCATGGGCGCCACGCCGGCGAAGGAGACGCCGTTGACGAACGGCAGTCGCGCGCCGATCCGCCAGACGCCCAGGGTCTGGAGCAGGGTGGCCAGCCCCGCGGTGAACAGGCTGGCCGATATGAGCAGGGCGAGGTCGGCGGGCGACAGCCCGACCGCGGCGCCGACGATCAGCGGGGGTGCGACGACTCCCGCGTACATCGCGGCGACGTGCTGCAGACCGGTGGTGAACAGCTTCACCGGCGGCAGCATCTCGTCCACGGGGTGGATCCCGGTCGTCCGGTCTGGCCCGGTCGTCCGGTCCGGCCCGGCCGGTGAGTCCGGCCCGGGGGTTCTCGCAGGGGTGGAGCCGCCGTCTGTACTGCTGGTGGTGCTGGGTTCCATGTCGAGCCCCTCTTGTGCCCGTGGTTCCCGGCGCGCCGAGGGCGCTGGAGACCGGCTGACGATGTGGGGGAGGCCGAGGGCGGGACGGCGGTGCAAGGGTCCCTCGGCCGGGGGTGGGCCTGGGTCAGACCACCGGGATGACCGGGGTGACGCCCTCGCGGTGCACGGTGCCCTCGATCAGGCCGTACATGCGGTCCGCGGCGTAGTAGACCTCGTTGTCGTTCTCGAGCCCGAAGGGTTCCAGGTCCACCAGGAAGTGGTGCTTGTTGGGCAGTTCGAGGCGGACCTCGTCCACCTCGGGGCGGTTGTTGAGGACCCTGGTGCCCATCGCGTGCAGGGTCTGCTGCAGCGAGTAGGAGTAGGTCTCGGCGAACGCCTCCAGCAGGTGGCGCCGCACCTGGGTGTAGGAGCGGTTCCAGTGGGGCTGGGCCTCGCCCTCGCGGCCGCTGTAGCCGTACTTCCAGCGGGCGGTGACCTGGGTGGCGAGGATGCGGTCGTACGCCTCCTTCAGGGTGGTGTACCGGTCCTTGATGTAGCCCCAGAACTCCGAGTTGGTGGAGTTCATGACGACCAGGTCCTTGAGGCCGGAGATCACCTGGACGCGCTCGCCGTCGTAGACGACCTCGGTGGTGCGGACCTCCTGCCCGCTGCGGACGAAGGAGTGGCCGATCTCCTCGGAGCCTATGAAGCGGGCGGAGCTGTCGGGCGTGCTGATCCGCTCCCAGGCGTACTCCTCGATCCGGATGCGGGCGCCGTGGACGACGCCGCGCTCGGTGTCGTCCACGAAGTGCCGGGCGAGGAGGACGCCGAAGGCCTCGGCGGACTCGATGCCGTGCGTCTTGGCGAAGGCGTACACGGTGTTCTTGGTGGTGTCGGTGGGAAGGCAGTTGGCGTTGGAGCCGGTGAGGTGGACATCCTCGAACTCGCCCTGGAGGGAGACCGAGACGTTCAGGTCCTTGATCTCGTGCCGGGTGGAGTCGCGCGTGACCCGGACGATGCGGTTCTCCGCCTTGCCGTACTGGTTCTGACCGAGCACGTGGGCCATGACTGGCTCCTAGGGTTCCAGGTCGGTCTAGCTTCCGCGGTAGACCGAGTATCCGAACGGATTGAGCAGCAGCGGCACGTGGTAGTGCGGCTGCGCGGGCGCGACCGTGAAGACGATCGAGACCTCGGGGAAGAACGGCGGCTCGGCGGACGCGCCCGCGTGGTACGCGGCCGTGTCGAAGAGCAGCCGGACGACCGAGCCCGCCTCCACGGCCGGCAGGTCCCTGACCCGGCCGTCGGAGTCCGTGGCGGAGGTGCCGAGCACCTTCCAGCCACCCTCGGTGCGCAGTGCGAGCTCGACGGGGACGCCCTCGGCGGGGAGGCCGAGGCTGGTGTCGAGCACGTGGGTGGAGATGCCAGTCATGGGCGAAGTGACCTTACTGATGGCAGAGGTGACGATGTGTCAGATCAGAGAGTGCGAGGGTTCGCCTCAGGGGGCATTCTTGACGATCCGTCAGGAAGCGTCGAGGAGGCGGCCCAGCCGGATGTCGTTGATCCTGCGCAGCTCGCCCCGGACGATCTCCGCCTCGGTGGCGGGGTCGTTGGGGTGGCGCTCGCGCAGGGCCGCGAGCATGGTGGTGGCGGTGCGGCCGGTCGCGCAGATGAGGAACACGTGGCCGAACTTCGCCTCGTAGGCGGCGTTGGCCGCGTGCAGGTCGTCGAGGACGGCGCGGTCCACGCCCCGGACGCCGGCCTGTTCGCGCTCGGAGGCGGCGTCGCCCGCCTTGGGCTCGCCGATCCGGGCGTGGCCGGACATCGCGTCGTGCAGGTCCTCGGTGGTCAGCCGCGCCATGGCCGCCGCGTTGGCGGCGAGCAGGGCTTCACGGCTGGACCAGGGCTTCGCCTCGGCGACCGCGGCGGCCCAGCGGGGGCTGGAGCATACCTCCAGCAGGATCTCGTCCAGCTCGGCCGGACCGGCCGCGGCCAGGGAGTCGAGGGTGTGGGGGTGGTTGGTCACGGGTGGACCTCCTGAAGAGTGGTGCCACCCGCAAAAGCTAGATCGACCCCACCCGGCCGTCAACAGTTTGTTGAACGGTTGGTTGTTACGTTTTGAATTTGCCCTTCCGGACCGGTGTCGGCCGGTGCTCCTCGAGCCGGCGCTTTTCGAGCCGGCGCTTTTCGAGCCGGCGCTTTTCGAACCGGCGTTTTTCGAACCGGCCCGCGCCGCCGGGTCGTTCAGGGCTTCGAGCCGTCCTGGCGGTTGAGGTAGTTGTACACGGTGAAGCGGCTGACGCCCAGGGCCGTGGCGACCGTCTCCACGCCGTGCCGGACGGTGAAGGCGCCGCGCTCCTCCAGCAGGGCCACCACCCGCTGCTTCTCCAGGCGGTCCAGCTCGGCGAGCGGACGGCCGTCGAACTGGCGGGCCATCTCGGCCAGCAGCCGGTCCAGGGCGCTGCTCAGGTGCGGTAGCCGGACGGCCAGGGCCGGGGTGCCCTCCCACTCCAGGACGACGTCCTCGGCCCGCGCCTCGTCCAGGGGGACGGGCGTCGCGCCGACCGCGTCCAGCAGCGGCTTCACGGCCGCGACGAGCGGGTGCTCCACGTGCTGCCCGCTCACGCCGTACCGCCCTCCTCGCCCAGCACGCTGACCTGGACGGAGATGCGGGTCGCCCCGGCGTCCAGGGTCTCGCGGAGCAGCTTGGTCACGGCGGCGAGCACCTGCTCGGCCTCGCCCTCGGCGCCGGTCCCGAACGGGCCGACCGAGACGTCCAGGCCGGCCGCGTCGACGGCCTCGCGGGCCGCCACGGCGTGCGCCGGGAACGTGTCCAGTTCGAACGGTTCTGTCGTGAACTCCACCATCAATCGCACGTGCTCACTCTAGCGAGCGGCCCCGGGGCGGGGCAGGGCCCGGCGCGGGCGCGGCGTCCGGCTGCTTCAACAAATTGTTGCGAGGGGCCTTGACACTCCTCCGGGCATCCGGAGATGCTTCCACCACACAGAATCCATCTTCCGCATCGTGGAAATCATCGATGGCGGAAGAGCCGCAAGAGAGTGCGGAAGAGAGTGAGAGGTGAAGGACGTGACGGCAGCCGCCAGACACAGCTTCACGGTCAACCTGTCGATCCTGTTCGGCGAACTCCCGCTGCTGGAACGCCCCGCCGCGGCCGCGGCCGCCGGCTTCACCGCCGCCGAACTGTGGTGGCCCTTCGGAGCCGAGCACCGGCCCGCGCAGGCCGAACTCGACGCGCTGCGCAAGGCGTTCACCGACGCGGGCGTGCGCCTCACGGGCCTCAACCTCGTCGACGACCTCAGCCTCGGCGCCCGGGGCACGGTCTCGCTGCCCGCCGAACGCGAGCGCTTCCGCGCCAACGTCCCGGTCGCCGCCGAGCTCGCCTCCTCCCTCGGCGCCACCGCCCTCAACGCCCTGTACGGCAACCGGATCGCCGGTGCCGACCCGGCCGAACAGGACGCCCTCGCCCTGGAGAACCTGGTGATCGCGGCGAGGGCCGCCCACGAGATCGGCGCCGTCCTCCTGGTCGAGGCCCTCAACGCGATCGAGTCCCCCGACTACCCGCTGGTGACCTCCGCCGCCGCCGTCGAGGTGGTCGACCGGGTCAACGCCGCCACCGGCCTGGGCAACGCCCGCTTCCTGTGCGACCTCTACCACCTGGCCCGGGGCGGTGAGGACCTGGCGGCCGTCATCGACGCGTACGCCGACCGCATCGGCCACGTCCAGATCGCCGACACCCCCGGCCGGGGCGAACCCGGCACGGGCGAGCTGGACTTCGAGGACCTCTTCGCCCGGCTCTCCGCCGCCGGGTACTCCGGCCCGATCGGCCTGGAGTACCGGCCCGCGGGCGGCGCCGGCTCGGACGCCTTCGCCTGGCTGCCGCGCGAGCTGCGTGCCTCCAGGTAGCCGGGGCCGAGCCGCGTAGCCGGCACCCAGCCGCCCGGCCCGGACCGGGCCACTCCCTCCCTCACGTAAGGAACCACGCGATGAGCCGCAAGATCGCCTTCGTCGGCCTCGGCATCATGGGCAGGCCCATGGCCGTCAACCTCCTCAAGGCCGGTCACCGGGTGACCGGGTTCGACCTCTCCCCGGCCTCCGTCGAAGCCGTGGTCGCGGCCGGTGGCCAGGGTGCCGGAAGCATCGCCGAGGCGGTGGCGGAGGCCGAGGTCGTCATCACGATGGTCCCGGCCGACCCGCACGTGGAGGCCGTCATCCTCGGCGAGGGCGGCGTCCTGGAGAACGTCCGCCCGGGCACCCTGCTGATCGACATGTCCTCGATCACCCCGCAGACCTCGATCAAGGTCGGCAGGGCCGCCGCCGAGAAGGGCGTGCGCACCCTGGACGCCCCGGTCTCCGGCGGCGAGGCGGGCGCCGTCGAGGCCGTTCTGTCGATCATGGTCGGCGGCGAGGCGGCCGACTTCGCCGAGGCCAAGCCCCTGTTCGACGCGCTGGGCACCACCGTCGTCCACGTCGGCCCCGCCGGCGCCGGGCAGACCGTCAAGGCCGCCAACCAGCTGATCGTCGCCGTCAACATCCAGGTGCTCGCCGAGGCCGTGGTGTTCCTGGAGAACGCGGGCGTGGACCTCACCGCCGCCCTGGACGTGCTCGGCGGGGGCCTGGCCGGGTCCACCGTGCTCGACCGCAAGCGCGAGAACATGCTCAAGCGCGAGTTCGCCCCCGGCTTCCGGATCGACCTGCACCACAAGGACATGGGCATCGTCACCGACGCCGCCCGCGCCGTGGGCGCCGCGCTGCCCGTCGGCGCCGTGGTCGCCCAGCTCGTCGCCTCCGCCCGCGCCAACGGCGACGGCTCGCTCGACCACTCCGCCCTGCTGCGCGGCGTCGAGCGGCTCTCGGGGCGCGAGGTCGCGTAGTCCCACGGGCCTCACAGGCTCCTCCTGGCGGCGTGTACCCATCCGGTCGTGCCCGCGCCGCCAGGAGGCACAACCCGACCGGTGGACGGACCGGGGCTCATCCGCCCGTCCGCCGGTCGACCCGACGCAGCGGCGGGGCCGCCGCCGGGCCTGATCCGGGCCCGGCCCGCGCCGAAGCCGGGGCTGGACCCGCGGCACGACCCACGGCACGATCAGGGGCACGCCGACGAACCACCGCCAGACCGTACGGAAGTGAGGACCGCGCCATGCCCGTCACCCCCCACCAGGGTCATGTGGTCGTAGCTCCCGACAAGTTCAAGGGCACCCTGGAGGGCGCCGAGGCCGCCGCCCGGATCGCCGCCGGCATCCGCCGCGCCGCGCCCGGCACCGAGGTGCGCGAACTGCCCGTCGCCGACGGCGGCGAGGGCACCCTGGCCGCCGCGCTGGCCGCCGGGTTCGCCCGCGTGCCCGTCAAGGTGGCCGGGCCGACCGGGCTGCCGGTGGACGCGGCGCTCGCCGTCCACGGGGACACCGCCGTGGTCGAACTGGCCCAGGCGTGCGGCCTCGCCCGGCTCCCCGGCGGCCGCACCGCCCCGCTCACCGCCGGCTCCTACGGCGTCGGCCAGCTGATCGGCCGGGCGCTCGCCCAGGGCGCCGAGCGGATCGTGCTGGGCCTGGGCGGCAGTGCGAGCACGGACGGGGGCGCCGGCATGCTGCAGGCCCTCGGGGTCCGGCTGCTGGACGCCGAGGGCGTCGAACTGCCGTCCGGGGGAGAGGCGTTGCGCCGACTGGCCGAGATCGACCCCGGCCCGCTGGCCGAGGTGCTGGCCGGGGTGGAGATCGTCGTCGCCTGCGACGTGGACAACCCGCTGCTCGGCCCGCGCGGAGCGGCGGCCGTCTACGGACCGCAGAAGGGCGCGGAGGACGAGGAGCTGGCCGTCCTGGAGGAGGGGCTGACGCGCTTCGCCGACCAGGTCGCCGCGCTGACCGGGCGCGACGTGCGCGAGGCCTCCGGCGCCGGGGCCGCGGGCGGGGTGGGCTTCGCCGCCCTCGCCCTGCTGGGCGCCACCATGCGGCCCGGCATCGAGCTGCTGCTCGAACTGCTGGGCTTCGACGCGGCCGTGCGGGGGGCACGCCTCGTCGTCACCGGCGAGGGCTGTCTGGACGCCCAGACGCTCCACGGCAAGGCCCCCGCCGGGGTCGCCGCCGCCGCCGCCCGGGCGGGGATCCGGGTGGCGGCGGTGGCGGGGAGGCTGGAGCTGTCCGAGGCCGAGTGGCGCTCGGCGGGCTTCGCCGCCGCGATCGCGCTGACCGACCTGGCCGAGGAGCCGGGGGACAGCCTGACCAGGGCCGGTGAGCTCGCCGAGGTGGCGGGGGAGCGGCTGGCGGCCGAGCTGCTGACGCGCTGATCGACTCCCCGTTCGGGGCCCGCACTCTCGTACGTTCCTCCATTGACGTTTTGTTGAAGGCGGGCCTAGGCTCCCGGCAATCCTTCGGTTCCACCTTGCTCCAGTGCGCCCACCGAGGGCCCCAACGGCCCTGCCACCCGGCGCTGTTCGGCGTGCCCGCTTCTCCTCTCCTCCTACGCACCCTCGTCCTGGTTTCGGAGGCCCCATGTCTGTCAGCACGCCCGTGGTGATCCGCTCCCTGAGGGTGGTCCTGCCCGAGGGTGAGCGCCCCGCGGACGTCCTGGTCCGGGACGGGCGGATCGCCCGGATCGCCGCCCACGGCACGCTGGCCGTGGACCGGACCGTCGACCACCCGGCGCAGCTCGTCGACCTCGGCTCCACCGCCCTGCTGCCCGGCCTGGTCGACACCCACGTGCACGTCAACGAACCCGGCCGCACCGAGTGGGAGGGCTTCGCCAGCGCCACCCGGGCCGCCGCCGCCGGAGGCGTCACCACGATCGTCGACATGCCCCTCAACTCGATCCCGCCCACCGTCACCGTCGAGGCGCTCGCCCTCAAGCGCAAGGCGGCCGAGGGGCGCGCCTTCGTCGACCTCGGCTTCTGGGGCGGCGCGATCCCCGGCAACACCGCCGATCTCGAACCCCTGCACCACGCGGGCGTGTTCGGCTTCAAGAGCTTCCTCGCCCCCTCCGGCGTCGACGAGTTCCCGCACGTCGAACCGCCGGACCTCGAAGCCGCGCTCGCCGAGCAGGCCAGGATCGGCGCGATGGCGATCATCCACGCCGAGGACCCGGCCGTGCTCGCCGCCGCACCGCAGCAACCCGGCGGCCGCTACCGGGACTTCCTCGCCTCGCGCCCCGCCGAGGCGGAGACCGGCGCCGTCGCCCGCCTGCTGGAGGCCGCCCGGCGCACCGGCGCCCGGGTGCACGTCCTGCACGTCTCCTCCTCCGCCGTCCTGCCGCTGCTGCGCCGGGCCCGCGAGGAGGGCGTCCGGGTGAGCGCCGAGACCTGCCCGCACTACCTGACCCTCGCCGCCGAACAGGTGCCGGACGGCGACACCGCCTTCAAGTGCTGTCCGCCGATCCGCGACGAGTCCAACCGCGACGCGCTCTGGCAGGCCCTGGCCGACGGGGAGTTCACCGCCGTCGTCTCCGACCACTCGCCCTCCACCCCCGACCTCAAGCTGCTGCCCGAGTACGGCGGCAGCGGGGACTTCGCCGCCGCCTGGGGCGGCATCGCCTCCCTGCAACTGGGCCTGCCCGCCGTCTGGACGGAGGCCCGCCGCCGCGGCCACACCCTGGCCGAGGTGGTGCGCTGGATGTCGGCGGGGCCGGCCGAACTGGTGGGCCTCTCCGCCGTCAAGGGCGCCATCGCGGTGGGCCGCGACGCCGACCTGGTCGCCTTCGACCCCGAGGCCGAATTCGCCGTCCGGGCCCACGCGTTGCACCACCGCAACCCCGTCACCCCGTATGCGGGGCGGACGTTGGCCGGCGCCGTGCGCACCACCTGGCTGCGCGGCCGGGAGGTCGACACCGGCCCCGGCGCCGAACCCTTCGGCCGGCTGCTGACCCGCCCGGTCAACCCCAGCCCCGCCAACCCCCGCCCCGCCAACTCCATTTCGCCCCAAGCCTTCTGAGGAGAGCCAGTGACCACTGCCGACACCCCGGGCGCCCCGTTCACCGAGCTGGTCAACCTGGCCTCCCGGCTGCTCGGCGCGGGCGTCGTCGCCACCAACGAGGACACGTTCGCGGACGCCGAGAACCTGCTGGTCGCCAGGCCCGCCGAGTTCCGCCCGCACACCTTCGGCCACAAGGGCCAGATCATGGACGGCTGGGAGTCCAAGCGCCGCCGAGGCGTCTCCGCCGGGCAGCCGCACCCCACCGACGAGGACCACGACTGGACGATCGTACGGCTCGGCGCCGCCGGTGTGATCCGCGGCGTGATCGTCGACACCGCGCACTTCACCGGCAACTACCCCGAGAGCGCCGTCGTCGAGGCCGCCTCCGTACCCGGCCACCCCTCGCCCGAGGAGGCGCGGGCCGCCGACTGGACCGTCATCGTGCCGCGCACCCCCCTGCGCGGGGACACCGTCCACGAGTTCGCCGTCGCCGACGACACCCGCTACACCCACGTGCGGCTCTGCATCTACCCGGACGGCGGCGTCGCCCGGCTGCGGGTGTACGGCGAGGTGCTGCCCGACCCGCGCGAACTGGACGGCCTCACCTTCGACCTGGCCGCCCAGGAGTACGGCGGCGTCGCCGAGGCCGCCTCCGACCGCTACTTCTCCTCCCCGCACAACCTGAACGCTCCCGGTCGCGCCACCGTCATGGGCGACGGCTGGGAGACCCGGCGTCGGCGCGACAAGGCCAACGACTGGGTGCAGATCGCCCTGGCCGGGGGCGGTGAGGTCCTGGCCGCCGAGGTGGACACCTCCCACTTCGTCGCCAATGCCCCCGGCTGGGCCGACCTGATCGGCTTCGACGCCTCGAGCGGACGCAGCCCGGCGGAGGGCGACTGGTTCGAACTCCTGCCCCGCACCCGCCTCCAGCCCGACACCCGGCACCGCTTCCGGCTGCCCGCCGGCCGTCCGGTCACCCACGTGCGGATCAACGTCCACCCGGACGGCGGGCTCGCCCGCCTGCGGCTCACCGGCCGCCTCACCGGGCCCGGCCGTGCGGCGCTCGCCCTGCGCTGGTTCGACGCCCTCCCCGCCGCCGAGGCCCGCGCCGCCCTCACCGAGGCCGGCCTGACCGGCGAGGACGCCGACGCGCTGACCGCCGCCCGCCCGCTGGCGCGGGGCGGCGTGGCCTCGCGGGCCCTCGCGGCGCTGGCACCCGCCGCCCGAGAGGCGGCGGCGGGCCTGCTGGGCCCCTGAGCCCGCTCCCTGCGATCGGCCGACTCCCCCTCCACGCACCGCCTGTATCGACATCCGAAGGACCCTCCATGTCCAAGATCCTGACCACGGAGTCCGGCGCGCCCGTCGCCGACAACCAGAACTCGGCCTCGGCCGGCGCGTACGGACCGCTGCTGATCCAGGACCAGCACCTGCTGGAGAAGCTGGCCCGGTTCAACCGCGAGCGCATCCCGGAGCGCGTCGTGCACGCCCGCGGCTCCGGCGCCTACGGCTACTTCGAGGTCACCGACGAGGTGACGCCGTACACCCGCGCGGCCTTCCTCTCCGCGGTCGGCAAGCGCACCGAGGTGTTCCTGCGCTTCTCCACCGTCGCGGGCAACCTCGGTGCCAGCGACGCGGTGCGCGACCCGCGCGGCTTCGCGCTGAAGTTCTACACCGAGGACGGAAACTACGACCTCGTCGGCAACAACACCCCGGTGTTCTTCATCAAGGACCCGGTCAAGTTCCCCGACTTCATCCACTCGCAGAAGCGCGACCCCTACACCGGTGTGCAGGAGGCGGACAACGTCTGGGACTTCTGGGCCCACTCGCCCGCCTCCACCCACCAGATCACCTGGCTCTTCGGCGACCGCGGCATCCCCGCCTCCTACCGGCACATGAACGGCTACGGCTCGCACACCTATCAGTGGGTCAACGCCGAGGGCGAGGCGTACTGGGTGAAGTACCACTTCAAGACCAACCAGGGCGTCCGCTCCCTGGACGGCGAGCAGGCCGCCGAGGTGGTCGGCGCCGACGCCGACTCGCACCAGCGCGACCTCCACCAGGCCATCGAGCGCGGGGTGTTCCCCTCCTGGACGCTGTACGTCCAGCTGATGCCCGTCGCCGAGGCCGCCGACTACCGCTTCAACCCCTTCGACCTCACCAAGGTGTGGCCGCACGCCGACTACCCGCTGGTCAAGGTCGGCCGCCTGGTGCTCAACCGCAACCCGGAGAACGTCTTCGCCGAGGTCGAGCAGGCCGCGTTCTCGCCGAACAACTTCGTGCCCGGCATCGGCCCCTCCCCGGACAAGATGCTCCAGGGCCGGCTGTTCGCCTACGCCGACGCCCAGCGCTACCGCCTCGGCGTCAACCACACCCAGCTGCCGGTCAACGCCCCGCGCGCCACCGAGGCGAACAACTACGGCCGCGACGGCCTCGGCGCGCTCAACAGGGGCGGCCGGGAGAAGAACTACGAGCCCAACTCCTTCGACGGGCCCGCCCAGACGGACGCCCCGCTGGCCGCCCCCGTCCGGGTGGAGGGCCACACCGGTACCTCCGTCACCCCGGCGCACAGCAAGGACGACGACTTCTTCCAGGCCGGGGAGCTGTACCGGCTGATGTCGGAGGGGGAGAAGGGCCGGCTGATCGGCAACATCGCGGGCTTCCTGGCGCAGGTCTCCCGCGACGACGTCGTCGAGCGGAACCTCGCCCACTTCCGGGCCGCCGACGAGGAGTACGGCGCCCGGCTGGAGGCGGCGGTCGCCGAGCTCCGTGCGGGCGACGAGGGCTGACACTCCGCCGGAGTCGGCCGCCGGGCCTCTGCGTCTCCGGCGGCCTCTTCGACCTCTTCGGCTTCTTCGGTCCGGGGCATTCTCGTGGGTGGTACGGCGACTGCACGGAATGTTCACCGATATTCACGGACAGCAGTTGCCGGGCCGTCGCGCTCGATAGGCTGGAGGGTGCCCGCGGTCGCTCCGTGGGGGACATCGGAAGGGGACGACATGTCGACACCAGCCACGGGTCGTCACGCCGCACTGGACCAGGGCCTCAGCGGCCCGTTCACCTCCCTGCGGTACGCCCTCAGACTGCTGGAGGCGGTCGACCGGCACCCGGACGGTGCGACGCTGGTCGCCCTCGCCCGGGAGACCTCCCTCGGCCTGCCCACCGTGCGCCGGCTCGCCGAGCTGCTGGAGGTCGAGGGCTACCTCCAGTGCCAGGACGGCGGTTGGGTGCTCGGCGGCACCTTCGCACTGCTGGGGCAGCACAACCGGGAGCAGCTGGTCAAGGCCCGCCTCAACCGCAAACTCGCCGAGCTGCGCGACGAGTTGGGTGCGGCCGTCTACTTCAGCCGGTACCACGACGGGGAGTTGTCGGTGGAGGCCGTCTCGGCCGCCGACCACGCGCCCGCCGTCCAGGAGTGGGTGGACTTCCGGGCCACGGCGCACGCCAGTGCGATCGGCAAGTGCCTGCTCGGCCAGCTCGACGCCGACGCCCTGCGTGACCACCTCTCCCGCCACCCGGTGGCCCGGCTCACCTCCCGTACCGTCACCGACGCCGACCAGCTGATGCACCGGCTGGAGCGGCAGCCGGCCACCGTGCCGGTGCTGGACCTCCAGGAGTACGCCCTGGGCACGGTGTGCGCGGCCGTGCCGATCACGGCGGGCAGCACGGTCGGCTGTCTGGCCACCTCGATGCCGGCGGACAACCTGCACAAGCTGAAGGCCGCCGCCGAACTGCTGGCGGCCCGGGCGGCGCCGCTGATGCTGGCGATGGCGGTCTGAGGACCCTCCTCGACGGGCCCTGTTCGGACGTTTCCCGTCCGGCGGGGTCCGTTCGCTTTCCGGTTGCGCTCCGGTTGCGTTCCAGCTGCTTTCGCGGGCCTTTCGTTTCCGATCGATTGGCATCGGCACCCCGGTCACTTATTAGACTCGATGTCGATAAGGGTGGTCGAAACTCTTGTCCCGGGAGCTACCCGCGAGTACGTTGCCCAGAGTCGAGCCGTCGCCCCCAGGTCAGGAGGGCCCCTCATGCCCCGAACCACCCCCGTCCCCGCCCTCGCCGCCCCCGCCGCGCGCGTGCACGACAGTCTCGTGCTGGAACCCCGGGACGTCCGCTTCGACTGGGCCCAGCTGCCGCTGCACTGGATTCCCGACGAGCCCATGGCCACCCACGTCATCAACGTCCTGCACCTGCTGCTGCCCGAGGGCGAGCGCTGGTTCGTCAAGGTGTTCAAGGAGGCGCTGCCGCTCATCCGGGACGAGGAACTGCGCGAGGAGGTCCTCGGGTTCATCGGGCAGGAGGCGATCCACGCCGAGGCGCACCAGGAGGTCCTCGACCACATGCTCGGCCAGGGGCTCGACCCGCGCCCGTACGTGCGTCAGATCGCCTGGCTCTTCCAGCGGGTCCTCGGGGACAAGCCCGGGCTGTCGGCCCGGCGGCGGCGCGAGAACGTCATCGAGCGGGTCGCCTTCATCGCGGCCATCGAGCACTTCACCGCCTTCCTCGGCGACTGGGCCCTCAACTCCCCGGGCCTGGACCGGGCGCAGGCCGACCCGACGATGCTCGACCTGCTGCGCTGGCACGGCGCCGAGGAGGTCGAGCACCGCAGCGTCGCCTTCGACCTGCTGGTCCACCTCGACCCGGGCTACGTGCGCCGGGTGCGGGGGATGCTCGTCTCGGGCCCCCTGCTCGTGCACCTGTGGGTGCGCGGCGCCCGCTTCCTCCTCGCCGCGGACCCGACCCTCCACGGCCGGCTCAGGCCCACCTGGCGCGAGGCCGGCCGCATCGCCCGCCGCGGGCTGCTGCCCGACCCGATCCGCTCGGTGCGCTCCGGGCTGCGCTACCTTCGCCCCGGCTACCACCCCACCCAGGAGGGGTCCTCCAGCCAGGCCATCGGCTACCTCGCCACCTCCCCGGCCGCCCGCGCCGCCGCCGGGCGCTGACAGCCGTCGGCGAACGGCTAACGACGAACAGCTAACGGCGAACGGCGAACGGATGACAGCGAACAGCGAACAGATGTCAGCTGACGAAAACCGTTCGCCGACATCTGACATCTGACATCTGCCATTCGACATCTGAAACCCGTCTGCTGAAACCCGTCACCCCCGACCCCACCCCAAGGACCCGCCCCGGATGGACCTGCTCACCCCGCCCCCCGACCTCTACGGCCGCCCCCGCGCCGACACCTTCATGCGCCGGCTCACCGCCTTCGCCGACCGCTACAGCCCCGCCCTGGGCTCGCCCCTCCTGCGCCGCAACCCGCGCCGCCCGTACAGCCGCCCCACCCCGCTGCTGCAGCTCGTCGTCACCGGCCGCCGCACCCTCGCCGCCGACGTCGTCGAGCTGACGCTCGCCGACCCCTCCGGCGGCCCCCTGCCCCACTGGCAGCCCGGCGCCCACCTGCGCCTGGCCCTGCCCTCCGGCCGCGAGCGCCACTACTCCCTCAGCGGGGACCCGGCCGACCGCACTGCCTACCGCATCGCCGTTCGCCGCCTGCCGGGCGGAGGCGGAGGTTCCGTCGAGGTCCACGACGCCCTCCACCCCGGCCGCCGGGTCACCGCCCGCCGCCCCCGCAACGGCTTCGCCTTCTGCGCCGAACCCGCCGTCCTGCTCCTCGCCGGCGGCATCGGCATCACCCCGCTGCTGCCCATGGCCCGCGAGGCGCAGCGCCACGGCCTCGACTGGCACCTCGTCCACGTCGGCCGCAGCGCCGACACCCTCCCGTACGCCGACGAGCTGCGCGCCCTCGACCCCCGACGCGTCCTGCTGCGCACCGACGACGAGCACGCCGGCGTCCCCACCGGCGCCGAACTGCTCGCCCACGCCCCGCGCGGCGCCGCCGTCTACTGCTGCGGCCCGGCCCCGATGCTCGCCGCCGTCCAGGGCGCCCTGGAGGAGTCCCCGGCCGCCTCCCTGCACTTCGAGCGCTTCGGCGCCGCCCCGGTCACCGGCGGCGCGCCCTTCGCGGTGCGCCTCGGCGCGGACGGCCCGACGCTCGACGTCCCCGCCGACCGCTCCGCCCTGGACGTGCTGCGCGAGCGGCGCCCGGACCTGCCGTACTCCTGTCACCAGGGCTTCTGCGGCACCTGCGAGGTCCGCGTGCTGTCCGGCACCCCCGAGCACCGGGATCGCCGCCTCACCCCCGACCGCCGCGAGGCCGGCGCCCTGCTGCCCTGCGTCTCCCGGGCCGCCGAGGGCGAGACCCTCGTCCTCGACCTCTAGAAGGAGAAGCCCCCCGATGGCAGCGACCCCCGCCTTCCGCTACACCGAGCGCGACCTCGCCCGCTTCCGCGAGACCCAGCAACTCGCCTACCACTGCGCCGAACAGGTCGCCGCCTGGATCGAGCCCGGCGTCACCGAGCGCCAGGCCACCGCCGAGCTGCGCCGCCGCCTGGTCGCCGCCGGGGTGCAGGACTTCTTCCACGTCCCCTTCGCCTGGTTCGGCGACCGTACGGCGTTCCGCCACTTCCACACCCCGCTGCAGTTCTTCGCCGGCAACCGCCGCCTGGAGGAGGGCATGCCGTACGTCCTGGACTGCGCCCCGGTCGTGGACGGCTACACCGCCGACATCGGCTACGGCGGCAAGGTCGGCGAGAACAGGGTCTGGGACCGCCTCGCCGCCGACCTCCAGGTCTACCGCGAGCTGATCCTCGCCGAGGTCCGCGCCCGCAAGCCGCTGAACGAGGTGTACGCCGCCGTCGACGCCCAGATCGCCGCCCACGGCTACGACAACCGCCACCAGGTGTACCCGGGCCGGGTGATCGGCCACCAGGTGACCCGCAACACCGCCCGCGGCCCGGCCGGGGTGAACGTGTTCGGCTTCGGCGTGCGCACCCTTCAGACCCTCGGCCGCGAGCTCATCTCCGAGCGACTGCACGGCCGTTCACCCCTGTGGGCGGACGGCCGCTCCTCCCGGCACGCCCCCACCCCGGGCCTGTGGGCGGTCGAGCCGCACATCGGCTTCCGCGGCGTGGGCATCAAGTTCGAGGAACTGCTGGTGGTCACCGAGGACGACGCCTACTGGCTCGACGACGACCTCCCGCACGTCCGCCGCTGGACCGGTACCGACACCGGCGCGAAGATCGACGCGACCGAAGCCACCGCCGAGCCCGCCGAGCCCGCCGAGGAGCCCGCCCGATGAGCAGCACCCCGCCCGTCCGCCGCCGGACCGTCCACTCCGGCGGCCTGCCCCTGGCCGTCTTCGAGCAGGGCGACCCGGACGCCCCCACCGTCCTGCTCGTCCACGGCTACCCCGACACCCACGTCGTGTGGGACGAGATCGCCGCCGATCTCGCCCGCGACCACCACGTCGTGCGCTACGACGTCCGCGGCGCCGGCGAGTCCGCCGCCCCCGCGGGCCGGGACGGCTACCGCCTGGAGCACCTCGCCGCCGACCTGTTCGCCGTCGCCGACGCCGTCAGCCCCGACCGCCCGGTGCACCTGCTCGCCCACGACTGGGGCTCCGTCCAGTCCTGGGAGGCCGTCACCGCGCCCGGCGCCGAGAGCCGGATCGCCTCCTACACCACCATGTCCGGCCCGAGCCTGGACCACATGGGCCACTGGCTGCGCCACCGCCTGCGCCGCCCCACCCCGCGCCACCTGCGCCAGATGCTGAACCAGGGCCTGCACTCCTGGTACATCACCGCCTTCCACCTGCCCTACCTCGCCCCCGGCGTCTGGCGCCTGGGCCTGGCCCGCGCCTGGCCGAGGGTGCTGCGCGACCTCGAGCACGTCACCCCCCGCGCCGGCCACCCGCAGCCCACCCTGCGCCGCGACGCCGTCCGCGGCATCGAGCTGTACCGCGCCAACTTCCGCCCCACGATGGGAAGTCCGCGCGAGCGGCGCACCGAGGTGCCGGTCCAGCTGATCACCCTCACCCGGGACCGCTACGTCGCGCCCTTCCTCTCCGAGGGGCTCGAACGCTGGGTGCCGAACCTGACGCGACGCACACTGCACGCCGGCCACTGGTCGGCGCTGCTGGAGAAGGGAGCCACCGTGGCCGGCCTGGTCCGCGAGTTCACCGCCCGCATCGAGCAGGGCGGTTCACCGGAGAAGGACGGCCGCCTGGTCGTCGTCACCGGAGGCGGCAGCGGCATCGGACGGGCCACCGCGCTCGCCTTCGCCGAGGAGGGCGCCCGCGTCGTGGTCTGCGACCTCGACCTGCCCGCCGCCGAGCGCACCGCCGAACTCGCCTCCCTGATCGGCCCGCAGGCCCACGCCTACCGGGTGGACGTCTCCGACGGCGCCGCGATGGACGCGTTCGCCCAGCAGGTCGCCGCCGAGCACGGCGTGCCCGACGTGATGGTCAACAACGCCGGCATCGGCCACTCCGGCACCTTCCTGCAGACCACCGAGAAGGAGTGGCAGCGCGTCCTGGACGTCAACCTGTGGGGCGTCATCCACGGCTGCCGCGCCTTCGGCACCCTGATGGCCGACCGCGGCCGGGGCGGCCACCTGGTCAACGTCTCCTCGGCCGCCGCCTACCTGCCCTCCAAGGCGCTCACCGCCTACGCCACCAGCAAGGCCGCCGTCTTCATGCTCTCCGACTGCCTGCGCGCGGAGTTCGTCGAGCACGGCATCGGCGTCTCCACCATCTGCCCCGGCATCGTCAACACCAACATCACCCACACCTCCACCTTCTCCGCCACCACCGCCACCGAACAGGCCGCCAAGCAGGCCCGGGCGGCCCGCCTCTACGCCCGCCGCGGCTTCCCGCCGGAGAAGGTCGCCGCCGCGATCGTGGGCGCCGTGCGCAGCGGCAAGCCCGTCGTCCCCGTCACCCCCGAGGCCAAGGCCGCCCGCTTCCTGAGCCGCCTCAGCCCGGGCCTGCTGCGCCTGGCGGCGCGCCTCAATGTCACCTGAAACCCTGGGAGTCGCAGGAACCCGCCAGACCCCGAGGAGCGCACGGCGCCACCCGTACGCTCCATCGGCAGGTCATCGACAGGTCGCCGACAGGTCGTCGGCAGGTCGCCGGCAGGTCACCGACGAGGGGAACAGGGACCAGCCCCGCCGCTTCGACCTGGGGGCCTCCTCGTACGATGCCTTCCATGGAGGAGATGACAACCGCTCTGTGGTCCTTCGCCCTCGTCGTGGGGCTGTTCACGCTCACGCCCGGGATCGACACCGCGCTGATCCTGCGGACGTCCGCGCTGGGGCACCGGCGGCAGGCGTGGGGGGTGGTGCTCGGGGTGCAGACCGGGTGTCTGCTGTGGGGGACGCTGACGTCGGCCGGGGTGACGGCGCTGCTGACCGCCTCGCAGGTGGCGTACGAGATCCTGCGGTGGGCCGGGGCGGCCTATCTGGTGTGGATCGGTGTGGGCCTGCTGCGCAGCCGCGCCGGTGGGGCGGCGGACGAGGAGGGCGGGCCGGCCGAGGGCGGGTTCGTGTACGGGTGGCGGCGCGGTACGGTCACCAATCTGCTCAACCCCAAGGTCGGCGTGTTCTACGTGGCCGTGCTGCCGCAGTTCATCCCGGCCGGGGTGCCGCACTTCGCCGCCGGTGTGGCACTGACCTGCGTCCACGTCGTGGAGGGCGTGCTGTGGTCGGCCGTCCTGGTCGCCTTCGCCCGGGCCCTGGGCGGCTGGTTGCGCCGTCCGGCCGCCCGGCGCCTGATGGACCGGGTGACCGGCACGGTCGTGATGGGTCTCGGTGTCAGGCTGGCGCTGGACTAGCGTCGGCCGCCGCGAGCCGCTTCAGTCCCTCGGCGAGGTCGTCGGCGTTCATGCACGGGTACAGCTCGACCTCGGCGCCGAGCTGTACCCAGAACGGCTCGCAGGTGGTGACGACGGACGGTTCGTCCTCCAGGTCGACGATCAGCACCATCGAGCGGCGGCCGTTGCGGGCGTGGAAGTAGGAAGCCTCGGGCTTGAGTTGGCCGAGGATCTGTTGGATGGCCTGGGCGGCCGTGCCGTCCTTGATGAGTTTGTTCGTGGTCTCGGTGTCGAGGTCGATCTCCAGCAGGGCACGCATGATCCCCTGCTCCTTCCCCGGGCTCGGGGCGAGTCCGCAACTCCAGCCTCCCGCCGCTGCGGTGGCCACGCAACGTGACGCGGTTCAGGCGGCGTGCGCCCCGGGCGCCGCGCCGTCGTCCTCGGCGGGGCGCGCGGCGTCGTGGTGGATCGGCCCCTCGCCCGCGCTCAGCGGCAGGCAGCTGCCGCCGCGCCGGTGGGCGACGATCTCGGCGGCGACGGAGACGGCCGTCTCCTCCGGGGTGCGCGCGCCCAGGTCGAGGCCGATGGGGGAGCGCAGCCGGGCCAGTTCGGTGTCGGTGAGGCCGGCCTCGCGCAGTTTGGCCAGCCGTTCGCGGTGGGTGCGCCGCGAGCCCATGGCCCCGACGTAGCCGACGGGCAGCCGCAGGGCGCGCTCCAGCAGCGGGACGTCGAACTTGGCGTCGTGGGTGAGCACGCACAGCACGGTGCGCCCGTCGATCCGGCCGAGCTGGGAGTCCAGGTAGCGGTGGGGCCAGTCGACGACCACCTCGTCCGCGTCGGGGAAGCGCCGCTTCGTCGCGAAGACGGGACGGGCGTCGCAGACGGTGACCCGGTAGCCGAGGAAGGCGCCGATCCGCGCCACCGAGGCGGCGAAGTCGATCGCCCCGAAGACCAGCATCCTGGGCGCGGGCACGTAGGACTCGACGAAGCAGGTGACGGTGCCGTGCCCGTGCTCGTCGCAGGGCCGCCCGTCGAGGCCGAGGACGAGCTGCCCGGTGCGCCCGGCGTCCAGCATGGCGCGGGCCTCGGCGGCGATGGCCCGCTCGAGCGGGCCGACGGTGGACGGCCCGACGGCCAGCGCCCCGTGCTGCCCGGTGGCGGTGACGGCCAGGGCCGCGCCGACGAGGTCGCCGGGCCCGGCGATGACGCGGGCGAGGGCGACGGGCTCGCCGTCGGAGATGAGCGCGAAGGCCGCGTCCAGGGCGGTGTCGGCGCCGGGGACGACGGGCTGCACGAACACGTCGAGGACTCCGCCGCAGGTCAGCCCGACGGCGAAGGCGTCCTCGTCGCTGTACCCGAAGCGTTCGAGCACCGGCTCGCCGCTCTCGACGGCCGCCCGGCACAGCTCGTACACCGCGCCCTCCACGCACCCGCCGGAGACGCTGCCCACCGCCTCGCCGTCAGCGCCGACGGCCAGCGCCGCCCCGGGATCGCGCGGGGCGCTGCCCGTCACCCCGACGACGGTGGCCACGGCGAACGCGCGCCCGGCCGCGTGCCAGGCCCGTAGCTGTTCGGCGATGTCCTGCATGACGTACCGCTCTCCTCACACATGGTCGACAGTAGCGGGGGCGCCGCCGTACGGGAAACGATCCCGTACGGCGGCGGGTGCCGGGGGGAACGCCCAGCCGGAACGATCTACTGAACGCCCAGCCACGACTTCACGGGCGTCAGCGCGAAGTACCCGACGAAGACGAGGGTCAGCACCCACATCAGCACCCCGGGCTCGCGCCACCGCCCCCGTCCGGCCTTGATCACGGTGTACGAGACGACCCCGGCCGCCACGCCCGCGGTGATGCTGTACGTGAACGGCATCAGTACGCAGGTCAGGAACGCGGGGACGGCGACGTCCCGGTCCGCCCAGTCGATGTGGCGGGCCTGGCTCATCATCATCGCGCCGATCACCACCAGCGCCGCCGAGGCGACCTCCACGGGGACGATCCCGGCCAGCGGCGAGAAGAACAGCATCAGCGCGAACAGCGAGCCGGTGACGACGGAGGCGAGCCCGGTGCGGGCGCCGTCGCCGACGCCGGTCGCGGATTCGACGAACACCGTCTGTCCGGAGGCGCCCGCCAGGCCCCCGACCGCGCCGCCGGCGCCGTCGACGAGCAGCGCCCGGGAGAGGCCGGGCATCCGGCCGCGGTCGTCCGCGAGCCCGGCCTCGGTGCCGACGCCGATGATGGTGGCCATGGCGTCGAAGAACCCGGCGAGGACGAGGGTGAACACGGCGACGGAGGCGCTGATCGCCCCCATCCCCCCGCCGCCCGAGCCCTGCGCGCCGAAGGCGCCGAACAGGTCGATGTGGCCGAAGAGTCCGAAGTCGGGGGCGGAGACCGGACTTCCCGGCCATACGGGCACGGAGCTCTTCCACTCCGAGGCGGGCACGTGGGCCAGCCTGTTGACGGCCACGGCGAGCACCGTCCCGCCGGCGATGCCGAGCAGGATCGCGCCCCGGACGCCGCGCGCCATCAGCACGAAGATCGCCAGCAGGGTGGCGCAGAAGACCAGCACCGGCCAGCCGGTCAGCTCCCCGGCGGGGCCGAGGGAGAGCGGGGTGGGCCCGCCGGTGTGCACGAACCCGGCCTTGTAGAGGCCGATGACGGTGACGAACAGGCCGATGCCGATGGTGATGGCGTGCTTGAGCGGCAGCGGGATCCCGTTCATGATCCTCTCGCGCAGCCCTGAGACCACCAGCAGCACGATCAGCAGCCCGTAGATCACGCACAGGCCCATGGCCTGCGGCCAGGTGGTGTGCGGCACGACGAGCGCGGAGACGGCGCCGGAGACGGACAGTCCGGCGGCCAGCGCCAGCGGCACGTTGCCGACCAAGCCCATCAGCAGGGTGGTGACGGCGGCGGCGAAGGCCGTGGCGGTGGTCAGCGCGGCGTGGTCGAGCTTGGCGCCGGTGACGTCGGCGCCGCCGAGGATGAGCGGGTTGAGCAGGATGATGTAGGCCATCGCCATGAACGTGGTGAGTCCACCGCGCAGTTCGGAGGCGAGGGTCGATCCCCGGGCGGAGATCTTGAAATAGGCGTCCAGAGCTCCGGTGGGTATCCGGGTCATGTCCACTCCCAAGTGTCAATGGGGGTTGGGGTGGGCGAGCCGACCTGACGGCTCGTCAACTCCGGACGGCGGTGCAGGGGGACGCTTCGGCTCACGATGGGTGGGGGTGTTCGGTGGCGTCGCCGCGCGCCCCGGCGTGGGCGCACGGCGACGGCAACTCCCGGAGCTAGCCGGGCTGTTCGGTGGTCAGGTGTTCCGGCCGGACGGGAATCCGGTTCAGGGCCAGACCGGTGGCGTTGCGGATCGCCGCCACGATCGAGGGCGTCGCCGAGACGGTCGGCGCCTCGCCGACCCCGCGCAGCCCGTACGGCGCGTGGGGGTCGGGCAGTTCGAGGATCTCCACCGGGATCGGCGGGGTGTCCAGGATGGTGGGGATGAGGTAGTCGGTGAAGGAGGCGTTGCGCACCTTGCCGTCCTTCACGATGATCTCCTCCATCACCGCGAGCCCGAGCGCCTGCGTGCAGCCGCCCTGGATCTGGCCGACGACGGAGAGCGGGTTGAGCGCCCGGCCGACGTCCTGGACGGCGGTCAGTTCGACGACCTTGACCAGGCCCAGCTCCACGTCCACGTCGACGACGGCGCGGTTGGCGCAGAAGGTGTACTGGACGTGGCCGAAGCCCTGCCCGGTGACCTTGTCGAACGCCTCGGTGGGCCGGTGGTGGTGCTCGCGGGTGAGGTCGATCGCCTCGTCCCCGAGCAGGTCCACGACGGAGGTGAGCACGCCCGCGCTCGCCGAGACGACCTTGCCGCCGGCCAGCGAGAGGTCCTGCTGCGTCCAGCCGTAGCGCCGGCGCCCCTTGTCGATCAGCTCGTGCCGTACGGCCTCGGCGGCCAGCTTCACCGCGCCGCCGGTCATGTACGTCTGGCGCGAGGCGGAGGTCGAACCGGCCGATCCCACCTCGGTGTTGGCGGGGTGGATGGTGACCCGTTCCACGCCCAGCTCGGTGCGGGCGATCTGCGCGTGCACGGTGACGCCGCCCTGCCCGACCTCGGCCATCGCGGTGTGCACCAGGGCGACGGGCTCGCCGCCGATCACCTCCAGCCGCACCCGGGCGGTGGAGTAGTCGTCGAAGCCCTCGGAGAAGCCGACGTTCTTGATGCCGACGGAGTACCCGACCCCGCGCACGATGCCCTCGCCGTGCGAGGTGTTGGAGAGCGCGCCGGGCAGCCGCCGCACGTCCGGGTGATCCGTGTCCAGCGGCGGAGGCAGCGGCATGTCCTTGACGCGGCGCAGCAGTTCGGCCACCGGCGCGGGCGCGTCGATCTCCTGCCCGGTCGGCATCCGGTCGCCCTGGGTGACGGCGTTGAGCTGCCTCAACTCGACCGGGTCCATGCCGAGTTCGGCCGCCAGCTTGTCCATCTGCGACTCGTAGCCGAAGGCCGCCTGCACCGCCCCGAAGCCGCGCATCGCCCCGCAGGAGGGGTTGTTGCTGTAGAGCGCGACGGCGTGCATCCGCACGTTGGGGATGACGTACGGGCCGTGCCCGAGCGAGGCCGCGTTGCCGACCACGGCCGGCGAGGCGGAGGCGTACGCGCCGCCGTCCAGCACGATCCGGCAGTCCGCGTAGACCAGCTTGCCGTCGCGGGTGGCGCCGTGCTCGTAGTGCATCCGCGCCGGGTGGCGGTGGACGTGGCCGAAGAAGGACTCGTCCCGGGAGTAGACGATCTTGACGGGCTTGCCGGTGTGCAGCGCCAGCAGGCAGGCGTGGATCTGCATCGACAGGTCCTCGCGGCCGCCGAAGGCCCCGCCCACCCCGGCCAGGGTCAGGCGGACCTTCTCCTCCGGCAGGTCGAGCACCGGGGCCATCTGCTGGCGGTCCACGTGCAGCCACTGGGTGGCGATGTACAGGTCGACGCCGCCGTCCTCGGCCGGCACGGCCAGGCCCGACTCGGGGCCCAGGAACGCCTGGTCCTGCATGCCGACCTCGTAGTCCCCGCTGACCACGACGTCCGCCAGGGCCCGCACCTCCTCGCTGACGCCGAGGCCCGAGACGAGGTGCTGCTCGTGGCAGATGTTGCCGTGCGCGTGGGACTTGTACTCGTGGGGCTCGTGCACGTACCCGTAGGTCTCCGGGTGAAGACACTGCTCCTCGGTCACGATCGGGTCGAGCACCTCGTACTCGACGGCGATCCTGGCCACCGCCCGCCGGGCCGTCTCCGGGTGGTCGGCGGCGACCAGGGCGATCGCCTCGCCGTGGTAGCGGACCTTGTCGATCGCCAGCGCGGGCTGGTCCGCGATCTCCAGGCCGTAGTACTTGGCGCCGGGGATGTCCTCGTGGGTGAGCACCGCGTACACCCCGGGCACCTTCAGCGCCTCGGAGATGTCCACGGACAGGATGTTCGCCCGGGGGTGCGGCGAGCGCAGGGCCATGCCCCAGAGCATGTCCTCGTGCCACAGGTCGGAGGAGTACGCGAACTCGCCGCGCACCTTGAGCGCCCCGTCCGGGCGCAGCGGCGAGCCGCCGATGCCGTCCCCGGCCGCCTGGTGGATGTTCTGCAGGTTCTTCTGGCCCTGGAGGCTGCGCGTGCTCACTTCGAACTCCCAGCGCTCTTCGAACTCCCGGTGTGCCCGGCGCACTTGCGGGCCGAGGCGAGCCGCACCGCGTCCATGATCTTCTCGTAGCCGGTGCAGCGGCACAGGTTGCCCGACAGCGCCTCGCGGATGTCGTCGTCGCCCGGCTGGGCGTCGCGCTCCAGCAGCGCGTCGGTCTGCACCAGCAGCCCGGGGGTGCAGAAGCCGCACTGCACGGCCCCGGCGTCCACGAACGCCTGCTGGACGAGGCCGAGTTCGCCCTCCTCACCGGCCAGTCCCTCGACGGTGCGCACCTCGCGGCCCTGCACCTGCCCGGCCGCGACCAGGCAGGAGCAGACCGGCACGCCGTCCAGGTAGACGGTGCAGGAGCCGCACTCGCCCTGCTCGCAGGCGTTCTTCGACCCGGGCAGCCCGACGCGCTCGCGCAGCACGTACAGCAGGCTCTCGCCCTCCCACACGTCGTCGGCCTCGACGGGCCTGCCGTTGGCGGTGAACGTGACCCTCATGCCGCGCTCCCAATCTGCTTGCGGTAGTCGTTCCAGCACCAGGTGAGGGTGCGCCGGGCCATGACGGCCAGCGCGTGGCGCCGGTACTCGGCGGTGCCCCGGACGTCGTCGATGGGGGAGGCGGCGGCCCTGACCAGCTCCCCGAAGCGCCGGACCACCTCGGGGCCCAGCAGGGCGCCGGTGGCCCACAGGCCGCGCTCGGCGAGCACGCCGGCCAGGTACTCCTCGGCCTCGACGGCGCGGCGCGGGGTGGGGGCGGCCGAGCCGATGCCCGTGCCGACCGTCCCGTCCTTCGGGTGCAGGGCGAAGCCGAACGCGCAGACCGCGATGACCATGGCGTTGCGGGTGCCGATCTTCGAGAACTGCTGCGGCCCGTCGGCGACGGGGATGCGCACCGCCCTGATCAGCTCGTCCGGCTCCAGGCTGTTGCGCTTCACGCCGACGTAGAAGTCGTCGATCGGGATGAGCCTGGTGCCGCGCACCGAGGCCGCCTCGACGTACACGTCCCGCCCGGCCGCCAGCAGCGCCGGGTGCGAGTCGCCGGCCGGGGAGGCGGCGCCCAGGTTGCCGCCGACGCTGCCGCGGTTGCGGATCTGCGGCGAGCCCACGGTGTGGGCCGCGAGCGCCAGCCCGGGCAGCGGCCCGGACAGCTCCTCGATGATCCTGGCGTACGGGACGGCGGCGCCCAGGCGTACGACGCCCGCCTCGATCGACCACTCGGTGAGCTCGGTGACGCGGTTCAGGTCGAGGATCGCGGCGGGCCGGTGCACGTCGAAGTTCAGCTCGACCATCACGTCCGTGCCGCCCGAGATCGCCGTCGCGCCCGGGTGAACGGCCTTCGCCGCGAGCGCCTCGTCCCAGGTGGCGGGCCGAAGGAACTCCATGCGGGTGTCTCCTCAAGTTCTCGCCCGCCGGGGCTCCGGCGGCGTGTCGCCCAGTGAACCGCTGTGACGCGGCCCACTGGCAGTCACCGGATGTATGAAGCCCCGGCTGTGGTCGGGCCCGGCATCCTGTACGTTCCTCTAAGCGGCACGTCTGCCGCGGCGCGGACGTTCTCCGGGTGCCACCTACGACCGTAATCCGGCCGTGACGAAGGGGCCACGGGCCCGTGATCCGATGGGTTCGCCGACTCGCTCACCCCGGCCCGGACGATCGGGCACACTGTCACCCCACCCCACCCCACCCCGACACCCCCACACCCCCAGCCCGTCCTAAGGAGTCCGCGGATGCGCGTCCGTGACCTGCTCGCCCCCGGCGCCCCCCGACTGCGCCTGCTCGCGGCCGAGGAGGAGCTGGACCGGCAGGTCGGCGGCGTGATGACCACGGACCTCCAGGACCCGGGCCGCTACCTGCACGGCGGCGAACTGGTGCTCACCGGCATGCTCTGGCGCACCGGCCCCGCCGACTCCGAGCGCTTCGTGCGCACCCTCGCGGCCGGCGGCGCCGTCGCCATCGCCGCCGGGGAGGCCGAGGTCGGCCCCGTCCCCGAGGACCTGGTCGAGGCCTGCCGCCGCCACCGGATGCCGCTGCTCGCCGTCCCCGACGACATCGCCTTCGGCACCGTCACCGAGTTCATCGGCCGCCAGGTCTCCGCCGACCGCGCCGCCGACCTCTCCGCCCTGGTCGACCGCCACCGCCTGCTGGTCTCCGCCGCCGGGGGCGGCGGGCTCGACGCCGTCCTCGACCTCCTCGGCGGCGACCTCGACCTCGACTGCTGGGTGCTCACCCCCACCGGCGCCGTGATCGCCGGCCCCGCCGAGCGGCTGAGCGGGGCCGACCGCGACCAGCTGGTGCGCGCCCACCTCGGCGCCCAGCGCCGGCGCAGCCGCCCCCCGCACCGGGCCCGCCTCGCCGACGGCTTCTACTCGCTGCTGCCCGCGCCCGCGCCCGTCCCGTCGGCCCCCGTCCCGTCAGCCCCAGTCCCGTCGGCCTCCGCCTCGGCCGACCCCGAGCGGCCGCCGGTCGACTGCCCGCTGGCCGACTGGATGCTCGTCGTCGCCGGGGACGTCACCGAGTGGACGCCCAAGCGCCAGCAGCTCGCCGAGAACCTCGCCCGCCTCGTCGCCGCCGAGCGCCACCGCCGCGACGAGGGCCGCCGGCTGCGCCGCCGCATCGCCGACGAGCTGCTCGCCCTGCTGCGCCGCGACGCCGACCCGGCCGAGATCGGCCGCGCCCTCTACGCCTCCTCGGCGATGGCCGCCCGCTACGAGGCCGCCGACCCCAAGTCCGAAGAGGGGGAGGGCTCCTGGCTGGTCCTCAGCGCCGAGGGCACGGGCCTGCCCGAGGGCGCGGTGCGGGCCGTCCTGGAGGAGGCGCTCGGCGGCACCACCGACCGCGCCCTGGTCGCCGGTACGGGCAGCGGCGCCGTGGTGGTGCTGCCCGCCGAGGAGGGCCCGGTGCCCGCCGACGCGCTGCGCGCCCTGCTCGCCCCGCTGGAGGCCGGGCTCGGCTCCGAGGGCCGCATCACCCTGGGCGTCTCCGCACCCGCGGCCGAGGCCGGGGGCCTGCGCGGCGCCCTGGAGGAGGCCCGCCACGCCCGCCGCATCGCCGCCGCCCGGATCGGCCGGGTCTGCGTGGCCGGCCCCGAGGAGCTGGCCTCGCACGTCCTGCTGCTGGCCGCCGTCCCGGACGAGGTCCGTCGGGCCTTCCGCGCCCGGCTGCTGGACAGGGTGATCGCCTACGACCTGGAGCACCAGGCGGACCTGGTGCGCACCCTGGAGGCGTTCCTGCGCTCGGACGGCTCCTGGACGCGCTGCGCCGGGCAGCTGCACGTCCACGTCAACACGCTGCGCTACCGCATCGGGCGGATCGAGGAGCTGACCGGCCGGGACCTGTCCCGGCTGGAGGACCGGGTGGACTTCTACCTGGCCCTCGAACTGGCCTGAGCCGCGGCCCCCGTACGCGGCAGGGCCCGCCGCGATCGCTCGCGGCGGGCCCTGCTCTGCTTACTGCGGCTGCTACTGCGGCGGGATGACCGTGGTCAGCCACTCGAAGACGCCCGGCACCATCGTCTTCCACATGTCGGTGGTGTGCGGGCCGTTGGTCTCCTGGATCTGCACCTTCGTCGGCTCCTTGGCCGCCGCGGCGACCGCCTGGGCGTCCTCCAGGCCGTCGCCCTTCTTGCCGGTGATCAGCAGCGAGACCTTCGGCGGGGTCTGGGCGGTCTTGAGGATGGTGACCGGGTTGTTGGCCTCGCGCAGCTTCGGGTCCTTGCCGACGAGGGAGTCCGGCTCGTTGGCCGGGTCGTTGTAGCCGGACAGCGAGATCGCGGCGCGGTAGCGGTTGGGGTGGGCCACCGCCAGCTTGATCGCGCAGTGGGCGCCCGCGGAGTAGCCGGCGATGCCCCAGCGGTCCGGGTTCGGGTCGGCGCGGAAGTTGTCCAGCACCATCTGCGGCACGTCCCGGGTGACCCAGGCGTCGGCGTTGATCTTGCCGGCGATGTCGGTGCAGCCCGCGTCCTGGTTGCTGCCCAGGAGCACGGTGCGCGGGGTGACGAGGATGAAGGGGGCGACCTTGCCCTGCTGCATCAGCGGCTTGAGCTGCTCGGAGACCTTGAGGCTGCCGTACCAGGTGGAGGAGGAGCCGGGGAAGCCGGGGATCAGCTCGACGACCGGGAACTTCTTGTCCTTGAACGCCGGGTCGTCGTACTGCGGCGGCAGCCAGACCAGCACCTCGCCGTCGACGCCGGAGACCTGGCCCTTGAGGTCGGTCTTCTGGACGTCCTTGGGGACCAGCCGGTCGTCGACCGAGCTGAACTTCTGGGTCACCTTCGGCTGCTTGGCGGGGTCACCGCCGCCGGCCTGGTGCCCGTTCGGGTCCAGCGGGGCCACCGAGGGCACGGCCCGGACGTGGTCGCCGGTGCCGAGGAGGTCGTCCCAGTTTCCGTAGATCAGGTTCGCGTTGTTCACCATCACGAAGACCATCAGCACGGCCGTCACCTGGCAGAACATGATCATGACCAGGCGGGAGAGGATGCGCACCGGATTCGGGCCGCGGACCTTGCCCCAGAACAGCAGCGCCACCGCGATGGACACCGGCACGAGGATGACGGTGAGGATGAAGAATGGCGTACCTGTGAGTTGCATCAAGTTCTCGTATCCGGGTAGCTGGCCGCCCGGGCCCCACTCGCCCGAACGCACTCCAATACATCAGACGGTGAGAAACCGGTGATCGGTTGCCGTCCGAATCTGGGCGGAACCTGAGAGGAACATCACGTGACCGTGCCGCCCCCCTTTCGGGTCGGCCCATAGTCTGCCACCCGGACGGAGGACGTCCCGACCGGATGCTCAGCGAACTTCCAGAATCCGTCCCCGGAGAACCCTACCCCGGGCGCGTCGCGCGCCACCGGGCGAGGCGGTGCGCACCCGCGCGGCCCGGGCAGAGAGACTATGGGGATGAGCACAACCCGCTTTCGCCCGTCCCGCCGCTTCTGGCCCGTGTGCGCCGTCCTGGCCCTCGCGGTCACCGCGGCCGGTTGCAGCAGTACCGGAGGCAGACGCGCCGAGGAGGCCCGCGCCAAGGCCGCGGCCGCCGGCGGCGGCGCCGTCACCACCCCGCGCTGGAAGGTCGCCATGGTGACCCACGCCGGAGCCGGCGACGCCTTCTGGGACAGCGTGCGCAAGGGCGCCGAGCAGGCCGCCGCCAAGGACAACATCACCTTCCTGTACTCCAACGACGCGCAGACCCAGAACCAGGTCCAGCTCGTCCAGGCCGCCATCGACCAGAAGGTCGACGGCCTGCTGGTCACCCTCGCCAAGGGCGACGCCATGGCCGAGGTCCTCGGCAAGGCCAAGGCCGCGGGCATCCCCGTCATCACCGTGAACTCCGGCCAGGAGTTCTCCGCGAAGTTCGGCGCCCTGACCCACATCGGCCAGGACGAGACCACCGCCGGCCAGGCCGCCGGCACCGAACTGGCCGCGCGCGGGCGCAAGAACGTGCTGTGCGTCATCCACGAGCAGGGCAACGTCGGCCAGGAGCAGCGCTGCGGCGGGGCCCAGGCCAAGGCCGGCGCCGGCTTCCAGACGCTCTACGTCAACGGCGTCAACATGCCCGACGCCCGCGCCGCGATCTCCGCCAAGCTCCAGGCCGACCCGTCCCTCGACACCGTCCTCACCCTCTCCGGCCCCATGGCCGCCACCGGTCTGCAGGCCGTCCAGGACGCCCACCGGGCCGTCGAGCTGGACACCTTCGACCTCGGGCCGCAGGTCGTCTCCGGGCTCAAGTCCGGCGCCGTCGGCTTCGCCGTCGACCAGCAGCCCTACCTCCAGGGCTACGAGGGCGTCGACCTGCTCTGGCTCTACCGCTCCAACCTCGACATGCTCGGCGGCGGCAAGCCCGTCGAGACCGGCCCGCAGATCCTCACCAAGGACGACGCCGACAAGCTCGCCGAGTACGTCGCGAGGGGGACCAGGTGAGCACCGCCGCCCCCGACCTGCTCGTCCAGGACCGCCCGGCCGCCCTGCGCCGCCTCCTCGCCCGGCCCGAACTCGGCTCGCTGATCGCCGCCGTCGCGGTGTTCACCGTCTTCGCCGCCGTCGCCGAGCCCTTCCTGCGGGTCTCCTCGCTGGGCACCGTGCTCTACGCGGCCTCCACCATCGGCATCATGGCCGTGCCCGTAGCCCTGCTGATGATCGGCGGCGAGTTCGACCTGTCGGCCGGCGTGCTGGTCACCACCGCCGCGCTGACCTCCTCGATGGTCTCCTACCAGTTCACCGCCGTCACCTGGGTCGGCGCCCTGGTCTCGCTGGCCGTCACCCTGGCGTTCGGCTGGTTCAACGGCTGGATGCTCGGCCGCACCGGGCTGCCCAGCTTCATCGTCACGCTGGGCACCTTCCTGATGCTCACCGGCGCCAACCTCGGTGTCACCAAGGCGATCTCGGGCACCGTCTCCACCAAGTCCATCGCCGACATGCAGGGCTTCGAGACCTGCCGGTGGCTGTTCGCCTCCGAGGTCGACCTCGGCGGGCTCACCGTCAAGGCCACCGTCTGGTGGTGGCTTGGCCTGCTCGCCGTCGGCAGCTGGGTGCTGCTGCGCACCCGCTTCGGCAACTGGGTCTTCGCCGTCGGCGGCGACGCCGAGGCCGCCCGCGCCGTCGGCGTGCCCGTCGCCCGGACGAAGACCGTCCTCTACCTCGGCGTCGGCTTCGGCGCCTGGGTGCTCGGGCAGCACCTGCTGTTCTCCTTCGACACCGTGCAGTCCGGCGAGGGCGTCGGCAACGAGCTGATCTACATCGTCGCGGCCGTCATCGGCGGCTGCCTGATCACCGGCGGCTACGGCTCGGTGGCGGGCTCCGCGCTCGGCGCGCTGATCTTCGGCATGGCCAGCAAGGGCATCATCTACGCCCAGTGGAACCCGGACTGGTTCAAGTTCTTCCTCGGCGCGATGCTGCTGCTGGCCGCGCTGCTCAACGCCTTCGTCAAGCGCCAGGCCGAACGGGGGCCGCGATGAGCACCGAACAGACGGGCACCTCGGAACTCCTCTCCCTCGACGGCGTCGGCAAGACCTACGGGACGGTGCGCGCCCTCCAGGACGTCTCGCTGACCCTGCACGCCGGCGAGATCAGCTGCGTGCTCGGCGACAACGGCGCCGGCAAGTCCACCCTGATCAAGATCATCGCGGGGCTGCACCGGCACGACGAGGGCGTCTACACCGTCGGCGGGCAGGAGGTCCGCCTCGACTCCCCGCGCCAGGCCCTGGACCTCGGCATCGCCACCGTCTACCAGGACCTCGCCGTCGTCCCCCTGATGCCGGTCTGGCGCAACTTCTTCCTCGGCTCCGAACGCGGCCTGCGCCGCTGGGGCGGGCTGCGCCTGGACGCCGACGGCATGCGCGCCACCACCCGCGAGGCGCTCGCCGCCATGGGCATCGACCTGCACGACGTCGACCGCCCGATCGGCACCCTCTCCGGCGGGCAGCGCCAGTGCGTGGCCATCGCCCGGGCCGTCCACTTCGGCGCCAAGGTGCTCATCCTCGACGAGCCGACGGCGGCGCTGGGCGTCAAGCAGTCCGGAGTGGTCCTCAAGTACGTCACCGCCGCCCGCGACGCCGGGCTCGGGGTCGTCCTGATCACCCACAACCCGCACCACGCCTACCTGGTCGGCGACCACTTCACCCTGCTCAAGCGGGGGAGGATGGCCGGCAGCCACCCGCGCGACGCGATCGGCCTCGAACAGCTCACCACCGAGATGGCCGGCGGCTCCGACCTCGCCGAGCTCTCCCACGAGCTGGCCCGACCCTCTGCCACCGACCCCCGTGAGGAGCGCCCGCAGCCGTGACCACCGCCCACGGCGGCACCCGGCCGCCCGTCCTGCCCACCCTGCTGGGCCTCGGCCCGCGCGCCGAGCGCCGCCGCCGCGCCCTGCCCGCCGGGATACTGCGCCTGCCCACCATCGGTGTCGACATCGGCGGCACCAAGGTCGTCGCCGGAGTCGTGGACGGAGAGGGCAAGGTGCTGGAGAAGCTGCGCACCGACACCCCCCACAAGAGCAAGAGCGCCAAGGTCGTCGAGGACGTCATCGTCGAGCTGGTGCTCCAGCTCGCCGACCGCCACGACGTCCACGCCGTGGGCATCGGCGCGGCCGGCTGGGTCGACGCCGACCGCTCCCGGGTGCTGTTCGCCCCGCACCTCAACTGGCGCAACGAGCCGCTCCAGCAGGCCCTCAGCGAGCGGCTGCGCTTCCCGGTGATCGTCGAGAACGACGCCAACGCCGCCGCCTGGGCCGAATGGCGCTTCGGCGCCGGCCGGGGCGAGGACCACATGGTGATGCTCACCCTCGGCACCGGCATCGGCGGCGCCGTCGTGCGCGACGGGTACGTCGACCGGGGCAAGTACGGCCTGGCGGGGGAGTTCGGGCACATGCAGGTGCTGCCCGGCGGCCACCGCTGTCCCTGCGGCAACCGCGGCTGCTGGGAGCAGTACTCCTCCGGCAACGCGCTGGTGCGCGACGCCCGGGAGCTGGTCGCCGAGGAGTCCCCGGTGGTGCAGCCGCTGCTCGCCCGGGCGGGCGGGTCGGTCGAGGGCATCACCGGACCGCTGGTCACCGAGGCCGCGCAGGACGGCGACCCGACGGCGACCGAGCTGCTCTACGAGGTCGGCACCTGGCTGGGCGTCGGCATCGCCAACCTGGCCGCCGCCCTCGACCCGGGCCGCTTCGTCATCGGCGGCGGCGTCTCCGAGGCCGGTGACCTGCTGCTCGCCCCGGCGCGCGACACCTTCCGCCGCACCCTCACCGGGCGCGGCTTCCGGCCGGAGGCGACGATCGTCCACGCGGCCCTCGGCAACGAGGCGGGCCTGGTCGGCGCGGCCGACCTCGCCCGGCAGGTGGCGCGGCGCTTCCGCACCATCAAGCGGCGGCGGGTGGAGCGCAGCGCGCTGTAGGTCGGCGGACGGGTTTCAGAAGTCGGCGAACAGAAGTCGGCGAACAGATGTCAGATGTCGGCGAACAGAGAACGTTCTATGTTCGCTGACATCCGTTCGCTGACATCTGTGCGCTGACATCTGTGCGACGACATCCGTTTCCCGTCCACTGTCATCTGTTCGTCACACCAGGCGGTTGTCCCATCGACGGGCCCGGGGTAACAACGGAGATGACGTCGACTCAGGAGGACTCGCATGAGGGCTCTGGCCCGTCTCGTACCGTCACTGTTAGCCGCCACGGCCCTGGTCTGGGCCACCACCGGCCCCGCCGGCGCGGCCGCGCCGCCGCCCAAGGCCCCCGAGGCGGTGGGCTGGGGCGGCGCGGTGTCCACCGTCGACGCGGACGCCACGGCCGCCGGCATCGAGGTGCTGCGTCAGGGCGGCAACGCCGTGGACGCCGCGGTGGCCGCGGCCGCCGCCCTCGGGGTCACCGAGCCGTACTCCTCCGGCATCGGCGGCGGCGGGTACTTCGTCTACTACGACCACGCCACCGGCCGGGTGCACACCATCGACGGCCGGGAGGTCGCCGGCCGCACCGCCGACTCCGGGCTGTTCCTGGAGGACGGCAAGCCGCTGCCCTTCGCCGACGCCGTCACCAGCGGCCTGTCCGTCGGCGTCCCCGGCACCCCGGCCACCTGGGACGCGGCGCTGCGCCAGTGGGGCAGGCGCTCGCTCGCCGAGAACCTGCGCCCCGCCGAGCGGATCGCCGACGACGGCTTCGTCGTCGACGACACCTTCCGGGGCCAGACGGCCGACAACCTCGCCCGGTTCAAGGACTTCCCCGCCACCGCCAAGCTGTTCCTCCCCGGCGGCAAGCCCCCCGAGACCGGCAGCCTCCTGCGCAACCCCGACCTCGCCGCCACCTACCGGCTGCTCGGCAAGGACGGCGTGAACGCCTTCTACCGGGGCCAGTTGGCCCAGGACATCGCCGCCACCGTGCAGCACCCGCCGGTCGACCCGGCCTCGGGCCGCAAGGCCCGCCCCGGCAAGGTGGACGCCGCCGACCTCGCCGCCTACCAGGTGCGCCGCCAGGCCCCCACCCACGTCGCCTACCGCGACTACGACGTCTACTCGATGGCCCCCTCCAGCTCCGGCGGCACCACCGTCGGCGAGGCGCTGCACATCCTGGAGGACGGCGAACTGTCGGACTACAGCGCCACGCAGTACTACCACCACTTCCTGGAGGCGTCCCGGATCTCCTTCGCCGACCGCAACCGCTGGGTCGGCGACCCGGCCTTCAGCGACGTCCCGACCAGGGAACTGCTCTCCGAGCGCTACGCCGCCTCCCGGGCCTGCCTGATCAGCCCCGACCGGGCCCTCACCAGCCCGCTCGCCCCCGGCGACCCGCGCCACCCCGCCGACTGCGCCGACACCGGCCAGGCCGTCCCCGAGCCGTACGAGGGCCCCAACACCACCCACCTGACGGTCGCCGACCGCTGGGGGAACATCGTCTCGTACACCCTCACCATCGAGCAGACCGGCGGCAGCGGCATCACCGTCCCCGGCCGCGGCTTCCTGCTCAACAACGAGCTCACCGACTTCGACTTCGCCCCGCTCGCCCCCGGCGTCCCCGACCCCAACCTGCCCGGCCCCGGCAAGCGGCCGCGTTCCTCGATGTCGCCGACGATCGTGCTGCGCGACGGCGAGCCGCTGCTCGCCACCGGCAGCCCGGGCGGCGCGACCATCATCACCACCACCCTGCAGGTGCTGCTGGGCCGCCTCGACCGGGGCCTGAGCCTGGAGCAGGCGATCGCCGCGCCGCGCGCCAGCCAGCGCAACAGCGCCGCCACCCAGGCCGAGCCGGGCTTCCTGGCCCTGCCCGAGCGGGCCCGGCTGGAGGCACTGGGGCACACCTTCGCCTCCACCCCGGAGATCGGCGCCGCCACCGGCGTCGAGCGGCTGCCGGACGGCCGCTGGGTCGCCGCCGCCGAGCCGGTGCGGCGCGGGGGCGGCTCCGCGGCGGTGGTCACGCCCGCGCGCTGACGGCCGCGGGCGCGCTGTGACGGGCGCGGGCGCGCTGACAGCCGCAGGCGCCCCGACGGCCGGTCGCGCGCCGGTCGGGCGCCGGTCGGGCGCTGCGGGATTCCCGGCCCGGAACGCCGGGGCCGCCGGACCTGTCGGTCCCGGGCGGTATGTTCGGGGTGGTCCTCCCGCAGGGGAGGCCCACCCCGTCCGCGTCGAACCACCGGGAAGGCCGCCCGCAGTGACCGTCCGCATCGCCACCTGGAACATCAACTCCGTCACCGCACGGCTGCCCAAGCTCCTGGAGTGGCTGGAGAGCGCCAAGCCCGACGTGCTCTGCCTCCAGGAGCTCAAGTGCGCGGCCGACGCCTTCCCGTACGAGGAGGTGCGCGCCCTCGGGTACGAGACGGCCGCGCACGGCACCGGCCGGTGGAACGGCGTGGCCATCGTCTCCCGCCTGGGCCTCGAGGACGTCGTCCGCGACCTGCCCGGCCAGCCCGGGTACCTCGCGGACGGCGCCCTGCTGGCCGACGTCGAGCCCCGCGCCATCGCCGCCACCTGCGGCCCGGTGCGCGTCTGGTCGGTCTACGTGCCCAACGGCCGCGAGGTCGACCACGCGCACTACCACTACAAGCTGGAGTGGCTGGAGGCCCTGCGCGCGGCGAGCGTCGAGGACGCGGCGGGGGAGCGCCCCTTCGCCGTCCTCGGGGACTTCAACATCGCCCCCACCGACGAGGACGTCTACGACGTCGCCGCCTTCGAGGGCCTGACCCACGTCACCCCGGTCGAGCGCGCCGCCCTGGCCGCCCTGGGCGGGATCGGCCTGCAGGACGTGATGCCCCGTCCGCTCAAGTACGACCACCCGTACACGTACTGGGACTACCGCCAGCTGGCCTTCCCCAAGAACCGCGGGATAAGGATCGACCTCACCTACGCCAACAAGCCCTTCGCCGACGCCGTCACCGACAGCTACGTCGACCGGGAGGCCCGCAAGGGCAAGGGCACCTCGGACCACGCCCCGGTCGTCGTCGACCTGGACCTGTGAGCCGCGGTCCCCGGTCTCACGCGGTGTGACGGGCGGTAACCCGAACGGTCCTGAGCGGTGGCCGCACCCCTGGTGGCTGCCTACCTTCAGGGAGTGACCGGGCACGGTTGTTCGACTACGGAGACATGGGAGTCCCCGGCCGTGCCCGAGAATCCCGGAGGTTCCGGCATGCGCCCCACGTGTACGGCCGCCGCCGCTCTGATCGGCGCCGCGGTGCTGACCGGTCTGACGGCCCCCCTCGCATCGGCCAGGGACGGCTCGGCCTCGGTCAGCCCGTCCCAGGCCGCACCGGGCCAGACCGTGACGGTCACGGTCTCCTGTGAGAAGTCGGACAAGCCCGACGCCAAGACCATCACCGCCCGCTCCGCCGCCTTCGAGGGCGGCCCTGCCACCCTCACCCTCGGCGCGGACGGCAGGCACACCGGCTCCGCCCGGCTGGCCGGCGAGCACGCCGGGGACAGCAAGGTGGACGGGACCTGCCCGGACGGCGGCGCCTTCTCGACCAGCGTCACCGTCACGGTCAGCAGCCTCACCTCGCCCGACAAGGGGCTGGGCGACAAGGGGCTGGGCGATTGGGGCAAGGCGGCCGGGGAGTGGGCCGGTTCGCTCGGCCAGTCCGGCGCCGCGAGCCAGCAGGTCGCCCCGCACGGCGCCGTCCAGACGGGCCTCGGCGGCTCCGTCGCCGCGGACCCGGCGGAGCTGGCCGGAGGACTCGCCCTGGTGGCGGGCGGCGTCGGCGGCTTCTGGCTGCTCCGGCGGCGCGGTGCCTGAGGCCGACGCCCCCACCGCGCCGCATCCACCGCGCCGCCGGAGCCCGTGAGGGACCGGTGGCGCGGTGCTGCTACGCGGAAGCCGAAGCGGAAAGCTCCTCGTCGTGGCGCAGGGTGCCGGTGGCCAGCAGGTACTGCGCCAGCACGTACGTCGCCATGATCCAGAACTGATGGCCCGGCAGCTCCCGCCACTTCGCCAGCTGAGTGGCGATCAGCGTGTCGGAGAGCAGGAACAGCGCCCCGCCCAGGCCCGTGCGCCAGCCCAGGCCGGCCGAGGTGACCGCCGTGGAGGCCAGCAGCAGGCTGTAACCGGCCACCGGCACGCGAAGGTCCCCCAGATCCGGCCACAGCTGCCCGACCATCGCCGCCCAGGCCGCCGCGTACGCGGCCGCCACCACGAAGGCCCGGCGGCGGTCCGTCAGCGCGCCGCGCCGTACGAACATCGCCACGTAGCAGACGTGGGCCGCCGCGAAGGAGCCCATCCCGGCCAGGAACGCGGTGTCGTCCTTGAGCTGGAGCAGCACGTCCCCGCCCGCGCTCAGCAGCAGCGCCGGAGCCAGCAGTTCCGGCGCCCTGCGCCCCTCCTCGGCGGCGGTGGTCACGCTGTGCGCGGCCAGCAGCGGCATCAGCGCGGGCTTGGTCGCGTTGCGCAGCACGGAGGACCCGGCCAGGATCGCGCCCAGGTGCGTCGCGGATGTGGTGGCGTAGCCGCCCAGCAGGCTCGAGGCCGAACGCAGGCGCGCGCCGAGGACGGCACGGGTGGTCGTGCGAAGAGTCATGCGGGTCGCCTTCGTGATCGGACGCGGGACGGTGGGGGAGGCTTCGAGCCCGTTCGAGCCTAAGGGAGCAGGTCCGGCGGCCGAAAGGCGGGGTTACCCGCGCGTAACCCCGGCGTGGCCAGGGGCGGACGGTGGTGGCCGGGTGCGCATTTCGCCACGGCCTCCGTTGGTGCCACCGGGTGACCCGGGCAGCGTCTAGTCTGGTCCCCGACATGGAGCAGCAGGAGTACGCGATCGGCGCCACCCGGGTGGCCGCCGGTCGGACGGACGGGCGCAAGGGCGGGGTGGGGGCCACCGACGCCGCCGTCGCCGTACGCGAAGCGGCCCGCCCGGGCGGGGCGGCTGACGGTGCACCCGATGCCGTTCCCCCGGCCCGTGCTGACGCCGAGCAGGCCCTGGATCCCGAGCTCTCGCCCGACCCGGGCCTGCTGCGCCTGGCCCACTGGTTCGCCGCCGCCACGCCCGGCACCGCCGACGACCTGTGCGCCGCCTCCTTCGGGCTGTACCCGGCCCGGCACTTCGGGGCCCCGGCGGAGCCGTCCGCCACCGGGCCCGCCGATCCCGACGTCAGCTGGTGGCACGGCCCGACGGCCCACGCCACGGCCAGCCGCCGCACCCGCGAGGCCCAGGACTCCCGGGCCGAGGGCGCCCTGAGGCGGGCCCGGCTCGACGAGGCGGCGCTGCCCGTCGTCCGCTCGGGCGCCAAGCCGGGCCGCCCCGGCCGGCACCGCCGGCCCGAACGCGGGCAGCCGGGCGCGCGCCCCGCTCAGGACCGCTCGGCTCCGGCGGGAGCCGGACAGGGCGCCGTGGGGCTGCCGGAGGCCGAACGGCGGATCGCCGCGCGGCTGCTGCTCGCCCACCCGCTGGTCACCGCCTCCGGCCCGCACGCGGACGGCTTCCCGCTGATCCGCCGTCACCGCGACTGGCTCACCGAGCGGTTCGACACCCTGCTCGGCTACCGGCTGGTCGTCGGCCCCTGGCACGCCCGCCTGTTCAAGGCGGGGCTGGGGCCCGGCGGTGCCCGCCGCCTCGAGAATCCCGCCACCGGCGCGCCGTTCACCCCGGCCGCGTACGGTCAACTCGCGCTCGCCCTGGCCCTGTTGGTGGACGCACCCGAGCAACTGCCGTACCGGCGCCTGCTCGACGCGATGCGCGCCGCCGCCCCCGAACTCGCCGCCGTGCCCGCCGACACCACGGCGGCGCTGGCCGCGCTCTCCGGCTGGCAGATCCTCGGGGACCTGCCCGAGGACCCGGCGGACAGCGCCTTCGTCCTCACCGTCGACCGCGAACTCGCCCGCGCCGTCCCGGCCGGTCCGCCCGCCCTCGCGGACGGCCCCGCCGACCTCGTCCGCCGCGCCTGCGAGGCGGAACCCGCCACCGCCGTACGGCGGTTGCTCGCCGAGACCCCCGCCGTCATCGCCGCCGACCTGCCCGAGGACCGCCGCGCCTGGCTGCACGAGCACCGGCTGAGCGGACCGGCCGCGCTGGCCGAGTTCCTGGGCCTGGAGACCGAACTGCGGGCCGAGGGCGTCGCGCTGCTCGACCCCGCCGAGGAGCTGACCGACCTCGCCCTGCCCGGCACCGGCACCCTGGCCCGGGCGGCGCTGCTGCTGGTGGAGCGCCTGGTCGAGGAGGTCCGGCCGCTGCCAGGGGAGGCGGCGGAGGGGGACGTTCCCGTCTCCGACGCGCTGATAGACGGCGTCCTCGGCGACATCGCGGACGACCACGCCCTCCCGTCCCGCTACCTCGCCGACCGCACCGCCCTGCGCCGTGACGCCCTGGACCTCCTCCACCGCCTGGGCCTGATCACCCCCACCCCGCGCACCACCTGGCGCCTGCGCCCCCCGGCCGCCCGCTACGCCCCGGCCCCGGACCTCCACCCCACCCCCGGCACCGGCCGCCACTCCCGCCCCAACGCCTGAAGCACCCGGGGGAAGGCGAAAGCACCGCCGTCCCGTCGGGAACAGCGGTGCTCGAAGCACTGCGGTGGGTCTTGGGGTCTTACTTGCCCGTGCTGCCGGTGGCGGTCGTGGTGACCCCGTGCTGGACGGTCTCCACGGTGGCGCCGACGCCGAGCGTGCCCAGGAGGATCGAGGCGAGCACGGCGGAGCAGGCGAGCAGGCGGCGGTGGCGCTGGGGGAGCGGGAAGCGCTGTTCCTCGAAGGGCGCCGGAGGGTTGGCGGTCATGTCAGGGAGGGTTCCAGGGCGGTGTGAACGGTCGGTACGCGCGGGTGAAGTCCGGACGGGGGTTGGGCGTCGGTTGGCCGCGTACACCCCAACCCGGTGCCGGGCGGGGCGTACGCGCAGGTCAGAGGCGGCTCCGGCGCTCGGCGAGGGCCTCGCCGACGGCCACCCGTACGGCGTCGCGCAGGCCGTGCGCGGGGTGGAAGCGGGAGGGGCCGGCGGCCGGGTCCTCCCGCAGTTCCTTGATCAGGGAGACGCACAGCAGCAGCATCACCACGACGAAGGGCAGCGCGACCAGGATCGTCGCGTTCTGCAGCGCGGTGAGCCCGCCGGCGAGCAGCAGGGCGGCGGCGACCCCGCCCATCAGGACGCCCCAGACGACCACCAGCCAGGTGCGCGGATGCAGGGAGCCCCGGCTGGAGAGGGAGCCGAGCACCAGGGAGGCGGAGTCGGCGCTGGTGATGAAGAAGGTCATGACGAGCAGCACCGCGACGACGCTGGTGAAGGAGCCGAGCGGCAGCGCGTCCAGCATCTCGAACAGCGACGCCTCCGCGCCCCGGGGGATGGTGGCGACGAGGTCGGCCGCGCCGGTGGTGACGAGCCGGATGGCGGTGCCGCCCATGACGCAGAACCAGATGACGGTGGCCCCGCTGGGCACCAGCAGCACGCCGAGCAGGAACTGGCGGATGGTGCGGCCGCGGGAGATGCGGGCGATGAAGGTGCCGACGAAGGGGGCCCAGGAGAGCCACCAGGCCCAGTAGAAGATCGTCCAGGAGCCGAGCCACTTCTCGTCGGTCAGCGCCCCGGTCTGGGTCGACATGGCGAGCAGGTCGGAGAGGTAGCCGCCGACGGTGGCGGGGACGGAGTCCAGGACGAAGACGCTCGGCCCGAAGACGAAGACGAACAGCATGATCAGCGAGGCGAGGACGACGTTCGCCGTGGAGAGCCACTTGACGCCCTTGTGGACGCCGGAGAAGGCGGAGAGCACGAACGCGGCGGTCAGCGATCCGATGATGATCATCTGGACGTTCTGGGTGCTGCGGACGGAGGAGATGTACCCGAGCCCGTCGGCGACCTGCAGCGCGCCGAGGCCGAGGCTGGTCGCGGAGCCGAAGACGGTGGCGAAGACGGCCAGCAGGTCGATGGCCCGCCCCGGCCAGCCGTCGGCGCCGCGTTGCCCGAGCAGGGGCACGAACGCGGCGGAGATCCGGTTGCCGCGGCCCTTGCGGAAGGTGGTGTAGGCCAGCGCCAGGCCCCCGACGGCGTAGATCGCCCACGGGTGCAGCGTCCAGTGGAAGAGGGAGAACTCCAGCGCCTGCTGGGCGGCGGCCGCGCTCTGGGGCTCGAGGCCGGAGCCGGGCTGCGGGGCCGCGAAGAGCTGGAGCGGCTCGCCCACGCCGTAGAACATCAGGCCGATGCCCATGCCGGCGCTGAACATCATGGCGACCCAGGCGAGGGTGGAGAACTCCGGCTCGTCGTCGTCGCGCCCGAGGCGGATGCGGCCGAAGCGGCTGAAGGCGAGCAGCACGGTGACGGCGAGGAACACATCGGCGGCGACGACGAACAGCCAGCCGAAGTTGTGCAGCACCCAGCCCAGCGCGCTGCCCGAGGTGCTGCCGAGCGAGTCCTCGGCGAAGACGCCCCAGGCGACGACCCCGAGCACGAGCACGGCGCTGACGCCGAACACCCACCGGTCGGTCGGGAGGGTGGCGGCGGGTTCGTCGGGCTCCTTCGCGCGCTGCTCGGTCTGCGGGGGCTGGCTGCTCATCGGGCGGACCTCTCGACATGCGGGGTTTCAGAGGGCATGTCGCACTATGTCCAGTTCCTCCCGGAAGCGGCGGGAGGGCGCGCCGGAGAGGCGGCGGGTGAGGACTTACGTCCCGTCAGCGCCGCCGCCCGGCCGCTCAGCCGCTCGGCCGCCTCGCCCCCGCCTCCCGCCCCGTCTGCTGCCCCCGTCTGCCGCCCCCGTCTGCTGCGCTAGGGACGGGCCGGCTGGATGTCGTACGGGGCCGGGTATGGCGTCTCGTACGGGTTCAGCACCAGCCGCACCACGTCCTCCAGCCTGCGCCGGGCGTCGCCCAGGGTGGTGCGGCCGGTCACCCAGGCCGTCAGCTCGCCCTGCCAGGCGTGTGCGACGATGTGCCGCACCAGGTCGCTGGCGGCCGCGGGCACCTCGGCCGTGACCGCCTGGAGGGCGGTGCTGTCGGCTCTGGCCATGCCCTGGAGGGCCTCGCTGGCGAAGGGGTCGGTGGAGGCGGCGACGGCCACCCGGAGCCGGGCGAGCTCGGGTTGTCGCTGGTAGGCGCGCATCCCTCCGCGGACGAACCGAACCGCCCGGTCGGTGGCGCCGAGTCCGGCGCGCGGGCCGCGCAGCTCGGCCACCAGGTCCGCCAGCAGCAGCCGGTGCCATTCGGCGATCGCCGCGGCCAGGAGGTGGTCCTTGGAGGAGAAGTAGCGGTACGCCGTCCCCAGGGCGACTCCGGACCGCTCGCAGACCTGCTTCATCTGCAGCCGCTCGACGCCGATCTCGTTCACCAGGGCGAGCGCGGCCGCGATCAGATTGTCGCGGCGTTCGAGCTGGCGCGGAGACATCGCCTCCACCGGCCGTGGTGACAGGTCAACCTTGGTCACCCGCACCATGATACGGGCCGGGGCCGCTCAGGAGTATGACGCCGACCGGCCCCCTTCCGTTCGTACGGCCGTCACCGGTGTTCGCCGGGTGCCGCCGCCGGTCGTACGGGCGTTCGTGCCGCCGTTCGTACCGCTGTTTGTACCGCGTTCGCTAGCGCCGTTCGCGGATCAGCGCCTCCTGGACGGCGGAGGCGACCAGCCGGCCCTCGCGGTCGTAGAACTCGCCCAGGGCCAGGCCCCGGCCGTCGGAGGCGGAGGGGCTGCGCTGGGCGAACAGCAGCCACTCGTCGGCCCGGAACGGGCGGTGGAACCACATCGCGTGGTCCAGGGAGGCCATCAGCAGCCGGGGCGGCTCGGTGCGCTGGAAGAAGTTCGGCTGGCGGTGCAGCCCGGCGGTGGAGGCGAGGGTGAGGTCGGAGAGGTAGGTGAGGGCGCAGACGTGCAGCAGTGGATCCCCCGCGGGCAGCGGGGAGGCGATGCGGAGCCAGACGAACTGCTGCGGCATCCCCGGCACGGCGGGCGGCACGCCCGGGGCGTCCGAGGGGACGAAGCGCAGTTCGAGGTCACGGAACCCGCTGCCGGTGATCGCGGCGCGCAGCCCCTCGTCCAGGGGGGTGAAGGCGTCGGGCAGGCTCTCGGGCCCGGGCAGGTCCGGCATCTCGCGGTGGCGGTCGTCGGCCGTCTCGGGGCGCTTGAGGGAGGCGGAGAGAGTGAAGATCGCCGCGCCGTTCTGCACCGCGGTGACGCGCCGGGTGGTGTACGAGAGGCCCTCGCGCACGCGCTCGACCTCGTAGTCGATCGGCTGGGTCGGGTCGCCGGGCAGGAGGAAGTAGCCGTGCAGGGAGTGCACGGCGCGGTCGCCGCCGCAGGTGCGCCCGGCGGCGGTGAGGGCCTGCGCGGCGACCTGGCCGCCGAAGGCCCGCATCGGGGCGCCGGCGTGGCAGCGGCCCCGGAACGTGTTCTTGTCCAGCGGCTCGATCTCCAGCAGCCCGGCGAACGATCCGGTGGGGCCGGCGGTGCGGATGCCGTGGTGGGTCAGGTCGGTCACCCGCTCATAGTGGCAGACGGCGGGGGCGGGGTGGTGTGACCTGGGTAACGATCGGGGCATCTCGGGATGGTAGAACCTGTTCCAGTCGTGGCCCAGTCACGGTCCAGTCATGGTTCAGAAGCGGGGTTGGCGGGGGCGGGATGTCGGTCCCCTCACCTAACGTGCTCGCCATGACGCAATCCGCACACGCGTACGCCTACCTGCGCCCGTCGGCCGTCCTGGACGGCGCCGGCGGCCGGCGGCTCGACCTGGCCACCTCCGGCGGCGCCACCCCGCTCGGGGCGGCGGCCAACCCGCGCTTCTTCGCGGGCTTCCTGGCCGACCCCGCGCCGGCGGCGGCCGCGCTGCTCGCGGTCGCGGACGTCGCCGCCGCCCGGTACTACCAACCACAGCTGCGCGCCTCGCTCGACCCGGTGGTCACCGCCAACGGGGACCGGCTGCGCTTCGAGTCCTTCTCCGGCTGCTGCGGCGTCTACGCCCGCCTCGACGTGCTCCAGGCCGGGCTGGACGGCGACGAGATCGGCCACGGCACCACCAACGTGGACGTCAACAACCCGCTGCGTGAGGCGCTCACCAGGATCGGGCCCTCCGACCCGCTGCACCTGGCCGTCGGGCCGGACGCGCTGGAGGTCTCCACCTTCGACGGACCGCTGGTCGAGAAGAAGGTGCCGCTGCCCGAGCGCTGGCTGCGCGGCTTCGCCGAGACGCAGGTGATCGCCTCCGGCTTCGACCTGCGCGCCGAGCTGCCCGCCGCGGAGGCCGTGCGCTTCCTGCGCTCGCTGCCGCGCGGCGGGCGGGCCGGCGCGAGCTGGGTCGTCCCGGCCGGGCGGACGCTGCGGCCCACCACCCGCCCGGTGCCCGGCGCCGTCTGCCTGCCCGGCCCGGAGCGGCTGGTGGCGCTGCAACGGGTGCTGCGGCACGCGCTCGCCCTGCGGGTGTACGGGCCGGCGGCCTCCTCCGGGCCCGCCGCCTCCGCCTGGGAGGTGGTGCTGCCCGGGATGCGGCTCACCCTGACGCTCTCCCCGGACGCCTCCCGGGGCTTCTCCGGCGAGGGCGGGGTGCTCGGCGCGCTGGCGACGGGCACCGTCGAGCAGGACGCCGAACTGGTCGCCGTGATGCTCGCCTGGGAGCCGAGGATCGAGATCGCCGACCTCGCCGAGCAGTGCGGCATCGGCACCGACCGGGTGCGGGCCGCGCTGACCCGGCTCGGCACCGCCGGGCAGATCGGCTACGACACCGCCGAGGCCGCGTACTTCCACCGGCAGCTCCCCTACGACGCCGGGCGGGCCGAGGCGGCCAACCCCCGGCTGCGGGCCGCCCGGGCCCTGGTCGAGACGGGCGCGGTGCGCATCGAGGACGGCGGGGCGACGGCCGTGGTCACCGTGGACGACCACATCCAGCGGGTGCGCACCGACGCGGACGGGCGGGTGAGCTGCACCTGCCTGTGGTGGGCCAAGTACCGGGGCGGGCGCGGGCCGTGCAAGCACGCGCTGGCGGTCACGATGACGCGACAGGTCGAGAAGAACGTGCAGGTCGAGAACGTGCAGGTCGAGACCGTGCAGGGCGAGAACGTGCAGGGCTAGACCGTGCAGGGCGAGAACGTGAAGAGCGAGAACGTGAAGAGCGAGAACGTGAAGAGCGAGAACGTGAAGAGCGAGAACGTGAAGAGCGAGAACGTGAAGAGCGACGAGAACGGGCAGGGCGTACGGGCATGAGCGGTGGCGAGGAGACGGCGGCGGTGCTGACCGTGATGGAGGCCGAGGAGGGCCCCGAGCGGCTGCTCGCGGCCGTCAGGGCGGGGCGGACGTCCTGGATACCCGTGCTGGTCGGCAAGCTGGACGCCGCCCAGCGCCGCGCCGCCCTGGCCGGGCTCAAGGAACTGCGCAAGGAGATGCGCGACCAGTGGTCCCGCGAGAACCTCGCCGTCCGGGGCGCGCTGCTGGTGGCCGGCGCCGGCTGCCACACCGGCCCGGCGGGCGCCGCCACCTGGATGTCCGGCAGCGACTTCTCCGGCCGCGACTGGGCGCGCAGCCGCGAACTGGCCAAGGTGGTGGAGGCGCAGCCCGTCGAGTGGCAGATCGAGGTGGCCACCCGGCTCGCCGAGCGGCCCTCCCCGCGCTGGGGCTGGTGGCTCTACTACCCGCTCGTCGACTCCGTGGTGAAGCGCACCGGCTGCCCGGTGCCGACGAGCGAGGCCTTCGTTCGCGCCTGGCTGGTCCAGGACTTCCAGGAGGGCCGCAGGGGGACGGCCCTCGTCGAGCGGCTGCGGGCCGACCCGTACACCCCGGTCCTCGTCCCGCGGCTCTTCGAACTCTCCGACGTCGCCCACGAGTTGTCCCGCAACCTCAACGGTGACGCGGGCGACTCCTGGGCGACGGCGATCGCCGCCCTGGCCGCCACCGGTGAACTGGACCGTGCCGGGCTGCTCGACGGCTGCCTGGCCCGGCTGCTGCGGGGAGGCAAGGCGCCCGACCAGAAGGAGTTCCTGGAGATCCTGAGCGCGCTCGACCCCACGCCCGAGGAGTACGCGGCGCGGGCGCGGGACCTCCTGGCGCTGCTGGACGGGCCCTCGGTGCTCGCCGGGCACGCCCAGGAGGTGCTCGCGGGGCTGGACGAGGCCGGGCTGATCGAGCCCGAGGCGCTGGTCGAAGCCTCCGCCGTGGTGCTCTTCCGTACGGAGAAGAAGCTGGTGCGCGCCCAGCTGGGCTGGCTGGAGAAGGCCGCCCGGCGCTCGCCCGAACGGGCCGGGCCCGCGGCGCTCGCGGCGGCCGAGGCATTCGGGCACCCGGACGCGGGCGTGCAGGAGCGGGCGCTCAACGTGGTGGCTCGCCAGCTCAGGGCGGCCGGCGAGGCGGTGCTGCCCGAGCTGCGGCAGGCCGCCGAACTGCTCAGCCCGGTGCACCACGCGCGGGCCGGCGAGCTGTTCGGCGCCCCGGTCGGCGGCGAGGCCGCGGCGGACACCGAGGAGGTGCTCCCGCCCGTCCCCGTGCCGCTCCCGCTCGGGGAGCCCGTCGCCTCGGCGGCCGAGCTCGCCGAGGAGCTGTCCGCGCTGCTCGCGCAGGAGCGGCCGGAGGTGGCCGTCTTCGAGCGGGTTCTGGACGGGCTGATCCGGCAGACCCACCTGGACCGGGAGGGGCTGCTCGCCGCGCTGGAGCCCGTCCGCCGCGCCCACCCGTGGAACGGAGGCGGCCACTGGGGCGACTGCGTGCCCCAGGACGTGCTCTACGTCGTCGCCTCGATCGCGGGCGAGACTCCGCCGCACCGGCTCTGGGACGCCCTGCGCGGAAAGAAGCGCTCCCCGCTGCGCAGCGGGTACTCCACCGTGCACGGCAGCGCGCTGGCGGCCCGGCTGGAGGAGGCGGCTTGGCAGGTCACGGCCACCCGGCCGCCCTACCTGCTCGCCACCCCGACCGACGCCTCCGGGGCGCTCGACCCGGCCGCGCTGGTCGCCCGGCTCGCCGGGTACGAGTCGGCGGGCATGACGCCGGGCCACGCCGACCTGAGCGCCGCCCTGCTGAGGGTCGGTCCGCTGCCCGCCGACGAGGCCGTGCTGCGGGCGGCCGGGGCGCTCACCTCCCCGGCCGGGCAGGAGCTGGCGCAGTGGCTGCGGGGCGGGGGCCTGCCCGCCCAACCGTCCGAACGGGTGCTGTTCGAGCCGGCCAGGGCGTCGGGGCGGAGCCTGCGTCCGGGCGAGCACTGGTTCGAGGACGTACGGCGGGTGGCCGTCGCCCAGCCCGGGATCGGCGCGGACGTGGCCAAGCGCCTGGCCGCCGAGTTCCGGGAGCTGCTCGCGGCCACCGAACCCAGCGTCGCCCGGTCCAAGCGGAACTACGACTGGGCCTGGCGGCCCATCGCCCACTGGGCCGCGATGCTCCCCTGGCACCGGGAGGAGCTGGCCGCCCGCTGGCTCGACCACTTCGCGGAGGCCGCCGACCGCGACCAGCGCGGCCCCGGCCGGCTGCTGCCGCAGCTCGCCGAGGCGGGCGGTCCGGCCGGGCTCGCCGTCCACCTGGCGCTGGCGTACTGCCTGGGCTCGGCCACGGCCGAGGACCGCACCGGCGCCGTCGACGCCCTGCTGGTCCTCGCCGCCCGCGGGGACCTGGACCCGGGCCTGCTCGGGCGGGAGCTGGGCGAGCTTGCGGTTCTGGGGACGGTCAAGACCAACCGGCTCGCGGCCTCCCTGGCCCTGGCGGCCGAGACCGGGGCCCACCGTACGGTCTGGTCGGTCCTCGCGGCGGTCCTCCCCGTGCTCCTGGCCTCGGCCGACCCGGCGCCCCGGGGCGTCGGCGACCTCCTCACCGTCGCCGCCGACACCGCCCGCCGCACCCCCGACCGCGAGCCGATCGCGCAGGTGACGGCCCTTGCCGCCCGCACCGGCTCCAGCCGGACGGTCAAGGCGGCCCGGACTCTGCGAGACGTCCTCGGGGACAGCTGACGGAGTTCGGCGAAGAGAGAACAGCAGACACCGAACAGCAGACACCGAACAGCGGACAGCGGACAGAAAACAGCGAACAGATGTCAGCGGGCAGATGATGAAATCTGTTCGCTGACATCCGTCTGCTGTCCGCCCGCCACCGCCGCCACGGGCTCCGGCGTGGCGCCGCCCGGGGCGGCCGCAGCGACGGCGCGCCACCACAGGCGCAGGGCCGGCGGGGCGGCGGGTTCGAAGGGCTTGCCCGGGCGGGGTACGGCGAGGCGGGCGCCGAGGGCCTGGGCGGCGGCGACCACCCGTTCCGCGGGCTCCTCCCAGGGGTGCATGGCGAGGTTGAAGGTGCACCAGTGGATGGGCAGCAGCAGGTCGCCGCCCACGTCCAGATGGGCCCGGACGCCCTCCTCCGGGGTCATGTGCACCTCGGGCCAGAACCGGCTGTACGCGCCGACCTGCATCATCGTCGCGTCGAAGGGGCCCAGGCGCCGCCCGATCTCGGCGAACCCGGGGAAGTACCCGGTGTCCCCGCTGTGGAAGATCCGGTGTCCGCCGCCGGCCACCACCCAGGAGGCCCACAGGAACAGCGGGCTGGTGCGCGGCCCGCGCGAGCAGTAGTGGCGGGCCGGGGTGGCCGTGAGCGTGAGCCCCGCGACCTCGGCGCTCTCCCACCAGTCGAGTTCGACGATCCGCGCGGCCGGCACCCCCCAGTGCTCCAGGTGCGCCCCGACGCCCAGCGGCACGGCGAACACCGCCTCCGTCGCGGTCAGGGCCCGCACCGTCGCCATGTCGAGGTGGTCGTAGTGGTCGTGGGAGACCACCACCACGTCCACCGGCCCGAGTTCGGACAGCGGCAGCGGCACCGGGTGCAGCCGCTTGGGGCCCGTCCAGGAGAACGGGGAGCAGCGCTCGCCCCAGACGGGGTCGATCAGCACCCGCCGCCCGCCGATCTCGGCGAGGACGGTGGCGTGGCCGAGCCAGGTCAGCCGCAGGCCGGAGGCGGGCGGGGCGGCGAGGTCGGCGGGCAGGAGGCGGTGGACCGGTACGGCGGCGGCGGGGGAGCGGCGCGTCTTGTCGCCGGTCAGCTGGGCCCGGGTGATCTCCAGCGGGCTGCGCTCGTACACCAGGCGCCGGGTGGGCAGCGGGTTGCGGAAGGCGCCGTCGGCGAACTGGGGCGAGCGGCGGATGCGGGCCAGCCGCTCGCCCCGGGGCTCGGCTCCGAAGGCGTCGGTGCGCACGCGGTGCCAGGCCGCCCGGGGCAGCCCGGCGAGGCCGGGGACGGCGCGGGCGGCGGCGGGGGTGCTCGGGGGGACGAAGAGGGCGGACAGACCGGCGAGGCGGGAGAACCAGGGGACGGGGCGGGGCACGGCTCCTCCAAGGACGGTCACGGCTACCGGGCGTGCCGGGGCGCGTACCGCGTGACCAGCGGGGTCACTGCGGTACGACAACCATCTCGTCGGAGGTTACTCGCCGTGCGCCGTTCGGACCTGGTGGAGGCCCGGGCGCGGGCCGAACGGCGTACGCGGGTGCGTGGGAAGCGCTCGGGTGTCCCCGGCGTTCCAGGTGCCTCAGGCGTAGAACCGGGTGATCGTCTCCGCGACGCAGTGCGGCTTGGTCCCCGCCTCGCTGGTGATGGTGAAGCGCACCACCGCCTGGACCCCGCCCGGCACCTCGGTGGCCGACACCAGCTCGGCCGTGGCCCGGATCGCCGTGCCGACCGGCACCGGTGAGGGGAAGCGCACCTTGTCCGAGCCGTAGTTCAGCGCCATCCGCACGCCCTCGACGCTGTAGCACTCCTTCGCCAGCACCGGGATCATCGACTGGGTCAGGTAGCCGTGCGCGATGGTCGAGCCGAAGGTGCTCTCCTTGGCCCGCTCGGGGTCCACGTGGATCCACTGGTGGTCCCCGGTCGCCTCGGCGAACAGGTCGATCTGCCGCTGCTCGATCGTGTGCCACCGGCTGGTGCCCAGTTCGGTGCCGACGGCGGCGGTCAGCTCGGCGAGGGAGGCGAAGCTCGTCACGTGCGCTCCTGGAGGGGGAGGGGGCCCGGGGCGGGGCCAGGACGCCGGAAGCGTATGCCTACCCGTCGGTATCTGTCAGGAGCAGGAGGGAAAGCAGGAGGAAAGCAGGAGCGAAAGCAGGAGGGAAACCGAAGCTCAGGACCGCAGCGTGGCCCGCCCAGGGGCGCCGAGCCCGGCCGGGAACAGCCTTCGGCCGCTGACCAGTTCCGGCACCAGGGAGACGAACACCGGCGAGGTGCCGCCCACCCACGGCCGCAGCCCGCTGCGCCGTACCCGCTCCACCTGCTCGGTACCCCGCAGCACGTCGGCGCGCCCGTGCACCAGCACGCTCCAGCCCGTCCTGGTGACCGGGTCCAGCAGGTCGGCCTGGAAGGCCACCACCGTGCCGTCCAGGCCCCGCGCGGTGCCGCTGTCGCGGCGCAGGGCCAGCACGAGCCGCCCGTCCAGCACCTCGAACGACACCGGCAGCACGGCCGGCAGCGCGTGTTCGGTGTACACCACCCGCCCCACGGGCACGGTGCTGAGCAGCCGCAGGCACTCCGCCTCGCTCAGGGTCTCCGTCCGGTCCTCACGCTCCATGCGTCCGATCGTCCTCCGGTCGGCGGGCGCGCCGATAGGGCCCATGGTCCCTGGGCGGAAGGGTCGGGAGCCCCGCCGACGGCCGCCCGGACGGGGCCCGTGGGAGGTAGCCTGCCCGGCGGCGGACGTACGGGCGCCGGGCCGCGGAGTCGACGCGGTACGGAGCACGAGCAGGAGGGGCGGACGCATGGCGGGCGGGGTCGATCTGGTGGTGATCGGGGCGAACGGCGGGCCCGACCGGGCCTTCGGGGGGTCGGCGCACGCGCCGCAGGGCGCGCTGCAGCTCGCCGAGGTGCTGCCCGGGATGTTCTTCGACACCGGCGCGGCCGGCTGCCGCGTCAGCGCCGTCGCGCCCGACGCGGACGCCAACGCGATGCTCACCGCCGTGCGCGACACCGCCCAGCACCCCGGCCGCTGGCTGGTGGTGTGCCTGGTCGGGCAGTTGGTCGCCGACCCGCGCGGGCGCCGCCTCGCCCTGGTCACCGCCGGAAGCACCGGCGACAACGCCTACCGCCGGGGCCTGGCCTGGGACTGGGTGGTCAGCGCGATGGTGCACGGCGACCACGAGGAGACGCTGCTGATCGTCGACGCCGTCGCCGACAAGGACACCTGGGCGGCGCTGGAACGCGGTGGAGGCGAGGACGGCGCGGGCGAACTGCTCAGCTACCCGAGGGTGCCGCTGTGGGGCAGAGTCGGCCGCTTCACCCCCGGCAGACGCGGCCGGGACGCCGTACTCCCGGGCGACGAGGGCTCGTTCAGCCAGGCGCTGGCCACCGTCCTGCGCCACGGCGTCCCGGGTGTTCCCGCCGCCGTCGCCCCGCTGGACCTCCAGCCGGCCGTCGCCGCCCTGCTCGACGGCTCCCGGCCCTCCGCCGCGCCCGGCGCACGCCTGCTCGTTCCGCCGCACGGCGGGCGCCTGTTGATGCGCAATCGGGCCGCTGTTCGGGGCGCATTGGCCGGATTGTCGCTTTCCGAAGAACTGTTGGCCGTCCTGTGGCGGGAAAGTGCCCCGACGGAACCGCCTTCCGCGTAAGGTCAGGGGGCCTGAGGTGTTGCCGTGTCGGGGTGGGTTGGCGAAGAATCGATCCCCGGCGGAAACTCCGGCGGGACGACGGAATTCCTGAGGCGGCCGTGACTCACGGATCGGTTCGGTCGCGACGAGGTGGGCGATGCGGCAGCGCGGAAATGTGTTGCGCCCTGGGGCGGTTGGGGTCGGTGGGGCGGTTCTGGTGTTACTTCTCGGTGCGTGTGCGAGCGGTGGTTCCGAAGGGTCCGCCGATCGTCTCGGGACGAGTGCGCCGACCGTTGCGGGCGTGAACCCGCTCACTCCTTCGGGTGGTTCGCGGCCCGGCACCACGGCGCCCACCGACGGTCCGGAAGGCGCCATGGCCAGACTCGCCCTGAGCACCTATCAGGACTGGTGGAAGGCCCAGGCCGACGCCTTCGGCAGCACGGATTCGGACGGGATCGCCCTGGAGGCGTACTCCTCCGGACGGGCGCTGACGGACACACTGGTAGGGCTGCGTCAACTCCGCGACGCCAGAATGGTCATGACCGGAACGCCGCGCAATTCCCCGGTGGTCACCTCCGTCGACCTGAAATCCGATCCGCCGGCCGCCGTGATCGAGGACTGCGTCGACGTTTCGGGCTGGCAACGGGTCGACGCCGCGAGCAAGGCCGTACGGGAACCGAGTGGAGCGCTGCGCCGGTACGTCGCGACGGCGTCCCTGCACAGGTTCCAGGAGCACTGGCTGATCTACGACTTCAAGCGAGAGGCGGGCCGGACATGCTGAATTCGCGTAAACCCGGCGCACGGTCGGTGGTCGTCGCATCGCTGTCCGCCGGACTGCTGATCTTCCAGGCGGTCCCGGCGATGGCGGACGACCCGGGGGACGCCGGCGCCGACAGGTGTTTTCCGAATCTGATCTGCGAATGGGCCGACGGCGGCACCAAGACCCCGGGCCCCGGCTCCACCCAGCCGGGCGGCGGAGGCGGGGGCGGTGGTGGCGGCGTGCCGGTGTGCAGCTACCACAACGTCGAGTGGCCCTGCCATGACCCCGAGCGGGGCTGGTTCGACAGCGGCGACGGCTGCTACTACCGGGTGCTGGACAAACAGCCGGACCCGAGCGACCGGGTCTGGGACGGGCACACCAGCGCCGACGGCTCGGTCTACTCCGTCATCTGCCTCAGCGACGGCGGCGGTTACCAGGACCCGGCGATCAGGTTCGTGGACGCGGCCAAGGCGCCGAAGGTCGTCTCCCCGGAGGACGTCGCCCGCGACCTCGTCTATCACAAGATCCACTTCCCCGACCCCGTCCCGGGCCTCGCGCCCAAGGAGACGGCCGTGGTGAACAGCCCGGTCTGGCTCTGGGTGGAGAACTCGGCCACCCCCGCGCCGAAGACCGCCAGCGCCGGAGCCTCCTCCGTCACCGTCACGCCCCGCCTGGCGAAGGTCACCTGGGACTTCGACGGGCAGAAGGTCGAGTGCGCCGGCGTCGGCACGCCGTACGACCCCAAGTACGGCGCTTCCAAGTCCCCCGACTGCCCGACCGAGTTCAAGACCGGCTCGGGGACGCGGAGGAACGGGGTCTTCGCCGGCTCGGTGCGGACCTCCTGGGTGGCCGACGTGGTCGTCTCCGGGCCCGGGGCCAGGAAGTTCACCATCGGGGGCCTGGACCGGGACAGCGCGATCTTCACCTTCAAGGTGGCCGAGGTGCAGGTCCTCAACTGACCCGGCGGCCCGGGCGGTTCGACCACGACCGCCCGCGGCACGGCCGCGGCGACCGACGAACGACCGGCAGCAGCGACGATCAGCGGTAACGAGCAGCGGTAACGATCAGCGGTAACGAGCAGCAGCGACGAGCAGCAGCGATGACGAAAAAGGGGCGGAACCCGGTGGAGAACCGTACGTTCGCGACGCCGGGACCCGGCGCACCCGCAGGCGCCGCGGCGTCCGTGGCCGTGCCCGAGCAGCAGGAGCAGGGCGGCGGGCGCAAGGGCCGTACCGCGCCCCACACCCCCGGCCGGGCGATGGGCGCCCGGCGCCGGCGACCGGCGGTGCTGGCGATGGCCGTGGCACTGATAGCCGGCGGCGGGCTCGGCGGCGCGGCCCTCTACAACAGCACCGGCCAGCGCGTGGCCGTGCTGGCGCTCGCCCGGGACGTGCCCTGGGGGCAGGTGATCACCGAGGACGACCTGGCGGTCGCCCGCATCGCCGGGGATCCGGCCCTGCACCCGCTGTCCGCCCAGGACCGCGGCCGGGTGATCGGCATGCGCGCGGCCACCGACCTCAAGCGCGGCGCCATGCTCACCGGCGCCGACCTCGCCCAGGGGCTCAGCGTGCAGCCCGGGCAGATCGTGGTCGGCGTCTCCGCCAAGCGCACCCAGCTGCCCGCCGGCCGGCTCCAGCCCGGGATGCAGGTCGTCGTGGTCTACACCCCGGACACCGGGCGGGCCGACTCGCTGCCCGCCACGATCATCACGGTCGGGCGGGTGGACACCGACGGCAGCCAGGTGATCGACGTCGCGGTCGGCACGGCGGACGGGCCGCGGCTGGCCCAGTGGGTCGCCGCCGGACGCATCCAGGTGCTGCTGGCCCCGCGCGCCACCACGGCCGGCGGGGCGGGCGCGGCCGGTACGGGCGACGCGGCCGCCCCCGCCCCCGCGGCGACCGCCGCTCCGACGGGCGGCGCCGCCCCGACCGGCGCCGCCGCTCCCGGGACGTCCTCGACCCCCAAGCCCCCGGTTGCGACGGGCGGCCCCTGATGGCCGTGATCGCGGTGGCCGGCGGCCCGGGCGCCCCCGGGGCGACCACCACCGCCCTGGCCCTGCTGCTGGCCTGGCCGCTCCCGCCCGGCCGCCGCGTGCTGCTCGTCGAGGCCGACCCGGACGGCGGCGCGATCCTCGCCGGCGCCCTGGAGGGCCGCGTCGAGGCCGTGTACGGGCTGCGCAACCTCGCCGTCGCCGACCGGCGCGGCCTGCTCGCCCAGACCATCTGGGAGCAGCTGATCGACCTCTCGCCCGAGGGCGACGCCCGGCGCCTGCTGCTGCCCGGACTCACCGACCCCGCCCAGGCCCCCGGCCTCGCCTACACCTGGGAGCCGCTCGCCGAACTGCTGCACGGGCTGGAGGCGCAGGGCTACGACGTCATCGTCGACCTCGGGCGCTCCGGCACCACCGGCGCGAGCGCGGTCCTCGCCCGCCGGGCCGACGCGGTGGTGGCCGTCGTGCGCACCACCCTGCGCGGGCTCAGCGCCGTCCGGCCCCGGCTCGCCGCCCTCGCCGAGGACCTCGCCGCCGGCGGCACCGGGGCGGACGCGCTCGGGCTGCTGCTGGTCGCCGAGGGGCCCTACCCGGGGGCGGAGGTCTCCCGCGAGTTCGGGCTGCCGGTGCTCGGGGTGCTGCCGCACGCCGTCCGCACGGCCCGGGTGCTCTCGGACGGCGGGGACACCGCCGACCGGCGCTTCGTCCGTTCGGAGCTGATGCGCACCGCGCGCTCGGCGGCGGACGAGGTGCACCTGCTCGTGCGCCGTCGTCGCCAGCGGCTCGCGCCCACCGCTGCGGCGCTGCCGGGGGCCTCGCCCGCCTCCGCCTCCGCGCCCGCGCCGGGGCCGATACCCGGGCCGGTCGCCGCGCCGATGCCGGTGCCGCCCGCGCCCGCTCCGCCCGCGCCCATGCCTGCGTCGCCCATGTCTGGGTCGGCCGTGTCTGGGTCGGCCATGTCTGGGTCGGCCGTGCCGCCCGCGCCCGTGCCGGGCCCGGTGTCGCCGTACGGTGCTCCGGCGACGTACGGGACGGGTGAGGCCGAACCGCCCTCGTACAGCCAGCCCTCCTACAGCGCGCCTTCCTACACCGCGCCTTCCTCCACCCAGCCCTCCTACACCCCGCCGGTGATCACCACCGGCCCGGTGGCGCCGCTCGCCGGGCTGGCCCCGCAGCCGGCCGCGCCCGCGCCGTTCCCGGCGCACGTGCAGACCGGGCAGGCCTGGCCGCCCGGACAGGGTGGCCAGGGCGGCCTGGAAGGCCACGACCCGCTCCGGCAACCCGTGGTGACGAATCGTCAGGAATCTGTCAACGGGCAGTATCCGCCGTACGACCCCGAGGAGGTGCTCCGTGCGCGGTAGCCCCCTGCACCAGCACCCCTCCGCCGACCCGGCCGCGCTGCCCTGGGCGGCGCCCGCCCCTGCCGCCGCGCCCGCGCCCGCCGCGCCGGCCGCCCAACAGCCGTACCGCCCGGGCCCGGTGGCGCCGCAGCCCGTCGTGAACCAGCCCGCCGCGCCGCAGCCCGTCGTGAACCAGCAGGTCGTGAACCAGCAGGTCGCGAGCCCGTCGGCCGTGAGCCGCCCCGAGGCCGTCCCCTCCCAGCTGCCCTCGCTGGACCTGCGCGGCGCCGGCACCCGGCCGACCGTCGACCCGCAGGTCGCCCGCGAGCTCAAGCGCCAGGTCGCCTCCGAACTCCACCAGCAGATAGCCCGGTTGACCTCCGCCTCCGGCTCCGAGCCCGACCGGGCCACCCGTCGCCAGCGCGGCCGCGCCCTCATCGAGGAGGCCGTCGCCCGCTGGTCCGACGCCTACGCGCAGACCCACGGCATCCCGCCCACCCGTGACCAGGACCGCGCCCTCTCCGAGGCCGTCTTCGACCTGCTCTTCCGGGCCGGGCGCCTCCAGCCCTACCTGGACGACCCGGAGATCGAGAACATCCTCATCAACGGCTGCGACGACGTCTGGGTCTCCAAGGTCCACCAACCCCTGCGCCAGGTACCGCCGGTGGCCGACAGCGACGCCGAACTCATCGAGCTCCTCCAGGACCTCGCCCGCCAGCACGGCGGCGGCGAACGCAGCCTGTCCACCGCCAGCCCCACCCTCGCCCTGCGCCTCGAGGGCGGCATGCGCCTCCAGGCGCTCACCGAGGTCACGCCGCGCCCGTACGTGGCCATCCGCCGCCACCGCGTGGCCTCCGCGACCCTGCCCGAGATGGTCGAACTCGGTACCCTGGACGCCACGTTGGCCTCCTTCCTGGCCTCCGCCATCCGGGCCCGCAAGAACGTCATGATCACCGGCACCCAGGGCGTCGGCAAGACCAGCCTGCTGCGCGCCATGGCCGCCGAGATCCCGTCGGACGAGCGGATCGGCACCCTCGAGTCGGAGTTCGAGCTCTGGCTGCACACCCTCGGCCACCTGCGCCAGGTCGTCCCCATGGAGGCCCGCGAGGGCAACGGCGAACGCGTCGACGGGCGCCTGGCTGGGGAGTTGACGCTCGGCGACCTCATCCCCGCCGCCCTGCGGATGACGCTCTCGCGCATCATCGTCGGTGAGGTCCGCTCCGGCGAGGTCGTCCCCATGCTGCGCGTCATGACCAACGGCGAGGGCGGCTCCATGTGCACCCTGCACGCCCGCGGGCCGCACATGGTCGTCGACCGCATCGCCGAACTCTGCCTGGAGTACGGCTCGCACATGACCGACGCCCTCGCCTACCGGCTCACCGCCAACGCCCTGGACCTCATCGTGCACGTCACCATGGTCGACGAGACCGCCGTCGGCGGCCGCCGCCACCGCTTCGTCTCCCACGTCCTCGAGGTCACGGGCCTCGGCGAGAGCGGCCGCCCTGCGCTGAACACCGTCTTCGGGCCCAGGCCCGAGTACGGCGAGCCCCGGGCCGTCCCGCACACCCCGCCGCAGTGCCTGGACGACCTGCGCCGCGCCGGCTTCGACGCCTCCCTCCTCGGCTCCCGGTACGGCAGTTGGGCCGCCCCGCTCAACCTGCGGATCGGCGGTGGCGCCCGATGATGCTGCTCTACGCCCTGTGCGGGCTCGCCGTCACGGCCGGGATCGTCGCCCTCGTCGTCTGGGCCCGCGGCAGCGAGCCCGTCGCCGAGGAGCAGGAGGACCGCAACCCGCTCGCGACCCGCCTGCACGTCCTCTGGTACGGCGCCCCCGGCTCGGCCAACCCCAGGATGGTGCGGCTGCGCCGCCTCCAGCTGCCCGTCGCCCTGGTCGGCGGTCCGCTGGCCTGGCTGTTCACCGGCATCCCGCTGACCGCGCTGCTGGTGCCGCTCGGCGTCTTCGGCCTGCCCTGGCTCTTCGACACCACCCGCCCGGACACCCACCGCATCGAGCGGCTGGAGGCGCTGTCCGAGTGGACCCAGCGCATCGCCGACGTGCTGCTGCTCGGCGTCGGCCTCAACCAGGCCATCGTCACCAGCCGCCGCACCGCCCCCGCCGCCCTGGAGGAGGAGATCGGCGAACTCGCCTCCCGCCTCCAGGCCCGCTGGCGGCCCGAGGAGGCGCTGCGCGCCTTCGCGGACAGCGTCGCCGACGCCACCGCCGACAAGGTGCTCGCCGCCCTCGTGCTGCGCGCCGGGGACAGCGGCCCCGGTCTGGCGCGGGCGCTGTCCGACATGGCCGACTCGGTGCGCGAGGAGGTCCGCCAGCGCCGCGCCATCGAGGCCGACCGGGCCAAGCACCGCACCACCATCCGCTGGCTGGTCGGCATCATCGTGCTGGTCGTCACGATCGGCTCGTTCAACACCGAGTACACCCGGCCCTACGGCACCGTCCTCGGCCAGGTCGTGCTCGCCGTCGTCGCCGCCCTGTTCGTCGCGATCATCGCCTGGATGCGGGCGCTGGCCTCCCACCCGCCCGTGCCCCGGCTGCTCGTGCCGGACCGCCGCAGCAAGAGCGGACGCCGCCTGCGCGTGCGCACCGAGGACAGTGCCGAGCGGATGGAGGAGGCCCGGTGATCTCGCCCTGGTCCGTACTGGCCGGCGCCGTGGCCGCCGGTGGCCTCGCCCTGCTGATCTCCGAACTGCGGCCCGCGCCACCGGACCTGCACCAGGCCATGGACCGGCTGCACCGCACCCCCGCCGACCGGCCGGAGGACCCGGACGCCCGCCCGAGCTGGTACGACCGGATCGGTGAGCGCACCCTCGAGGTCCGCGGGATCAGCGTCCCGCGCCGTGAACTCTCCCTGATCGGGCGCAGCCCCTCCCGGTTCATGGTGCACAAGCTGCTGTTCGCGGCCCTCGGCCTGGTGCTGCCCGCCTACCTGGGCGCGCTGGCCGCGATGATGGACTTCGGCCTCTCCTTCGCCCTGCCGTTGGTCGTCGGCCCGCTGCTGGCCGGGCTGCTCTGGTTCGTCCCCGACGCCATCGTGCGCGGCGAGGCCAAGCAGGCGCGCACCGAGTACCTGCACGGCATCGCCGCCTACCTCGAACTCGTCGCCATGGAACGGGCCGCCGACTGCGGACCGGCCGAGGCGCTGCGCCGCGCGGCCTCCGTCGGGCGGGGCGTGGTGTTCCTGCGCATCCGCGACGCGCTGGAGCGCGCGGCCACCGACCGCCTCCCGCCCTGGGCCGGACTCGACGCCCTCGCCGAGGAGTTGGGGCTCAGCCCGCTCCAGGACGTGGCCGACATCATGCGGATCTCCGGCACCGACGGCGCCGCCGTCTACGACACCCTGCGCGCCCGCGCCAAGGGCCTGCGCGGTGAGCTGCTCGCCGAGGACCTCGCCCGGGCCAACGCCGACAGCGAGCGGATGGTCGCCCCCGGGGCGGCGCTGACCCTGCTGATGACCGTGCTGATCGTGTTCCCCGCCCTCCACCAGATGCTCAACTGACCCGGGAGTGACTGACCTGATGACCGTCCGAACCGTCCACCAGGCCGCCGCCAGGACGCTGCACAGCGTCCTGCGGCCGCTGCTGCTGCCGGTGCAGTTCGCGCTGCTGCTGTTCACCTTCCGCCTCGGCCGGCTGCGCGCCGCCCGGGCGCGCGGCGACCGCGGCGCCATCAGCATCGAACTCGCCCTCGCCATCATCGCGTTGGTGTTCGTGGCGGGCGCCGTCGCGACCGCGCTCTACCTGCTCAAGGACAAGGTGGTGACGAAGGTCCAGCAGGACCCGAACCTGCCCGGCGGCGGTGGCGCCGCTGCGGGCGGCGCAGCGGGCGGCAGCAAGTAGTGGTCCGCCGTCCTCGCCGCCGCGGCGACCGGGGGTCGATGAGCCTGAGCCTGGCCTTCGTCTTCCCGGTCGTCCTCTTCCTCCTGCTGCTGATCGTCCAGGCCTCCCTGTGGTGGTACGAACGGCAGTTGGCGCTGACGGCCGCCCGCGAGGGGGTGGACGCCGGGCGGGTGCAGGGGAACGCGACGGACGAGGTCAAGAACGAGGCGGCGCGCCGGCAGGCCAGTGGCTTCCTGGAGCGCCAGGGCGCCCACTCCTACTCCGTGCTCACGGACGGCAGTTCGCCCGACACCATCCGCGTCACGGTGGAGGTCACCCCGCCGCTGCTGCTGCCCGGGCTGCACGCGCCCACCATCCGGCAGTACGCCGAGGCTCCGCGTGAGCGGTTCATCCCGCCGGTGGTGACGCGGTGAGCGGGCGGTGGGAGCGGCCGCGCCCCCGGCTGCGGCGCCCCCGGTGGCTGCGGCGTCCCCGGCTTCGGCGCAGGGACGGCGGCGGGCTGGCCATCGAGGCCGCGCTGATCACGCCGAGCGTGGTCGCCCTCGTCCTGGTGGCCGTCGCCGCCGGGCGGGTGCAGACGGCGGCCGGCACCGTCGAGGCGGCGGCCCGCTCCGGCTCCCGTACGGCCTCGCTGCAGCGCGACCCGGCGGCGCGGGAGAAGCCGGCCAGGGAGTCCGCCCTGGCGACGCTGAGGCAGCAGGGCGTGGTGTGCAGCAGCAGCGAAGTGCACTACACCACCGGGGAGTTGGTTCTTCCCGGCGGTAACGTCACGACGGTGACCGTCACCGTGGTGTGCGAGGTCGAGCTGAGCGATCTGCTCGGAGGGCCGACCGGGCTGGGCGTGACCAAGCGCCTCGAGGGCCGGTTCACCTCCGTGGTGGACCGCTACCGGGGGCAGTGACGGTGCCCGGGGCGTCGGTGGAGCGACGGATCGCGGGCCGCGCGGGGGGATTGGGGACCGCCCGGGCGGGGGAGACGCAAGCGGAGAGCGCCCGGGGGAGCCGGCGGGGGTCGGTGGCGCTCGGTGGCGCTCGGTGGGACGGTACGGCGTGGTGCGGCGGTCGGAAGCGGGATGGGGGCGACGGGATGACCTTGATGACGGGGATCGGTGGGGGGCGCCTGCGCGCCCGGCTGCGGCGCCGCAGCCGGGGCGACCGGGGTGCGGTGTCCCTGTTCGTGGCGCTGTGCGCGGGCGGCCTGGTGGTCGTCATCGCCCTGGTGATCGACGTCGGCGGCCGGCTGCGCGTCGCCGAACGGACGGACGCCTGCGCCCAGGAGGCCGCTCGCGTCGGCGGCCAACAGCTGGACCAGGCCGCGGTGTTGCAGGGCCGGGGCGTCAAGGTCCAGCAGGAGTACGTACGTCAGGCGGCCAACGCCTATCTGACGGTGTGCGGGGGCCTCAGCGCCGGGGACATCGCGTTCTCGGACGACGGCAGGATCGTCACCGTCACGGTGCAGGCGCCCTTCCAGCCGGTGCTGCTGGCCGGGCTCGGAAAGCGGATGGTAACGGGCAAGGGCAGTGCGACCCTCGTCCACGGAGTCGAGAAAGCGGAGACCGACTGATGGCCGCGCCACGTGCCAAGGACCAGCGCGCCAGGGACCGGCGCGTCAACGACCAGCGCGTCAACCGGCGTGCCGAGGACCGGCGCGTCGATGACCGGGCCCGCACCGCCAGGAGGGGCGGGCGCGGCGCCGGGGTGGTGACGGCGCTCGCCGCGCTGGTCACCCTGCTCGCCCTGCTGATCGGGCTGCCCGCACTCCTGGTCTACGGCACCCAGGCCGTCGCCGGGATGGGCGAGGTCGCGCCGAACGGCGTCGGCCAGGCGCTCACCAGCGCCGACGACGGGCAGCTGTTCCTGTGGGTGCTGGTCGGCGTCGGCTGGCTCGCCTGGGCCTGCTTCGCGCTGTCCGTCCTGCTGGAGATCCCCGCCCAGCTGCGCGGCCGGATCGCCCGGCGGATCCCCGCCTTCGGCTGGAGCCAGCGGATCGCCGCCGGACTGGTCGGCTCCGTGCTGGCGCTGCTGCCGGTGGCCGGCTCCGCGTTCGCCGCCGTCCCCGAGCTCGGCCACTCCGCCGCCGCCCCGGCCCGGTTGACGGCCTCGGCGCCGCGCGCCGCGCTGCCCGCCGCCGTCCACGCGGCGCCCGCGCTGGCACCGGCCGCCGAGCAGCAGCCCACCTACACCGTGCGCGACAGCCGGCCCGCCGACAGCCTCTGGTCCATCGCCGAGCACCAACTCGGCTCGGGTGAGCGGTGGGTGGAGATCGCCAAACTCAACGACGGCCGGGTGATGGACGGTTCGGGCCTCCGCTTCGACGCGGACCGGCCGATCCAGCCCGGCTGGGAACTGCTGATGCCCGCCGACGCCAAGCCGGACGCGGCGAAGACCCCCGCGCCCGCGCCCGCGCAGCCCGCGCCCGCCGATCCGGCACCCGCTCCCGCCCAGACGCCCGCGCCCTCGGCGGGCGGTGCGGCGGCCGGGCACGCCACGGTGACCGTCCAGGAGGGCGACAGCCTCTCCGCCATCGCCCAGCGGGAGTTGGGGGACGCGGAGGCGTGGCCGAAGCTGTACGAGGCCAACAAGGGCGTGCAGGCGCCCGACGGGGAACGGCTCACCGACCCGGACGTGCTGGCGCCCGGCATGGTGCTCGCCGTCCCGGGGGCCGCCGTGCCCGCCCAGCCGGCCCCTCCGGCCACGCCCGCCCCTCCGGCCACGCCGGCTCCCGCGCCTTCTCAGGAACAGCAGCCGCCCGCCACGCAGGCCCCGGCCCCCGCGCCCTCGCAGGCCGCGCCCGCCCAGTCCGCACCGGCGCACAAGCCCGCCCCCGCGCCCGCCGCGCACGCCGAGACCGGGCCCAGCGACGACTACACCGTCGCCCTCGCCGCCTCCACCGTCGGCGTGCTGCTGGCCGCCATGATGATCGGCACCGTCGCCTACAAGCGCGGCACCCAGCTGCGCGCCCGCCGCCCCCGGCACCGGATCGCCATGCCCGAGGCCGAGGCCGCCGCCTTCGAGAACGAGCTGCGCGCCCGCCAGGACGGCGTCGGCCTCGACCTCCTCGACCGCGCCCTGCGCACCCTCGCCCGCAACACCGTGCGCGGCGGCAAGCGCCTGCCCGCCATCGTCGCCGCCCGGATCACCCCCGCCGGCACCGTCGAACTGCACCTGTCCGGCCCCGCCACCCCCATCGCGCCGTTCCGCGCCGCCCACGCCGCCAACGTCTGGTGGTGCGGCGACGACGCGCCCGACCTGCTCAGCGCCGCCCAGGCCCGCAAGACCGCCGCGCCCTACCCCGCGCTGGTCACCCTCGGCGCCGCGCCGGACGGCTCGGTGGTGCTCGCCGACCTCGAGGCCGTCCGCCTGCTCCACCTGTCCGGCCACCCCGACGACGCCCGGGACGTGCTGCGCACCCTCGCCATCGAGCTGGCCCACAGCCCGCTCGCCGACCGGCTGCACCTGCACCTCGTCGACCTCGCCGAGGAGGTGCCGATCACCGGCCCCGCCGCCGAACGCGTCCACCGCCACCCCACCCTGGAGGCCGCGCTCGCCGCCCTCGGCCCGCGCACCGCCAAGGCCCGGGCCACCCTCGTCGCCGCCGACGCCGCCGGCCCCCGCGAGGCCCGCAGCCGGGGCCAGGCCGACGAGGCGTGGACGCCGGAGATCGTCCTGTGCGCCCACCAGCCCGGCGGGGAGATGCCCGCCGAGCTCGGCCGCCTCCTCGACGCCCGTCCGCGCACCTGCGTGGCCGTCATCACCCGCGCCCCCGAGCGCGGCACCGGCCCCGTCGCCCGCTGGACCCTGCCGACCACCGGCCAGGCCACCATCCCCGGACTGCACCTGACCGTCGAGCTCCAGCGGCTCGACGGGCACCAGTACGAGCAGGTCGCCGAGCTGCTCCGGGTCGCCGAGGACACCACCCAGCACCCGGCCCCGGCCTGGACCCTGGACGGGCCGGGGCTCGACCAGGACACCGACGCCGACACCGCCGAACTGCCCCGGGCCGTACCGGTCCTGGCGGCCGTCGGGGCGGGCCCGGCCGGTGCGGCCCAGGCTAGTTCGGCGGTGGCGGCGATCGACGGGGAGTCGGGCCCGGCCGCCGGGCCGAGGATGCTCGCCCGGGTCATCGGCACCGGCGCCAGCCCGTTCGCGGGCACCGACCCGCTCGCGCCCGCGCCCGCGCCCGTGCTGACGAAGGCCTCCACCCAGGTCGCGCCCGGGGCGGTCGCGGTGGGCGGGGGAGTGCCCGCGCAGGCGGCGCCCGAGGCGACGCCCGCCGGACCCGCCCGCTACGCCGTCAACGGTCAGGGCCGACAGGCCGCGACGGAGGCCGACGAGACCACCCTCGGTCTGCGCGTGCCCGGGGCGCCGTCGGTGCCCTCCGCCCCGGAACCGGTGGAGGCGGGGGAGGCGGGGGAGCCGGTGGAGTCCCCGGTCGAGGAGCCCCTCGCCGCCGCTGCCCCGGCGCCCGTGCCCGTCGTCCAGCCAGTGCGGCCCGCCGAGCCCGCCGAGCCCGCCCCCGCCGTCGGCCCGTCCCCCGAACCGGAGCCCGGCCCGGCCGCCGTCGCCCCCGTCGCCCGCACCACCCCCGGGCGCACCGACAGCGACGACCTGCTGGCCATACTGCGCTCCCCGGAGGCGCACGCCACCCGCAACGCCCCGCGCATCCGGCTGCTCGGCCCGGTCGACGTGTCCGGCCTGCGCGGCAGCGCCGAGCCGGGGGCCCTCCTCCCGCTCACCGAACTCGCCGTCTACCTGGCCCTGCGCCCCGGCGCCGACCACGTCGCCCTGGACCACGACCTCCACCCCGGCGCCGCCCACCTCGACCCGCACCCCACCACCATCGCCGGGGCCGGAAGCCCGCTGCCGACCAAACTCGCCGACCTGGCGGGCTGGTTCGGCACCTCGCCCGAGGGCAGGCCCTTCCTGCCGACGGACTCCACCGAGGGCTACTCCTTCAGCCCGGCCGTCACCTGCGACTGGGACGAGTTCCGCAGCCTCTACCGGCGCGGCATGCGCAGCACCAGCGCCACCGCCGACGCGGCCCTCGCCCACGCCCTGGCCCTGGTGCGCGGCGCCCCGTTCGCCGAGGCCCCGCCCGCCGCGTACGGCTGGGCGGAGTCGGAGCGCCAGGACATGATCGCGGCGATCGTCGACACCGCGCACGAACTGGCCGCCCGCCGCCTGCAGTACGGCGACCACCGCAGCGCCGAGGCCGCCGTCTTCCGGGGCCTGGCCGTCGCCCCGGACGTCGAACTGCTGCACCGCGACCTGTTCTACGCCTACGCCTCGGCCGGCGCCAGGGACCAACTCCTGCGCGCCGTCAACCGCCTGGACGCGCTGAGCCGCCGCACGGGCCGCGAGCTCGACGCCGACACGGTGGCCCTCCTGCGCGACCTGCTCGCCGGCTCCTGAGCCGGGCGGGTGCCCGGCTCAGGAGCCGAAGGAGAGGGCCTACCCGGCCTCGTCGAGTCGGTCGAGTCGGTCGAGGCGGTCGAGGAAGCCGAGCACCCGCTCGGCCACCTGCGCGGCGGCCCGAACCTCGTACGAGGGGAGGCCGGGGTCGGTGAACAGGTGCCGTTCGCCCGGGTAGAGGAACAGCTCGGCGTCGGACGCGGCCCCGACGAGCGCGCGGGCCGCGTCCAGGTCACCCTCACCGGCGAAGAACGGGTCCGCGTCCATGCCGTGGACTTGGACCGGGACGCCCGCCGGCCAGGAGGCGCCGAACTCCGTTACGGGGACGCAGGCTTCGAGCAGCACCGCGCCCCTGGCGCCGGGCCGGGTCTGGGCCAGCCTCTGCGCCGGGAGGACGCCGAGGGAGAAGCCCAGGTAGACGAGTCCGGCGGGCAACTCCCGGGCGGCGGCGGTCCCGCGCTCGACGATGGTGGCGAACCCGGCCCGCTGGGCGTAGCCGACGCCCTCCTCCAGGCCTTCGAACACCCGCCCCTCGAACAGGTCGGGCGTGTGCACGGTGTGCCCGGCCGCGCGCAGCCTCCCGGCGAACCCGCGCACGCCCTCGGTCAGCCCGTACGCGTGATGGAAAACCAGCACCTCGGCCATGTCGCTCCGCTCGTACCACTCGTACCGCTCGTTTCGCGACACCCCGACGGCGCCGCCGCCCGAGTATCACGCGTCCCACCGACACCGGCGGCCCGGTTGTCAGCGCAGCCACGCCTCGATGTCGGCGAAGTCGCTCTCCCCCAGGCCGCGTTGGGGTCGACGCGGTGGAGCAGCGCCCGGGCGGGGGAGCGGGCGGGTCTTCCAGTGCAGTCCCGCCGGGCCCTCCTCGCCCTCCACCGGCCAGGCGACGAAGGGCAGTCGGGGCAGCCCGAGCCAGGGCGCGAGGCGGTCGTTCGCCTCGCCCTCCCAGGTGGTCGCCCAGACCAGGGTGCAGGGCAGGGCCAGCAAACGGGCCCCGAGTGCCGGATTCGCCCGCGACAGTAGGGGGTTGTCGTCCGGTTGCGGCCGACGGCCGTGCGCGCCCCGGTAGTCGGGGCGCCCGCCCGGCGGGGGCGGGCCGAAGGGGATCAGGGGGCCGTCGACGTCGAGGAAGAGCAGCGGGTCGTCGGCAGCGGACATGACGGCACGATAGCGCGGCCACGACAGCGCGGTGCGGCACGCCGATCGGCCACCCGGCCTGGAACCCCCGTGCTCGGATCTCGTAGGGTGGCGAGAACGGGAATGTGGTGGCGAGGCACGCACCACGCAGCAAGGGCATCAGACGCCGCGACAGCGGCGGGGCGGGGCGGTGACCAGAAGATGGCGGAGACGACTGCTGTTTCCGGAGGCCCCGACCCGGCTGCGGACTCGGGCCCCTGGGACGCCGTACCGCCGCCTTCCGCCGAGGAGCACCCGCTCGGGCCCGCCGCGCTGTACGAGCCGCCGCCCGCGCCCCCGGCGCCGCCCACCGGGTGGACCCTCACCGGGATGCCCGCCGCGGGCCCGGCCCCCGCGCCTCTTCCCACCGCCACGGTCACGGGCGGGTTCGGGGCCGCGCCGCGCGGCCGCGTGCTGGTCGTCGAGGGTGGCTACGGCGGCTCCGGCCGCCGGACCTGGGGCGGACGCGGCGGAGCCGGTCACGCGTCCGTGCTGTCGGCGATGCTGGCGGCCGTCTCGCCGCAGGTGCTGCTCGCCGCGGACGCGGTGGACGCCGTCCACCTGCCCGGCGCCGTCGACCCGCAGACCGTCCTCGCCCACCTGCGCGCCGCCGCCCTGCACCCCGGGCCGCTGCTGGTGCACCTGGGCGGGCACGTCGTCGCCGACAAGCGCGGCGGGCAGCTCCAGCTCACCCTGCGCGACTCCCGGCAGGAGGGCCTGCCCTGGCAGGCGGTCGCCGCCGAGCTGAGCAGCCGGCCCGCCGAATGGCAGACCCTCGTCATCGCCGACCTGAGCGCCGACCAGAACGCCTGGCCCTACCTCCAGGGCACCGTCTCGCCGTTGAGCGAGGGCATCCCGCTGTGGGCGGTCGTCAGCCCGGACCCGGAGCAGATCGGCACCTTCACCCGGGCCCTGATCGAGGCCCTGCACGGCGGACGCCCGGGCGCGGGGGAAGTGCTGGCGCCGGAGGAACTGCGCCAGCAGGTGTACTCGGTGCTGCGGCCGGACGTGATCATCCTCGCCACGCACGCCAAGGACCGGCCGGTGTTCCGCAACACCGCCCGGCGCGCGGACGCCCCGGTGGCGGACGCCGTCCCGGTGCCCGTGCCCGCGCCCGTGCCCTTCACGCCGCCGCTGCTGCCGCTGCCGGTGCCGCGTCAGGAGGAGCCCCGGGACGCGGTCGTGGAAGCTCCCGCACCTGCCCCTGCTCCCGCCCCTGTCTCCGCCCCTGAGCCGGTCGTCCCGCCCCGGCCGCGCGTCGCCGGTGAACCGGTGAGCCTGGTCAAGGCGCATGTGCCGCCGACCCCGCCGCGGCCGTCCCGCCCGGTCAGCCTCGCGAAGGCGGAGCCGGTGGAGGACGCGGTCGAGGGCGCGGTCGAGGACGTGCAGGCGCCGGAGGCGGTGTCCCTGGACAAGCCCGTCCCGGCCGACGCGATCCCCTCGGACGCCGCGCCCGCGGCCGGCGTCACCCTGGCGAAGCCGGCCCCCGAACCGGAGGAGCAGCCCGAACTCCCGGAGCCCGCACCCGAGCTGGAGGAGGCGCCCGAGGTCCCGGAGGAGCCGACGCCGCAGGACGCCGTCCCCGCCGACGCCGTGCCGGAGCCGTCGGACGCGGTACCGGCGGATGCCGTCCCGGCCGACGAGACGCCCGCCGACGAGGCGCCTGCCGACGAGACGCCCGCCGACGCGGCGCTCTCCGAGGAGCTCCCCGCCGACGAGGCGCCCGCCCCGGCGGCCGACGAACCGCGCGAGGACTACCGCGAGGTGATCGGACGGATCGTCCGCAGCGCCGACGCGGGCGACCACGCGGCCGCCACCGACCTCGCCTTCGCCCTCGAACTGGAGGCCATCGCCGAGCACGGCGCCGTCTCCGAACCCGTCCTGCAGGTGCGTCAGGTCCGCGCCCACGTGTGCCGCCTGGCGGGCCGCCTCGGAGAGGCCGCGATCATCTACCGCGAGGTGGCGCTGACCATGCTGCGCTCGCGCGGCGCCGACAGCCAGGAGACCCAGCAGGCGGCGACCAACGCCGAAGCCTGCTGGCGCAAGATCACCGACCGGGACGAGGCCGTCCGCATCGCCCCCGAGATCATCGAACTGCGCGCCCACCTCCCGGGCCCCGACGGCCGCAAGCTGCGCGCCGCCGAGCGGTACCTCGCCCAGCTGGTCGCCACCCCGGCGGCGGGCAGGTAACAGCGGACGGAAGTCAGCGAACGGCTGACAGCTGACAGCTGACGGTTGACGGCTGACAGGGGACAACAAACAGCGAACGGATGACAGATGGTGAAATCTGTCATCCGTTCGCTGTCAGGCGTCACCCGTCATCGAACCGACGGGCCGTCGCCTACTGCTCGTTCTGGTCACCCTGGAAGTCACCCGCGAGCGCGTGGACGAACGTGGTGGCGTCGATGGTGCCGAGGCCGCTGGCGAGGTCGTAGCCCGCGGTGGCGTTGTAGCCGGTGACGCCGTTCCAGCCGTTGTCACCCTCCTTGACGTCCACGATGCCGCTCCACTTGCTCGGGAGCATGCTCAGGCCGTACAGGCGACCGTTGATCTGGCCGATGCGGTGGCCCGCGAGCTGGTCGGCGAGGGCGACGATGCCGGAGAACAGCGGGGTGGCCTCGCTGGTGCCGCCGGTGAGGTGCCAGCCGACCGCGGTCGGGTCGTAGGACTCGTACGTCCAGGCGGCGCCGTCGACGGCCGCGCTCATGCTGATGTCGGGGGTGCCGCGGTGGTTGCCGGTGACGTTGGCGACGCCGGTCTGGTACCACGGGCGGGAGAAGACGCCGGAGACACCGCCGCCGCCCGCACCCGACTTGTCGTGCCACACCTTGTCGGCCGCGGTGCGCTTGCCGTTGTCGTCCAGGGTGAGCTGGGTGCCGCCGATGGAGGTGACCAGCGGGTCGGAGGACGGCCAGGAGTTGACCTTGAACGGGTACAGGTCGGACCCGTTGGCCTGCGCGTCGGTGGCGCCGTTGTCGCCGGAGGCGGCGAGCACGGTCACGCCGCGGTCGGCGGCGGCCCTGAAGGCGTAGCGCAGGTCGGTCAGCGACTTGAAGTCGCCCTTGTCGTAGCCCGGGAAGGTGTTCTCGGTGGCGCCGAAGCTCTGCGAGATGACGTCGCCGCGGCCCTTCTTGATGAGGTCCTTCTCGGCGTCCATCATCTCGGGCAGGCCCGTGGTGCCCTCGGTCTCGGCGACACCGGTCTCGACCAGGACGATGTGGGCGTCGGGGGCGATGGCGTGGGCGTACTCGACGTCCAGCGTGGTCTCGCCGGCCCAGCCGGTGTGGTCGGGGTTCTTCGGGTCGAAGACGGGGACGTTGCCCCACTTGACGACCTCGACCTGGGTGTCCTGGATGCCCCACTGCTTGTCGAAGACCTCCAGGTCGTGCTGGATGGTCGGCGAGCCGAAGGAGTCGACGATGACGATCGTGCGGCCCTTGCCCGTCACGCCCTCCTTGTAGAGGGGGTTCAGGTTGTAGGCGTTGCGGTACTGCAGCGGCGAGTAGCAGTGGATGCCGATCTTGCTGACGCACTCGGTGGTGCTCAGCGGGGCGACGCGCCCCTGGGCGTCGTGGTGACCGAAGGAGGCCGGGCGCACGTGGACGCCCGAGTAGTCGTGCGTGGTGGGGGCGGCGGTCGCCATACCGGCAGGTACGGCGACGGTGCCGGCCGTGAGGGCGGTGGCCCCGACGGCGAGCAGAGCCAGGGCGCGGCGGAGGGTGGCGGGGCTGCCCATGGGACTCCTTGGGACGCAGGGCCCGACCGGGGTCGGTCGGGTCGGTTGGGCCATCCCATCGAGCGCCGCATGATCATGCCATAGTCATTCGGTGTGGTCGTTCGATCAACGCCATGGTCATGTTCGGCCACGCGGAAAGGTAAAGGCCGTCCCACGCGAAGGTAACCGCTCGCGGGGGACGGCCATGTGATGACACGTCAGTAATATTTCTCTGGTCGGCGCACCGTTCGCCGCACCCGTCGGCACACCGGCCGGAGCCCCGGCCGGAGCCCGTGCCTAGCGCGCGCCCCCGTTGACGTACAGGGTCTGCCCGCTGACGTACGAGGCGTCCTCGCTCGCCAGGAACGCGACCACCGAGGCGATCTCCTCCGGCTGCCCGACCCGCCGCAGCGGCGTACGGGCCGCGACCTCGCCCTGGTGGTCCTCGGCCGTGGCGCCGACCCGCTCGGCGGTGGCCGCCGTCATCGCGGTGGCGATGTACCCGGGCGCCACGGCGTTGACGTTGACGTTGTACGGCCCCAGCTCGATCGCCAGGGTCGCGGTGAGCCCCTGGATGCCGGCCTTGGCGGCGGCGTAGTTGGCCTGGCCCCGGTTGCCGAGGGCGGAGCGCGAGCTGAGCGAGACGATCTTGCCGAACTTCTGCGCCACCATGTACTTCTGAGCGACGTGGCTGCAGTTGTAGGCGCTGGTCAGGTTGACCGTCAGCACCGCGTCCCAGTCGGCCTTGGGCATCCTGAAGAACAGGTTGTCCCGGGTGATCCCGGCGTTGTTCACCAGGATGTGCAGCCCGCCGAGGTCCTGCGCGACCTGCGCGAACACCCGCTCCACCTCGTCGTAGTCCGCCACGTCGCAGCCGTAGGCGCGCGCGGTGCCGCCCTTGGCCGTGATCTCGGCGACCGTCCCCGCCGCCCGCTCGGCCGTGAGGTCGAGGACGGCGACCGTCGCCCCCTCCTCGGCGAGCCGGCGGGCGGTGGCCGCCCCGATCCCCTGCGCGGCGCCGGTCACCACGGCGACCCTGCCCTCGAAACGTGCCATGCCACTTCCTCCGATCAGTTCCATGCTCACGACCACCCGACTTCTCAGACGCCTTCGACCAGCACGGCCGTACCCTGCCCGACCCCGACGCACATCGTGGCCAGCCCGCGCCGCGCGCCCGTGCGGTTCATCCGGTGCAGCAGGGTGGTGAGGATGCGCGCGCCCGAGCCGCCCAGCGGGTGGCCCAGGGCGATCGCCCCGCCGCTGGGGTTGACCAGCTCCTCGGCCTGCTCCGGGCTGAACCCGATGCCGTCCGCCGAGGCCAGCGCCTGGGCCGCGAACGCCTCGTTCAGCTCGGCGGTGTCCAGGTCGGCGAGCGACCAGCCGGCCCGGCCGAGCACCTTGCGGGTCGCCGGGACGGGCCCGATCCCCATGACGTCCGGGTGCACCCCGGCCGAGGCGCCGGCCACGTACCGTCCGAGCGGGTGGAGCCCGAGGTCGTTCAGCGCCTCCTCGCTCACCAGGACGAGCCCGGCCGCGCCGTCGTTCATCGGCGAGGCGTTGCCCGCGGTGACGGTGCCGCCAGGGCGGAAGGCGGGCTTGAGCGAGGCGAGCTTGGCGAGGCTGGTGTCCTCGCGGATGCCCTCGTCCCGGGTGACGGTGACGCCGTCCGGCCGCTCGACCGGGATCAGCTCGGCGTCGAAGTGCCCGTCCTTGCGGGCGGCGGCGGCCCGCTGGTGGCTGCGCAGCGCGAAGGCGTCCTGCCGTTCGCGGGTGATGCCGAAGCGGCCGGCCACCTCCTCGGCGGTCTCGCCCATGCCGAGCACGCCGTGCAGTTCGGCCATCCGCGGGTTGGTGAGCCGCCAGCCGAGCCTGGTGTCGTACGTCTCGATGCGGTGCGGCAGCGCCTCGTCGGGGCGGGGCAGCACGAAGGGGGCGCGGGTCATGGACTCGCAGCCGCCCGCGAGCACCACGTCGGCCTCGCCGGAGCCGATGGCCCGGGCGGCGAGGGTGACGGCCTCCAGGCCGGAGGCGCAGAGCCGGTTGACGGTGGCGCCCGGGACGGTCTCGGGCAGGCCCGCCAGCAGGACGGCCATCCGGGCGGCGTTGCGGTTGTCCTCGCCGGCCTGGTTGGCGGCGCCCCAGTAGACGTCGTCGATCCGGGCCGGGTCCAGGGCGGGGGCGTCGGCGAGCAGGGCGCGCAGCACGGTGGCCGAGAGGTCGTCCGGCCGGACGGTGGCGAGCGCTCCCCGCAGCCGGCCGATGGGTGTGCGGCGGGCTGCGGCGAAGTAGACAGGACGCACGGCGTGCTCCTAATCGAAGGATCGAAAGCGAGGAGGTACGGGGTCAGAAGGCGTTGACGCCGGTGAGCGCGCGCCCGATGAGCAGCTGGTGGATCTGGCTGGTGCCCTCGTAGAGGGTCATCACCCGCGCGTCGCGCAGGTACTTGCCGACGGGGTACTCGTCGATGAAGCCGTACCCGCCGAACACCTGCAGCGCGTTGTTCGCGGCCCGCACGGCGGCCTCGCTCGCGTAGAGCTTGGCCATCGAGGACTCGGTGGCGAAGGGCAGGCCCCGCTCGATGTGGTCGGCGACCTTCCAGGTGAGCAGCCGGGCCGCCTCGACGTCGACGGCGATCCCGGCGAGCAGTTCCTGGACGAGCTGGTGCGCGGCGATGGGCTTTCCGAACTGCTCGCGCTCCCCGGCGTAGCGGACGGCGGCCTCCAGGCAGGCGCGGGCGATGCCCACGCAGCCGGCGGCCACCGACATCCGGCCCTTGGCGAGGGCGCCCATGGCCACCGAGAAGCCCTTGCCGACCTCGCCGAGCCGGGCGGAGTCGGGCACCCGGACGCGGTCGAGGGCGAGTTCGGCGGTGGCCTGGCCGCGCAGGCCGAGCTTGCCGTGGATCTCGGTGCGGCCGAAGCCGGGCAGGCCGGTGGGCACGAGGAAGGCGGTGATGCCCCGGTGGCCCGCGAGCGCGGGGTCGGCGCCGCCGGTGCGGGCGAAGACCAGGGCGACGTCGGCCCAGGTGCCGTTGGTGATGAACGTCTTGGCGCCGCTGATCAGCCAGTGGTCGCCGTCGCGCTCGGCCCGGGTGGTGAGGTTGGCGGCGTCGGAGCCGGTGCCGGGCTCGGTGAGGGCGAAGCAGCCGAGGGCCTCGCCGGAGGTGAGCCGGGGCAGCCAGTGGCGCTTCTGCTCCTCGGTGCCGTGGGCATTGATCGACTTGGCGACGAGCCCGAGGGTGACGGAGACGATCCCGCGCACCGCCGAGTCCCCGCGCCCCAGCTCCTCCAGGACCAGGCAGTAGGCGAGGTGGTCGCCGCCGCTGCCGCCGTACTCCTCGGGGATGGTCAGCCCGAGGAAGCCGAGCTTCGCGAGCTTGCCGACGATGGCGCGGTCCACGGACTCGGCGCGGTCCCAGGCGGCGGCGTGGGGCGCGATCTCGCGGTCGACGAAGGCGGCGGCCACGTCCCGGACGGCGCTCTGCTCCTCGGTCAACTCCAGGTTCACGGCAAGGTCACCTCGATCGGGCTCGACGGTCGACGAACCAGCGCACAATAAACTAGCGCTGCAAGTTTTACGGTGACTGTAGCCCCGACGGCCCCCGCGGGGAAGGGGGCTCCTCGGGCCGCCTGCCAGAATCGGCCCCACCCCACCCGACCGGAGGAACCCCTCGATGGCCCGCCCGCGCACCCCGCTGCTCAACCGCGAGCGCATCGTCACGGCCGCCCTGCGGCTGATCGACGAAGAGGGCCTCGCCGCCCTCTCCACCCGCCGCCTCGCCACCGAGCTGTCGGTGAGCGGGCCCTCGCTCTACAACCACTTCGCGACCAAGGACGAACTCCTCGACGCCGTCGTGGACAGCGTCATTGGGGAAGTCGACCTGTCGATGTTCGGCGAGGCCGCCCGGCAGTCCGACGGCGACTGGCCGGAGGCCCTGCGCGACTGGGCCCGCTCCTACCGCGCCGCGCTGGCCGCCCACCCCAACATCGTCCCCGTCCTCGCCCAGGGCCCCGGGCGCCGGCCGAACGCGCTGCGCCTGGCCGACGCCGTCTTCGGCCACCTCGTCGGCGCCGGGTGGCCGCGCGGCCAGGCCACCCGGATCGGCGCGCTGATGCGCTACTTCGTCACCGGCTCCGCGCTCGCCTCCTTCGCGGCCGGCTTCCCCGCCGACGCCGAGGTGTACGACGCCGCCGACTACCCGCACCTGGGCGAGGCCCACCGGCTGGCCGGGCACCGGGGGGCGGTCGACGAGGGCGCCTTCGAGACCGGCCTCGAGGCGCTGCTGGACGGGCTGGCGCTGCGCTACGAGCGCCTCGCCGCCCGCCGGAGCACCTGAGCCGGCTACCAGGGCTCGCGGGCCACGAAGGCCGGCCGCAGCGAGGCGTCCACCGGGTCGTAGTAGCGGTGGTAGACCGGCGTCAGCCCGCCCGAGACCGGAGGAACGATCCAGCTCCAGTCCGCCGGGGTGGGCCGCCCCAGCCGCGCCTCCTGGGCGACGTGCTTGAGGAAGCGGTGCGACTCGGTGTGGTGGTCGGCCATCGTCACCCCGGCCTCCTGGAAGGAGTGCAGCACCGCGAGGTTGAGCTCGACGAGCGCCCGGTCGCGCCAGAGCGTGCGGTCGTGGGAGGTGTCCAGGCCCAGGCGCCCGGCGACGGTGGCCAGCATGTCGTAGCGCTCGGCGTCGGCGAGGTTGCGGGCGCCGATCTCGGTGCCCATGTACCAGCCGTTGAAGGGCGCCGTCGGGTAGCGCACACCGCCGATCTCCAGCGCCATGTCGCTGATCGCGGGCACCGCGTACCAGCGCAGGCCCAGCTCGGCGAACCAGTCGTGCTCGGGGTGGGTGAGCGGGACCTCCAGCGCGGCGTCCTCCGGCACCTCGTACCAGGACGGGCGCTCGCCGGGGCGCTCCTGGACCAGCAGCGGCAGCACCTCGAAGCGGTCCTCGGCGCACTTCCAGCCCAGGTCGCGGGCCCGGGCCGTGAGCGCGGCGCCCGCCGGATCGCCGACCACGGCGCCGTCGACGTGGTGGCCGGCGTAGCGGACGAGCTGCTGGTTGAGGATGCGCGGGGCCGGGCGGCCCGGGCGGTCCGGGGCGAACACCGAGATCACCGGGCGGATCCGCCCGCCGTTGCCCGCCAGCCGCAGGTGCTCGAAGCACTCGGCGGCCACGTCGTCGGCCGAGGAGAGGTGGCGCAGGTCGCGCACCACCAGGCTGCGCCAGTACAGCCGGCCGATGCAGCGGGCGGCGTTGCGCCAGGCGAGCCTGGCGCCGTAGGCGAGTTCGGCGGGGGTGTGGACGTAGGTGCCGGTGCGCCCGATCTCGTCCAGGACGGCACGCAGCCGCTCCTCGGGCGCTCCGGCGGCGGGCTGCTCCTGGTGGAAGCGCCGCACGAACTCGGTGGCCTGCCCGGGGTCGGTGAACGGCGGCGGCGCGCTCGGCGGCCGGACCTCGGGTACGGGTGGGGGCGCGGGCGCCGGTGTCTGCGCCGGTCCTTGCGCTGGTGTCTGCGCCGGTGTCTGCGCCGGTGTTCGGGTCGGGTGCGCGCCGGGGCCGCCGTGTGTGTGGGTGTGGGCGTACGGGCAGCCGCCGGCAGGGGCGGCGGCGGGTCTGCGGGTGCGAAGCCGGTCGAAGATCAAGGACACATCCCTCCTGGCGAACAGGAGTACCCCAGGTGTCCGGGCCGCCGCAGAGAGTGAACGATTCGGCCCCGCACCCGCGCGGATCGCGCTAGGGTGCGGGGCCGGTCGGACTGTCAGACCTGTCAGACCTGTCAGATCTGTCGGACCTGTCGGACCTGTCAGACCTTTCGGGGTCTGTCGGATCAGCCCATGTCCTCCAGGCGGATGCCCTTGGTCTCCTTCATGAACCTCGCCACGAAGACGATGGACAGCGCCGCGAAGGCCGCGTAGACCAGGTACGTCGCCGACAGGTTCCAGCGCGACAGCGACGGGAACGACACGGTGATCGCCCAGTTGGCGATCCACTGCGCCGAGGCGGCGACGGAGAGCGCGGCCGCGCGGATCCGGTTGGGGAACATCTCGCCGAGCATCACCCAGACCACCACGCCCCAGGACATGGCGAAGAACAGCACGAAGGCGTTGGCGGCGATCAGCGCGACGGTGCCCTGGAGGTCGGGCAGGGTCACGTCGCCGCCGCTGCCGGTGGCGGAGGAGAAGGCCCAGCCGGCCGCGGCCAGCGAGACGGCCATGCCGGCCGAGCCGATCAGCGCGAGGGGCTTGCGGCCGACCCGGTCCACGAGCAGGATCGCGATCACGGTGCCGAGGATGTTGATGACCGAGCCGATGAAGCTGATCAGCAGCGAGTTGCTCTGGTCGATGCCGACGGACTGCCACAGGATCGACGAGTAGTAGAAGATCACGTTGATGCCGACCAGCTGCTGGAAGACCGACAGGCCGATGCCGACCCAGACGATCGGCAGCAGGCCGAAGCGCCCGCCGAGCAGGTCGCGGAAGCGCGGGCGGTGGTCGGAGGCGATCAGGCCCTGGACCTCGGCGATCCGCGCGTCGGCGTCCACGCCCTCGCCCTCCACGGCGGCGAGCACCTTGCGGGCCTCGTCGAGGCGCTCGGCCTGGATCAGGAAGCGCGGCGACTCGGGGATGACCGAGGCGAGCACGAAGTAGACGGCGGCCGGCACGACGCAGACGCCGAGCATCCACTGCCAGGCTTCGAGGCCGAGCAGGTGGCCGCGGGTGTCGCCGCCGGCGGACTGCGCCAGCCCCCAGTTGACCAGCTGGGATATCGCGATGCCGAGCACGATCGCGGCCTGCTGGAAGGAGGCCAGGCGGCCCCGGTAGCGGGTCGGCGCGACCTCGGCGATGTAGGTGGGGGCGATCACCGAGGCGATGCCGATGGCGGCGCCGCCGAGGACGCGCCAGAAGGCGAGGTCCCAGGCGGAGAACGGCAGCATCGAGCCGACCGCGCTGACGGCGAACAGCAGCGCGCCCGCCTTCATCACCTTGATGCGGCCGTACCGGTCGGCGAAGCGGCCGGCCAGCGCGGCGCCGATCGCCGAGCCGAGCAGGGCGGAGGAGACGATCAGGCCGGTCACGCCGTCGCCGACCCCGAATCTGTCCTGGATCCCGGAGACGGCGCCGTTGATCACCGAGCTGTCGTAGCCGAACAGGAAGCCGCCGAGGGCCGCGGCGGCGGTGATGAAGACGACGAATCCGAGGCGGCCGGGCGCGGAGGCCTCGACCGCCCCGGAGGGCTGCTGGGTGACACTCACGATCTCTGCTCCTGTAACTCAACTCTGAGCTTGGTAACGGAGATCGTAACCCTCAATCGTTCAACCCTTGTACGTCAGTTCCCCGATTTCCACTTCGAGAATTCGTAAGGTGAACTAGCAAATTACCCGACCGGGGAGGCGAGCGAGAGACCGAAGCGGCCCTCCTCGTCCGTCCACCAGTGCTCCAGCCGCAGTCCCGCGGCGGCCAGCTCCCCGGCCACCCGCTCCCGGCGGAACTTGGCGGACACCTCGGTGCGCAGCTCCTCGCCCCGGTCGAAGTGCAGCGGCAGGTCCAGCGCCGGGATCTTCACCGTCTGGGTGCGCAGCGAGCGCAGCCGCATCTCGATCCACTCCTGCTCGGCGTCCCAGAGCGCGACGTGCTCGAACGCCTCCGGGTCGAAGTCGGCGCCCAGCTCCCGGTTGAGGACGTTGAGCACGTTGAGGTTGAACGCGGCCGTCACCCCGGCCGCGTCGTCGTAGGCGGCGACCAGCACGGCCGGGTCCTTGACCAGGTCGGTGCCCAGCAGCAGGGCGTCGCCCGGTTCGAGGGAGGCGCGCAGGCCGCGCAGGAACTCCGCGCGCTCGGCGGGCAGCAGGTTGCCCAGGGTCCCGCCGAGGAAGGCGATCAGGCGGGGGCCGCCGCCGGGCGGCACGCCCAGGCGGGAGGTGAAGTCGGCCAGCACGCCGTGCACGGCCAGGCCCGGGTACTCGGTGGCGAGGGCGAGGCCGGCCGCCGTCAGCGCGCTCTCGCTGACGTCCACCGGGACGTACGTCTCCAGGGTGCCGAGCCCGCGCAGGGCGTCGAGCAGCAGCCGGGTCTTCTCGGAGGAGCCGGAGCCCAGCTCGACGAGGGTGCGGGCGCGGGTGGCGGCGGCGATCTCGCCGGCCCGGGCGGTCAGGATGGCCCGCTCGGCGCGGGTCGGGTAGTACTCCGGCAGCCGGGTGATCTCCTCGAACAGCTCGCTGCCCCGGGCGTCGTAGAACCACTTCGGCGGCAGCCACTTGGGGGTGGCGGTCAGGCCCTGGCGCACGTCGTGGTGCAGGGCGGTGGTGAAGTGGTCGGCGGGCAGCAGTCGGATGAGATCGAACGTGTCCATGGCGGGGCGGTCCTCTGTTCAGAAAGTGAAGGGTGAAGGGGGTGGGTGTGGGGGTGGAGGTGGGGATCAGCGGCCGGGGAGTGGGTGCACGGTGACGCCGCCGGAGTCGGCCAGCAGCAGGGAGCGGTCCGCGGTGCGCTGCCAGGGTGAGTCGCCGGCCCGAGGTCCGTCGGCCTGAGGTCTGCCGGTGTGAGGTCCGTCGTCCTGAGGTCCGTCGTCCTGAGGTCTGTCGTCGTACGGCTCGGAGGCCACCACGGTGCCGAGGCCCGGCAGGGTGCGGTGGTACAGGGTGTCGCCCCAGGCGGTCGCGGCGATCGAGCGGCCGTCGGTGAGCAGCAGGTTCAGCCGGGCGGTGGTGTGCGCGGCGACGTCCGCCACGGTGCCCGTCAGTGCCTCGCCGAGCGGGGCGCCCGCGCGTAGCCGGTGCAGGGTCAGTCCCCACAGCAGCGCCGAGTCGGTGTGCGCCTCCAGGGCCAGCAGTTCCTCCGGGGGCAGCAGGGCGGCGAGCGCGCCCAGGTCGCCGGGCCAGCCGGCCACCGCGCCGTTGTGGCTGAACAGCCAGGGCCCGGCCGCGAACGGCGCCGCCGCCGCCTCGCCCGCCGCGCAGCCCGTGGTCGCGGAGCGGACGGCCGCCACCAGCGCCCGGGTGCGCAGGACCCGGGCGAGGTCGGCGAAGGCGGCGTCCGCCCAGATCGGCCCGGCGCGGCGGTAGCGGGCGGGCACCTCGTCGCCGTCCGCGTACCAGCCCAGGCCGAAGCCGTCCGCGTTCACCGTGCCGTGCCGCTGCTCCCGGGGCGCCCAGGACTGCCGGTACAGCGCGTACGGCGGTGTCACCAGCAGGTCCTGCGGTGCCAACGGCTCGCCCAGATAGGCGAGGTGACGGCACATCAGGGGTTCTCCGCGTCGCGGGCGGTGCGGAATCCGGAGAAGATCTGCCGCCGGACCGGGTAGTCCCAGTTGCGGAAGGTGCCCCGGCAGGCGACCGGCGCCACGGCGAAGCAGCCGCCGCGCAGCACCTTGTACTCGGGCCCGAAGAACACCTCCGAGTACTCCTTGTACGGCCAGGCCCTGAATCCCGGGTAGGGGAGGAGGTCGCTGGCCGTCCACTCCCACACGTCGCCCATCAACTGCCGTGCCCCGTACGGGGAGCGGCCCTCGGGGTAGCTGCCGGCCGGGGCCGGGCGCAGGTGCCGCTGGCCGAGGTTGGCGTGCTCGGGGCCGGGGGCCGCGTCGCCCCACGGGTAGCGGCGGGAGCGGCCCGTCGCCGGGTCGTGCCGGGCGGCCTTCTCCCACTCGGCCTCGGTCGGCAACCGGCGCCCCGCCCAGCGGGCGTACGCGTCGGCCTCGTACCAACTGACGTGCAGCACCGGCTCGTCGGCCGGGACGGGCTCGACGGTGCCGAAGCGCCGGCGCAGCCACTGCCCGTCCTCGCGGCGCCAGAACAGCGGGGCGCTCAGGTCGGCGCGCAGGCGGTGCTCCCAGCCCTCGGGCGTCCACCAGCGGGGGTCCTCGTAGCCGCCGTCCTCGATGAAGCGCCGGTAGGCGGCGTTGGTGACGGGGGTGGTGTCCAGGAAGTAGGCGGGCAGGTCGACGGTGTGCGCCGGGCGTTCGTTGTCCAGCGCCCACGGCTCGGTGTCCGTGCCCATGGTGAACGGGCCCGCGGGGACGAGGACTTCGGCGGGCAGCGTGACGGCGTCGGCCGGGGCCGGCGGGGGCGGGGGAGCGGCCAGGGCCGGCTCGCCGCGGCGCAGCTGGTGGGTGATCAGCATCGTCTCGTCGTGCTGCTGCTCGTGCTGGGCGATCATCCCGAAGGCGAAGCCCGCGTCCAGCAGCGGCGCCCCCTCCAGCGGGCTGGCGGCGAGCAGGTCCAGGACCCGGCCGCGCACGTCCTCGGCGTAGCGGCGGGCCTCGGCGGGCGGTAGCAGCGGCAGGGTGGGGCGCTCGGCGCGGGGGTGCTGGAAGGCGTCGTAGAGCGGGTCGATCTCCGGATGCATCGGGTCGCGGCCGCCGACGTTGCGCAGCAGCCAGAGTTCCTCCTGGTTGCCGATGTGCGCGAGGTCCCAGACCAGCGGGGACATCAGCGGCGAGTGCTGGGCCGTCAGGTCGCGGTCGTCGACGCAGTCGGTGAGGGCGGCGGTGCGGGCGCGGGCGGCCAGCAGCTCGGCGGCGATGGTCTCGCGCAGCGCCTCGGTGCTCCCGGGGAGGTCGTCGGGACGGCGCTCGGGGCGGCGCTCGGGACGCCGCTCGGGACTGCGCTCGGGACGCTCCTGGGAGAGGTCGGCGCGGGGGCTGACGTCGGTCATGGTGCGGGCTCCTCGGGGGGAGTGCGTCGGGTGCCGGCGCGCAGGGCGTCCAGCTGGTCGTCGGCCGGGCAGCGGCCGCGCGCGGGGTAGCGCTCGGCGAAGGCGCCGACGGTGGCGCGCAGTCGCTCGGCGCCGGGCATGCGGCCCAGCGCGGCGTCGGCGGCGGCGAAGCAGGCCAGGGTGGCGCGGCGCAGCTCGGGGTCGGCGACGGCCAGCGTCGCGGCGCGGCGCCAGGCTTCGCTGCGCGGGGCCCGGGCGGCCGGGTGCTCCCGGCCGTCGGGGCGCTGCGGATGCCCTCGGCGCTCCAGGCGCTCCAGCGGCTCCAGGGCGGCGAGCGTGGCCTCGGCGGCCAGCGGGTCGTCCAGCAGCGCGGTGACGAGGGCGGCGGGCACCATCCAGCCGTCGCCGGGCTGGGCGTCGATCATCCGCAGCTCGAGGTAGCCGTGCGGGCGCACGGGCGGGAACAGCGTGGTGCGGTGGTAGTCCAGGTCGGCCAGGGTGGGCGGGCGTTCGCCGCCGCCGCGGATCCAGTCGCGGAAGGTGAGGCCGGGCGGTGCCGTCCACGGGAGGCCCTCCGGCCGTCGCATGCACAGCACTTGGGCGTCCAGCACGTACTGCGCCCAGGCCTCGCCGGGATCGCCGTGATCGGGGGCGGGGGCGAGCGTGCGGGTCGGGTCCATCCGGGACCAGACGGTCTGCCGGGTGGAGCGGTGGCCGGTCGCCTTGCCGTCCAGGACGGGGGAGTTGGCGAAGGCGGCGACCAGCACCGGACCGAGCCGGTGGACCAGCTGCCAGCGCCGGGCGACGGCCTGCGGGCCGTCCGCGTCGCCGGCGTCCACGCACACCTGCACGGAGGCGGTGCCCGTCATCATGATCCGGCCCCAGGGGCCGGCGGAGCTGAAGAAACGTTCCATCGCCAGGTAGCGCGGGTGGTCCAGCACCATCTCTCGCGGACGGGCTGACGGGTCGGTCCCGGTGCCGGTGAGGCGCAGGCCCCGGGCCGCGAAGGCGGCGCGCAGGGCGGTCAGATCGCGTCGGGTGTCGTCGACGCAGGCCATCAGGCCCGAGGCGGGCGGGGAGCTGAGCTCGACCTGTCCGCCGGGTTCGAGCGTGAGGCGCGAACCGGAGGGGAGGGAAGTGCCGTCGGGGCCGCCCAGGGGCAGCGAATCCAGTGCGGAGCGGATCAGTTCCGGGGGTACGGGTCGATCGGGACATCGGTCGTCGTGGACGAACCACTCGATCTCGACGCCCACTAGTTCGGGCGGCCCGATCTTGAAACAGACCCCCGACACGTGGCTCCGCGCGCCGGACTCCGTCAGCGGAGTCACCCCGCTCTGGGGCGGCGGCGCGCTGGGCCGGTCGGCGGGTGTGGTGCGGGAGACGGGTATCACCGGACTCACCATCCTCGGGATCACGAATTGCGGCCCGGTCTACCTTGCCCAGTCTGCTACGGAGCATGCGAAGGCGCTCCGCAAAAATCGCGTAGGCGTTCGTTTGCGCAGGTCGGAGGTGGTGCGATCGGGTGATTCAGGGGATCGCGGGGCGCTTTCGGTCGCCTTTCGGGCGGCTTTCGGAAGGGTTCCGTGCGCGGGGCGCGAAGGGCGCCCTCAGCTCCTTCCCAACCGGGCGAGCCGTTCCAGGACGGTCTCCAGCAGGGGCCCGGGGAGGGCGTAGTCGAGGCGCAGGAAGCCCTCTCCGCCCGGGCCGAAGGCGTCCCCGGCGGTGGCCTCCAGGGCGCAGCGCTCCAGCAGCGCCCGCTCGGCGCCCACGGGCGGCAGGCCCAGGGCGGCGGCGTCCAGCCACAGCAGGTAGGAGGACTGCGGCGCGGAGGGCACGGCCGGGCCGAGCAGGCGGGTCAGCCGGTCGCGGGCGCGGGTCAGATGGGCGAGCAGGGCGTCCAGCCAGGGGCCGCCCTCGCTCAGCGCGGCCCGCTGGACGGTCTGCTCCAGCAGCCCGCCCTCCCAGAGGCCGTAGCCGGCGAGCTCCTCGGTGAAGCGGGCGCGCAGCGCGGGGTCGGGGACGAGGGCGAAGGCGCTGGGCAGGCCCGAGCAGTTGAAGGTCTTGCCGACGGAGTTGAGGGTGACGGTGCGTGGGCGCAGCTCCGGGTCCACGGTGGTGACGGCCACGGGGTGGCGGTGACCGGGGTGGGTGAGGTCGCCGTGCACCTCGTCGGAGACCAGCAACGCTCCCGCCTCGGCGGCCCGTTGGGAGAGGGCGCGCAGCTCCTCGGCGGGCCAGACCCGGGCGGAGGGGTTGTGCGGGCTGCTCAGCAGCACGGCCGACGTGGGGCCCGGGAGGGGGCCGTCGGGCAGGTGGTAGCCGTCCGGGCCCAGGGGGAGCGGCAGTTCGCGGTACGGGAGGCGGGCGGCGCGGCACAGCTGGGCGAAGCCGCCCCACTCGGGGGTGGGGAAGGCGAGGGGTGCCTGCGGCCGTACGGCCTCGAGGAGGACGCGCAGCGCGGTGCGGGGGCCGCAGGGCAGCAGGACCACCCAGTCCGGGTCCACCTCGGCGCCGTGGCGGGTGCGGTACCAGCGGGCGACCAGCTCGCGCCCGGCCGGGTCGCAGACGGTGTAGCCGTAGGCGGGATGGTCGGCGCGGCGGCGCAGCGCCTCGGTGACGGCGGGCGGGCCGGGCAGGTCCATGTCCGCGAGCCCGAGGGGGATCACCCCGGGGGCGGTGGCGCGGGCCCACTTGGCGCTGCCGGTGCCGGCGCGGTCGAAGGGGGCGGCGAACAGAGGTGGGAATTCGTCCGCTGACATCTGTTCGCTGTTACCTGTCATCTGACATCTGTCGTCCGTCGCCTGTGATCTGTCCGCTGTCCGCTGTCCGCTGTCCGCTGTCCGCTGTCATCTGTCAGCCGTCATGTGTCCGCCGTCATCCGCCGATCGTCCGCTGTAGGCCGCCGTCCGCCGCCCGTGACCCGTCGCGCTGCGCCGGAACCGTGCCGCCCGCGAGGTGCGCCGCGAGCCCGCGCCGCCCACGCCACATCATCACCGCGTGGTTGGCGCGGAACACCGGGTGCAGCGGCAGCGCGAGGCGGCGCAGCAGGGCCTTGCCCGGCCGGGCGTCCTCCTCGAACAGCACCCGGCTCCCCGCGCCGCCGGGCCCGTCAGGGGTGACGGTGAACCGCGTCCAGCCAGCGAGGTCGCCGCTCATGGCCACCTCCAGCACCCCGGCCGCCGGGTCCCGCCGGCGCGCCTCCAGGGAGATCACCAGCCGGTACGGCAGCACCGCGCGTACCACCACGTCCCCGGTGTCCGGTCCCGTCCGCCGCACCTCGCGGACCTCCGGCCACCAGCGCGGGTAGCCGCCCACGTCCTCCAGCGCCGCGTACACCGAGGGAGGGGGTGCGGGGAGGTGCCAGAGGCCGCGGAATCGGTAGTGATTGGGGTTCACACGCTCCCCCTGCCCCGCTGCGAGCCGTCCATGCGCCGCCCCGGAAAGCCGAGGGACGGCCGGTGAATTCCCCGTGACGGTGAACCGTCGGGAGCCAGGCATTCCGCTTGCAGCCGTTCGGGGGGAGAGGGAGCATCTTGTCTGCTTGTAGTCTCATCTGTCACAGCGGTAGTCATCAGACACTGCGCCCCCGTAACCGGAGTGAAGGAGTCACAGGCATGCGGCGACCGAGCTGGGTACCGGAGGGCACGGACCTGGACAAACCGAACGCCGCGAGGGTCTACGACTACTACCTCGGAGGCTCCCACAACTTCGAGGTCGACCGCGAGATGGCCCGCAAGGCCCTGGCGCTGTGGCCCGAACTCCCGCAGATCATGCGCTCCAACCGGGCCTTCCTGCGCCGCGCCGTCGTCCAACTCGCCGAGCGCGGCTTCTCCCGCTTCCTCGACATCGGCTCCGGCATCCCGACCTTCGGCGCCGTCCACGAGATCGCCCGCACCGTCCGGCCCGAATCCCAGGTCGTCTACGTGGACCGCGACCCCGTCGCCGTCGCCCACAGCCGCCTGCTGCTCGCCGAGGACCACGGCTGCTCCGTCGTCCAGGCCGATCTGCGCCACGTCGAGGACCTGCTCGCCCGCCCCGAGGTCGTCGAGATCCTCGCCGCCGGAGAGCCCGTCGCCGTCCTGCTGGTCGCCGTCGCGCACTTCGTCACCGACGAGGAGGACCCGTGGAAGCTCATCGCCACCGTCCGTGACGCCCTCCCGCCCGGCAGCGCCCTCGTCCTCTCCCACGCCTCCCTGGAGGGCCGCCCCGACCAGGCCGAGGACCACCAGCGCCTCTACCGGATGACCCCGACCCCGCTCACCATGCGCACCCACGAGCAGATCACCGCCATGTTCGAGGGCTTCGAGCTCCTCGAACCCGGCGTCGTCTACCTGCCGCAGTGGCGCCCCGACCAGCCCGAGTCGGTCGGCGAGCACCCGGAGCGGATGACCGGGGTGGCGGGCGTGGGGCTGCTCCCTTGAACGGCCCCCGCGCGAACGGCTTCCGCGCGAACAGCTTCCGCGCGAACGGCTTCCGCGCGAGCGTGACCGGAGCGCCCGCATGAGCACCCCCTCGGTGCCGGGCAGCGCCGAGCGGTTCCACGAGGACTGGTCCCGGCTGCTCTCCGCGGACCACGGCATCGCCGTGCGCCCCGACCTGCTCGACAGCCTCACGGCCCGCACCGCGGACCTGCTCCACCGCGCCCAGCGGGACGAGCCCTTCGACCCCCGCCTCGCCTCCCGGGCCGGCGCGGAACTGGTCGACGCCCACTTCACCGACCCCGTCCTGCTCGCCCGCGCCGTCGAACTGCTCCAGGCCCAGACCGCCGCCGACGAGCGCGGCCCCGCCCTCACCGGCGCCTTCGCCGCCGGCTGGGCCGCCGCCCTGCGCGAGCGCACCCTCAGCGAGCAGGAGGCCATCCGCACCGCCGCCGACGCGGCCCAGAAAGAGGCCGAACGGGCGCTGCGCGCCTCCGAGGCCCGCTTCCGCGCGCTGTTCGAGAGCGCCGCCATCGGTATCGGCATCGGCGACACCGACGGCAACATCCTCGCCGTGAACAAGGCCCTCCAGGACCTGTTCGGCGCCGGCCCGGCCGACATGATCGGCCGCCGCGTCGGCGACCTCGTCCACCCCGAGGACACCCCGGGCGTCTGGGAGGCGTACGAGGAGCTGATCAGCGGCAAGCGCGAGTACTTCCAGGTCGACAAGCCGTACTACCGCCAGGACGGCGAGATCGTCTGGACCCACCTGACCGTCTCCCTCATCCGGGACGACGACGGCGCCCCGGTCTACCAGGTCGCCATGCTGGAGGACATCACCGACCGCTACCGCCTCCAGGAGAGGCTGCGCCACCAGGCCACCCACGACCCGCTGACGGGCCTGCCCAACCGCGCCGCCTTCTTCGAACGCCTGGAGAAGGTCTTCGAGGACCCGGAGCCCGGAGCCCGCTTCGGCCTCTGCTACGTCGACCTCGACGGCTTCAAGGTCGTCAACGACAGCCTCGGCCACGACATGGGCGACGAACTGCTCTCCGCCGTCGCCGACCGCCTCCAGGCCGCCCTCACCCCGCTCGGCCATCTCGTCGCCCGGCTCGGCGGGGACGAGTTCGTCGTCCTGCTGGAGAAGTGCCGGGGCGAACAGGAGGCCGTCGCCGCCGCCAAGACGGTGCTCAAGGCCCTGGCCGGGCCGGTGCTGATCGGCGACCACAAGCTCGCGGTCGGCGCCAGCGTCGGCGTCCTGGAACGGCGGGTCTCCACCACCACGCCGGGCGCCGCCGTACGCGCCGCCGACCTCACCCTCTACCGCGCCAAGGAGGCCGGCCGCGGCCGCTGGACGCTGTTCGACCCCAAGGAGAACGCCCGCGCCGTCAGCCGCTACGCCGTCTCCGTGCGGATGCCCGCCGCCCTCGACCGCGGCGAGTTCTTCATCGACTACCAGCCGCTCTACAGGCTCGCCGACGGTCGGATGGCCGCCGTCGAGGCCCTGGTGCGCTGGCGCCACCCGCAGCTCGGCGTCCTCGGCCCCGACGAGTTCGTCACCACCGCCGAGGAGACCGGGCTGATCATGCCGCTCGGCCGCTGGGTGCTGGAACAGGCGTGCGGCCAGGCCGCCGAGTGGGTCAAGCGCTACGGCGACGCGGCCCCCCAGCTCAACGTCAACCTGGCCGTGCGCCAGGCCCGCAGCGCCGCGCTGGTCACCGACCTCGCCCGCATCCTCGACGGCACGGGCCTCGACCCGGCCCGGCTGCAGCTGGAGATCACCGAGTCCACGGTCGTCGGGCCCGAGGACGAGGCGCTGCGCACCCTGCACGGGCTGGTCGACCTCGGCGTGTCGCTGGCCGTGGACGACTTCGGCACCGGCTGGTCCAACCTCGCCTACCTGCGCGACCTGCCCGTCTCCGGGCTCAAGGTCGCCGGCTCCTTCGTCGGGGACCTGCACGACCCCGCCAAGGACGAGTCCACGGGCTGGCGGATCGTCAGCGGCCTGGTGTCGATGGCGCACGCGCTCGGACTGACCGTCACCGCCGAGGGCGTGGAGACCCGCAAGGACGCCGAGCGGCTGCGCACCATCGGCTGCGACTGGGCGCAGGGCTGGCACTTCGGCCGGCCCGTGCGCCCGGCGGAGATCGTGCGGCGCATCGTCGAGGAGCCGCAGGGGCGCCCGGTCGGCGGGGGCGGGGAGCAGGGCTGAGGACCGGGGCCGGGACGGGGTGGGCGGGCGTCCGTCCGGGTTCCGTCCCGGTTCCCGGAAAGGGCCGACACGCCGCCCCGTCTGCGGCATGATGGCGCGTCTGGATCACGACCCGGCTCCCGTGCGCGCGAGGACGACCCACCGCCCCGCACCGGCCCCGGGGAACGGGAGGGAACGCCTTTCATGCGCACACCGGGGGACGACGGGCGGGGGCCTCGGGAGATGCCGGGGGAGACGGCTCGGGACGCGGTTCGGGAGACGGCGCGGACCAGGGTGGACCGGCGGCCGTGGTGGCGCCGGGACGTCCCCGGTGAGGGCCACGGGCCCGACGCGGCCGGCGCCGACCGCCCGTCCCGGCTCGGCCGCCGCCCCGACCCGGCGACCAGGGTCGACCCCGACGCCACCACCATGCGGCGCCCGGGCGTCCGCGCGGACCCGGAGGCGGCGACCACCGTCCTGCCGCCGCCCCGCTGGGCCGCCGGCATGGGTCCCGGGCCGCACCGGGCCGACACCGCGCCGGAGGCCCCCACCCTGGTCCGGCCGTTCGAGGGCCGGCCGTCCGACGACCAGCCCTTCAACGACCAGCCGCTCCAGGGACAGCCGTTCGAAGGGGCCTTCCCCGACGCGCTGCGCGGCCGCTTCGCGCCGCTGGAACGCGCCGGCTCCGGCTCCGAGGGCACCGTCTGGCGAGTGCGACGCGCCGCCGGGGGCGAGGCCGCCGTCAAGGTCGCCGCCGCCGGACACCCGATGGACGCCACCCTCCTCGCCCACCTGGGCAACGACCGGTTCCGCCGGCACGTCCCGCACCTGATCGACTACGGCAAGGTCCGCCACAACGGCGCCGAGGTCGACTGGGTGGCGATGGAATACCTGCCCGTCACCCTCTCCGCGCACTTCGCCGCCCTGCGGCGCGGCGGCCACCACACCGACCGCTGGCTCACCGAGCAGATCGTCCGCGAGCTCGTCTCCCTGCTCGACTTCTGGCAGCGCTCCATCGAGCGCAACCCGCTGGACTTCAAGCCCGCCAACATCCTCGTGCGCCCCGGCGAGGGCTCGGGCCCCGGCCAGTTCGTGATCGCCGACTTCGGCGGCGTCGACCGGCTCACCGCCAGCCGCCGCTTCACCTCCCAGATGACCGTCACCATCGCCTACATGGCGCCCGAACAGCTCGCGGGCAACAACCACCGCGCCGGGCCCTGGTGGGCGCTCGGCAACGTGCTCTACGAACTCTTCGTCGGCCGCCCCCGGTTCGTCGGCGCGGACGGCCGGGCGGCGCCGGACCGCGAGATGGAGCTCGAACTCGTGGTCGGCGAGGAGGCCGACCTCAGCGCCCTCAGCGACCCGCGCCAACTCCTCCTCCTGCAAGGGCTGTTCACCAGGCAGCCGGACGACCGCTGGACGGCGGACGAGGTCCGCTCCTGGCTGGAGGGCGCCAGCCCGCCCGTGGTGCGCCGCCGTCCGCAGTCCCACCGGCCGATCAGCTACCACGGCGCCTCGTACAGCGACCCGGCCCGCCTCGTCGAGGTGCTGCTGCGCGACTCCCTCGCCTCCGCCGAGTGGCTGGCCACCGGGGGAGCGCAGCGGCTGCGCACCTGGCTGAGCGAGGACGTCCGCGACACCGTCTTCGACCTGCACTACCTCACCGAGGTCGTCCAGGCGCCCGGCTCCCAGCGCACCGAACGCGCGGGCGTCGCCGTCCTGGCCCTCGGCGTCGCCTTCCTCCAGGCCGCCACCCCGCAGTACCTGGGCCGCCGGATCGACACCACCGGGCTGGAACACATCGCCGCCGAGACGGCCGCGGACGGCTACGCGTTCATCGAACAGCTGGTGTCCTGCGGGGCGGCCTCCGTCGCCGCCCGCTACGACTGCTTCCACCCCGAGTGCGCCGGGGACCACTGCTCGCGGCTGCTGGCCCTGGCCGCGCTCCCGCAGGTCATGGTCGAGGTCGAGCGGGCCGCGCGGACGGTCGGCGGCGGGCGGCGCGGCGGGGACGGCCTCAGCCCCGGTGAGCGTGAGGAGGCGCGGCGCCTCGCCGTCTGGCTGAGCCTGCGGCCCCGGGAACGCGAGCGCGTCCTCGGGCGGCTCTCCCCGCTGCCGGCCGCCCTCCACCGGCTGCCCCTGCCCGTCCGGGCCTCGGAGCTCGCCGCCGTCGTCGCCTCGGCCGTGGTGGACGCGGCCCTCGCCGCCGGCGCCAGGGCCCGTACGGCGGTGCGCGCCGCGGCCCGCCGACCGGCGGAACCCGAGGGCGGCGAGCGCGCCGAGGCCCGTCCGGCGGTGCGCCGGCGCTGGTCCGCGCTGCGGCGGCGGGCCCTGGGCGCCGACCCCGCCGAGGCCGGCGGGCGGGCGGCGCTGATCGCCGCCGAAACGCTTCGCCCCCGCTCCAGGGCGCGGGACGAACCCGCGGGCCCGACCGAGGGCGTGACCGGTACGGCCCGGCCCGGGCGCCTCGCCCGCTGGTGGCAGGACCGGCGGCGACCGCCCGTGGACCTGCGCGGCCGGGTGCGCGCCTGGTGGCCGCACGCGCGGCGGGCGCTGCCCCGGCGGGCCGTGGCCGCGCTGCTGCTCCTGCTCGGGTTCGGGCTGCTGCTGTGGGCGGGGGCGGTGATCCGGCACCCCGTCGAGGCGGGCGAGCAGCTGAAGATCCTCCCGAACGGGGCCTTCGGCGGGCCGCTGCGCACGGTCGGCGAACAGGCGGCCCGGCAGGTGGTCGGGCAGCTGGGGGCGGCGTTCACGGCGGCCGTGCTGCTCGCGTTCTTCCCGGCGCGGGTGGGGGTCGGCACCGCCCTCCTGACCGGCGCCGGGGCCTTCGCCATCGGCTACCTGCGGCTCGGGCCGCCGCTGCTCGTGGTGGAGGCGCCGGGGCCGGTGGCGGACCGGGTGGTCATGTTCGAGGGAGGGATGGGCAGTTGGGCCGGGATCATCGCGGTGGTGGCGGTGGTGCTGTCCCTGGCGCTGCTGGACCGGGCGGCCCGGCGCTTCCTGCGGCCCGCGCACGAGGCGCGGCGGCTGGTGCGGACGGCCTGGCGGCAGCAGGAGCGGCGGTCGGGCGGTGGCGGCGGTGGCGCGGGTGCGGCGGGCCGCCGGGTGCCGTCGGCCGCCGAGCGCAAGCAGCGGCAGAAGCAGTGGCGCCCGGGCGGCGCGGGCACCCGGGACCGGCTGCGGTTCGCGCTCGTCTCCACCGGGGTGCTGGTCCTGCTGCTGTGGGCGGCGGTCGAGGTGCGGCTCGCCGTCACCGGACACCACCCGACCGCCCTCTCCTGGGGCACCGGCCAGACCGGCGCGGCCTACCAGGCGGGATTCTTGATCCTGCTGGCCGTGGCCTCGCTGGCCTGCACCTTCGGCACGCCGGTCACCGCGCGGGTGCTGTTCGGCGTCTGGATCCTCGGCACCCTGTTCCTGGGCGCCTGGCCCCGCGCGCTCGGCCCGATCGAGGCCCTGCGGATCCCGGTGCTGGAGGGGTTGTTCGGCGGCATCGCCGAGTGGTGGGGGCACGCCGCGTTCTGGGCGGCCCTGCTGATCGCCCTGCCGCTCGCGGGGTACGGGGTGCTGCGGACGATGCGGTGGCCGGAGGTGGAGCACTGACGGCGGACAGGGAACAGATCACAGGTGGCAGCGAACAGATGACGGAATCGGTCAGCTGTCATCCGTTCGCCGTCATCTGTGATCTGTTCCCTGTCCGCTGTTCCCTGTCCGCTGTGTCTGTTCGCGGCCCTCAGCCGACCAAGCGCGGCAGCGCGATCGAGTGCCCCGTCCGCTCCACCTTCGCCGTCAGGTAGCGCACATTGCTCGCCGACAGGTGCACGCCGGTGGGCACCCGGCGGTGCACGGTGACGCCGAGCCCGGCCAGCTGCTCGGCCTTGTCGGGGTTGTTGCTCAGCAGGTCGACGTCCGTCGCGCCGAGGGCGGCGAGCATCTGGGCGGCGGCGGTGTAGTCCCGGCCGTCCTCGGGCAGGCCCAGGGCCGCGTTGGCCTCGTACGTGTCGAGGCCCGAGTCCTGGAGGGCGTACGCGTCGAGCTTGTTGTAGAGCCCGATGCCCCGGCCCTCCTGGCGCAGGTAGAGCAGGTACCCGCCGGCCTCGGCTATCCGCTCGACGGCCTCGCGCAGCTGCGGCCCGCAGTCGCAGCGGTCCGAACCGAAGACGTCGCCGGTCAGGCACTCGGAGTGCAGCCGCACCAGCGGCGTCGCGCCCTCCGCGACGGTGCCGAAGGCGAGCGCGAGGTGCTCCGCACCGTCCACGAGGCCGTGGAAGGTGGTGGCCTCGGCCTCGGCGCGGTAGCCGTCCGGGAAGGTCAGCGGGATGCGCACGCGCGAGCGCACCGTGGCGGGACCGGGCTGCGGCATGGGTGTGCCTCCGTCGTTCGAGGTGGATCGGGGTTGATCGGGTCGACCGGGTGTCGACCGTACTCTTTAGTTCCAATTTGAACAACTGGATGCCACTGGTGCACGAGGGGTTCGCCGGACGTTCCGGCCCGTGGACGGGTGTGGGCGTTTCGCTGGACACGGCACCGCTTCGTCCCGTTTCCTGTGCGCGGGACACCTGAGCGACCGCGACCGCCGACGAAACCCCGACGACCATGGAAGGGCCCCAACGGATGCCCACCAGCCGCCCCACCCTCACCACCACCCCGTCCGGACTCGAGGCCGAGCAGCGCGCGATCGAGTCGCTCTACGCGGACGTGGTCCGCCGCAACCGCGGCGAGGAGGAGTTCCACCAGGCCGTCCACGAGGTCCTGGAGCCCCTCGCCCCCGTGCTGGCCCGCCGTCCCGAACTGATCGACGCCCGGATCGTCGAGCGGATCTGCGAGCCCGAGCGGCAGCTGATGTTCCGGGTGCCGTGGACGGACGACTCCGGCGCGATCCACGTCAACCGAGGCTTCCGGGTGGAGTTCAGCAGCACGCTCGGCCCCTACAAGGGCGGGCTGCGCTTCCACCCCTCGGTGAACCTCGGCATCGTCAAGTTCCTCGGCTTCGAGCAGATCTTCAAGAACGCGCTCACCGGGCTGGCCATCGGCGGTGGCAAGGGCGGCTCGGACTTCGATCCCAAGGGCCGCTCGGACGCCGAGATCATGCGGTTCTGCCAGTCCTTCATGACCGAGCTGTACCGCCACCTCGGCGAGCACACCGACGTCCCCGCCGGGGACATCGGCGTCGGAGGCCGGGAGATCGGCTACCTGTTCGGCCAGTACAAGCGCATCACCAACCGCTACGAGGCCGGCGTGCTCACCGGCAAGGGCCTCGGCTGGGGCGGCGCGCGGGTGCGCACCGAGGCCACCGGCTACGGCTGCGTGCTGTTCACCGCCGAGATGCTGCGCGCCCGGGGCGAGAGCCTGGAAGGCCGCCGGGTGGTGGTCTCCGGATCCGGCAACGTCGCGATCTACGCGATCGAGAAGGCGCAGCAGCTCGGCGCGACGGTGCTCACCTGCTCGGACTCCTCCGGCTACGTGGTCGACGAGAAGGGCATCGACCTCGCCCTGCTCAAGGAGGTCAAGGAGGTCCGGCGCGGCCGGGTCTCCGACTACGCCGAACTGCGGGGCCCGCACGTGAGGTTCGTCGAGGGCCCGGGCGTGTGGGCCGTGCCCTGCGAGGTCGCGCTGCCCTGCGCCACCCAGAACGAGCTGACCGAGACGGACGCGCTCGCGCTCGTGCGCGGCGGCGTGCTGGCCGTGGCCGAGGGCGCCAACATGCCCACCACTCCGGAGGCGGTGCGGGTGCTCCAGGAGGCGGGCGTGGCCTTCGGCCCGGGCAAGGCGGCCAACGCGGGCGGTGTGGCGACCAGCGCCCTGGAGATGCAGCAGAACGCCTCGCGGGACTCCTGGAGTTTCGAGCGCACCGAGGAGCGGCTGGCCTCGATCATGCGGCACATCCACGAGTCCTGCTTCACCACCGCCGAGCGCTACGGGCGCCCGGGCGACTACGTGGTGGGCGCGAACATCGCGGGCTTCGAGCTGGTCGCGGACGCGATGCTGGCGCAGGGCCTGGTCTGATCCCGTACGCCCGAACCCACCCTGTCGTACCCGACCGCAGCGGGCACCGATCGTCGGGTACGGCAGGGTGGGTCCTTCCTACGGTGGAGATCAACAAGGGAAGGACGGGGCGTAGTGCTGGAGCACCTGAACCGGGCGATGGACCGGATCGAGGAGGACCTCGACCGCGAGATCGACGTGGCCGGGCTGGCGCGGATCGCGATGACGTCGGAGTACCACTTCCGGCGGCTGTTCTCGATGCTCGCCGGGATGCCGCTCTCGGAGTACGTCCGGCGCCGGCGGCTGACCGTCGCGGGAGCCGAAGTGCTCGACGGCCGGCGGACGTTGATCGACATCGCGGTGAGCTACGGCTACACCTCGGGCGAGGCGTTCGCCCGGGCGTTCCGGGCGATGCACGGGGTCGGCCCCGGCGAGGCCCGGCGCGAGGGTGCGGTGCTCACCTCACAGCCCCGGATGTCCTTCCGACTCGTCGTGGAGGGAAGCAGCAGCATGGATTACCGGATCGTCGAGAAGCCCGGGTTCCGGGTCGTCGGCCGGAAGGCGCGGGTGCCCGTGATCTACCAGGGGGTCAACCCGCACATCGCCGAGTTCATCAAGGGGCTCGGCAAGGAGACCGTCGAGCGGATCACGGCCCTGACGGGTTCGGACCCGGTCGGCATCGTCTCGGTGAGCGACGACTTCTCGCCCAACCGGGAGGAGGGGTCCGAACTCGACTACTGGCACGCGGTGGTGGCGCGCGAGGACGCCGTCGTCCCGGAGGACCTGGAGGTGCTGGCCGTCCCGGCGGGCACCTGGGCGGTGTTCACCAACAACGGGGCGTTCCCGCAGGCGCTTCAGGAGATGTGGGGGGACGTCGCCAGCCAGTGGTTCCCGTCGAACCCGTACGAGGCCCGGCCGGGCCCGGAGATCCTCCAGGTCCGGTTCGTGCCGGGTACGGCCGACGCCGAGGCCGAGCTCTGGATCCCGGTGGCCCGGGCGGTGCGTGGCTGACGGTCGACGGATAGCAGTCGACGGATAACAGCCGACGGCTGACGGATGACAGCTGGCGGACAACAGCTGACGGATGACGGCGAACGGATTTCAGAATCCGTCCGCCGTCATCCGTTCGCTGTCTTCTGTTCTCCGTTCTCCGTTCGTCGTCATCCGTCAGCCCACCCCCGTTCGGCCCACCAGCGCCCGTCGCAGCTCCCGCCCGCCCCGCATGCTGGGGCGGGGGAGAGCGAGGGCGCGCGGCGGCGCGGCCGCTACCCGAGGAGTGGGATCACCGATGGCCAAGGCGTTCGGTTTCGTCGACTACGGGGGCCCGGAGACCCAGGAGTTCCTGGACCGCCCCGAGCTCGCCCCGGGCCCCGGCCGGATCGCGATCACGGTGCGCGCGGCCGGGGTGAACCCGGTGGACTCGAAGGTCCGCCGGGGGCTGCTCGGCCGCGAGCGGCAACTGCCCGCCGTCATGGGGCAGGAGGCGTCCGGTGTGGTGCAGCGGGTCGGTCCCGGTGTGGACGGCTTCGCCCCGGGCGACGAGGTGTTCGGCGTGGTGGCCGCCGGGGCGTTCGCCGAACAGACCCTCCTGCGGGCCGAGTCGAGCGCCCGCAAGCCGTCCGCCGTGGGATTCGACCAGGCCGCCGTCCTGGCCGTCGCGGCCGCCACCGCCGACGACGCCCTGCGCGACCTCGGCCTCGCCGCCGGGCGCACCCTGCTGATCGTCGGAGCCTCCGGCGGCGTCGGCGGCGCGGCCGCCCAACTCGCCCGCCGCCAGGGCCTGACCGTCCTCGGCACCACCGGCGAGAAGGGCCGCCCGTACCTGGAGTCCCTCGGCGCGGTGCCCGTCCGCTACGGCGAGGGCGTCGCCGAGCGCCTCGCGGCCGCCGCCCCCGAGGGTGTCGACGCCGTCCTCGACCTGGTCGGCGGCGAGGCCCTGCGCGCCGTGGCCCCGGCCCTCACCGACCGCGCCAACCTGGTCAGCACCGCCGACCCGGTCACCGCCGCCGACCTCGGCGGCCGCTACATCACCCGCTCCACCACGTCCGCGACGCTGGCCGCCCTCGCCGCCCTCGTCGCCGCCGGTGAGCTGGACCCGCACATCGTCGCCCGCTACCCGCTCGCCCACGCCGCCGAGGCCGTCGCGCTGGTCGAGTCCGGCCACCCCCAGGGCAAGGTCGTCCTCGAAGTCTCCTGAAGGCACCGGACGAAGACATCGGAAGACACAGGATGGGCAGAACAGTGAAGCAGACCACCGTCACCACCAATGGCCCCTGCTGGGTCGAGCTCGGCACCTCCGACCCCGACGCCGCCAAGGCGTTCTACGGCGAACTGTTCGGCTGGCGCGCCGTCACCGACGTCCGCCCCGAGGCCGGCGGCTACACCCAGATGCACCTGGGCGAGGCCCCGGCCGCCGCCATCACCCCGATCTACGCCCCGCAGCAGCCCGTGGCCTGGACGGTCTCCTTCGCCGTCGCCGAGGCCGACGCCACCGCCGCGCGCATCGAGGGCGCCGGCGGCCGCCTGCTGATGGGGCCCGCCGACGTGTTCGACCTGGGCCGCTTCGCGGTGGCCGCCGACCCCTCGGGCGCCGTCTTCACCCTCTGGCAGGCCCGCGCCTTCCCCGGCGCCGGGGTGTTCGACGCGCCGGGCTCGCTCGGCTGGGTCGAACTGCTCACCCGCGACCGGGAGAGCGCCCTCGCCTTCTACCCGAAGGTGTTCGGCTGGTCGGTGGCCCCGTCCGAGCAGTACACCCAGTGGGGCCTGGCCGGCCAGGACTTCGGCGGGATGCTGGTCATGGGCGAGGACTTCCCGCCGCAGGTGCCGCCGCACTGGCTGCCGTACTTCAGCGTCGCCGACGTCGGCCTCACCGTCAGCCGGGCCACGGGCCTCGGCGCGGACGTCCTGATGCCCGCCACCGACGTGCCGGACGGTCCGCGCATCGCCGTGCTCCGCGACGGCCAGGGCGCCGCGTTCGGCGTCTACCGCGCGGGAACCGAAGGCTGACCGGCAGAACCCCGAGCAGCGCCCCGGCCGCCGGGGCGCGTGCGCCAGGCCGCCGCGCCCGCGCCCGCCGTGACCAGCAGCGCGCCCACCGGCACCACGTCGCCGATCCGGTCGTACCAGGTCAGCGTGCCGGGCGCCGTGAGCGGCAGCCGTACGGTCAGCGCCCCGGTGTCGCCGGTGCCGAGCCGGGCGAGTTCGCGCCCCTGCGCGTCGAAGGCGGCCGACACCCCGGTCAGCGACGCCTGGACGGCGGGTCGGCCCGTCTCGGCGGCCCGGATCGCCGCCAGGGAGACGTGCTGCTCGGGCGCCCAGGTGTGCTGGAAGGTCGAGGTCGAGGACTGGTACACCAGCACCCGGGCTCCGTCCCGCGCGGCGGTGCGCGACATGTCGGGGAAGGCGGACTCGAAGCAGACCAGCGCCGCCACCGGCAGCGGCCCGCCGGCCCGGTCGGTGACGGGCAGCAGGTGGAAGGCGGTGCCGGGCGCCCGGTTCTCGCCCGCCGCCCGGCTGACCCCGGAGATCCAGCCCAGCAGCGGCCGCAGCGGGATGTACTCGCCGAAGGGCACCAGCCGGATCTTGCGGTAGCGGTCCAGCACCCCGGCGGGGGAGACCAGCACCGCGTCCTTGGAGATCCGCCCGTCCGCCTTGCGGGCGTCCTCGCCGGCGATCAGCTGCGCGCCGGTGGCGGTGGTGAGTTCGCGCAGCCGGTCCAGCGAGGCCGCGTCCTGGTCGAGGTCGGCGGTGGTGCTGCTCTCGCCCCAGACGACCAGGTCAACGGGGTGCCCGGCCAGTGCGGCGGTGGCGCGGGCGCTCGCGTCGAAGCGCTCCTGCGGGTCCTCCACGATGCCCGGCTGGACCAGTGCCACCGTCATGGCCCCGCTGCGCACCGGCGCCTCCCGCAGGGCGAACAGCAGGGGGCCCGCCGCCAGCACGGCCACCACGCTCACCGCCGCGACGGCGCGGGGCGCGCGGTGCACGGCGGTCAGCAGCACCAGCACCCCGGTGTTGACGGCCGCTACCGCCGCGCTGACCAGCCAGATCCCGCCCGCCGAGGCCAGCGCCAGGACGGCGGGGTGCTGCCACTGGGTGGCGCCGAGCAGCGCCCACGGCCCGCCGAGGGCGTGCCAGGAGCGCGCGTACTCGGTGGTCACCCACACCGCCGGGACGACCAGCAGCGCCAGCAGCGCCCGACGGGTGGTCAGCGGCGGGCTCAGCAGCCGGTGCACCGCGTACCCGAGGCCGCCCTGGAGCGCGCCGAACAGCACGGCGATCACCGGCAGTCCGGGGCCGATGGACGGCAGCAGCCAGTACATCGCCGTCAGGATGAACCCGGCGCCGAACCACCATCCCCGTACGGCCGCCTCGCGCGCCCCCGGCGCCCGCTGCATCAGCAGCAGCCCGGGCACCAGCGCGACCCAGGCCAGCCACGCCTGCCCGGCCGCCGGGAACGCCAGCACCGGCACCGCCCCGCAGGCCAGCGCCCCCACCCGCCCCCGGTACCGGTGCCGGGGCCGGTGAGGAAGCGGCGGGCGCGGCGCCTGCCCTCGCGCGGGGGCCGTGCTCAGGGCTGGGCTGGAGGGAGCGGTGCGGCGCGACATGCCCCGTATTGTCCGCCCGCCCCGCCGTCCGTGCCAGACGGCGGCACGCCAGGTTGACGCGGACCGGTGGACCGGTAGACCGGCGGACCGGCGGACCGGCGGACCGGCCACCGACCGCCGCCGGCATGAGGGTCGACGAGCGGTGGCCGGTCCCGAGGGCCGTCAGCCCTCCTCGCCCTCCAGGTCCCCCTCGGTCTCCAGGAACGCGGCCTGGAGCTGCTCGATCAGCTCCGGGTCGGGCTGCTCCCACAGGCCACGGCTCGCGGCCTCGAGCAGCCGCTCGCTGATGCCGTGCAGGGCCCAGGGGTTGGCGCCGGCGAGGAACTCGCGGTTGACGGGGTCGAGGACGTACTCCTGGGTGAGCTTCTCGTACATCCAGTCGGCGACCACGCCCGTGGTGGCGTCGTAGCCGAACAGGTAGTCCACCGTCGCGGCCATCTCGAAGGCGCCCTTGTAGCCGTGGCGGCGCATCGCCTCGATCCAGCGCGGGTTGACGACCCGGGCGCGGAAGACGCGGGCGGCCTCCTCGGTCAGCGTCCGGGTGCGGACGGTCTCCGGGCGGGTGGAGTCGCCGATGTAGGCGGTGGGCGCCTTGCCCGTGAGGGCGCGGACGGTGGCCACCATGCCGCCGTGGTACTGGAAGTAGTCGTCCGAGTCGGCGATGTCGTGCTCGCGGGTGTCGGTGTTCTTCGCGGCGACGGTGATCCGCTTGTAGGCGGTCTCCATCTCCTCGCGCGCCGGGCGGCCGTCGAGCCCGCGCCCGTACGCGTAGCCGCCCCAGACGGTGTAGACCTCGGCGAGGTCGGCGTCGGTGCGCCAGTCGCGGCTGTCGATCAGCTGGAGCAGGCCCGCGCCGTAGGTGCCCGGGCGGGAGCCGAAGACGCGGACGGTGGCCTTGCGCTCGTCGCCGTGCACGGCGAGGTCGGCCTGCACGTGGGCGCGGACGTAGTTGTCCGATGCGGGCTCCTCCTGGGCGGCGGCCAGGCGCACCGCGTCGTCCAGCAGGGCGACGACGTGCGGGAAGGCGTCGCGGAAGAAGCCGGAGATGCGAAGCGTCACGTCGATGCGCGGGCGGCCCAGTTCCTCCAGCCCGATGGCCTCCAGGCCCGTGACCCGGCGCGAGGCGTCGTCCCAGACCGGGCGCACGCCCAGGAGGGCGAAGGCTTCGGCGATGTCGTCGCCGGCGGTGCGCATGGCGCTGGTGCCCCACAGCGAGAGCCCGACCGAGGGCGGGTAGGCGCCGTCGTTGTCGGCGGTGTAGCGCTCGACCAGGGAGGAGGCGAGGGCCTGGCCGGTCTCCCAGGCGAGCTTGCTGGGGACGGCCTTCGGGTCGACGGAGTAGAAGTTGCGGCCGGTCGGCAGCACGTTGACCAGGCCGCGCAGCGGGGAGCCGGAGGGCCCGGCGGGGACGAACCCGCCCTGGAGGGCGTGCAGGACGGCGTCCAGCTCGTCGGTGGTGGCGGCCAGGCGCGGCACCACCTGGGTGGCGGCGAAGGCCAGGACGTCGCGGACGGCCTCCGGGTGTCCGGCGGCGACCTTCTCGACGGCCTCGGGGCGCCAGTCCTCGGCCTCCATCGCCTCGACCAGGGCGCGGGCCTGGGCCTCGGCGGCGTCGGTGGCGCCCAGGGTGAGGGCCGCCTCGTCCAGGCCGAGCGCCTCGCGCAGGCCCGGCAGGGCGCTGACGCCGCCCCAGATCTGGCGGGCGCGCAGGATGGCGAGCACGATGTTGACCCGGTCGACGCCGGCGGGCGCCTGGCCGAGGACGTGCAGGCCGTCGCGGATCTGGGCGTCCTTGACCTCGCAGAGCCAGCCGTCGACGTGCAGCAGGAAGTCGTCGAAGCCGTCGTCCTCGGGGCGCTCGTCGAGGCCGAGGTCGTGGTCGAGCTTGGCGGCCTGGATGAGCGTCCAGATCTGGGCGCGGATGGCGGGCAGCTTGGCCGGGTCCATCGCGGCGATGTTGGAGTGCTCGTCGAGGAGCTGCTCCAGGCGCGCGATGTCGCCGTAGGAGTCGGCGCGGGCCATCGGCGGCACGAGGTGGTCGACGAGGGTGGCGTGGGCGCGGCGCTTGGCCTGGGTGCCCTCGCCCGGGTCGTTGACCAGGAAGGGGTAGATCAGCGGCAGGTCGCCGAGGACGGCGTCGGGGCCGCACTCGGCGGACAGCGCGGCGGTCTTGCCGGGCAGCCACTCCAGGTTGCCGTGCTTGCCGAGGTGGATGGCGGCGTGGGCGCCGAAGCCGCCGTCGGCCTGCGAAGCCTCGATCCAGCGGTAGGCGGCCAGGTAGTGGTGGCTCGGCGGGAGGTCGGGGTCGTGGTAGATCGCGACGGGGTTCTCGCCGAAGCCGCGCGGCGGCTGGATGAGGACGAGGAGGTTGCCGGAGCGGATCGCGGCGAGCACGATGTCGCCGTCGGGGTTCCGGGAGCGGTCGACGTACAGCTCGCCGGGGGCCGGGCCCCAGTGCTCCTCGACCCGCTCGCGCAGCGCCTGCGGGAGGGTGGCGTACCAGCGGCGGTAGTCGGCGGCGGGGATGCGCACCGGGTTGCGGGCGAGCTGGTCCTCGGTCAGCCAGTCCTGGTCGTAGCCGCCGGCGGCGATCAGGGCGTGGATGATCGCGTCGCCCTCGTGGCCGCCGTCCTCGTCGTGGCCTCCTCCTTCCGTCTCGCTCCGCGAGAACCCGGGGACGCCGTCGCCGAGGTCCATGCCCTCCTCGCGCAGCCGCTCCAGCAGGCGCACCGCGCTGGCCGGGGTGTCCAGGCCGACGGCGTTGCCGACGCGGGCGTGCTTGGTCGGGTACGCGGACAGGACTAGCGCCAGGCGCCGCTCGGCGGCCGGGATGTGGCGCAGCCGGGCGTGGCTGACGGCGGTTCCGGCGACGCGGGCGGCGCGCTCCGGGTCGGCGGCGTAGACGGTGAGGCCGTCCTCGTCGAGCTCCTTGAAGGAGAACGGGACGGAGATCAGGCGGCCGTCGAACTCCGGCACGGCGATCTGGGTGGCGGTGTCCAGCGGGGAGAGGCCGTCGTCGCTGGCCTCCCACTGGGCGCGCGACCAGGTCAGGCAGAGCGCCTGGAGGATCGGCCGGTCGAGGGCGGCGAGCGCGCCCGCGTCCCACGCCTCCTCGTCGCCGCCGGCCTGGGCGTCGGCCGGGCGGGTGCCGCCGGCGGCGAGGACGGTGGTGACGATCGCGTCGGCCTCGCCGAGCGCGGCCAGCAGCTCGGGCTCGGCGCCGCGCAGCGAGGCGCAGTAGTACGCCCTGGCCCGCGCGCCCTTGTCCTCGATCGCGCGGCAGAGCGTCTCCACGAAGGCGGTGTTGCCGCTCATGTGGTGGGCGCGGTAGTAGAGCACCGCGACGGTCGGGCCTTCGGCCGTACGGGCTTCGCGCTCCAGCGGCCCCCACGCGGGCGCGGAGGCGGGCGGGGCGAAGCCGTGGCCGGTGAGCAGCACGGTGTCGGAGAGGAAGGCGCCGAGCTCGGCCAGGTTGGCGGCGCCGCCGTGGGCGAGGTAGGCGTGCGCCTCGGCGGCGATGCCGGCCGGGACGGTGGACAGCTCCATCAGCTGGGCGTCGGGGGCCTGTTCGCCGGTCAGCACCACCACCGGGCGGGGGCCGGCGAGCAGCGCGTCCAGGCCCTCCTGCCAGGCGCGGCGACCGCCGAGGAGGCGGACCACGACCAGCTCGACGCCCTCGAGCAGCGCGGGCAGCTCCTCGGGCGAGAGCCGGGCGGGGTTGCCGAGGCGGTAGGGGACCGGGCCGTCCGAGGCGCGGGCGCTCAGCAGGTCGGTGTCGGACGTCGACAGCAGCAGGATCATAGGAAGGCCCTCCCGGCCTCGTCGGTGGCCAGGATGGCCGCGGTGATGGCCGGGGTGGCCGAAGTCTGGGCCTGGGCGGCCGTGGTGACGGCCCTGGTAACGGTCGTGGTGACGGTCATGGCGGCGGTCGTGGTGACGGCACGGTGGACCGCGGTGACGGCCCGGGGTGCCGGACGGGCGCCCGGGGACGCGGGCGCGCGCAGGCGACGGCGCTGGTGCATAGCTGCCTTCCTCGGGGTCCGCGCCCCGGGCCGGTGGAGGACGGCAGGAGTTCCTGGCTCCCGCGGCCACCGGTCGTCCGGTGCGCCGCGGTCACAGTGGCGGGACCGCACCGGGCTCACACCGGTTTCCTCCCCTGCGCCGTCGCTGGCGTGGACGGTCCGCCGGGACCGTCCGCCCAGCATCGTACGGGGTACGGCTGACCTGCGGGAGAGCCCGCCGGAGCGCGACGGGGGCGGACCGGGGAGCACGGGCGGGATGTGACGCGACGGACGGAGGCAACCGATCGGATCATCTGTATGCTCGCCGCCATGCCACCGACACCCGACCCCACCTCGCCGGGCGCCCCGGTGCCCGGGCGGGCGGTGTCCGACCGGGCCCGAGCGGACGTCTGCCCCGGCGCGCTGCGCCTGCACGCCGCCGACGACGGCGCCCTCGCGCGCATCCGGCTGCCCGGAGGCGAACTGACGGACCGTCAGGCACTCGCCCTCGCCGAGGCTTCCGAAGCCCTCGGCGACGGCTCCCTGGAGACCACCTCGCGCGGCAACGTCCAACTGCGCGGCCTGGGTTCGCACTGTGCGGGCGAACTCGCCGAGCGGCTGCGGGCGGTGGGGCTGCTGCCCTCCGACACCCACGAGCGGGTGCGCAACATCGTCGCCTCACCGCTGGCCGGGCTCCCCGGCACCGCCGGGCCCGGCGTACGGGACTGGACGCGGGAACTGGACGCGCGGCTGTGCGCGAGCGACTGGGCGGCCGGGCTCTCCGGCAAGTTCCTGTTCGCCCTGGACGACGGGCGGGGCGACGTCGCGGCGCTCGACGCCGATGTGACATTGATCGCAGGCTCGCCGGGCGGGAGCGCCGGGGGAGCGGGGGGAGCCGGCGATGCCGGGAGCTCTCGGGGTACCGGGAGCGCCTCCCCACTGCTGCGCCTCGGACGCGCCGCGTACGGCCACCCCGTGGAGCCCGGCCGGGAGGTGACGGCCGTCCTCGACGCTGCCCGCGCCTTCCTCGACGCGCTGCGCACCACCGGCCGCCGGGCCTGGCACCTGCGCGAGGTGCCCGACCTGCTGCCCGCCGGCGCCGTGGCGCTGCCCGAGTTCGCCGGTGAGGCGCCCGCCCTCGGCGCGCTGCCCGGCGCGCTCTCGGTGGGCCTGCGCTTCGGCCGGGCGAGCGCCGCGCAGTGGCGGGCGCTGGTCGCCGCCTCGGCGGGCGAGCTGCGGCTGACGCCCTGGCGCGGCGTGGTGCTGCCGGGGGCCGACGCCTCCGGGCTCGCGCAGCTGGCGGAGGCCGGCTTCCGTACGGAGGCGGGCTCGGCCTGGGAGCGGGCCAGCGCCTGCACCGGGCTGCCGGGCTGCGCCAAGTCGCTGGCCGACGTCCGGGCGGACGCGGCCTCGGCGCTGGACGCCGCGCCCGGTGCCGTGGGTACAGGGGCGGCCGCGGGACTTCCCGTGCACTGGTCCGGCTGTGAGCGGCGCTGCGGACACCCGGCCGGACGGTGGGTGGACGTGCTCGCCACGGGGCAGGGCTACCGGGTGACGGTGAACGGGCCGGCGGGCGCCTCCGGGGCGGCCGTCGACGTGAGGAACGAGCAGACGGCCGAGGCGGTCGCCACGGCCAGGAGGACCACCAAGTGATCGAGTACGAGAAGGACGGCGCGTCCATCTACCGCCAGTCCTTTGCCACCATCCGCGCGGAGGCCGACCTGGCCGCCCTCCCGGCGGACGTCTCCCAGGTCGCGGTGCGGATGATCCACGCCTGCGGGATGGTCGACCTGGTCGAGGACCTGGTGTACTCGCCCGGCGTGGTCGCCTCCGCGCGCGCCGCCCTGAACGCCGGTGCGCCGATCCTGTGCGACGTCAACATGGTCGCCAGCGGCGTGACCCGCAAGCGGCTGCCCGCCGACAACGAGGTGATCTGCACCCTCACCGACCCCTCCGTGCCCGAGCTCGCGCGGCAGATGGGCAACACCCGCAGCGCCGCCGCCATGGAGCTGTGGCTGCCCCGGCTGGAAGGCGCCGTGGTGGCCGTCGGCAACGCGCCGACCTCGCTGTTCCGGCTGCTGGAGATGATCGAGGCGGGCGCACCGCGACCGGCCGCGGTGATCGGCGTCCCGGTCGGTTTCATCGGCGCCGCCGAGTCCAAGCAGGCCCTGGCCGAGCACCCCGCGGGCCTGGAGCACCTGGTGGTGCGCGGCCGACGCGGCGGCAGCGCGATGGCCGCCGCCGCCATCAACGCGATTGCGAGCGAGGCAGAGTGACGGACAGTCTGAACGCCGACCGCCAGAACGCCGACCGCCAGAGCGCCGACCGCCGGGATGCGGGCACCGGACGGCTGTACGGGGTCGGGCTCGGCCCGGGCGACCCCTCGCTGGTGACCGTCCGCGCGGCCGAACTCATCGGCAAGGCCCACGTGGTGGCGTACCACAGCGCCCGGCACGGCCGCTCCATCGCGCGCTCCATCGCGGAGCGGTACCTGACGGGTGGTCAGATCGAGGAGAAGCTGGTCTACCCGCTCACCGTCGAGACCACCGACCACCCCGGCGGCTACCGGGGCGCGCTCGACGAGTTCTACGAGGAGGCGTCCGCCCGGCTGGCCGCCCATCTGGACGCCGGACGCGACGTCGTCGTCCTCGCCGAGGGGGACCCGCTCTTCTACGGCTCTTACCAGCACATGCACAAGCGCCTCGCACACCGCTACCCGACCGAGGTCGTGCCCGGCGTGACCTCGGTGAGCGCGGCGGCGGCCCGGCTGGGGCAGCCGCTGACCGAAGCCGAGGAGACGCTGACCGTCATCCCGGGCACGCTGCCCGAGGAGGAGCTGACCGCGCGGATCGCCGCCGCGGACTCGGCCGTGATCATGAAGCTGGGCCGCACCTTCCCGGCCGTGCGCCGCGCGCTGGAGCGCGCCGGGCGACTGGAGGACGCGCAGTACGTGGAGCGCGCCTTCATGGAGGGCGAGCGGATCGCCCCGCTGGCCGAGGTCGAGGGCGAGAGCGTCCCGTACTTCTCGGTGGCGGTACTGCCGAGCAAGGTCGCGCCGCTGGAGCCGGTCGTACGGCCGGCGGCCGGCATGGGCAGCGTGACCGTGGTCGGCACCGGCCCGGCCGGGCCGCTCTGGCTCACCGCCGAGGCGCGCGGCGCGCTGTCCGAGGCCACCGACCTGGTCGGCTACACCACCTACCTGGACCGGGTGCCCGAGCGCCCCGGGCAGCGGCGGCACGGCTCGGACAACAAGGTGGAGTCGGAGCGCGCCGAGTACGCCCTCGACCTCGCCCGGCGCGGGCACCGCGTCGCGGTGGTCTCCTCGGGCGACCCGGGGGTGTTCGCGATGGCGACCGCCGTCCTCGAGGTCGCCTGCGAGCCCGACTACCGGGACGTGCCGGTGCGCATCGTCCCCGGGATGACCGCCGCCCACGCGGCCGCCTCCCGGGCCGGCGCCCCGCTCGGCCACGACTACGCGGTGGTGTCGCTGTCGGACCGGCTCAAGCCCTGGGACGTGGTGGCCAAGCGGCTGCGCGCCGCCGCCGAGGCGGACCTGGTGCTGGCCCTGTACAACCCGGGCTCCAAGTCCCGCACCACCCAGGTCGGCCTGACCCGGGACCTGCTGCTGGAGTACCGCTCGCCCGAGACCCCGGTCGTCATGGCCCGCGACGTCGGCGGCCCGACCGAGCGCGTCCGCATCGTCCGGCTCGGCGAGCTGGACCCGGCGCTGGTCGACATGCGCACGATCCTGCTGATCGGCTCCTCGCAGACCCGGGCGGTCGAGCGGGGCGGCGGCGTGGAGGTCGTCTGGACGCCCCGGCGGTACCCGGAGGACTGACGGCGGACGGGGTTCGGCGAACGGCTGACGGGTGACAGCCGACATCGAACAGCCGATCTCGAACAGCTGACAGCTGACAGCTGACAACGAACAGCGAACAGCGAACGGATGACGGCGAACAGATGGTGACATCTGTTCGCCGTCATCCGTCATCCGCCGTCCGTCACCGCGTCGGCTTGGCGATCAGCAGCTCGGTGTTGTGGTCCTGGCCCGAGCCCAGCAGCGCCGCCGGCCGCCCGTTCGGGTCGTTGTACGACAGCTCGCGGTACAGCGCCGCCAGGTTCGCGTCCGAGGTGCTGGTGAAGTCCGTCCCGTACGGGGCGGAGGACTCGATCAGCGTGGTGAACAGCGAGAGCGTCCCGTCCCCGTTGTCCGCGACCTCGATGATGCGGCCGTGCTGCGGGTAGTCTATGTGCGAGGCGGTGTTGATCTCCCAGAACGCCCGCTCCGGCACCGCGTGCCCGTGCGGAGTGATCTTGTTCATGTGGGTGTGCCCGTTCACCCAGCCGACCACGTTCGGGTAGCGCTGCAGCAGCGCCACCAGCTCGTTGCCGTCGTGCCGCTTCTCGAAGATGTTGCGCGGGTCCGGCAGCAGGTTGCCCATGCTGGTGCTGGTGTGGTGGCTGAAGACCAGCACCACGTCGTCCGTGCTCCCGCCCGTCACCCGGCGTCCGCCGCCGTCGTACCAGTGCCCGCTGTGCGCCTGCAACTGCTGCTCCAGCCAGCGCAGTTGGGCGGTGCCGAGCGAACCGTCCGCGAACCCGGCCTGGTTGGTGGTGTCCAGGCTGATGCCGACGACCTTCTCCGAGATGCGGAAGGTGTAGTAGAGCTTGCCGCTGCCCACCATGTCCGAGGTGAACCCGTGCCCGTACGGCCCGGCGCCGGTGACCGCCGGGTTGAGGTGGGCCTTGGCGAACTCCTTGAGGGTGAACGGCTTGCGGCGCGCGTCGGGGGTGACCTCGCGCACCGCCTCGCCGTCCACGAGCAGCTTGGCGAGCAGCAGCACCGCGCCCGCCGGGTCCCGCCGCAGGGAGTCCATCAGCTGCGCCGCCGTCGCGTCGTCGCAGCCCTCCAGCTTGTAGCGGCCGGTGTAGAGGTCGTTCAGCAGCCCGAAGTCCGGCAGCGAGCCCTCGATGCTGTCGTCGTGGTTGCCGACGGTGGTGTACCAGGGGGTGCGCAGGCCCGGGGCGTCGAAGGGCCGCCCGGCGGCGGAGAGGAAGCCGGGCACCTGCGGGAAGCCCGCCGCCTTGTAGACGTCGGAGTAGGAGAGTTCGGGGTTCCAGAAGCCGGCGTTGCCGGAGTTCTGCACGCCCTCGTAGCGGCTGGTGTCGCCGGTGTTCTGGGCCAGGCGCCCGCCGCCCATGAGCGTGAGGTACCAGTCGAGTTCGGCCAGCTCGTGGTTGTCGGTGTTGTCGCCGGTGGCCATCACCATGCTGAACGGCAGGCCCGTGTAGGGGCCGCCGGCCAGCGAGTTGACCCGCTCGACGAGCGAGGAGACGCCGCGCGCGTTGAGCGCCTCCTGCGGCCGGTAGGCGCTGCCGTTGAACTTGGCCAGGTACTCGAAGCGCACCGGGGACTCGGTGTCCACCAGGTGCAGGTCGCTGAACTGGACGAAGCTGGCGAGCCCGGTGCGGCGGTCGTCGCGTCCGTCGGCCGGCGCGGCGAGGTCCCCGCGGACCATCAGCGGCCAGCCCGGTCCGGCCGTCAGCCGCTTGTAGCCGCCGGTGCCGACGGGCGTGGCCACCTGCTCCAGCGTCGTGCCGGTCACCGAGACCGCCCGCGCGGCCGTGGCCGCCAGTGCCTTCTCCCGCACCGCCGCCGAGGCGAGCTGCGCGCCGCCCAGCGACAGGGCCGACCAGGCCGCGGCCACCGAGGTGCCGGTGAGGAACGTGCGCCGCTTCATCCCTGCCATGCGAAAACCCCCACAAACCGAAGGCCCGGCCGGGTGTCCCCGCCGCCGGACCATGTGATGAACCCGTATGAACCCATGAGTAACGGAGCGATAGATTACTGGCTGGTAGCCCGTACGGGGAGCCCCGTGCGGCGAACAGTTCGAGAACGGGCGGAAGCGCCCGGTCCCCTTCGCCTCCCTTCGGCCCCCCCTTCGGCCCCTCCTCTCCCCTCCTCTTCGCCTCCCCGGTCGACGCCCACCGGGACGGATGGGGGAAAATCGGCGGGTGCGGCCGCGGTGGCCGCGGCGCGGCAGGGTTCGGAGGCGAGGCACAGGTGGCCCCAGCGGGAGCAGCAGCGGGAGGCCGGGCCGGCCAGCTGAAGAGCAGCGGCCTGCGGCCGGGCTGGACGACGGGCGCCTGCGCCACCGCCGCCACCAAGGCCGCCTACACCGCCCTGCTCACCGGCGACTTCCCCGACCCGGTGACCATCACCCTCCCCAAGGGTCAGCAGCCCGCCTTCGCGCTCGCCGCCGAGCGGCTGGCCGTCGTCGAGGGGGAGGCCACGGCCATGGCCGGGGTGGTCAAGGACGCCGGTGACGACCCCGACGTGACCCACGGTGCGCTGATCCGCTCGACCGTCCGGGCCGGCGAGCCCGGTACGGGCGTGGTGTTCCGGGCGGGCTCCGGCGTGGGCACGGTCACCAAGGCGGGCCTGCCGCTGCCGGTCGGCGAGCCCGCGATCAACCCGGTGCCCCGGCAGATGATCCGCGACGCCGTCGCCGAGGTGGCGGCCGCGCACGGGGGCGCCGGGGACGTGGTGGTGGAGATCTCCGTGGACCACGGCGAGGAGATCGCCCGCTCGACCTGGAACCCCCGCCTCGGCATCCTCGGGGGCCTGTCCATCCTCGGCACCACCGGCATCGTCGTCCCCTACTCCTGCTCCGCCTGGATCGACTCGATCCGCCGCGGGGTGGACGTGGCCCGCGCCGCGGGCCGTACGCACGTGGCGGGCTGCACCGGTTCGACCTCGGAGAAGGTCGCGGTCGCGGTGCACGGTCTGCCCGAGGACGCGCTGCTCGACATGGGCGACTTCGCCGGCGCCGTCCTCAAGTACCTCAAGCGCCACCCCGTGCCCCGGCTGACCATCGCGGGCGGCTTCGCCAAGCTCTCCAAGCTCGCCGCCGGCCACCTCGACCTGCACTCGGCGCGCTCCCAGGTGGACAAGGGGTACCTGGCGGACCTGGCCAGGCGCGGCGGCGCGGACGAGGAGCTGGCGCGGGCGGTGGCGGAGGCCAACACGGGCCTGGAGGCGGTGCAGTTGTGCCGGGCGGCCGGGGTGCCGCTGGGGGACCTGGTCGCGGAGGCGGCCCGGGCGACGGCGCTGGGCGTGCTGGTCGGCTCGCCGGTGGCGGTGGACGTGATCTGCATCGACCGCGCGGGCACGATCGTGGGCCGCGCGGAACCGCTGGGGCCCTGAACGGCGTCGTCCCGAGCGCCCCCTCGGATGCCCCGCTGGTACAGCAGAAGCTCAGTAATATCGCGCGGTGATGTGAAGATCTGACGGTCATACGAGGGGAGAATCGGACAAAAGTAGCGCCACGCCCGCCCTTGATTCTGTCGTCATCTCAACCATGAGATATGGTCTGCCGAGTGACAGGCGACTATCTCAACCGTATCGGCACCCTCATCCGTACCGCGCGCCAGCACCGCGGCTGGTCCCAGGCGCAGCTCGGAGAGGCCCTCGGAACCAGCCAGAGCGCGGTCAACCGCATCGAACAGGGCAAGCAGAACGTCAGCCTTGAGATGATCGCCCGCATCGGCGAAGCCCTCAACAGCGAGATCGTCTCCCTCGGCTACTCCGGCCCGATGCACCTGCGCGTCACCGGCGGCACCCGGCTCTCCGGCGCCATCGACGTCCGTAGCAGCAAGAACGCCTGCGTCGCGATCCTGTGCGCCTCGCTGCTCACCACCGGCCGCACCACGATCCGCAGCGTCGCCCGGATCGAGGAGGTCTACCGCATCCTCGAAGTCCTCACCAGCATCGGCGTCAAGAGCCGCTGGATCAACGAGGGCCGCGACCTCGAACTCACCCCGCCGGCCGAGCTCGACCTCGCCGCCATGGACGTCGAGGCCGCCCGCCGCACCCGCAGCGTGCTGATGTTCCTCGGCCCGCTGATGCACCGCGCCGAGCGCTTCGCCATCCCGTACGCCGGCGGCTGCGACCTCGGCACCCGCACCGTGCAGCCGCACCTGACGGCGTTGCAGCGCTTCGGCCTCGAGGTCGCCACCACCGGCGGCGCCTACCACGCCTCCGTCCAGCCCGGCGCCCCGATGGACCGGCCCATCGTGCTGACCGAGCGCGGGGACACCGTCACCGAGAACGCCCTGCTCGCCGCCGCCCGCCACGACGGCGTCAGCGTCATCCGCAACGCCTCGCCCAACTACATGGTCCAGGACCTGTGCTTCTTCCTGGAGAAGCTCGGCGTGCGGATCGAGGGCATCGGCACCACCACCCTCACCGTCCACGGCGTCCCGCAGATCACCTGCGACGTCGACTACACCCCGGCCGAGGACCCGGTGGAGGCGATGAGCCTGCTGGCCGCCGCCGTCGTCACCTCCTCCGAGCTGACGATCCGCCGGGTGCCGATCGAGTTCCTGGAGATCGAACTCGCGGTGCTGGAGGGCATGGGCCTCGACTACGACCGCACCCCCGAGTACCCGGCCCACAACGGCCACACCCGCCTCGTCGACCTCACCGTGCGGCCCTCCAAGCTGACCGCGCCGGTCGACACCATCCACCCGATGCCCTTCCCCGGCATCAACATCGACAACGTGCCGTTCTTCGCCGCCATCGCCGCGGCCGCGCACGGCACCACGATGATCCACGACTGGGTCTACGACAACCGCGCCATCTACCTCACCGAACTCACCCGGCTCGGCGCGGACGTCAAGCTCCTCGACCCCCACCGCGTCCTCGTCCAGGGCCCCACCCGCTGGCGCGCCGCCGAGATGATCTGCCCGCCCGCCCTGCGCCCGGCCGTCGTCATCCTCCTCGCCATGCTCGCCGCCCAGGGCACCTCCGTACTCCGCAACGTCTACGTCATCAACCGCGGCTACGAGGACCTCGCCGAGCGCCTCAACTCCATCGGCGCCCAGATCGAGACCTTCCGCGACATCTGATCAGCCGTCAGCACCCTCTCCGGCCTCACCCATTGAGGCCGGAGAGGCCGGAGAGCAGCTCCGCCACCTCCAGCCCGGTGTTCAGGTACTCCACGAACACCGGGTTGTTCAGTGCCCAGGGCGAGCGCCGCTCCCGCACCAGCCGTACCGCCTCCCCGGCGTCGCTGCCGAGCGCCATCAGCGCCTGTGCGGCCACCAGCCCCGAGCGGTTGTAGCCCGAGTGGCAGCGCACCAGCGTCCGCCGTCCGTCCCGCAGGGCCTGCGCCGTCAGCTCCGCCGCCTCGGCCACGGCCCGCAGTTGGCCGGGCGAGAGCACGTCGTCCGGCACCTCGCGCACCACGTGTTCCACGCCGGGGGCCGGGCCGTGTCCGGGCAGGGTGAACAGGCTCACCACCAGGTCGAACTCCCGGCCCACGACGACGGGTTCCAGCTCGCCGCCGGGTGGGGTGCAGTAGTGCCCGCCCATCCACAGGCCTGGCGTGATCGGGCTCCAGGGCTCGGTGGGGCCGCCGGTGTCCCGTTCCTTCTGGCGCGTGCGCATGGTGGGGTGCTCCTCCTCGGCGAGGTGTCTCGGGAGGTCCAACGGCGGCGTGGCGTCGGGGAGTTCCGGGATCAGGTCAGGGGTGGCGGGTTGGGGTTGGTGTGGGCGATCCAGCCGGGCCGGGGGGCCTGGGAGCGGCGGATGGTGTCGGGGGCGGGCCGGGGTGGTTCGTGTGGAGGGTGAGGGCGGGGTGGTTCGTCAGGGTGTCGGGGGCGGGGTCGACCGGGAGGGGGGCGGGGTCGACGTGGCCGCCCGCGCAGCCGGCGAACGCGCCTGTGTCGGGGTCCCTCAGGACGGCGAGGTGGGGGTCGGCGTGCTGGGTCCACCAGGTGGACAGGCCCAGGGCCGGGTCGGCGCTCAGGTACTCGAACGACCGCCACAGCGTCGCCAGCCGGGCGACCGCGTCGGCGTGCCGCCACCACTGGCGGCACCAGGTCCCCCGCCGCCCGCCGTGGTGCTCGGGCAGCACCCCGGCGAGGTACTCGCGGACGAAGGAGTCGAGGCTCGTGAACAGCGGGGGCCGTGCGGCCCCCTCCGGTTCGGGCTCCGGCCGGCCGTCGAGGTCGCGCCGCGTGGACTCGTCGTTGCTCATGTGCCACCCCTGTCCACGCGTTCCCCGGGCCGAACGGCTCTGCCGCGTACGTGACTTCGCGCGTGCAGGCGTCATCCCCGGGCGGGCGCGGCCGAAAACTACCCGAGGCGCTCCAGCCAGCGCAGAGCGCCCTCGACGTCGGGGGTGACGGGCACGCCCTCCGGGAGCGGGGGGCGTTCCACGAGGACGACGGGCAGGGCGAGTTCGCGGGCGGCGGTCAGTTTGGGGGCGGTGGCGGCGCCGCCGCTGTCCTTGGTGACGAGGACGTCGACGCGGTGGGTGCGCAGCAGCGCGCGTTCGTCGTCGAGGGTGAACGGGCCCCGGTCCAGGAGGACTTCGAGCGAGGGCGGCATCGGCGGCTCGGGCGGGTCGACCGAGCGGGCGAGGAAGTGCAGGTCGTGGAGGTGGGCGAAGGCGGCGATGCCCTGGCGGCCGGTGGTGAGGAGGACGCGGCGGCCGAGGCCGGGCAGCAGGCCGGCCGCCTCGGCGAGGGAGGCGGCGCGGTGCCAGCGGTCCCCGGGAGCGGGGGTGAAGCCGGGGCGACGCAGCACTAGCAGGGGGACGCCGGTGGCGGCGGCCGCGAGGGAGGCGTTGCGGGAGATCCCGGCGGCGAAGGGGTGGGTGGCGTCCACGACGGCGTCGACCCGTTCGGCGCGCAGCCAGTCCGCCAGGCCCTCGGGGCCGCCGAAGCCGCCGATCCTCACCTCCCCGGCGGGTAGCCGGGGCCGGGCGACGCGCCCGGCGAGGGAGCTGGTGACCCGGTGCCCGGAGGGGACGAGCGCGGCGGCCAGCGCCCGTCCCTCCGTCGTCCCGCCGAGGACCAGGATGTGCCGGGTCATGCGCCGCAGGGCTCGTGCGGGCGCTCGCGGTCCGTCGAGTAGAGGTGGCTGTCGCGGAACTGTTCGGCGGCCAGGGTGCGGCCGACGATGATGACGGCGGTGCGCACCACGCCCGCCTCCTTGACCTGCCCGGCGATGTCGGCGAGCGTGCCGCGCAGCACCAGCTCGTCGGGGCGGCTGGCCATCGCGACCACGGCGGCGGGGCAGTCGGCGCCGTAGAGGGGGAGGAGCTGCTCGACCACGTCGTCCATGTAGCCGGCGGCCAGGTGCAGCACCAGCAGGGCGCCGCTGCGGCCGAGGGTGGCGAGGTCCTCGCCCTCGGGCATGGGGGTGGCGCGCTTGGCGATCCGGGTGAGGATGACGGTCTGGCCGACGGTCGGCACGGTCAGCTCCCGCTTGAGCGCGGCCGCGGCCGCGGCGAAGGCGGGCACGCCGGGGACCACCTCGTAGGGGACGCCGGCCGCGTCGAGTCGGCGCATCTGCTCGGCGACGGCGGAGAAGACGGACGGGTCGCCCGAGTGGAGCCGGGCGACGTCCTGGCCGGCGCGGTGCGCGGCGACGAGCTCGGCGGTGATCTGGTCGAGGTTGAGCTGCGCGGTGTCGATCAGGCGGGCGCCGGGCGGGCACTCGTCGAGCAGCTCGCGCGGCACCAGGCTGCCCGCGTACAGGCAGACCTCGGCGCGGGCCAGGATGCGCTGGCCGCGCAGGGTGATCAGGTCGGCGGCGCCCGGGCCGGCTCCGATGAAGTGGACGGTCACGAGGCGTTCTCCTGAGGGGTGTCGGACGGGGCGTCGACGGGCGCGCCGGCCGGGGTTTCGGGCTTGACGACGGACCACTGGGTGACGGGCATCGCCTGGCGCCACCCGGTGAAGCCGCCGACCGGGACGGCGTGGGCGACGGCGAGCCTGACGAGGTCCCCGCCGTGGCGGCGGTACCACTCGGCGAGCAGCGCCTCGGATTCCAGCGTCACGGTGTTGGCGACCAGCCGCCCGCCGGGGCGCAGCGCCGACCAGCAACTCGCCAGCAGGCCGGGCGCGGTGAGGCCCCCGCCGATGAACACGGCGTCGGGGGCGGGGAGTCCGGCGAGCGCGGCGGGGGCGCGGCCGGAGACCACGCGCAGGCGGGGGACGCCCAGGGCGGCGGCGTTGCGGCTGATCCGCTCGGCGCGGGCGGGGTCGCGCTCGACGCTGACGGCCCGGCAGTCGCGGTGGGCGCGCAGCCACTCGACGGCGATCGAGCCGGAGCCGCCGCCGACGTCCCACAGCAGTTCGCCGGGGGAGGGGGCGAGGACGGCGAGGGTGGCGGCGCGCACGTGGCGCTTGGTGAGCTGGCCGTCGCTCTCGTACGCGGCGTCGGGCAGGCCCGGCACGAGGGAGTTGTGCGGGCCCTCGCCGAGCTGGACGGCGATGAGGTTCAGCGGGTCGCCGGGGGTGTGCGGCCAGTCGTCGGCGCGGCCGAGGAGGTGGCGCTCGGAGGCGTGGCCGAGCTTCTCCAGCACGGTCAGGCGGGCGGCGCCGTGGCCGCGTTCGGTGAGCAGCGCGGCGACGGCGGCCGGGGTGGTGGCGTCGGCGCTGAGCACGAGCAGGCGGCGGCCGGGGTGCAGGGCCAGGGCGAGGCCGTCCAGGGGGCGGCCGACCAGGCTGACGACCTCGGTGGACTCCACCGGCCAGCCGAGGCGGGCGCAGGCGTAGGAGACGGAGGAGGGGTGTGGCAGGAAGCGCAGCCGGTCGGGGGCGTCGACGAGTTCGGTGAGGGTGCGGCCGATGCCGTAGAACATGGGGTCGCCGCTGGCCAGGACGGCGATCCGGCGGCCCGCGTGCTCGGCGAGCAGACCCGGGACGGCGGGGCGCAGGGGGGAGGGCCAGGCGATGCGCTCGGCCTCGACCTCGGCTTCGGGGAGGAGGTCCAGCTGCCGGGTGGCGCCGAGGACCACCTCGGCCTCGAGCAGGGCGTCGCGGGAGGCGGGGGCCAGACCGGGCCAGCCGTCCGCCCCGATCCCGACGACGGTGATCGGGGGTGGCTGCTCGGGCACCGGGGGGCTCCTCGTCGTTCGGTCCTGTGTTCCCGCATTCCTGCTGGTCGGGGCAGCCTACCTGGCGGACGGAATTCAGCGAACGACAGGTGAAAGCTGTTCGCTGACATCTGTCGGCTGTGATCTGTCGGTTGTCATCCGTCAGCTGTCAGCTGTCAGCCGTCATCCGTCGGGTGTCAGCCGTTCGCCGCCGACCAGTCCCCCGAGACGATCAGCGCCGGCCGCTCGCGCAGCCGCGCCGCGGCCACCGGCCCGGCGAGGTACACCCACGCCTCCCGCGTCCCGTCCGCTCCGCTCCCGACCCGGACCGCGAGCCGCCGCCGCACGTACAGGCCCGTGTCGTCCTCGCGGCAGTCCTCCAGCCGGTCCAGCGAGGCGAGCGCCTCCGCGTACGCGCCGGGCCGGACGGTGATCAGCTCGCCGAGCACCCGGCGTCCGGGCGTCGGGTCCGGCACCGCGTACGGGTACCCGGGGCCCTCGTGCAGCGCGGCGCCGTCCAGTACCGCCGGCCGGACGTCCGCGCAGCGCCCGGCGAGGTGGGCGGCGTGGTTGTGCCCGCCGCTGCGCAGGGTGCCGTAGACGAAGAACGGCAGAGCGTCACCGGAGACGGGCGCGGAATCGGACACGGGTGCGGACCTCCAGAGCGGGGCCGCCCACGGTACGCCCCGCACCCGTCCGGCGGTACCGGCGGTGTCGGCGGTACCTGCTGCCCGTCACGACTCCGCGGCCGCGCGCTCGTACGTGAGCACCACGTTCCCGCGCTCGAAGATCCGGCTGTCCGTGAGCGTGAAGGCCCGCGGCTGGAACCCCGCGCGGAACAGGGGGACACCCGCCCCGGCCACCACCGGGTACTGCTTGACGATCAGCTCGTCGATCTCGGGCAGCAGTTGCCCCGCGAGGTCGGCGCCGCCGCAGAGCCAGATCCCGAGCCCGCCTTCCTCCCGCTTGAGCCGGCGTACGAGCGCCGCCGGGTCCTCCGAGGTGATCTCCACCTCCGGGTCCAGCGCCGGGTCGAGGGTGCGCGAGAGCACGATCTGCCGCAGGTGCCCGTACGGGCTGGTGAGGCCGACGGCCAGTCCGGGTTCGTAGGTGCCGCGCCCCATCAGGACGGTGTCGAAGCGCTTGTTGGGCGCCTCGGCGATGCCGACCGCGGCGCGGGCGGGGGTCGGCAGGGTCTCCGGGTACTCGCCGAACAGCGTGGGGGCGTAGTCCTCGGTGACGAAGGGGTTGAAGAAGTCGAAGCCGCCGTCCGGGTCCGCGATGAAGCCGTCGATGGTGGCGCCGATGAGGTAGGTCAGCTTGCGCATACAGGTCCTTGGGGTCGGGGACGCGAATCGGTCGGCCGGGCGGGGCGTTTCGGCCCGCCGCGCCAACCACTCCAGGTAGAGTACTCCATCCGTAGTGGTTGTCCAGCCGCAAGGAACCCGGGGCCGGGAAGAGCCCCCGAATCCGTGGAAGAGAGAATCGGCCCATGGTCCAGAACCCCGCCCGCCGCACCGCCCTCGCCGACGCCGCCATCGAGGTCCTCGCCCGCGAGGGCGCCCGCGGCCTCACCTTCCGCGCGGTCGACGTGCAGGCGGGCGTGCCCAACGGCACCGCCTCCAACTACTTCACCAACCGCGACCACCTGCTCAACCAGACCGCCCGGCACATCCACCACCGGCTCACCCCGGACCCGGTGATGATCGCCGAGCTGCTGCTGGCCCCCCACGACCGCGAGCTGGTCAAGGCCCTGGTGCGCGACATCTTCCGCCGCATCTCCGAGGACCGCGCCGGCTACGTCGCCCTGCTGGAGCTGCGCCTGGAGGCCACCCGCCGCCCCGAACTGCGCGCCCGCCTCACCGAGGCCGTCCGGGAGGAGCTGGACGCCAACGTCTCCTACCACCTCGGCCAGGGCCTGCCGGGGGACCGCGAGACCGTCGTCGTGCTCTACCTCGCGATGACCGGCCTGATCCTCGAACACCTCACCCTCCCCGAGGTGCTCGGGACGGACGGCCTCACGGCGCTGATCGACGCTCTCGTCGAGCGGATCGTCCCGGCCGCCTGACCGGCCCGCACGCAACGGCCCGCACGCAACGGCCCCGCTACGCCGACATCGCCTCGAACACCTCCGCCGCCTCGAAGCGCCCGCTCACGTCGCCCACCAGATCACTCAGCCCGTCAGCACCGGCACCGCCACCGCCACCGGCACCTCCACCAGCGCCGACCGAGGCCGGATCGGCCGCCGAGAGGTCGAGCCGCGCGGCCCGGGTGAAGTCCAGCCGGTCCAGCCGCACCCAGACGATGTTCGGGCTGAACGAGGACTCGAAGACGTAGACCCGGTTGGTGAGGTCGCTGAGCGTGCGCCAGATCGTCGAGGAGATGTTCGGCCGCTGCGGGTCCGGCGTCCCGAAGGGCTGCGCGGCGTTGCGCATCACGCTCAGCAGCGCCGCGTACGCCCGCGCCGTGCTCCCGTCGGTGGGCGGCAGATGCTCCAGGTAGTACGCGGCCCGGGCGAAGCGGTCGGCGGCGGCCGTGGTGCCGGGCAGGGGCTGGTCGCCGCCGAAGCCCTGGTACTGCCGCAGCAGCTCCAACTGCTCGTCGAACGGCGGGGAGTTGGTCATCACCGTGTACTGCCGGCCGTGGTGCACTCTCGGCTCGCCGTCCAGGAACTCGATGATCGCGCTGTCCCCGGCCGCGTCGTCCAGCGCGAGGTGCACGGTGGAGACGGTGTCCGAGTGCGCGTCGTACTGCGGGCGCACCTGGAACGGGTGCTCGGCCAGGTGGGCGAGGGCCTCGGCGACGCTGGCGAAACGGTCCAGGAACAGCTGCGCCCAGGATGCCACGCTCACCGCCGGCAGGGCCGGGTCGCGCTCACCGAAGTCCGACTCGGCCAGCCACAGCACGTGCACGGCCAGCCCGGCCTCGTTGATGCCGTCGGTCGTTGCCGAGTCGTAGGCGGCGGCCACCAGGCTGCCGTAACGGGCCGTCCACGTCAGCGGGTTGGGGTCCTCGGCCCCGATCCCGATGCGGTCGACGCCACGCGGGAGCACCCACAGATTGGTGCCGAGGCTCTGCTTCCAGTCCATGTTCCGGCCGACCAGCACCGGCTGGCCGTCCCGCTGCCACAAGACGCGAGTGCACATGGCCGGAACTATAGCCACAATTCGGACATTCGGCTCGACCGCCCCGGCCCGACTGCCCCGGGCCGGCCCCGGATCGACCGCCCCACTCAGAGCTCCGAGGGGGCCACTCCCGTCCACCAGTTGCCGGGCGCGTCCGGGTCGCGGCTGGTCCAGTACTCGATGATCGCGCGCTGGAACTCCTCCGCGGAGAGCACGCCGTCGCCGTCCAGGTCCAGGTGGCGGAACGCCTCGTCGGCGTCGTCGCGCGAGAGGCCCGCGAAGTGGCCGCGCTGGAAGACGAAGAACTCACCGGCGTCGATCGTCCCGCTGCGGTCGGCGTCCGCGACGGCCAGGAAGGCCGCGGCGAGGGCGCCGTAGCAGTACCGGGCGGCCTCCGGGTCGTCCGCGACGGCGGCGGTCGTGCGCAGGAACTGCTCGCGGGTGACCTCCTCCGTCCCGACGGGGAGACGGGACAGGTGCAGGTCCTGCCAGATCGTCAGATAGGCGCGGACGATGACGGCCTCGGCCTCCGAGCCCTCGCGGTGGCCGAGCGAACGGGCCACCGACTGGCCCATCAGCATGTGGTCCCGTTCGGTGATCAGCCCGTCTCCGTCGGCGTCGAGGTGGTCGAAGCCGTGGTTGATCTTCGCGAGGAGCAGATCGTCCGGCAATGTGCCTCCTTGGCGGTGACCACTGCGCAGGCACCGTCGCGCTTGCGCCACATCGCCAGCACGCTAACGCGTGGGCCCGCCCCCGCGCAGCAGAACGACGAGTGAACAGATGCACCACACATTCCGCACTCCGAGACCACACCCCGAGACCACACCCCGAGACCGCGCCCCGAGACCGCGCCCCGAGACCGCGCCTCAAGACCGGACCCCGGGCCCGGCGTCCGGTCTTGAGGCGCGAACCCCGCGCGGCTCAGTGCGCGGCCGCCGCCAGCAGCTCCCGGGTGTACGCCGTGTGGGGCGCCGCGAACAGCCGGTCCCGGTCCGTGGACTCGACCAGGCGCCCCCGGTGCATCACCGCCACCCGGTCGCAGAAGTGCCGCACCACCGCCAGGTCGTGGGAGACGAACAGGAAGGCCACGTCCAGCCGTTCGCGCAGCTCCATCAGCAGATTGAGCACCTGCGCCTGCACCGACACGTCCAGTGCGGAGACCGGCTCGTCCGCGATGATCAGCCGTGGCCCGGGCGCCAGCGCCCGGGCGATGCCGATCCGCTGGCGCTGCCCGCCGGAGAACTCGTGCGGGTAGCGGTCCAGATGGTCAGGGGAGAGCCCGACCTGCTCCAGCAGCTCCGCCGCCCGCTCCCGTCGCCCGGCCGCGTCGAGCGGGGTGTGCAGCCGCAGCGGGGTGTCCAGCGTCCCGCCGATCGTTCGGCGCGGGTTGAGCGAGGCGTACGGGTCCTGGAAGACCAGCTGGATCTCGCGGCTGAGCCGGCGGCGCAGCTCCCGGTCCGGCCGAGTGATGTCCAGCCCGTCGTAGCACACCCGCCCGCCCGTGGGTGCCTGCAGCCCGGCCAGGACCCGCGCGGTGGTGGACTTCCCGGAGCCGGACTCGCCGACCAGCCCGAGTGTCTCCCCGGGCGCGATCCGCAGCCCGACGCCGTCCACCGCCCGTACGGGCGGTGGACGCAAGGAGGAAAGGCTCCGCCGCCCGGGGAAGTGCACGGACAGGTCCTCCACCTCCACCAGCCACCGCTCCTCCGCCCGCCGGCCGGATCCGGCCTCCCGCACCCGGAAGCGCGCCGCAGGTGACGGATCGTCAACTGTCGGCAGTGCACTGCCCGGTACGGAGTCCAGGCGCAGCGCCGCGCCCACCAGTGCCCGGGTGTACGGCTCGCGCGGCGCGGCCAGCAGCTCGGCGGTTGGCGCGGACTCGACCTGCGAGCCGCCGCGCAGCACCAGCGTCCGGTCCGTCCGGCCGGCGACCACGCCCAGGTCGTGGCTGACCAGCAGGACGGCCGTCCCGTGCTCGCGCCGCAACTCCTCCAGCAGGTCGAGGACTTGCCGCTGCACGCGGGCGTCGAGGGCGGTGGTCGGCTCGTCCGCGATGATCAGCCGAGGGTCGTTCATCAGCGCCATGGCGATCATCACCCGCTGGCGCATGCCGCCCGAGAACCGGTGCGGGTGGTCGCCGGCCCGGGCGGCGGCGATGCCGACGCGGTCCAGCATGGCCGCCGCCCGCCGCCGGGCCTCGGCGCGCGACGCTCCCGGGTGGTGCAGCCGGTACATTTCGGCGAGTTGGGCGCCGACGCCGTGGAACGGGCTGAGCGAGGTCAGCGCGTCCTGGAAGACCAGCGCCGCCCGCCCGCCGCGCACCTCGCGCAGTTCGGACTCCTCGGCGCCGACCAACTCCCGTCGGTCCAGGCGGATCGATCCGGTGACGGTGGTGGTGCGCGGATCGTGCAGGCCGAGCACGGCCAGCCCGACCGTGGACTTGCCCGAGCCCGACTCCCCGACCAGGCCCAGGACTTCACCCGGTGCGAGGTCGAAGGAGACGCCCTGCACGGCGGTGACGGGCGCGCCCCCGCGCGGGTCGGCGAAGCTCACCGTCAGGTCGCGCACACTCAGCACCGGCTCCACCACCCAGCCGGAACCCCCGGAACGGACGACGGAATCAGCGAGAACAGCAGGACCGGCGAGAGCAGCGGGGCCAGCAGGACCAGCGAGATCAGCGGGACCAGCAGGACCAGCGAAATCATGCGACGTCATCGGAGTCGACTCCCTCAGCTCAGCCGGATGCGCGGATCGAGCCAGGCCACCGCCAGGTCGGCCAGCGCGACGAACAGGACCATGAAGCAGGCGGCCAGCAGCACCGCGCCGACCACGGCCGGGAGGTCCTGTCCCTCCACGGCCTCGGCGGCGAACCGCCCGACCCCGTTCAGCCCGAACACCGTCTCGGTGATCACGGCCCCGCCCAGCAGTACCCCGGCCTCCAGCCCGAGCAGCTGCACCAGCGGCCCGGCCGCCCCGCGCGAGGTGTACTTGAGGTGGGCGCGCAGGCGCCCCAGCCCCTTGGCCCGCGCGGTGCGCACGTACTCCTCATTCATGGTCTCCAGCAGCTGCGCCCGTGAAAGCCGGGCGAACACGGCCGAGTTGACGAACCCGAGCACCAGCCAGGGCAGCAGCATCCCGCCCGCCCAGGCCGCGAGGTCCTCGGCCGGAGGGGTGTACGAGGGCAGCGGCAGCAGGCCCGTGGAGTACACCAGCGCCCACTGGGCGACGTACCCGAGGAAGTAGATCTGCACGCTGGCGCCGACCAGGGTGAAGCCGGCGAGCAGCCGGTCCGTGCGCCGGCCGTGGCGCAGCGCGGAGACGAACCCGGTGCCCAGGCCCAGCACCACCAGCACGGCGAGCGCCCCGGCGGTCAGCGAGAGGGTGACGGGCAGGTGGTCGGCCAGCGCCTCGGTGACGGGCTGGTGCAGCCGGTAGGAGTAGCCCAGGCAGGGCGCGTCGCAGTGGATGACCGAGCCGTCGACGTCGCCGATGTCCCGCCCGGCGACGGCCCCGCGCAGGTAGTCGGTGTACTGGGTGAGCAGCGGCTGGTCCAGGCCCATGCTCTGGCGCACCGCCGCGACCTGTCCGGCGTCGCAGCGCGGGCCGCAGGCGGCGCGGGCGGGGTCGGCGGGCGCGGCGTAGAAGAGGGCGAAGGCGGCGGCGGAGACCGCGACCAGGACGGCGAGCGCCTGGAGGAGGCGCCGCAGGGCGAAGGAGAGCATGGCCGATCCGGGGGTCGACGAAAAGGGGAGGTGAAAGGGGGAGACGAAGACGGGAAGTAGGGGGCCGTCCGCCCGCCCCCGCGCCGGGGTCGCCGGGCGCGGGGGCGGGCGCAGGGCGCGTCAGGACTTCAGGTACAGCCAGCCCAGCCCGATCGTCCCGTAGATCGGGTGGATGAACGCCCCGCCCAGGTTGGCGCCGCGCAGCTGGTTGACGGTCGGGTACGCGTACGGCAGCACCGGCACGTCCTTCATGACCGTCTGCTCCAGCGCGTACAGCTCCTTGGCCTTGGCGCGCGGCTCGCCGATCCGGTTGATCCGGTCGATCTCCTTGTCCACCTCGGGGTTGCGGTAGCGCGCCGCGTTGAGGTCGCCGCCGGCGCGGCCGTCGAAGGAGAAGGGGATCAGGGTGGAGGGCGTCGGCCAGTCGACGGAGGAGGTCTCCTCGAACAGGTCGTACGGCGAGTCGGTGCGGTGCACCTCGTCCAGGAAGGACTTGGGGTCGATCGGCTTGGGGACGACCGTGATGCCCGCCTTGCCGAAGCCGTCCACGAGCACCTGCGCGACGCGCTGCCCGTTCGGGGTGTTCCTGTACCCGTACGTCAGGCTCGCGGGCGCCTGCTTGGCCTTGGCGAGCTCGGTCCTGGCGGCCTCCGGGTCGCCCTCGGGCTTGGCCGGGAACAGGTCGTACTTCTGCCACTCGATGAGCGCGGGCGAGCTGAGCGTGGTGGCCAGTTCGCCGGTGCGGGAGCCGCCCTGGACCTGCCGGGCCTGCTGGCGCGGGTAGGCCAGGTGGAGGGCCTTGCGCACCGCGACGTCCGGCACCCGCTCGTTGTTGATGACCAGCTGGGTGACGAAGGCGCCCTGGCGGCCGGAGACGACGAGTTCCTTGGTCTTCGGGTCGGTGTCGGCGCTCTGGTACAGCTCGGGGGAGAGGGTGTCGGCGGCGGTGGTGGCGTCGGCGCCGCCGTCGCGCCCGGACAGGATCTGCTGGTTGATGCTCAGCGTCTCCTTGCCGTACGTGAAGACGAACTTGTCGGGGTACTGGTTGCGGATCGGGTCGGTCTCGGCCTTCCACGCCGGGTTGCGCTCCAGCACCATCCGGGTGTTCTGCACGTGCTCGGCGATCCGGTACGGGCCGGTGGCGAACGGCAGCCGGTCGTAGTCGGTGCCGGTGTCCTTGTCCCGGCGCACCGGGGAGGAGGAGGACTGCGCGGCCATGTACGGCACGTCGGCCTGCGGCTGCGGGAAGTGGAAGACGATCGTGCGCTCGTCCGGCGTCTCGATCGCGGCGAGGTCGCCGGACTGCGGGCCCGGGTACTTGGCGACGGCCGCCTCGTAGCTGGCCTCGCCGGTGAGCCACTGCGGCCAGTACGGCGGGCCGACCTCGTAGCCCTTGCCGAAGGTGCGCTCGATGCCGTACTTGACGTCCTGGGCGGTGATCGGCTTGCCGTCCTCCCAGGCGACGCCCTGCTTGAGCTTGTACGTCCAGGTGCGCCCGCCGTCGGCCGAGGTGCCGGTGTCGGTGGCGAGGTCGCCGACCAGCTTGGCCTTGCCGTCGACGACCTGGTACTGGGTCAGCTGGCGCCCCCAGAGCAGGGAGGCGCTGTAGGTGGCGCCCGCGTAGACCTTCTGCGGGTCCAGGTGGCGGAACTCCGTGGCGTTGTACACGTTGACCGTGCCGCCGGACCGGGCGCCGGCCACGGCCGGGGCGGGGCCGGCGCTCTCCTTCTCGGTGCCGAGCGCGGCGGTCAGCGGCGAGGTCTCCTTGGCCTGGGCGCCGCCCGAGCCGCTGTTGCTCGCGCCGGCCGAGCAGGAGGTCGCCAGCAGGGCGGTGGCGATGACGGCGAGCGACGGTTTGGTCCAGCGCATGGCGAATCTCTCCTCGGCCCCGGCGGATCGCGCCGGGGCTCTGCTGCGGGAAGGGGTGAACGGAAGGAAGGGGCGAACGGAAGGAGCGGGGGCTTCAGCGCCCGCCGGACCGCGGATCGAGCGCGTCCCGGACGGCGTCGCCGAGCAGGTTGAAGGCGAGGACGAAGACCAGCAGCGCCACGCCGGGGAAGACCATGTACGTCGGGTCGGCCTGGAAGACCTCCGAGCCGCGGGCGATCATCCGCCCCCAGTCCGGTACGGGCTCGGTGACGCCGACGCCGAGGAAGGACAGCGCGGCCTCGGAGGCGACGAAGGTCGGCACGGCCATGGTCGCGTGCACCAGCAGCTGCGAGCGGACGTTGGGCAGCAGTTCGCGCACGACGAGGTGGTAACGGCCGGCTCCCTGTGCCCGGGCGGACTGCACGAAATCCCTTTCCCGCAGCGACCGGACGGTGGCGCGCAGGGAAAGCGCGAGCGGAATCCAGCCGAACGCGGAGAAGACGAGAATCAGCACCAGGAACTGCATCCATTCCGGCTCCGCGCTGCCCGGATCGACCAGCCGGGACTGGATGACCGGGCTGAGTGCCAGCAGCAGGAGCAGGGTGGGAAAGGCGAGCAGCACATTGGCCAGGAATCCGAACAGCCGGTCCGCGATCCCGCCGAGGTAGCCGATCGCGACGCCGGCGAACACCCCGAGCGAGGTGGTCACGACGGCGGCGGCGCCCGCGATCAGCAGCGAGGTGCGGATGCCGTACAGCAGCTGGGTGAAGACGTCCCGCCCGAGCCCGGGCTCGAGGCCGAACCAGAAATCGCCCGAGATCCCGCCGTTGGGGGCCATCGGCAGTCCGCTGTCGCTGAGCAGGCCGGGAGTGTTCTGGCCGTAGTGCTCGAGCGGGTTCCTGCCGTACAGCGCGGCGACGAGCGGAGCCGCCGCGGCCAGCAGCAGGAACAGCAGGACGACGGCGAGGGAGGCGGCGCCGACCCGGTCGCGCAGCAGCCGGCGCAGCAGGCCCGGCGCGGCGGGCGCGGGGCCCGCGGCGGCCGGGCCGGCCGGGACGGGGGGCGTGGTGGGATCTGGGACGGTGTCGACCACTGCCATGAGAGGCGTACTCCCCGAATTCTCGGCCGCCCCATGGGTGAGGGTGCGCTGATGGGTATTTCCGGTGGGGGCTCCCGGGGTTTTCCCGTCGGCCTCACGGGTCACATCAGATCGGATACATCGGATGCCAGGCAAATCCCTTCACAGCGGCTCGGGGGAATTCCTGCCGCATTGTTTCCGGAAATATGGCGGCTTCATTTCGCCGCAACACCGCCGCAACGGAACGACATCCGAGGAACGGACAAAAGCCCTGAATCCCTCCTCCCGTCCCGCATTCTGAGACCTCCGCCACAGCCCCCGCGAGGTTGGTACGATCCCGGTGGGCCGCGACTGGCGCGCACGGATGGAATCGACCATCGGGAAGCGGCCCCGTGAATCCTCACGCCTGAAGTCGCCGAGCGCCTGGGCCGCCCCGCATCGCCGTCAGGAGACCGCCATGGCCCAGCAATCCCCGTTCCCCACCCCGGATGCGGCCGCCCCGCACACCGCCGCCGGCGCGGCCGCCAACACCGCCTTCCGCAACGCCCTCGACGTGGTCGCCGAGGTCGAGCCGCGCATCGCCGCCGCCATCGGCCAGGAGATCGAGGACCAGCGCGCCTCCCTCAAGCTGATCGCCAGCGAGAACTACGCCTCCCCGGCCGTCCTGCTCGCCATGGGCAACTGGCTCAGCGACAAGTACGCCGAGGGCACCGCCGGCCGCCGCTTCTACGCCGGCTGCCGCAACGTCGACACCGTCGAGACGATCGCCGCCGAGCACGCCCGCGAACTCTTCGGCGCCGACCACGCCTACGTCCAGCCGCACTCCGGCATCGACGCCAACCTCACCGCCTTCTGGGCCGTCCTCTCCCAGCGCGTCGAGAGCCCCGCCCTGGAGCGCGCGAAGGTGCGCAACGTCAACGACCTCACCGAGGCGGACTGGGCGCAGCTGCGCCAGGAGCTCGGCAACCAGCGGATGCTCGGCATGTCCCTGGACACCGGCGGCCACCTCACCCACGGCTTCCGCCCGAACATCTCGGGCAAGATGTTCGAGCAGCGCAGCTACGGCACCGACCCGGCCACCGGCCTGATCGACTACGACGCCCTGCGCGAGAGCGCCCGCGAGTTCCGCCCGCTCATCCTGGTCGCCGGCTACTCGGCCTACCCGCGCCGGGTGGACTTCGCGAGGATGCGCGAGATCGCGGACGAGGTCGGCGCGACCCTCATGGTCGACATGGCGCACTTCGCGGGCCTGGTCGCGGGCAAGGTGTTCACCGGCGACCACGACCCGGTCCCGCACGCCCACATCGTCACCACGACCACCCACAAGTCCCTGCGCGGCCCGCGCGGCGGCATGGTGCTCAGCACCGCCGAGCTGGCCGAACACGTGGACCGCGGCTGCCCGTTGGTGCTCGGCGGCCCGCTCTCCCACGTGATGGCCGCCAAGGCCGTCGCCTTCGCGGAGGCCCGCCGCCCCGAGTTCCGGGCGTACGCGCAGGCCGTGGTGGACAACGCCCAGGCGCTCGCCGAGGGCCTGCGGCGGCGCGGTACGGCGCTGGTGACCGGCGGCACCGACAACCACCTCGTGCTCGCCGACGTCTCCGGTCACGGCCTGACGGGCCGTCAGGCCGAGGCGGCGCTGCTGGACTCGGGCATCGTCACCAACCGCAACTCCGTGCCGCAGGACCCGAACGGCGCCTGGTACACCTCGGGCGTGCGCCTGGGCACCCCGGCCCTGACCACGCGCGGCCTGGGCGCCGCCGAGATGGACGAGATCGCGGGCCTCATCGACACCGTCCTGCGCGCCGCCACCCCGACCACCACCGCCAACGGCGCCGCCTCCAAGGCGGGTTACACCCTGGACGCCACCGTCAGCGAGGGCGTCGCCAAGCGCGCCGCAGACCTGCTCGCGCCCTTCCCGCTCTACCCGGGCGTCGACCTGGCCTGATCAAAACCAGGGGGCCGGTCGGGATCCCGACCGGCCCCCTCGCGTACCCGGGTCTCAGCTCCGCCGCGAAGCCGCGCCCGCAGCCGCGCCGCCCACAACCGCGTCGCCCACAACCGCGTCGCCCACAACCGCGTCGACCGGAGCCGCCTCGCCCCGAGCCGCTTCGCCCGAAGCCTGCTCGGCCTCGATCTCCCGGCGCACCTCGGCCAGCGAGGGGTTCGCCCAGGCGCTGGCGACGCCCCAGTAGTAGAACGCCAGGCCGATGCCGGCCACGATCAGCATGTCCCAGCCCTCGGGCAGGCGCCCGTTGCCGCCGAAGTCCTCGCTGCCGGCCCAGGAGACGCCCGCCATCACGAACAGGTAGGTCACCATCCAGGCGCCCGCCTTCAGGTGCGGCTTGAGCTCGGCGAGGGGCTTGCGCAGCTCGTACCAGGCCCAGATCGGCACGCCGGCGGCCATCAGCAGGATGACCTTGCCGGTGAGCGGCCAGCGGGCCCAGTAGAGCACCAGCGAGCCGAAGACCATCGCGACGGGCGCGATCACCGGCATGGCCCGCAGCTTCACCGGCCGCGGCAGGTCGGGGGCGAGGCGGCGCAGCGACATCACGGCGACGGGGCCGGTGATGTACGAGATGACGGTGGCCACCGAGACGATCTCGGCGAGCGAGCCCCAGCCGCGGAAGACGGCGAGGAAGCCGAAGGCGACGACGAGGTTGAGCACCAGCGCGGGGCGCGGGATGCCGGTCTTGGCGTCGACCCGGCCGAAGAGCTTGGGCAGGTGGCCGTTCTCCTGCACGCCGTGGATCATGCGCGAGGTGGTGGCGGCGTAGATCATGCCGGTGCCGGAGGGGGAGATGAACGCGTCCGCGTACAGCAGGATCGCCAGCCAGTTGATGCCCCAGGCGATGGCCAGGTCGGCCAGCGGCGAGGTGTAGGACAGGCTGCTCCAGCCGCCCGACAGGTCCGCGGCGGGGATGGCGCCGAGGAAGGCGATCTGCAGCGCCACGTAGATGACCAGGGCGATGAGGATCGAGCCGATGACGGCCTTCGGCAGGGACTTGCCGGGGTCACGGGCCTCGCCGGCCATGTTCAGCGGGGACTGGAAGCCGTTGAAGGCCCAGACGATGCCGGAGACGGCGACGGCGGTGAACACCGCGCTCCAGCCGTTCGGCGCGAAGCCGCCGTGGTCGGTGAAGTGGGCGGTGTCGAAGTGGGCGAACAGCAGCGCGCCGGCGGTCAGCGTCGGCACGACGACCTTGAAGACGGTGATCGCGGTGTTGGTCTTGGCGAACAGCGTGATCGCGAACCAGTTCAGCGCGAAGTAGACCAGCAGCAGCACGCTGGCCAGGCCGACCCCGCTGAGGGTCAGCTCCTTGCCGTCGTACAGCCCCTTCGCCCAGCCGAAGTCCCAGGAGCTCATGTACTGGACGGAGGCGGTGGCCTCGCCGGGGATCACGGAGACGATGGCGATCCAGTTGGCCCAGGCGGCCAGGTAGCCGGCCAGCGAGCCGTGCGAGTACTGCCCGAAGCGGACCATGCCGCCGGCCTTGGGGAACATCGAGCCGAGCTCGCTGTAGGTGAGCGCGATGGTCAGCGCCACGGCGGCCCCGATCACCCACGCGAGGATCGACGCGGGGCCGGCCAGCTTGGCGGCGCGCTCGGCGCCGAAGAGCCACCCGGACCCGATGATCGACCCGAGCCCGACGGCCGTGAGGCTGATCGTGCCGAGGGACCGGCGGTAGTTCTTGTGTGACGCCGTCGACGTGTCGGGCTCACTCAACGTATCGGTCCCCTCGCTCGCGGTCCATCGGGTGGAGTCGGTTTTCCATCGGGTTTCCATGCATTCGCCCGGTTGTTCCGGGCAAACGGAAAGCAGCCTATGAGCCGAAATCGGGCGAATACCTCATGGGAAGCTCAAACGGCTCGATCGTTGCCATCTCGTGTCCGAACTTTTCGGGCGAGGAGGCGGCCCGGTATGCGGTCGGCGCGCGGTCGGCACGGGTCTGCGGCGGGAAACGAAAAATTCCCCGTGGAATCCTTTGGGGATTCCACGGGGAATTCGACTGTGTCCGAGGGGGGACTTGAACCCCCACGCCCGATAAAGGGCACTAGCACCTCAAGCTAGCGCGTCTGCCATTCCGCCACCCGGACGGGGTGTGTGCTTCGGGGGCTTTTCGTTCGCCCCCTCGGCGACAGAGAGAACATTACCAGGGTTCCGGAGTGCTTCTCACCAGCGTTTCCGCCGGTGGGGACGGGCGGAGTGGCCGGGGTGGATGGGACGGCTCGCGAACGTGCTCGAAAACGGGCCGAAGCGGCGCCGAGCGCGAAGCAAGCGGTCGACTTCGGGGGTGCGCGCGATCGGTTCCCGACACAACCGGTCCGACACGGGCAACTTGTCGCCGGTGCCACGGCCGCGGGGGCCGCTCTCCTAGCCTCTGTGCACCGAGGGCGCCCCGAGTGGAACGCCTGGTTCCCGGACGGTTCCCGGGTCGCGGACGAAGGGCGGCTGGACGTGGAGCAGATCAGCGGGACGGCGAAGGCCGAGCCGAGACGCGGCGGCCCGCGCCGCGTGCCCGCCGGGCCGCCCGGACCGGTCGAGGGCGTCTGGCGCTTCCCGGTGCCCGCCGAGCAGGCCTCCGTGCCGCTCACCCGCCACGCCGTGCGGGACCGGCTGCTCGCCCAGGGCATGACGGGGGTGCGCTACCAGGAGCTGGTGGACGACCTGCTGCTGATCGTCTCCGAGCTGGTGGGCAACGCGGTCACCCACGCCGCCGAGCTGACCCCCCAGGTCACCACCGAGCTGAGCGTGCGCCGGGGCTGGGTACGGGTCTCCGTCGAGGACGGGGACCCGTACCACCCCAAGGCGCTGGAGAGCGACACCGGCCGCACCGGCGGGCGGGGCCTGCTGCTGGTCAAGAGCGTGACCCTGCAGGCGGGCGGGGTCTGCGACGTGGAGCGGACGGGGGAGGGCGGCAAGGTGATCTGGGCCTCGCTGCCCGTTCCCCCGGAGCCCGAGGACTGACTGACTGACTGACGGCCGGACTGACGGGCGGCCGGGCGGCCGGCGGGAGGACCGCCGGACCGGCCTACCAGTCCCGCCCGGCGATCTCCCGGATGCCCGGCAGCGCGGCCTCGAAGACCGTCTCGAACCACACCGAGAACGGCCGCTCGGCCCGCAGCTCCCGCAGCTCCTGCGCGGTCACGAAGGCGAAGTCGTCCACCTCGTCCGGGTCCGGCACGACCGGCGCGGTGACCAGCCCGACGAACAGGTGGTTCCACTCCCGCTCGATCAGCCCGGACGCCTCGTCCGGCAGGTCGTAGCGCACCGTGCCGGCCTCGCACAGCAGCGCCGGCGCGACGCCCAGCTCCTCGGCGGTGCGGCGCGCGGCGGCCACGAAGGGAGGTTCGTCCGGGTACGGGTGGCCGCAGCAGGTGTTCGACCAGACGCCGGGGGAGTGGTACTTGCCCAGCGCCCGGCGCTGGAGCAGCAGCCGGCCCTGGCGGTCGAACAGGAACACCGAGAAGGCCCGGTGCAGCCGGCCCGGCTGCTGGTGGGCCCAGAGCTTCTCGCCGGTGCCGATCGTCACGCCCTCGTCGTCGACGAGCTCCAGCAGGATCTCGGTGCCCGTACCCGAGGCGGCGGCCACCGAGACATCGGTCTCCACGTCGAGACCGGTGTCGATCTCCGCTGCGAAGTGCGTCGGGTCGGTCGGCAGACTCTGGGGGGGCATGGGGCCTCTTTCGGGAGCGGGACCAGGAGCGGGACCAAGCGGAACGCGCCCGGCGGACCGGCCGGGCGCGGCGGACGCGGCGGGGGGTGCCGGCGCCGTCACCGGGGGTCAAGTGTGCCGTATGGGTGGTGTCCGGCACCGGCTACACGCACAATCGGGCGGATCATGACCCGGAGGAGTTTCGGTCCGTGCAGAGACGGGCGGAACCTTCCCCCGAACGCCGGATTTCCATCGAAGATCCATGCGATTAACGTTCGAATTCCGTTCGGTCCGCCGTGCGGCCGCCGTACCGCCGCCCACCCCACCGCCGTACCGCCGTCCACCCCGCCGCCGTACCGCCGCCGCGCCGCCGAAACGCGGCCCGCGGCCCGCCGCAACGCCCCCGGCCGCGTTCCGGCTGGTCGCCCGGGTCGCCTACCATCGCATACGACGCGGTGACCGCATCCACGCCCGTACGGGCGCGCCGCCGCCCGGTCGGGCGAAGCGGCACCGGCGTCCCTCGGCACACCCCCCTGTGCACCGCACGACGGATCAGGAGACCCCGCATGATCGGCCTCGTTCTCGCAGCCGGCGCCGGCCGCCGGCTGCGCCCGTACACCGACACCCTGCCCAAGGCGCTGGTGCCGGTCGACGGGGAGCGGACCGTCCTGGACCTCACCCTGCGCAACTTCGCCGAGAACGGCCTGCGCGAGGCCGCGATCGTCGTCGGCTACCGCAAGGAGGCCGTGTACGACCGCAAGGACGCCCTCGAGGCGAAGTACGGCGTCAAGCTCCACCTGGTCGAGAACGACAAGGCCGAGGAGTGGAACAACGCCTACTCCCTCTGGTGCGCCCGCGAGCTGTTCGCCGAGGGCCTCCTGCTCGCCAACGGCGACACCGTCCACCCCGCCTCGGTCCAGCGGACGATGCTGGAGGGCAACCGCCAGCTCGCCGAGGCCGGCCGCGCCCCCGGCATCCTGCTCGCCCTCGACACGGTGAAGAAGCTCGCCGACGAGGAGATGAAGGTCGTCGTCGACCCGGCCGCCGGCATGCGCCGCATCACCAAGCTGATGGACCCGGCCGAGGCCACCGGCGAGTACATCGGCGTCACCGTGATCAACCCCTCCGCCGCCGCCGACCTCACCGACGCGCTGCGCGCCACCTACGAGCGCGACCCGCAGCTGTACTACGAGGACGGCTACCAGGAGATGGTGGACCGGGGCCTGCGCATCGACGTGCAGCCCATCGGCGAGGTCTCCTGGGTCGAGGTCGACAACCACGACGACCTGGCGAAGGCGCGGGAGATCGCGTGCCGGTACTGACCCGACTCGTCCCGTCGCCGCTGTTCGTCGAGATCCGCCCGGGCGCCCTGGACGCGCTCGGCGGCATCCTCGCCGACCAGAGGCTGTCGGCCTCGGGCCGGATCGCGGTGGCGATCAGCAACGGCTCCGGCGCGGCCATGCGCCGCCGCCTGGAGCCTGCCCTGCCCGGCGCCGACTGGTACAACGTGGACGACGGCAGCCTCGACAGCGCCGTCAGCCTGGCCGAGTCGATGCGCGGCGGCCACTACGACGCGATCGTGGGCCTGGGCGGCGGCAAGATCATCGACGCCGCCAAGTACGCCGCCGCCCGCGTGGGCCTGCCGATCGTCGCCGTGGCCACCAACCTGGCCCACGACGGCATCTGCTCGCCCGTCTCCACGCTCGACAACGACGCCGGCCGCGGCTCCTACGGGGTGCCCAGCCCGATCGGCATCGTCGTCGACCTCGACGTGATCCGCCAGGCGCCGCAGCGCTTCGTCGCGGCCGGCATAGGGGACGTGGTCTCCAACATCTCGGCCTGCGCCGACTGGGAGTTGTCACACGCCGTCACCGGCGAGCCGGTGGACGGACTGGCCGTGGCGATGGCCCGCTCGGCCGGCGAGAACCTCCTGCGGCACCCGGGGAGCACGCAGGACCAGGACCTCCTGACGGCCCTGGCCGAAGCCCTGGTACTGTCCGGCATCGCGATGAACATCGCCGGCAGCACCCGGCCTTCCTCGGGCGCCTGCCACGAGATCTCGCATGCCCTGGACGTGCTGCACCCCAAGCGCTCCGCCCAGCACGGCGAACAGGTCGGCCTCGGCGCGGCGTTCGCCAGCTTCCTGCGGGGCGAACGCGAGCTGTCCGGTCTGATCGTGGAGCGCCTGGCGCGCCACGGCCTGCCGGTGACCGCAGCTCAAATCGGCTTCACCGATGCGGAGTTCACCGAAGCGGTGCACTACGCTCCGAACACCCGGCCGGGGCGCTTCACCATCCTGGAACACCTCGACCTCTCCCCCTCCGCGATCAGGGACGCGTACGCCGACTATGTCCAAGCCGTCAACAGCTGACCCCTCCACCGCGGGCGCCGCACCGCCCCCGGTCGACCTGACCCGCCGGCCCTCCATCGAGGAGCTGCGCGCGGTGATCCACCCGGAGGGCATGCTCCAGCGCCGCAGCGCCGAGCACTGGGCCGGGCGCCTCTACATGCGGAGGATCTCGCTGCGGATCACCCGCGTGCTCTCCACCATGACGGCGATCACGCCCAACGGCCTGACCTACCTGATGATGCTCACCGGCGTCCTCGCCGGCGCGGCCCTCGTCCTGCCGGGCCTGACCGGCGCGATCCTGGGCGCCCTGCTGATCCAGGTCTACCTGCTGCTGGACTGCGTGGACGGGGAGGTGGCCCGCTGGCGCCGCCAGACCTCGCTCACCGGCGTCTACCTCGACCGCGTCGGCCACTACATGTCCGAGGCGGCCCTGCTGACGGGCCTGGGCCTGCGCGCCACCGACCTGTTCCACCGCGAGGGCGCCGGCTCCCACTGGGAGTGGGCCTTCCTCGGCACCCTGGCCGCCCTCGGCGCGATCCTCATCAAGTCCGAGACGGACCTGGTGGACGTGGCCCGCGCCCGCAGCGGCATGACGGCCGTCGAGGACAGCGCCTCGGTGCCCCGCTCGGCCTCGGTCGCCCGGGCCCGCCGCGCCGCCGCCTTCCTCAAGTTCCACCGCCTGGTCGGAGCCGTCGAGGCGTCGCTGCTCGTCCTGGCCGCCGGCATCGCCGACGCCGTCCACGGCGGGCTGCTGTTCACCCGCCTCGCGGTCGTGGTCCTGGCGGCGATCGCCATGCTCCAGACCGTGCTGCACCTGCTGAGCATCGTCCTCTCCAGCAGGCTGCGATGAGCGCCCCGGCCGCCGCGGACGCCTTCCGCCTCGGCGCGGTGATCATCACCATGGGCAACCGGCCCGCCGAGCTCAACGCCCTGATCGAGTCCGTCCGCGCCCAGGAGGGCCCGGCCGTCGAACTGGCCGTCGTCGCCAACGGCGCCCCGCTGCCCCCGCTGCCCGAGGGCGTGCGCACCGTCGAGCTGCCCGAGAACCTCGGCATCCCCGGCGGACGCAACGTGGGCATCGAGCTCTTCGGCCCCGACGGCCGGGACGTCGACGCCGTCCTCTTCCTGGACGACGACGGCCACCTGCCGCGCACCGACTCGGCCCGCCTGCTGCGCGAGGCGTTCACCGCCGACCCGGAGCTGGGCATCGTCTCCTTCCGGATCGCCGACCCGGACACCGGCGCCACCCAGCGCCGCCACGTCCCCCGGCTGCGCGCCAGCGACCCGCTGCGCTCCTCCCGGGTGACGACCTTCCTGGGCGGCGCCAGCGCCGTGCGCTGCAAGGTGTTCGAGAACGCGGGGCAGCTGCCCGGAGAGTTCTTCTACGCCCACGAGGAGACCGACCTCGCCTGGCGCGCGCTGGACGCCGGCTGGGCCATCGACTACCGGGCGGACGTCGTCCTGCACCACCCGACGACCTCCCCCGCCCGGCACGCCACGTACTTCCACAACGTGGCCCGCAACAGGGTCTGGCTCGCGAGGCGGAACCTTCCGGCCCCGTTGGTGCCTCTCTATCTGGGAACCTGGTTCCTGCTGACCCTGGCCCGACGCCCCTCCCCGGAGGCGCTGAAGGCCTGGTGGGGCGGATTCCGGGCGGGCTGGCGCGAACCAGGCGGTCCTCGTCGGCCCATGCGATGGCGTACCGTTTGGCGACTGACCAGGCTGGGACGCCCCCCGATCATCTGATCCGTCCGGATCACGTCCGGTCCCGGACGTGATTCGGACGTGATCGGACGACCGATCGCCACGGCCGGTGGCCCCCCACCGGCCCTTCTCTCCCGTGATCCCAGTGGATCCCCATCGGCGCAAGGCCGGCGGACCCCCGCCGACCGGCCGCCCCGACCGATCCCGCGTGAAGGACGAATGTGTCGACAGTGAGTGAACCCGTCAGCCTCTCAGCCCCCACGGGGGCGGACGCGGGATTGACCCCCAAGCAGCTTGCGGACAAGTACGGCCTGTCGGTGAGCGGCGCCCGTCCGGGCCTGGTCGCCTACACCAGGCAGCTCTGGGCCCGGCGCCACTTCATCTGGGCCTTCGCCACCGCCCGACTGGTGGCCCAGTACACGGACGCCAAGCTCGGCCAGCTGTGGCAGGTCGTCACCCCGCTCCTCAACTGCGGCGTGTTCTACCTGGTCTTCGGCGTCATCCTGGCGAACAAGCAGGGTTTCCCCGGCCACACGTACATCGCCTGGCTGTGCATCGGCGTCTTCGTCTTCCAGTTCACCCAGAACGCGGTCCAGTCCGGCACCCGGGCGATCTCCGACAACCTCGGCCTGATCCGGGCGCTGCACTTCCCGCGCGCCAGCCTGCCGATCGCCTTCACGGTCATCCAGCTCCAGCAGCTGCTGATCTCGATGGTGGTGCTGGTCGTCACCGTGCTGTCCGCCGGGATCGCTCCGGGCAGGACCTGGCTGCTGATCATCCCCGCGCTGATCCTGCAGACCCTGTTCAACACCGGCGTCTCCCTGGTGTTCGCCCGGATCGGCGCCAGGACCAGCGACATCTCCCAGCTGATCCCGTTCGTGATGCGCGCCTGGATGTTCCTGTCCGGCGTCATGTTCAGCATCCAGGAGAAGAGCCAGCACTGGGATCCGATCATCCAGAAGATCGTGGCCGCCAACCCGGCCTCGGTCTACATGGACCTGCTGCGCCACGCGTTCGCACCGGTCATCTACGACACGCACCAGAGCGCCTACCAGAAGCTCCCGCCGCACCTGTGGGCCTACGGCCTCGCGTGGGGCGTCGGGATGTTCGTCATCGGATACGTCTTCTTCTGGAAGGCTGAGGAGGAGTACGGCCGTGGCTGACACCGACCTGAGCAAGCGCGACGCCGTCCCGGCCGTGGACATCGCCCGCGAGCCCACCGTCGTCGTCGACGACGTGCACATCGTCTACCGGGTGCACGGCGCCGGCTCCGGCAAGGGCAGCGCCACCTCGGCCCTGAGCCGCATCATCAGCCGCAGGCGCGCCGCCGGCGTGCGCGAGGTGCACGCCGTGCGCGGCGTCAGCTTCACCGCCTACAAGGGCGAGGCGATCGGCCTGATCGGCTCCAACGGCTCCGGCAAGTCGACCATGCTGTCCGCCATCGCCGGGCTGCTGCCCACCGAGAAGGGCGGTATCTACACCAACGGCCAGCCCTCGCTGCTGGGCGTCAACGCGGCGCTGATGAACGAGCTGACCGGCGAGCGCAACGTCATCCTCGGCTGCCTGGCCATGGGCATGTCCCCGGCCGAGGTCCGCTCCCGCTACCAGGACATCGTCGACTTCTCCGGCATCAACGACAAGGGGGACTTCATCTCCCTGCCGATGCGCACCTACTCCTCCGGCATGGGCGCCCGCCTGCGGTTCTCCATCGCCGCCGCCAAGACCCACGACGTGCTGCTGATCGACGAGGCCCTCGCCACCGGCGACCAGGCGTTCCAGCAGCGCAGCAAGAAGCGGATCGAGGAGCTGCGTGCCTCGGCCGGTACGGTCTTCCTGGTCAGCCACGACAACAACTCGATCCGCGAGGTCTGCGAGCGCACGATCTGGATCGAGCACGGCGAGCTGGTCATGGACGGCCCCACGGAGGAGGTCGTCGGCCGCTACGAGCGCGGCGAGCGCCCGTAGCGAGCCCGCCCTGACCAGGGGCCGGTCCCGGAAACCCTCCGGGACCGGCCCCTGGTCCGTCGTGCCCCCGCCCGTACCCCCGGCGGGGTGAGCGCCACCGTGCGCCGGGCGGGGCGCCCTTTCTCCGCGCGCCCCGGGGTGCGAGGCTCGTGTGTCGGACGTGGCGCCCGCGCTCGGACGCGTGTCCGAGTCGGACCGCTCATACCGAGCGGTGTAGAACGGGGGAGTGACAGCAGTGTCGGCTTCGGCCCAGCCCAGTGAAACCCCTGAAACCCCGCAGAGCCCGTCCACGGGCCAGACCCTGGCGAAGGCGGGGGCCGAGAACTTCCCGGTCGCCCCGTTCTTCCTGCCCGGGGCCTGGCGCGACGACCTGATGGCGGTCTACGGCTTCGCCCGGCTGGTCGACGACTCCGGCGACGGCGACCTCGCCGACCCGGGCGCCACCGCCGCCCTCCTCGGGGCCGGCCAGGCACCGCCCGCCACCCCTTCGGCCACCCCTTCGGCCCAGTCCGGCCCGCCGAGTCCGGCCGAGACCGCCTTCCGGCTCTCCCTGCTCGACGCGCTCGAGCGCGACCTCGACCGGGTGTTCGAGACCGCCCTGCACCCGGCGGAGGCCGAACGGCCCCGCCACCCGCTGCTGGCCGCCCTCGTCCCCGTCGTCGACCGGCACGCACTCACCCCCGAGCCGTTCCGCCGTCTGATCGAGGCCAACCGGGTGGACCAGACCACCACCCGCTACGCCACCTACGACGACCTGGTCGGCTACTGCACCCTCTCCGCCGACCCCGTCGGCCGCCTCGTCCTGGCCCTCGCCGGAGTCTCCACCCCCGAGCGCATCGCCCTCTCCGACGCGATCTGCACCGCCCTCCAGCTGGCCGAGCACCTCCAGGACGTGGCCGAGGACCGCGCGGCGGGCCGGATCTACCTGCCCCAGGAGGACCTCGACCGCTTCGGCGTCACCGAGGAGGACCTCGCCGCCCCCACCGCGAACGGGGCCGTGCGGGAACTGATCGCCTTCGAGACCGAACGGGCCCGCACCCTGCTCGACCGGGGCGCACCATTGGTAGGTACGGTTCGGGGAAGGCTTCGACTGCTCCTGGCGGGATTCACCGCAGGCGGCTACGCGGCCCTGGCGGCCGTCGAGGACGCCGGGTACGACGTGCTCGCCCGGCAGGCGAAGCCGGACAAGCGCCGCCTCGCAGCGAAGGCGGCGGCCATCTTCGCGAAGGGAAGGTGAACGCCCGCGTGGCGGCATCACCACTGGCGTCGGCCCAGGTCATGGCGGCATACCGGTACTGCGAGGCGGTGACCGGCCTGCAGGCGCGCAACTTCAGCTACGGCATCCGGCTGCTGCCCGAGCCCAAGCGGCTGGCCATGTCGGCCCTGTACGCGCTGGCCCGCCGGGTGGACGACATCGGCGACGGGGACCTTCCGGCCGACCGCAAGGCCGAGGCGCTGCTGCGCACCCGGGAACTGGTCGACGAGGTCCGCGCCGGGACGGTCGCCGAGGACGACACCGACCCGATCAAGGTCGCCCTGGCCGACACGGCCCGGCGCTTCCCGATCCCGCTCGGCGGCTTCGACGAGCTGATCGACGGCGTCGAGATGGACCTCAAGGGCGCCGAGTACCAGACGTACGAGGAGCTCAAGGTCTACTGCCGCTGCGTGGCCGGGGCCATCGGCCGGCTCTCGCTCGGCGTCTACGGCTGCGAGGACTTCGAGCGCGGCGGGCACTACGCCGACACCCTGGGCCTGGCCCTGCAGCTCACCAACATCCTTCGCGACCTGCGCGAGGACGCCCTCAACGGCCGCACCTACCTGCCCACCGAGGACCTCGTCCGGTTCGGCTGCCAGCAGGGCTTCGCCCTGTCCAAGCCGCCCGTCGGCGCCGACTTCACGGGCCTGGTCGCCTTCGAGGCCGCCCGCGCCCAGGCCGCCTTCGAGGAGGGCCTGCGGCTGCTGCCGATGCTCGACCGCCGCAGCCGCGCCTGCACCGCCGCGATGGCCGGGATCTACCACCGGCTGCTCGGCCGGATCGCCGCCGACCCCGAGTCGGTGCTGCGCGGCCGCGTCTCGCTGCCGGGCTGGGAGAAGGCGTACGTGGCGCTTTCCGGGCTCGCCGGGGGGCGTTCTTGATTCTCACCGCACTTCTGTCACGCTGTGTCAGCGGGGAATCACATCCGGGCAGGCCGTTGACGGAAACGGCCGTGCCGAGACGCGTGCCGACCACGGCGACCGCCCCCGGGCGGTCCACCGACTTCGAGGGGGAGGACCGATGACCGGGCGAGCCGCTGCCGCACGCCCGGCCGCCGTGGTGGTCGGCGGGGGCCTGGCCGGCATCACCGCGGCGCTGCGCCTGGCCGAGGCCGGCCGGCGCGTCACCCTCGTCGAGGGCCGCCCCCGGCTCGGCGGCCTGGCCTTCTCCTTCAAGCGCGGCGAGCTGACCGTCGACAACGGCCAGCACGTCTACCTGCGCTGCTGCACCGCCTACCGGGGCCTGCTGGAACGCCTCGGCGCGGCCCGGCTCACCCGTCTGCAGGAACGCCTGGACGTCCCCGTCCTGTCCGTCACCGGCCCCGAGGGCGCGCCCGTGCGCACCCTCGGCCGGCTGCGCAGGGCCGCCCTGCCCGTCCCGCTGCACCTGGCCGGCAGCCTCGCCCGCTACCCGCACCTGTCGCCCGCCGACCGGGCCCGGGTGGTGCGCGGCGCGCTCGCCCTCAAGGGCCTGGACCTGGACGACCCGGCGCTGGACGACATCTCCTTCGGCGACTGGCTGCGCCGCCACGGGCAGAACGCCGCCACCACGGCCGCCCTGTGGGACCTCGTGGGCGTGGCCACCCTGAACGCCAGGGCCGACCAGGTCTCCCTGGCGCTGGCCGCGATGGTGTTCAAGACGGGCCTGCTCTCCGACCCGGGCGCCTCCGACATCGGCGTCGCCGCCGTCCCGCTCGGCGAGATCCACCACGACCGGGCGCTGGAGGAGCTGGAGCGCGCCGGGGTGAAGGTGCTGCTGCGCGCCCGCGTGGCGGAGCTCAAGCCCGGCGCCCCCCAGCACGCCCTGCGCCTGGAGGACGGCGAACTGCTCACCGCCGACACCGTCGTCCTCGCCGGAGCCCAGGACACCGCGGCCGCCCTGCTGCCGCCGGGCGCGATCCCCCGCCAGGAGCGCCTCGCCGCGTTCGGCACGGCGCCGATCCTCAACGTGCACGTGGTCTACGACCGCACGCTGCTGCGTCAGCCCTTCTTCGCCGCCCTCGGCTCGCCCGTGCAGTGGGTCTTCGACCGCACCGCGCACTCGGGCCTGGCCGGCACCGAACTGGGCCGGGCCCACCCCGGCGCCCAGTACCTGGCGCTGTCGCAGTCCGCCGTCCAGGACGAGATCGACCTGCCGGTGGCCGAACTGCGACGGCGCTACCTGCCCGAGCTGGCCCGGCTGCTGCCGGCCGCCGCCGGGGCCGAGGTGCTGGACTTCTTCGTGACCCGCGAGCGCACCGCCACCTTCGACCCGGCCCCGGGCACCGCGGCGCTGCGCCCCGGGGCCCGCACCGAGGTTCCGGGCCTGCTGCTCGCCGGCGCGTGGACGGCCACCCGCTGGCCAGCGACCATGGAGGGCGCGGTGCGCAGCGGCCACGCCGCCGCCGACGCGGCCCTCGCGGCCGAGGGCGCCCGGGTGCCGGTGGACGCGGGCGACGGAAGGTGGCCCCGGTGACGCCGGGCCCCCTCGCCGGGGACCCCGCCAGAGCCCGGGGCCCGCGCACCGGCGCCGAGCCGGGCGGGACGGGCCGTACCGACACCGTTCGGCCCGACACGATCCGCACCGGGATCCGTACCGGGATCCGTACCGACACGACCGGTACCGAGACGACCGGTACCGACACGGTCCGTACCGACACCGGCCGCGCCGAGAACGCCGCCATCCGGCCGCCAGGGGCGGCTCGGCAGGACGAGGGAGAGGGAACGCACGTGGAGTCTCGTACCGGTTTCGCCGCCTCAGGCACGGCGCACGCCGAACCGGTCTCGGTGCCGGAGCTGCTCGCCCGCAGCCGTACGCTCTGCGGCCCGCTGCTGCGCGGCGCGGTCGCCCGTTTGGCCGCACCGATGGACACCGTCGCCGCGTACCACTTCGGCTGGATCGACCGGGACGGCACGCCGGTGGAGGGGGACGGCGGCAAGGCCGTGCGCCCGGCCCTGGCGCTGCTGTCGGCGCTGGCCGCGGGCGCCGACGCGCAGGCCGGGGTTCCCGGGGGTGTCGCCATTGAACTGGTGCACAACTTTTCCCTGCTCCATGATGATCTGATGGACGGTGACGAGACCCGCCGGCACCGGGCCACCGCCTGGACGGTCTTCGGTCCTGCCCAGGCGATCCTGGTCGGCGACGCCCTGGCGACGCTCGGCACGGAGGTGCTGCTCGACGCCGGTGAGACCGGCGGCGCCAGCCCCGCCGACGCCGCGCGGGCCGTCCGGCTGCTCACCACGGCCACCCGCCGTCTGATCGACGGCCAGGCCATGGACGTCTCCTTCGAACAGCGCGACAGCGTCACCGTCGCGGAGTGCCTCGAGATGGAGGGAGGCAAGACCGCCGCCCTGCTGGCCGCGGCCTCGGCGATCGGCGCCGTCCTGGCCGGGGCCGACGACGAGGTCTCCGAGGCGCTCCAGCGCTACGGCCACCACCTGGGCCTGGCCTTCCAGGCGGTGGACGACCTGCTCGGGATCTGGGGCGCCACCGAGGTCACCGGCAAGCCGCACTGGGGCGACCTGCGCCAGCGCAAGAAGTCCCTGCCGGTCGCCGCGGCGCTGGCCGAGGGCGGTGCGGCCTCGCGCCGCCTCGCCGCGGAACTGGCCGACCCGAAGGGCCGCGGCGAGGAGAGCGAGCCCGAGCTCGCCGCCCGGGCCGCCCTGATCGAGGAGGCCGGCGGCCGGGCCTGGACGCAGGAAGAGGCCCGGCGTCAGCACACGACTGCCCTCGCCGCCCTGGACGAGGTGCCCATGACCGACGAGGTGCGCGAGCACTTCGTCGCACTCGCCGAATTCGTGGTGGTACGAGAGAGGTGACGTTACGTTGACAGCAACCGCGGACGGCCGGCTCGACCCTGAGTACGATTCCGAGCCGGTCGCGGTGGGCGACCGCCCCGCCGCCCTGCTGGGCGCGGGGCGGTGGGAGCCCGGGGCCGCCGGCCCGGCGCGGCCGGCGGGCGAGGACCAGGGACCGGCCGACGCGCGCGAGGCCCTGGCCCGCGCCACCGCCCACCTGCTCTCCCTGCAGTCCCCCGAGGGCTGGTGGAAGGGCGACCTCGAGACCAACGTCACGATGGACGCCGAGGACTTACTGCTCAGGCAGTTCCTCGGCATCCGGACCGAGGAGCAGACCGCCGCCACCGCCGAGTGGATCCGCTCCCAGCAGCGCGAGGACGGCACCTGGGCCACCTTCCACGGCGGCCCGGCCGAACTGTCCACCACCGTCGAGGCGTACGTCGCCCTCAAACTCGCCGGGGACGACCCGAACGCCCCGCACATGCTGGCCGCCGCCCGCCACATCCGCGCCGCCGGGGGCATCGCGGCCGCCCGGGTGTTCACCCGGATCTGGCTGGCGCTGTTCGGCTGGTGGCCCTGGGAGCGGCTGCCCGAGATGCCGCCCGAGATCATCTTCCTGCCCAAGTGGCTTCCGCTGAACATCTACGCCTTCGGCTGCTGGGCCCGTCAGACCATCGTCCCGCTGACCGTCGTCTCCTCCCACCGGCCCGTGCGCCCGGCGCCCTTCGCCCTGACCGAGCTGCACACCGACCCGGCCGACCCCTACCCGACCCGGCCGCTGGCCCCCGCCACCAGCTGGGACGGCCTCTTCGAGCGCCTGGACAGGGTGCTCCACGCCTACCACCACCGGGCCTTCCGCCCGCTGCGCAAGCTCGCCGTCACCCAGGCCTGCCGCTGGATCGTCGAGCGGCAGGAGGCGGACGGCTGCTGGGGCGGCATCCAGCCCCCGGCCGTCTACTCGCTGATCGCCCTGCACCTGGAGGGCTACGAGCTGGACCACCCGGTCATGAAGGCCGGGCTCGCCTCCTTCGACCGCTTCACCGTCCACACCGAGGACGGCATGCGCTGGATGGAGGCGTGCCAGTCCCCGGTCTGGGACACCTGCCTGGCCACCATCGCCCTGGTCGACGCGGGCCTGCCGCGCGACCACCCGGCGCTGGTCGCCGCCGCCGACTGGATGCTCGACGAGGAGATCACCTCCCGCGGCGACTGGTCCGTCCAGCGGCCGGGCCTGCCGGCGGGCGGCTGGGCCTTCGAGTTCGAGAACGACACCTACCCCGACATCGACGACACCGCCGAGGTGGTGCTCGCCCTGCGCCGGGTCGGCCACCCGGACCCGGCCCGGCTGGACGCGGCCGTGGACCGGGCCGTGCTGTGGAACCTCGGCATGCAGTCCAAGAACGGGGCCTGGGGCGCCTTCGACGTCGACAACACCAGCAAGCTGCCCAACCGGCTGCCGTTCTGCGACTTCGGCGAGGTGGTCGATCCGCCCTCCGCCGACGTCACCGCCCACGTGGTGGAGATGCTCGCCGAGACGGGCCTCGCGACGGACCGGCGCACCCGGCGCGGCATCGAGTGGCTGCTGCGCAACCAGGAGGCGGACGGCTCCTGGTTCGGCCGCTGGGGCACCAACTACATCTACGGCACCGGCTCGGTGCTGCCCGCCCTCGCCGCGGCCGGCGTCCCCGACGAGCACCCGGCCGTGCGGCGCGCCGTGCGCTGGCTGGAGGACCGCCAGAACGCGGACGGCGGCTGGGGCGAGGACATGCGCTCCTACGAGGACCCGGCGCGCTGGGCCGGGCGCGGCGACTCCACCGCCTCGCAGACCGCCTGGGCGCTGATGGCGCTGCTCGCGGCCGGCGAGGGCCCGGGCGGCCGGGCCAACCCGGCCGTGGAGCGCGGCGTGGCCTGGCTGGTGCGCACCCAGCTGCCCGAGGGCACCTGGGACGAGCCGCAGTTCACCGGCACCGGCTTCCCGTGGGACTTCTCCATCAACTACCACCTCTACCGGCTGGTCTTCCCGGTGACCGCGCTCGGCCGCTACCTGGACGTCGCCCCGGCGATCGGAGCGGCACGGTGACCAGCGCGCCCCTGCTGGTGCTCTGCGCCCTCGGCCCCGAGGTCTGGGCGCTGCGCGGCGGCGACTGGCGGGGCGCGGCCGGGGGGCCGCCGGTGCTGGTGCGCACCGGCGTCGGCCGGCGCCGGGCGGCCGTGACGGTGCGCCGGCTGCTCGGCTCGGCGCCCACCGCGTACGGTGCCGTGGTCGTGGCCGGCTTCGGCGCGGCCGTCGGCCCCGGGATCCGGCCCGGGGAGGTCGTGGTCGCCGACGGCGTGCGCGACGCGGAGGGCCACCACCACCGCGTCGACTCCGGCCCGGAGCTGACCCGGGCGCTCAAGGAGTGCGGGATCGTCGCCCACACCGGGGTGCACCACACCGCCGACCACGTGGTGCGCGGCCTGGAGCGGCGGGCCCTGCACGTCCAGGGCGCGCTGGCCGTGGACATGGAGGCGTCCGGCGTCCTGTCCGCGCTGGCCGAGGTGCGTCCGGCGCTGCCGACGGCCGTCCTGCGGGTGGTGGTGGACACCCCCGAGCACGAACTGCTGCGGCCCGGCACCCTGCCCGCCGGGGTACGGGCCTGGCGGACGCTGCGGGCCACCGTGCCCGCCCTCGTCGACTGGTACCGGCCCGGGCAGGGGCCCGGCCCCGCTGACCTGAACCACCCGACATCCTCGACGCTCAGCCAGGAGGCGAGCTAGCCATGGCCATGCCGTTGCGCCAGACCGTGCGGGTCGGCACCTACCTCATGCAGCAGAAGCTGCTCAAACGGCGCGACAAGTTCCCGCTGATCGTCGAGCTGGAACCGCTGTTCGCCTGCAACCTCGCCTGCGAGGGCTGCGGCAAGATCCAGCACCCCGCGGGCGTCCTCAAGCAGCGGATGCCCGTCGCCCAGGCGGTCGGCGCCGTCCTGGAGTCGGGCGCGCCGATGGTCTCCATCGCCGGCGGCGAGCCGCTGATGCACCCCCAGATCGACGAGATCGTGCGCCAGCTCGTCGAGCGCCGCAAGTACGTCTTCCTCTGCACCAACGCCCTGCTGCTGCGCAAGAAGATCGACAAGTTCAGGCCCTCGCCGTACTTCACCTTCGCCGTGCACATCGACGGCCTGCGCGAGCGCCACGACGAGTCGGTGGCCAAGGAGGGCGTCTTCGACGAGGCGGTGGCCGCGATCAAGGAGGCCAAGCGGCGCGGCTTCCGGGTCACCACCAACAGCACCTTCTTCAACACCGACACCCCGCAGACCGTCGTCGAGGTGCTGGACTACCTCAACGACGAGCTCAAGGTCGACGAGATGATGATCTCCCCGGCCTACGCCTACGAGAAGGCCCCCGACCAGGAGCACTTCCTCGGCGTCGAGCAGACCCGCGAGCTGTTCCGCACAGCCTTCGCCGGCGGCAACCGGCGGCGCTGGCGGCTCAACCACAGCCCGCTGTTCCTCGACTTCCTCGAGGGCAAGAAGGACTTCGAGTGCACCCCATGGGGCATCCCCAACTACTCGCTGTTCGGCTGGCAGCGCCCCTGCTACCTGATGGCGGACGGCTACGTGCCCACCTACCGTGAGCTGGTGGAGAAGACCGACTGGAGCAAGTACGGCCGCGGCAAGGACCCGCGCTGCGCCAACTGCATGGCGCACTGCGGCTACGAGCCCACCGCCGTCCTCGCCACCATGGGCTCGCTGCGCGAGTCGCTGCGCGCCATCACCGAGACGGTGAACCCGGGCAAGAGCCGCTGAGAACGACCGGTCCGGCCCGGGCGGCGTGCCCGGGCCGGACCCGCCCCCGCCGGGCCCAGGCACCAGGAGGCCCAGGCACACCGGTGGGGCCCACCACCGCACCACTGAACGTCGTGAGGTGTACCCATGTCACTGCTCTCCCGCGTCACCTCCCCGGCCGAGCTGCGCAGGCTCCCGGCGGCCGAACTCCCGCTGCTCGCCGAGGAGATCCGCGACTTCCTGATCGACGCCGTCACCCGCACCGGCGGCCACCTGGGCCCCAACCTCGGCGTCGTCGAGCTCACCATCGCCCTGCACCGGGTCTTCGACTCGCCCCGCGACCGGATCGTCTTCGACACCGGCCACCAGAGCTACGTCCACAAACTCCTCACCGGGCGCCAGGACTTCACCAGACTCAGGATGAAGGGCGGCCTGTCCGGCTACCCCTCCCGGGCCGAGTCCGAGCACGACCTCGTCGAGAACTCCCACGCCTCCACCGCCCTCTCCTACGCCGACGGCCTCGCCAAGGCGGCGCAGCTGCGCGGCGAGCACGACCGCCACACCGTCGCCGTCATCGGCGACGGCGCGCTCACCGGCGGACTCGCCTGGGAGGCGCTCAACAACATCGCCGATGCCGAGAACCGGCCGCTGGTCATCGTCGTCAACGACAACGAGCGCTCCTACGCCAGGACCATCGGGGGCCTCGCCCACCACCTCGCCACCCTGCGCACCACCCAGGGCTACGAACGCTTCCTCGCCCTCGGCAAGGGGGCGCTCCAGCGCACCCCGCTCGTCGGCCAGCCGATCTTCGACGCGCTGCACGGCGCCAAGAAGGGCTTCAAGGACGCCTTCGCCCCGCAGGGCATGTTCGAGGACCTCGGCCTCAAGTACCTCGGGCCCATCGACGGGCACGACCTGGGCGCCGTCGAGCAGGCGCTGCGCCAGGCCAAGGGCTTCGGCGGCCCCGTCATCGTCCACTGCCTCACCGTCAAGGGCCGCGGCTACCGGCCCGCCGAACAGGACGAGGCCGACCGCTTCCACGCCGTCAACCCGATCGACCCCTACACCTGCCTGCCGATCTCGCCCAGCGCCGGCGTCTCCTGGACCTCCGTCTTCGGCGAGGAACTGCTCGCCCTCGGCGGCGAGCGGCCCGACCTGGTGGCGATCACCGCCGCGATGCTCCAGCCCGTCGGCCTCGCGCCCTTCGCCAAGGCGTACCCGGACCGCACCTTCGACGTCGGCATCGCCGAGCAGCACGCCGTCACCAGCGCCGCGGGCCTGGCCACCGGCGGGCTCCACCCGGTGGTCGCGGTGTACGCCACCTTCCTCAACCGGGCCTTCGACCAGGTCCTGATGGACGTGGCCCTGCACCGGCTCGGCGTCACCTTCGTCCTGGACCGCGCCGGGGTCACCGGCCCGGACGGCGCCTCCCACCACGGCATGTGGGACCTGTCGATCCTCCAGGTCGTCCCCGGACTGCGCCTGGCCGCACCCCGGGACGCCGAACAGCTGCGCGCCCAGCTGCGCGAGGCCGTCGCCGTCGAGGACGCGCCCACGGTGATCCGCTTCCCCAAGGGCACCATCGGCCCCTCCGTCCCCGCGACCGAGCGCATCGGCGGGGTGGACGTGCTGCTGCGCACCGGGCCGCTGCCGGAGATCCTGCTGGTCGCCGTCGGCACCACCGCCCCCGCCTGCCTGGACGCCGCCCGGCTGCTGCTGGCCGAGGGCTTCACCGCCACCGTCGTCGACCCGCGCTGGGTCAAGCCCGTCGACCCGGCGCTGCCCCGGCTGGCCGCCGCCCACCGGCTGGTGGTCACCGTCGAGGACAACGGCCGCACCGGCGGCGTCGGAGCGGCCGTCGCCCAGGCGCTGCGCGACGCCGACGTGGACGTGCCCGTCCGGGTGCTCGGGCTGCCGCAGGAGTTCCACGGCCACGCCTCGCGCGGGGAGATCCTCGAGGAGGCCGGGCTGACCGGCACCGGGGTCGCGGCCCAGAGCGCCGTCTTCGCCAAGAACCTGCTGCCGACCCGAGGAGCGAACCCGCGCCATGCCGGCTGATCCCGACCCCGCCCGAGCCGCCTCGGAGCGACCTGTTCTCGACCTCGCCGCGCTCCTCGCCGAACGCGGGTGCGAGCGCTACGAGTTGAACAGCCGCTACCTCAACCCGCAGCTGTCGCGGATGCTGCACACCATCGGCTTCGACAAGTTCTACGAGCGCGCCGAGGGCCCGTACTTCTACGACGCCGAGGGCCACCAGTACCTCGACATGCTGGCCGGCTTCGGGATCTTCGCCCTCGGCCGCCACCACCCCGTGGTGCGCGCGGCCGTCCAGCAGGTCATGGACCTCGACCTGCCGGACCTGGTGCGCTTCGACTGCTCGCCGCTGGCCGGGCTGCTGGCCGAGAAGCTGCTCTCCTACACGCCCGGGCTGGACCGGGTGTTCTTCGGCAACAGCGGCACCGAGGCCGTGGAGACGGCGCTCAAGTTCGCCCGCTACGCGACCGGACGGGGGCGCGTCCTCTACGCCGACCACGCCTTCCACGGGCTGACCACCGGCTCGCTGTCCGTCAACGGCGAGAAGGGCTTCCGCAAGGGCTTCGACCCGCTGCTGCCGGACACCGCCATCCCGCTGGGCGACATCGGGGCGCTGGCCAAGGAGCTGAAGCGCGGCGACGTCGCGGCCCTGATCGTCGAGCCCATCCAGGGCAAGGGCGTGCTCGCGCCCCCGCCGGGCTGGCTGCGCGCCGCGCAGGCGCTGCTGCACGAGCACCGGGCGCTGCTGATCTGCGACGAGGTGCAGACCGGGATCGGGCGCACCGGCGAGTTCTTCGCCTACCAGCACGAGGACGGGGTGCTGCCCGACCTGGTCTGCGCGGCCAAGGCGCTCTCCGGTGGGTACGTGCCGATCGGGGCGACGCTGGGCAAGAGCTGGATCTTCGAGAAGGTGTACTCCTCGATGGACCGGGTGCTGGTGCACTCCACCAGCTTCGGGGCCAACAACCAGGCCATGGCGGCGGGGCTCGCGACGCTCGCGGTCATGGAGGACGAGCGGGTCGTGGACAACGCCCGCAAGGTGGGCGACCAGTTCCGGGAGCGGCTGGCCGCGCTCGTGGACCGGTACGAGATGCTGGCCGAGGTGCGCGGGCGCGGTCTGATGATCGGCATCGAGTTCGGCCGGCCCAAGTCGCTCAAGCTGCGCACCGGGTGGACGGCCCTGCAGGCGGCGCGCAAGGGGCTGTTCGCCCAGATGGTCGTCGTCCCGCTGCTCCAGCGCCACCGCATCCTGACCCAGGTGTCCGGTGACCACCTGGAGGTGATCAAGCTGATCCCGCCGCTGATCATCACCGAACGGGACGTGGACCGCTTCGTGGACGCCTTCACCGACATCATGGACGACGCCCACCGGGGCAGCGGGCTGATGTGGGACTTCGGGCGGACGCTCGTCAAGCAGTCGCTCGGCAACCGGCCGTGACGTCAGAGTTCGGTGCGGCGGCGCCGGATCACCACGGCGAGGTCGATCGCGGCGAACACCGTCAGCAGGCCGCAGGCCACCGCGAAACCGGTCAGGGTGCCGCTGCTCGGCGCGCCGTACGCGGGGGAGGCGGCCGCCCACAGGGCGAATCCCGCGGTGGCGAGGGCGAACAGCGGGGTGAAGGTCAGCGACAGCAGGTAGCGCAGCTTGAGGTCGCTGCGGGCGTTGGCCGGTTCGGTGCCGCTGCGCCAGCGCCTGGGAGTGGTGGTGCGCATGGCCTGGCACCTCCGGGCCGCGCGGGTGGGGGCTTGGCCCTGGAGAGGGCCTAGGATTCCAGCGTACGTCCGAGCAGCGGGGCCGGGGAGGGCCGATGGACGCCGAGCGGTACGCGGGGATGACGGTCGAGCGGGCCCGGGAGGCGGCCGGCCTGGACGGCTGGGCGCTGGTGCGGGAGCTGGGGCCGCAGGACCGGATCACCCTGGAGTACCGCGAGGGGCGGCTCAACCTGCTGGTGGACGGCGGCCTCGTGCAGCGCGCCTGGGAAGGTTAGCCTCCGCCGCGGTCGGCGGTCCGGGAGGCGGGGGAGCCGCTGTTCGGCGGCGGTGACCAGGGGCTCCAGCAGCGGAAGCGAGAGCAGCACCAGGGCCCCGGCGGCCCAGCCGGCCAGCACGTCGGTGACCCAGTGGGTGCCCAGGTAGACGGTGGTCAGGCCGATCGAGCAGGCGGTGGCGGCGGCGATCACCGTGCCGGTGCGCCGCCAGCGCCCGGCCAGGTAGGCGAGCACGCCCCAGGTGACCACGGCGTTGGCGGTGTGGCCGGAGGGGAAGATGGTGCCGCCGGAGAACAGCTCGGGGGAGCCCACGTACTGGGCGTAGTGGGGGCCGAGGCGGCCGGTGACGATCTTGACCGCGCCGACGGTGACGTTGAGCAGCAGCAGCGCGACGGCCATCACCAGCAGGGGGCGCAGCCGGCCGGTCCGGTGGGCGCGCCAGGCCAGCCAGGCGAAGGCGGCGATCGCGGAGGGCCCGCGCTGGCCGGCGACCACCCAGGTGTCGAGCAGCGGCTCGAGCCGGGGCCAGCGCTGGTAGGGGCGCAGCAGTCGCACCGACCAGTCGAGGTCCACGAGCGAGGTGTTGAGCGCGACCCCGGCCAGCACCAGCAGGTAGACCACGGCGGTGGCGGCGAGCAGGGCGGCCTGGCGGCGGCTCGGGGGAAAGGGCGCACGGGTACTTCTGGCTTGCACGGGGGTGACCTTACCCAGGCGGGCGGGGCCGTTTAGGGGGGAATTGTCATTTTCCCGGGAAATCGACAATCGGCCCGCGCGGGGCGTGGCCCGGGGAGTGATTTCCAGGTTTCCGGTATCGAATGCCCGTGCTCCTCTCGAATGGTGATGCAAAAGCCCCGGTAAAGGAAACGGAGTGGGCGGCCGGTGCGACCGGCTTCCCACTCCGTGGTAACCCTGTGTAGGTTCCGTGCTCAGGCGAAGCCCTAGTCGAGGGGACCGCCCGCCACGTAGATCACCTGGCCGGAGACGAAGCCGGCGCCCTCGCTCGCGAGGAAGGAGATGGTGTGGGCCACGTCCTCAGGCAGACCGACCCGCTGGACCGGGATCTGAGAGGCGGCGGCCCGCTTGAAGTCTTCGAAGTCCATGCCGACGCGGGCGGCGGTGGCGGCCGTCATGTCCGTGGCGATGAAGCCGGGGGCGACGGCGTTGGCCGTGACGCCGAACTTGCCGAGCTCGATGGCCAAAGTCTTGGTGAAGCCCTGGAGGCCCGCCTTGGCGGCCGAGTAGTTGGCCTGGCCGCGGTTGCCCTGGGCCGAGGAGGAGGACAGGTTGACGATGCGGCCGAAACCGGCGTCGACCATGTGCTTCTGCACCGCGCGGCTCATCAGGAACGCGCCGCGAAGGTGGACGTTCATGACCGTGTCCCAGTCGGACTCGGACATCTTGAAGAGCAGGTTGTCGCGCAGGACCCCGGCGTTGTTCACCAGCACCACGGGGGCGCCGAGCTCGGCCGCGACGCGGTCCACGGCGGCCTGGACCCGGCCGGCGTCGGAGACGTCGGCGCCGACGGCCAGGGCCCGGCCGCCGGCGGCGGTGATCGTGTCGACGGTGTCCTGGCAGGCGCTCTCGTCCAGGTCCAGCACGGCGACGGCGTAGCCGTCCTCGGCCAGCCGTACGGCGGTGGCGGCGCCGAGGCCGCGGGCGGCGCCGGTGACGACGGCGACCCGGGGGGCGGTGCTCTGCTCGGTCATGCTCGCTCTCGTCTCTGTCGGTCTCTGTCGATCACTGTCGGAGGTGGCCACACCTTACCGGCGGGTAGGGAGGGCGGCCAGGGTGGAGAGCCCCAGGTGTGACGGTCGGTAAGGACCGACCGGTCGGCTTTCTGCTGAATCCGGGTTACCGGGAGCGAGTCGGAGCGCGTAAATATGCCAATGTTGCCGAACCTGCGTCTACTATCCGCCCCTGCCTGCCAGCAAGGCCCCGCCGTTTGTATAGTGTCCGCCAGCAGCCACCGGCTGCACGGCTGGAGCGCCCTCCCTCATAGCTGGACGCCCACTCGCCGTAACTGCCCCACCCGGGTGTCCCACACACACCGGGTGTGACATCGGGACGGATACATGGTGCTGGGGGAGATCCCGACAACCCGCGTGTCCGCGCGACTGCAGCAGTCGCCCGGACACCTCATTCGTGTTGCGCAACAGGTCCACACGCGGTTGTGGTCCGAGCACGTCGGAGCCGATCTCACGGCTCCGCAGTTCGCCGTGCTGCTGGTCCTCGCCCTGGAACCGGGCGCGGACCAGCGGACCGTCGGCGAGCGAGCCTCGCTCGACAAGGCGACGATGGCCGAGATGGTCGCGCGGCTGGTCAGGCGCGGTCTGGTGCTGCGCAGGCGAGACCCGGCCGACGGCCGGCGCAAGTTGCTCGCTCTCTCGCAGAGTGGCGCCCAGGCGGTGCGCGAGGCCACCGGAGGAGTGGTCCGCGTGCAGCGCGTCCTGTTCGAGCCGCTGTCGGCGGAGGAGCAGGTCGAGATCGTGCGGGTGATGGCCAAGATAGCCAGGCTGGAACCCGCCGCGGTCGCCGTCTTCACGGACGCGCGGCCGATACTGGACGCCCAGCGGGCGATCGGCTACCTCATCAGGGTCGGTCAGCAGGTGCACACCAAGCTCTGGTCCGAGCACGTCGGGGCCGAGCTGACCGCACCGCAGTACGCGGTGCTGGACGCCCTGGAACAGGAACCGGGCGCCGACCAGCGCACGGTCGGCGAGCTGGCCTCGCTGGACAAGGCCACCATGGCCGAGATGGTCAGCCGGCTGGTGCGCCGCGGTCTGGTGCAGCGCCGGCGCGACCCCTCGGACGGGCGGCGCAACCTGCTCTCGCTCTCACCGGCGGGACAGGACCTGCTCCACCGCTCGGCCGCCGGCGTGGCCGAGGTCCAGCGGCTGCTGCTCGCCCCGCTGGACGAGGACGAGCACGCGACGGCGCTGGCCCTGATCGCCAAGGCGGCCAGGATTTAGCGGTCGTCGCCTAAATCACAGCCAAAACGATTCGCCAACGTAGTGGAGACTTCCGATCGTTCGGGAATCTTTCGTGGGCGATCGTGACGGCCGTGGTGACCGCGGGTGTCGTCCGGCCGTCGTGACGCCATCACGGCGGCCCGTGACCCACCGAGGACCGCCCGCCCCGACGAGGGGCGGGCGGTCCTCGGCATGAGGGCGTGACGGCCGCTCAGGGCAGGGCCGGGCCCGCACGGGCCACCACAAGGCCCACACAGGCCACAACGGGACCGCACGGGCGCGCGCAGGCCGCTCTGAGGCCCGCTCACGCCCGATCGGGCGTCAGTTCCAGTCGAAGCCCTGCGGGTCCGGACCGATCCGCTTGCCGGTGGCCACGCCGGCGATCGCGGCGAGGTCCTCGGCGTCCAGCTCGAAGCCGGCGACGTCCAGGTTCTCCCGGATGCGCGAGGGGGTGACCGACTTCGGGATGGCGATCACGCCGCTCTGCAGGTGCCAGCGCAGCACCACCTGGGCGACCGTACGGCCGTGCTTCTCGGCGATCTTCACCAGCGCCGGCTCGGCGAGCAGCTCGCCGCCCTGGCCCAGCGGGCTCCACGCCTCGGTGGCGATGCCGTGCTCGGCGTGGAAGGCGCGCAGCTCCTCCTGCGGGAAGTACGGGTGCAGCTCGACCTGGTTCAGCGCCGGGACGACGGAGGACTCGTCCAGCAGACGGGTCAGCTGCTCGGTGCCGAAGTTGGAGACGCCGATCGAGGTGGCCCGGCCGTCGGCCTTGATCCGCTCCAGGGCCTTCCAGACGTTGGCGTAGGTGCCGTGCATCGGGCGCGGCCAGTGGATCAGGTACAGGTCGACGTGGTCGAGGCCGAGCTTCTCGAGCGAGGCGTCGAACTCGCGCAGCACCGCGTCGCGGCCCTGCTCGCCCGACCAGTCGCGGGTGCCGGAGTTCCACAGCTTGGTGGTGATGTACAGGTCGGCGCGGGAGACGGCGCCGGCGGCCAGGGCCTCGGTGACGGCGCGGCCGGTGCCCGTCTCGTTCTCGTAGACGGCGGCGGTGTCGATGGAGCGGTAGCCCGTCTCGATCGCCGTGCGGACGGCGGCGGTGGCCTCCGCGTCCGGGACCTGCCAGACGCCGAAGCCGAGCTGCGGGATCCGGGTGCCGTCGTTGAGGGTGATGCCGGGGATGGTGCTCACGGGGTAGCTGTGCCCTTCTGGGGGTGTCCGGGGGTGCGCGCTTGGGGGTGCGTGCGGATTCCATCGGGGGCAACTGGTGTTCCCCCGGGATTGTTCCCGCCGTTCGAGGGAATCTGCTTCGGCCCGTCAGGCTTTTGACCTGCGCATGAAGGGGCCGGGTTCGGGGCCCGAATCGCCGGAGGAACTTCCGGTGCGTGGCTGGTGGGGCGGAAGTGCTGTGTGGGTTTGGTGTCGATGGGTGGGAAAAACCCCTTGCACTGCTCACAATGCGATTGGCAGTCTCGCGGCCACAGCCTCCTGAGACCCGGGCCCCTTCGCGCCCTGCCCATGCTCACCCGGTGCCCCACCCCGGGATCGATGACGTGCGCCCGCCGCCCCATGCGTTCGGCCGCCGTCCGCCGCTCTCACGACAGAGCTCCCGTACGTCCCAACCTTCCGCATCGGAGTGTCATGCTTCTCACCTCCCTGCCACCGGCCGATCCCGGCCCACCCGACCTGAGCTCGCCCGTCGCCTTCCTGCGCCGCCTCAGGCGCGGCCAGCGGCGCGGGCAGACGCTCGCCACCTGCTGGGCCCTGCTGGAGATGGGCGGCAAGGCCTCGCTGCCGATCCCGCTCGGGCTCGGCGTCCAGGCCGCCGCCGAGGGCGACGCGGCCGGCGTCTGGCGCGCCGCGGGCCTGGTGCTGCTGTTCGCCGTCCTCGGCTCCGCCGGAGCCGTCCTGCTGCACCGTCAGGCCATCTGGAACTGGATCGACGCCGCCTGCCGGGTGCGGCAGTTGGTGGCCCGCCGGGCCTCGGCCGTGGGCGCCGGGCTCTCCCGGCGGATCGCCACCGGCGAGGCCGTCGCCGTCGGCGGCGGGGACGTCGAGCGGATCGCCTGGTACGTCGAGCTGGTCGCCCGGGTGCGGGGCGCGGTGATCACCTGGCTGGCCGTCAGCACCACCGTGCTCCTGGTCGAACCGGGCCTGGGCGTCTGGGTGTTGCTCGGGGTGCCGGTGCTGGCCGTCTCCATGTGGCCGCTGATCGGCCCCTTGGAGCGGCGTTACGAGCGCCAGCGCGCCTACGGCGGCCGGGCCACCGAACTGGCCGCCGACACCGTCGCCGGGCTGCGCGTGCTGCGCGGCATCGGCGGCGAGGCGCTGTTCCTGCAGCGCTACCGCGCCGCCTCCCAGGAGGTGCGCGCCGCCGCCGTCCGCTCCGCCCGCTTCTCCTCCCTGATGCAGACTCAGCAGGTGCTGCTACCGGGCCTGTTCGTGGTCGGCGTCACCTGGTACGGCGCCCGGCTGGTGGCCGACGGGGAGCTGGCCGTCTCGACCCTGATCGCGGTCTACGGCGCCACCGCCTACCTGGCGGCCCCGCTGCGCATCCTCGGCGAGGCCGCCCACGCCTGGAGCGTGGCCCGGGTCTCCGCCGGACGGGTCGTACGGGTGCTCTCGCTCCGGCGCACCGACAGCCCGGGCGACGCCGTGCTGATACGGCCCGAGAAGGGCGACCTGCACGACCCGGAGACCGGACTCACCGCCCGGGCCGGGGAGTTGACCGCCGTGGTCTGCGGGGACCCGGACTTCGCCGGCGTCCTCGCCGAGCGCCTCGGCGGGCACGTCCCCCTCGGCGAGGGCGAGACGCCCCGGCCCTCCGTACGGCTCGGCGGGACGGACCTGGACGCGGTGCCGCTCGCCGAGGCCCGGGAGGCGGTGCTGGTGCAGGACAAGGAGCCGGTGCTGCTCTCCGGCACGCTGGGCGAGCTGTTCGACATCCCCTCCTCGGGGCGGGTGCCGGTGGCCGAAGCCCTGGCCGCCGCCCGCTGCGACGACGTGCTGCACGCCCTCGCGGCCTCGGGCGCCGTCCGCGACGGGGACGCCATGGGCGCCCGGATCGCCGAGCGCGGGCGCTCGCTGTCCGGCGGGCAGCGCCAGCGGCTCGCCCTGGCCCGCTCGGTGCTGGCCGACCCGCCGGTGCTCGTCCTGGACGAGCCCACCAGCGCGGTGGACGCCCACACCGAGTCGCGGATCGCCGCCGGGCTGCGCGGCGTACGGGCCGGGCGCACCACCGTGGTCTTCGCCACCAGCCCGCTGCTGCTCGACCAGGCGGACCGGGTGGTGCTGCTGCGCGGCGGCCGGGCCGTCGCCGCCGGGCGCCACGGCGAGCTGATGCGGGCGGAGCCCGCCTACCGGGCGGTGGTCGCCCGGGAGGACGAACCGGCGTCGGTCAGCGGCGCCCCAGCTGTGAGGAGGATGTCGTGAAGCCGCCCCCGATGCACGAGCAGGAGCCGGCCACCACTCTGCCGGTCGGCTCCCCGGCCGCCGTACGCGGGTACCTGCGGGTGCTCGCCGGGCGCCACCGCCGGGGATTCTCCGCCGTGGTGGGGCTGCACTCGGTCGCCACGCTGGCCGGGCTCGTCGGCCCCTGGGTGCTCGGCACCCTGGTCGAGTCCCTGGCCACCGGCACCACCGAGGCGGCCATCGCCTCGGCCGTCGGCTGGTACCTGGCCGCGCTGCTGGTGCAGGCCGCGTTCACCGGCTGGTCGCGCATGCGCGGCGCCGTCCTCGGCGAACGGGTGCTCGCCGACCTGCGCGAGGACTTCCTGGTCCGCTCGGTCACCCTGCCCACCGGCGTGCTGGAGCGGGCCGGCACCGGGGACCTCGTCTCCCGGGGCACCACCGACATCGACCGGCTGGACAAGTCCGTCCGCGAGGCCCTACCCGAACTCGCCGTCGCGCTCGTCTCCCTGCTGCTCCTGATGGGCGCGCTGCTGGTCACCGCCCCGCCGCTGGCGCTCACCGCGCTCACCGGCCTGCCGCTGCTCGTCCTCGTCACCCGGTGGTACTTCCGGCGCGCGCCGCGGTCCTACCGCAGCGAGTCGGCCGCGCACGCCGAGGTGAGCAACGTCCTGGTCGAGACGGTGGACGCCGGGCGCACCGTCGAGGCGCTGCGCCTGGGCGAGCGGCGCGTACGGCTGATGGACCGCAGGCTCGGCGAGTGGGTCGCCTGGGAGCGGTACACCCTGTGGCTGCGTTCGGTCTGGTTCCCGAGCATCGACGCGGTCTACGCCTCGGCGCTGCTGGCCACCCTCGGCCTGGGCGCCCTGTTCACCCTGCGCGGCTGGATCACCGTGGGTCAGCTGACCTCCGGCGTGCTCTACGTCCAGATGCTGACCGGCCCTGTGGACCTGATCCTGCGCTGGCTCGACGAGCTGCAGATCGGCCAGGCCTCCCTGGCCCGGCTGGTCGGGGTGCAGGAGGTGCCCCGGCACGAGGGGGACGAGGACGCGCGCCCGGACGGCCGCAGGGTCGAGGCCCGGGACGTGCGGTTCGGCTACCGCGAGGGCGTGGACGTGCTGCACGGGATCACCCTGGATGTCGCGCCGGGCAGTCGCGTCGCCCTGGTGGGGCCCTCCGGCGCGGGCAAGTCCACCCTCGGCCGGCTGCTGGCCGGGATCTACGCCCCCGGCCGGGGCAGCGTGACGCTCGGCGGCGCGGCGCTGGCCGATATGCCGGCCGAGCGGGTGCGCGCCGAGGTCGCCCTCGTCAACCAGGAACACCACGTGTTCGTCGGCACCCTGCGGGACAACCTGCGCCTGGCCGCGCCGGGGGCCGACGACACCGAGCTGCGTGCGGCGCTCGACGCGGTGGACGCCGGTGACTGGGCGCACGCCCTGCCGAAGGGCCTGGACACCGAGGTCGGCTCCGGCGGGGCGTCGCTGACGCCGCCGCAGGCGCAGCAGCTCGCCCTGGCCCGGCTGGTGCTGGCCGATCCGCACACCCTCGTGCTGGACGAGGCCACCTCCCTGCTGGACCCGCGGGCCGCCCGGCACCTGGAGCGCTCGCTCTCCAAGGTGCTGGAGGGCCGCACCGTCATCGCCATCGCCCACCGGCTGCACACCGCGCACGACGCGGACGTGATCGCGGTGGTCGAGGCCGGGCGGATCAGCGAGTACGGCAGCCACGCGGAGCTGGTCGCGGCCGGCGGCCCGTACGCGGCGCTGTGGCGCTCCTGGCGGGACGAGAGGTAGGACCCTCGAGTCCGCGGACGGTGCGGCGTCCGCGGGGCTCGCGCGTTCTCACGGGGTTCAAACCTGCGTGGCGGCGGATTGCCCCGTGCGGGTTACTCCTCGCCCCTGGAGGGCGCGTAACCGGGCAAAACGGCGGCAAGGCCCGCAGACTGCTCCGGTGACCAAGACTTCAGACGGCTCGTCCGGTTCCCAGCGCAGCGAGATCGGCGGGATCCCCACCCGGTGGATCGGGATCGGCGTGATCGTGATCCTCGCCGTGTGGTTCCTGTTCGCCAACCTCGACAAGGTGAAGATCCAGTTCTGGGTGTTCACCGTCACGGCGCCGCTGTGGATCGCGCTGCTGGCCACGCTGGTCGCCGGCGCCGTGCTGGGCTGGCTGCTGAAGGGGCGGCGCAACCGGTGACCACGGACCCCGGACCGGCCGCGGCCGGTGCCTCCGCCTTCACGCCGCTGATCGAACTGCGCGGCGTCAACAAGCACTTCGGGGACCTGCACGTGTTGCAGGACATCGAGCTGACCGTGGGCCGCGGCGAGGTCGTCGTCGTCATCGGCCCCTCCGGCTCGGGCAAGTCCACGCTGTGCCGGGCGATCAACCGCCTGGAGCCGATCGAGCGGGGCACCATCCTGATCGACGGCGAGCCGCTGCCCGCGGAGGGCAAGGGGCTGGCGAAGCTGCGCGCCGAGGTCGGCATGGTGTTCCAGTCCTTCAACCTGTTCGCGCACAAGACCGTGCTGCAGAACGTCTCGCTCGCCCAGATCAAGGTGCGCGGGCGGGCCAAGGCCGAGGCGGACACCAAGTCCCGCGCCCTGCTGGAGCGCGTGGGCCTGGCCTCGCAGGCCGACAAGTACCCGGCGCAGCTGTCCGGCGGCCAGCAGCAGCGCGTGGCGATCGCCCGGGCGCTGGCGATGGACCCCAAGGCGCTGCTGTTCGACGAGCCCACCTCGGCCCTCGACCCCGAGATGATCAACGAGGTGCTGGACGTCATGCGCCAACTCGCCCACGAGGGCATGACGATGGTCGTGGTGACCCATGAGATGGGCTTCGCCCGGGCCTCCGCGAACCGGGTGGTGTTCATGGCGGACGGCCGGATCGTCGAGGACCGCGCCCCGGAGGACTTCTTCGGCGCCCCGGAGAGCGAACGCGCCCGGGACTTCCTGTCCAAGATCCTGAAGCACTGAGGCGGGCGCCGTGAACCGTACGAGGACGCCCTCGCGCGCCCGCCCGCTCGCCGCCGCCCTGCTGGCCGCCTCCCTGGTGGCCTCGCTGGCGGCCGGCTGCGGCAAGGCCGGCACCCCGCCGCCCAAGGGCCCGCAGCCCAGCGCCCTGCCCACCTACCAGGTGCAGGACGCCGCGAGGATCACCGGCTCCTCCACGCTGGACGCCGCCCGGAGCCGGGGCCACCTGGTGGTCGGAGCCAAGGAGGACCAGCCGTACCTGGGCCAGAAGAACCCGGCCACCGGCGTGTACTCCGGATTCGACATCGAGATCGCCAAGATGCTCGCCGCCTCGCTCGGCTTCCCGCCCGACAAGGTGCAGTTCAAGACCATCGCCTCGGCCAACCGTGAGACCGCGCTGCAGAACGGCCAGGTGGACTACTACGTCGGCACGTACACCATCAACGACAACCGCAAGAAGCTGGTCGGCTTCGCCGGGCCGTACTTCGTCGCCGGGCAGTCGCTGCTGGTGCGCAAGAACGACAAGGCCATCCACGGGCCGCAGGACCTGAACGGTAAGAAGGTGTGCTCGGCCGCCGGGTCCACGCCCTACCAGCGCATCAAGTCGACCTACCCCGAGGCGCACCTGATCGGCTACGACACCTACTCGGCCTGCGTGGATAACCTGATCACCGACCAGGTCGACGCCGTCACCACCGACAACGCGATCCTGCTCGGCTACGCGGCCAAGGTGCCCGACGAGCTCAAGGTCGTCGGCCCGCTGTTCTCCTCCGAGCCGTACGGCATCGGGACCCCGAAGAACGACACGGTGCTGCGCGGGGCCCTGAACGACGCGCTCGCCGCGCACGAGCAGAACGGCGACTGGAAGAAGGCGTTCGACGCCACCCTCGGGCTGTCCGGGGAGTCCGCGCCCAACCCGCCGCAGATCAACCGGTACTGAGAGGGCCGCGCCGTGAAAACGCTGACCGACAACTGGTCGACCTTCTGGGACGGCTTCCTCGGCACGCTCTCGCTCTTCGCGGTGAGCGGCGTGCTGTCGCTGGTGCTGGGCGTGCTGATCGCGGGCTTCCGGGTCTCGCCGGTGCGCCCGCTGCGGCTGTTCGGGACGGTCTGGGTGACCGTCCTGCGCAACACCCCGCTGACCCTGCTGTTCTTCATCGTGGTGCTGGGCCTGCCGAGGTTCCACATCACGCTGCCCTTCTACACCTTCGCGGTGCTGGCGCTGGGCTGCTACACCTCCGCCTTCGTCTGCGAGGCGATGCGCTCGGGCATCAACACCGTGCCCACCGGTCAGGGCGAGGCGGCGCGCAGCCTCGGCATGAACTTCGGCCAGACGATGGGCCTGGTGGTGCTGCCGCAGGCGTACCGCTCGGTCGTGGCGCCGATCGGCAGCGTGATGATCGCCCTGGCGAAGAACACCGCGATCGCCGGCTCGTTCAGCGTCACCGAACTGCTGGGCACCTACCGGACGATCAACGAGCTGGGCTACAGCATCATCTGGACCTTCTTCTGGATCGCCGTCGGCTACCTGGTCATCACCCTGGCCGTCAGCGCCGTCTTCAACCTGCTGGAACGACGAGTGGCGGTGTCCCGATGACGGTCGAATCCTCGGCCCTGTACGACATCCCCGGCCCGAAGGCGCTGGCCCGCCACCGGCTGTACGGCTCGATCGCGCTGCTGCTGATCGCGGCGCTGATCGGCTGGGTCGTCTACATGCTGTTCCACACCCACCAGTTCACGTACGCCAAGTGGGAGCCCTTCGAGTACCGGGGCGTGCAGGACCTCCTGCTGCGCGGGCTCGGCAACACCCTGCAGGCGTTCGGCTGGACGGTGCTGTTCGCGCTGCCCTTCGGTGCGCTGTTCGCGGCCGGGCGGCTGTCCGACCACCGGGTGGTGCGCTGGTTCTCCGGGCTGGTGGTGGAGTTCTTCCGGGCCATGCCGCTGCTGGTGATGATCTTCTTCGTGTTCGTGGCGCTCAAGGTGCAGCCGCTGTGGGCGCTGGTGGCGGGCCTGGTCCTCTACAACGGCTCGGTGCTGGCCGAGGTGTTCCGGGCCGGCGTGCTCGCCGTGCCCAAGGGGCAGCGAGAGGCCGCGTTCGCGCTGGGCATGCGCAAGACGCAGGTGATGACGTACGTGCTGGTGCCGCAGGCCAACCGGGCGATGCTGCCGGCGATCATCAGCCAGCTGGTGGTGGCGCTCAAGGACACCTCGCTCGGGTTCCTCATCACCTACGAGGAGTTCCTGCACGCGGGCAAGCTGATCGCCACCAACCTGGACTACGACCTGCCGTTCATCCCGGTGGTGATGGTGATCGCGCCGATCTACATCGGCATGTGTCTGCTGCTGTCCTGGCTCGCCCGGTGGGTGGAGCGGCGCAGCCGGCGCAGCCCGAGCATGAAGGGCGGGGCGCCGGTGGTGAAGGCGGGGGTGGCGATGGGGCTGCCGCCCTCGGCGCAGCGGTGAGGCCGCTCCTGGTGGAGATGGTTCGCGGCTGAACCATAGGTGCGGGTGAGGTCGGGGCGGCCACCTCCAAATTCCTCTTATGATTGCCCGGGCCGGCCGGTCACGGGGACCGGTCGCGGACGACCCGACCGGGCGGAGGGGCCATGGAGCCGGTGTTCGACTCGCGGCACATCAGGACGTTCCACGAGGTGGTCCGCGCCGGCTCGTACTCGGCCGCCGCCCGGGAACTCGGCTACACCCAGCCCGCCATCACCCAGCAGATGAAGGCCCTCGAACGCACCGTCGGCGTACCGCTGTTCACCCGCGCCGGACGCGGACTGCGGCTCACCGAGGCCGGCGAGGCCCTCTCCCGGCACGCCGAACTCATCCTCGGCAGCCTCTCCGCCGCCCAGCAGCAGCTCGCCGCCCTCGCCCGGCTGCGCGCCGGGCGGGTGCGGGTGTGCGCCTTCCCCAGCGCCAACGCCACCCTCATACCCGAGGCCATGGCCCGCCTCCTCTCCGAGCACCCCGGTGTGCGCGTCGAACTCCTGGAGGCCGAGCCGCCCGACTCCGTCCAGCGGCTGCTGCGCGGGGAGTGCGACATCGCCCTCGCCTTCCGCTACGCCGGGGCGCCCGGCGAGGTGCCCGAGGGGCTGGACGAGATCCCCCTCATGGAGGACCTGCTCACCGTGCTGCTCCCCGTCGGCCACCCGCTGGGGCGACGGCACGCCGTACGGCTGGCGGACCTCGACGGCGAGCGGTGGATCGCCGGCTGCCCGCGCTGCCGGGCCAACCTGCTGCACGTCTGCGCGGAGGAGGGCTTCGCCCCCGACATCGTCTTCTCCACCGACGACAACCTCGCCGTGCAGAGCCTCGTCGCCGCCGGGGTCGGCATCGCGCTGATGCCCGCGCTGGTGCTCTCCTTCATGTGCCACCGCAAGGTCACCGGGCGGGCCGTCGAGCCGCACCTGCGGCGGCAGGTCAGCGCGTACGTGCTGCGCGAGCACCGGCGCATCCCCGCCACCGCCCTGGTGCTGGACCACCTGCGGCGGGCGGCGGCCAGCCGGGTGGGGTGCTGAGGGGGGCGGGTGTTGAGGGGATCGGGCGGTGAGGGGTCGGGTGCTGAATCCCTGCGGCAACCCATAAGCGGTGATGGGGGTTCGGCTTAGAAACCCTCCTTGGACGTGATAGGTCGTCCAGGCCGAACCTGCTCGCATGACACCCTCAGCGATCGTCGGCAGCGACCGGCTCACCGAGCGGATGACCGCACTCATCGGCGAGATCCGCGCCGTGGTGGACCGGGGCCTGCCGCCGGAACTCACCGCGTACCTCGTCGGCGAACGCCTCGCCCCCCACCTGCGCGCCGAGGCGGACGGGCCCGGCGCGCTGCTCACCCCCGCCCAGTGCGAGGGCGACCCGCAGCGCTACCGCCAGCACGTCCTGCACGCCGAGGAGGACGGCGGCTTCTCCGTCGTCGCCCTGGTGTGGCTGCCCGGGCAGCAGACCCCGATCCACGACCACGTCTCCTGGTGCGTGGCCGGCGTCCACCGCGGCCAGGAGAGCGAGACCCGCTACCGGCTGGTCTCCGACGGCCGCACCGCCCACCTCGTCGAGACCGACCACGTGGCCGGCCCCGCCGGGACGGTCGCCGCCTTCGCCCCGCCCGGGGACATCCACCTGGTGCGCAACGCCTGCACCAGCACCGCCATCTCCATCCACGTGTACGGCGCCGACGTCTCCCGGCTCGGCACCAGCATCCGGCGGGTCTACCGGCTGCCCGCCGACCAGGACCGGTGAGGGGCGGCGTGGCGCCCGGACAAGCACTGGCCGCACCCACCCGGCGCCTCGCGCGCACCCGCGTCCGGGCCCGCTTCCTGCCGCCGATGCGCGGGGACGCGCCCGGGCTGCTGCTCGCCGCGCTCGGGGTCGCCGCCGCGCTCGGCGTGCACGCCGCGGTGCCCGCGGTGCCCAAGCTCACCGCCGCCGTCGTGCTCGGCATGGCGGCCGCGCACCTGCCCGGGCTGCGCCCGGTCGTCAAGGGGGTGGCCCGGTCCGGGCTGTCCACGGCCGGCAAGCGGCTGATGCGGATCGGGATCGTGCTGCTCGGGCTCAAGCTCAGCCTCGGGGACGTCCTCGGCCTCGGCTGGGCGACCGTCGCCATGGTGCTCACCGTCGTCGCGGCCACCTTCGCGGGAACGCTCTGGCTCGGACGGCGCCTCGGGCTGCCCGGGGACCAGCCCCTGCTCGTCGCCACCGGGTACTCGATCTGCGGGGCCTCGGCGATCGGCGCGGTCAGCCAGGCGGCGGGCAGCGACGAGGAGGACGTCGCCGCGTCCGTCGCGCTCGTCACCCTCTGCGGGACGCTGGCGATCGCCGTGCTGCCGCTGCTCCAGCACCCGCTGGGGCTCGGGGAGACGGAGTTCGGGCGCTGGGTCGGCGCGAGCGTGCACGACGTGGGGCAGGTGGTCGCCACCGCGCAGACCGGCGGGGCCGCGGCGCTGCGGGAGGCGGTGCTCGTCAAGCTGATGCGGGTGGTGCTGCTGGCGCCGCTGGTCGCGGGTGTGGCCGTGGCGGTTCGGCGGGGCGTGCGGGCGCGGGGCTCCCGGGAGGCGGGGGAGGAGGGGGAGGCCAAGGGCGGCCGGCCGCCGATCCTGCCGCTGTTCGTGGCCGGGTTCCTGGCGATGATCGTGCTGCGGACCACCGGGGTGCTGCCCGAGCGGGCGCTCGGGCTGGCCGGGGACGCGCAGGAGCTGCTGCTGGCCGCCGCGCTCTTCGGGCTCGGCAGCGCCGTGCACCTGCCGACCATGGCCCGCACCGGTGGGCGGATCGCGCTGCTGGGGCTCGGCTCCTGGGTGGTCGTCGCGGGCGTCTCGTACGCGGGGGTGCTGCTCACCGCCTAGCGAGGGCCCGGCGGTCGGGGCGGCGTGCTCGGCGCCTGGGCTCCGCTATTGTCGGGCGGGTACCCGGTGTCGGGCGGGGTCCGCGTGCGTGATCCGTCCGGTCGGGACGGCCCTGCACCCGAGTTCGCCGAGGAAAACGGATGAGCACCGCACTGCCCGAACGGGACGGCCACGCGGCCGTCGTCACGCTCGACCGGCGGGAGGGACCGTACGGCGAGGTGGTGTTGCGGCAGCGCGGGCGGGACTTCGAGATCATCGCCAACGGCTGCTTCCTGATGGACACGGCGGACGGGCGCTCCGAGCGGCTGCTGATCCAGGCGGCGCTGGACGAGCTGGACCGGACCGGCGCTGCCCGTGAAGGCGGTCCCTCGGTGCTGATCGGGGGGCTGGGCGTCGGCTTCTCGCTCGCGTACGCGGCCGCCGAGCCGCGGTGGGGGCGCATCGCCGTCGTCGAGCGGGAGACGGCGATCATCGACTGGCACCGCGGGGGGCCGCTCGGCGCCTTCTCCGCGGGCGCGCTGGAGGACGCGCGGGTCGAGGTGCTGCACACCGACCTGCTGGAGTACCTGGCGGCCGCCGACGGCGAGCGGTACGACGCGCTGTGCCTGGACATCGACAACGGGCCGGATTGGACGGTCACCGAGTCCAACGACGGGCTCTACGGGGCCGACGGCCTGGCCGTGCTCTGGCACCGGCTGCGGGCGGGCGGGGTGCTGGCGGTGTGGAGCGCGCAGCCGTCCTCGGCCTTCGAGGAGGCGCTGCGGGCGGCCGGGTTCTCGGACGTGGTGACGCACGAGATCCCGGTGAGCCGGGGTGTGCCGGACGTGGTGCACCTGGCGCGGCGGGCGGGCTGAGGGGCGAGGGTCCAGGGCTGACTCGGGTGTGAGGGCGGGGAGTTGAGGTGACGGAGTCCGGATCGTCGGAGGCGCCGGGGTCGCCTTCGGAGCGGATCGCGGCCGAGCTGCGACGGCGGATCGCCGTGGGGGAGCTGGCGCCGGGGGCGCGGGTGCCGTCCACGCGGCGGATCACCCAGGAGTGGGGCGTGGCGATGGCCACCGCGACCAAGGTCCTCAACCGGCTGCGGGAGGAGGGGCTGGTCCGGGCCGTGCCCGGGGTCGGGACGGTGGTGGCCGGGCAGGCCCGTCGGCCAGCCGCGGCGCCGAAGCGGAAGCCGGCTCCGGCGGACGCCGTGAAGGCCGAGGCCGCGGCGCGGCGCGGGGGAGGGGACGGGGAGCTCGGGCCCGATCGGATCGTCCTGGCGGCGATCCGGCTGGCGGACACCGAGGGGCTGGCGGCGCTGTCGATGCGCCGCATCGCGACCGAGCTGGACGTGGCGACGATGTCGCTCTACCGCCATGTGCCGAGCAAGGACGAGCTGTTGAGGCTGATGACGGGCGTCTGCTTCGCCGAGCAGCCGCTGCCCGCCCCGCCGCCGCCCGGGCAGTGGCGGGAGGGGCTGGAGGCGGTCGCCCGGCTCCAGTGGGCGATCTACCGGCGGCACCCGTGGCTGGCGTCCACGATGTCCTTCACCCGGCCGACGCTGGTGGCGGACGCGGCGCTGCACACCGAGCGGTCGTTGGCCGTGCTGGCGGGGCTGGGGCTGAGCGGGGAGGAGATGGCGCAGGCGGCCGTCACCCTGGCGGCCTTCGCCTGCGGGCTGGCCGTCCACTTCGAGCGCGAGGTGCAGGCGGAGCAGGACAGCGGGATGTCGGCGGACGAGTGGATGGACGGCCGGCACGGCGGCGAGGACCACACCGAGCTGATGACGGACACCGAGCGGTTCCCGATGTTCGAATCGCTCCACCGGGGGCCGGAGATCGACATGAGCCTGAACGCGCTGTTCGAGTTCGGGCTGGTGCGGATGCTGGACGGGATCGGGGCGTTGGTCGGGAACCGGGGTGGGGCGGACGGCTGACGGGATTCAGCGGACAGGGTTCAGCGGACAAGGTTCAGCAAACAGATGACGGCTGACAGATGATGAAATCTGTCAGCCGTCATCTGTTGTCTGTCATGTGTTCGCGCGCCGGCGTCCGAGCTCAGCCGAACGGGCGGTGCTCCGGCTCCCGGTCGGCCTCGGGCGCCTCCTCGGGCTCCGGGGCCGCGGCGGGCTTGGCCGGCATGCTCTCCGGGGAGAACGGGTTGAATTCGGGCGGCGGGATCATCACCGGGGTGCCCTTGCGCGGAGGCGCGTCCTCGGACGCCTGCGCGACGGGTTCGGCCTGGGCCGGGATGCGCGGCGGGGTGGAGGGCGGCGGCGGGACGGCCGGGCCGTCGGAGGCGATCCTGGTGCCGAACGGGTCTGGCTTCTGTTCGGCCGCCACCGTCGTGCCGAACGGGTCCGGCGCGGAGGCCGCCGCCACGGCCGCCGGAGCGGCGGCGGCGGTCGGCAGGCTCTCGGGGGCGAAGGGGTTGAAGTCCGGCGGCGGGATCATCACCGGGGTGCCCCTGAGCGCGGGATCCCTCTCGGCGGCCTCCTCGGCCGTCTCCGCAGCCGTCTCCGCAGCCTCTTCCTCCTCGGCGATCGGCGCGAAGGGGTTGAAGTCCACGGGCGGGATCATCACCGGGGTGCCGCCCTGGTCCAGCGGCCTCCCCTCGGGCTCCCCGACCGGCACGGGCGCCTCCACCGGAACCTCGACCGGCACCGCGACCGGAACCGGCGCCACGGCGACGGCCCCCGCCACCGGCACCCCGTCCCAGCCGAACTGAACGCTCTTCAGCAGCTCCGCGAACGCCTCCGTGTACAGCTCCCAGTCCTCCGGCTGCGCCGTCGAGAGCTGCACGCACAGCACCGACCCGCCGTCCGGCAGCGGCACGAACGCCTGGACGGCGGAGGTGACCACCCAGCGCCGCTGCCCGTCCCCGGTCAGCGGTCCGGGCACCGGGACGGTGCGCCCCTCGACCAGGACGGCGGCCGGTCCGGCGGGCAGCAGCACCGTCCACACCTCGGCGTGCCGCCGTACGGTGGCCAGTTCGGTGGCGAGTTCGGTGATCGGCAGCGGGTGCCGGGCGAGGGAGACGACGAGCGCCGCGTCCGTCCGGCGGCCCTCCGACTCCAGGGCGCAGACGCCCGCGTACACGGTGCCGGAGTCCTGCACCACGTCGGTGAGGGTGGCGCAGATCACGGCGAAGTCGCGGCGCTGCTCGCGGCCGGCGGCGGCGAACAACTCCTCGGAGACCTCGGCCAGATGGCCCGTCAGCTCCGCGGCGGCCGCGAGGGTGGCCGGGTCGGTGCCGTCCGCGTCGGTGCGCTGCGCGGGCACCGTACGGGCGGTGGCCCCGGCGGGGCCACCGGGGGAGGTCAGCGGGTGGAAGGCGGGCGGGACGACGAGGCGGACCTCGGTGCCCGCGCCGGTGGGCAGTTCGACCGGCTGGCGGGTCTGCTGACCGGCGGCCAGCGCGGCCAGCGCCGGGGCGAAGGGCGGGCGCAGCTTGGCGTCCGCGAACTCGCCGTTGACGGGCAGGTGGAACAGCGCGGCCGAGGTGGTGCCCCGGTCGGCGATGGCGCCGCGGACGGCTCCGCCCCCGAAGCGGGCGTGCAGGGCGGTGGTCACCCGGTCGGCGAGCCGCGCGCCGGTGCCCGGGCGGGCGGTGCCGGCGGTGACGACCGTGCCGAGCCCGTGCAGGGCGGTGTGCACCGGGCCGTTGGGGGCCAGCGGCAGCCCGAACAGGGCCTCGGCGTCCGGGTGTTGCGTTGTGCGCGGGGTACTCAGCGAGGACGCCGGGTGGCGGGAGGCGTGTTCGTCGAAGAGGGCGTCGGTGAGCGTGCCGAGGGTCGCGCAGACCTGCTCGGCCGCGGCGAAGGGGTTGGCCTCCGCACTGAACTGGACGTCCTGGGTCACCTGGTGAGCCCCCCGCTCTGCTCCGTGCCGTCGGTGGTTCGGTCGTTCGGCTGGGATTCGGCCCGTCGTCCGGTCCCCGCCCATTCCTATCAGAGCGCGCTGCTCCGGCAGAACCGGTGGATCACCCGTTGGGGGATCATGAGCGGATCATGGGGAGTCGGCCGTGGCCTGGGCGGACGATTCACCGCCGGCGGCGGTGTCAGCCCCGGGTTCGGCGGTGGCGAGGGCCGTGACGGCCTCGACGATGCCGGGGACGGCGAGGAGCGCGGCGAGGTCGCGCACCAGCCGTCCGGTGGGCCCGTCGGGGCGCTCGCCGGCGAAGAAGCCGGCCAGTTCGGCGGCGAGCGCGGGCTCCCGGGCGGCGGTGAGGGTGAGGGAGGCGACGAACTCCTGCACCAGGTGCAGCTGCAGTTCCTCCAGCGGCAGCGACCGCTCGCCCAGCCACTCCAGCGAGGTGATCTCGGCGTTGGCGATCCAGGCCCGGACGGTCAGCCGCAGGCCGGGGCTCGGCGCGGGGATCGCCAGGTGGGTGAGGATCTGGTCGTGCGCGGCCCGGCGGACCTCGTCGATCACCGCCGAGGTGCCGGGGCTGGCCGCGACCGACCCGCCGCGCAGCAGCGCCGCGAAGCCGGGCCCGTGGCTCTGCACGAAGTCCAGGTAGCGGCCCATGACCCGGTACAGCCGCTCCGACAGCGGCCCTTCCATCGGCTCCTCGAACCGCGCGGAGAGCTCCCGCCCGGCCCGGCGCAGGGACTCCTCGTACAGGGCCTGCTTGCCGGGGAAGTAGTGGTAGACCAGCGGCCGGGAGGCGCCCGCGGCGGCGGCGATGTCGTCGATCGACACCTCCTCGGGAGGGCGCCTGCTGAACAGCTCCAGCGCGACGGCGATCAGCTGCTCGCGCCGCTCGTCCACGCTGAGGCGCCGGCGCGGCCGGTCGGCGGTCCGCTCGGTGGTCCGGTCGGCGCGGTCGGCCGTCGTCGACGGCGTACGGGAGGCCATGCGCGCCACCCTATAAGGCCGCGCGTTCGAACCCGCCGCCGCAGGCACACCTCGAGGGCTCCTCAGGCGGCCCGGAGCTCCAGGTAGCGCCGGTACGCCTCCAGGCCGTCGGACACGAAGGCCTCCCGGGCGAGGAGGCCGTCCAGCTCCTCGGGCGTGAGCCAGGTGTGCCAGGCCACCTCGGACTCCTGAGGGTGGACGGGGCCGTCCCACTCGGCCTCGTACATGTCGCACCACCAGGAGAGCTTCTCCTCCCGGTACAGGAACTTGAACAGGTGCCTCGGCGCGATGCCGCTCACCCCCAGCTCCTCCTCGGCCTCGCGCACGGACGCCTCGGCGTACGTCTCCCCGGTGCCGACCACGCCGCCGACGAACATGTCGTAGGCGCCGGGGGCGAACAGCTTGGTGTCGGTGCGGCGGTGGACGAAGATCCGGCCGGCCGGGTCGCGGACGAGGACGAAGACGCACCGGTGGGTCAGGCCCAGCCGGTACACCTCCCCGCGGGGGGCGGTTCCGAGGACCCGGTCCTGCTCGTCGACGACGTCCAGTACTTCTTCGGCGGGGTTGCTCATGGGGGACACGTTAGGGTTTCGGAGGCCCGATCAGTACGAAGATCGGGATGTCATGGCGGAATTCGAGGGCAGGGCGGCGCACGGTGGTGCAGATCTGGGGTGACACGGCCGAGGGCTTCGAGCCCGTACGGGAGGCCTTCGCGCGCAACTTCGCCGCGTACGGCGAACTCGGCGCCGCCTTCGCGCTCTACGTGCACGGCCGCAAGGTCGTCGACCTGTGGGGCGGCGACGCCCGGCCCGAGGTCGGCAGCCGGCCCGCGCCCTCGGCGCCCTGGACGGCGGACACCGCCCAGGTGCTGCGTTCCGTCACCAAGGGCCTGACCGCCACCGCCGCCCTGCTGCTCGCCGAGCGCGGGAAGCTGGATCTGGACGCGCCCGTCGCCTCCTACTGGCCCGAGTACGCGGCTGCCGGCAAGGGCGCGACCACGGTGAGCCACCTGCTCTCGCACCAGGCCGGGGTGCCGGCGCTGGACGTGCCGCTGCGTCTGGAGGACGTGCTGACCTGGGAGCCCGCGGCGGCCGCCGTCGCCGCGCAGGCGCCCGCCTGGGAGCCCGGCACCGCGCACGGCTACCACCCGTACACCTTCGGCTGGCTGGTCGGCGAGGTGGTGCGCCGGGTGAGCGGCCGCACCCTCGGGCAGTACCTCGCCGAGGAGGTCGCCCGCCCGCTCGGGCTGGACCTGTGGATCGGGCTGCCGGCCGAGGTGGCGCCGAGGGTCGGCCGGCTGGTCGACCTGCCCGCCCCCGAGGCGGCCCGGACGGGGCCGACCGGGCTGCGGCTGCGCCCCAAGCAGAGCGTCCGGGACGCCTACCGGGACCCGGCCTCGCTGACGGCCCGCTCCTTCGCCTCGGTGCGCGCCCGGGTGGACCTCAACGACCCCGCGGTGCAGGCCGCCGAGATCCCCGGCGCGGGAGGCATCGGTACGGCCCGCTCGCTCGCCCGCTTCTACGCGGCGCTGATCGGCGCGGACGGTTCGGCGGCGCCGCTGCTCGGCGACGAGGTGCTCAAGCGCGCGCTCGGGCCGGTGGTCAGCGGGCCGGACCGGGTGCTGATCGTCAACTCCACGTTCGGGCTTGGCTTCTGGCGCCACGGCCCGACGGCGCCGATGACCTCCCCGGCGGCCTTCGGCCACCCGGGCAGCGGCGGTTCCCTGGGCTTCGCCGACCCGGACCTGGGGGTGGGGTTCGGCTATGTCACCAATGGCATGCAGCCGGGCGTCACCGGGGACCTGCGCTCGCGCGGCCTGATCCGCGCCGTCCGCTCCTGCCTCGGGCTCGACCGGTAGGGCGGGCCGGCGGCGCGTCGGCGGCACATCTGCGCGCATGCCCGATTCATGTGCTTTGATCCCGAAAGTGGGCGATTCGCCCGACGAGCCCGCCGCGGGGAGTGGCGATGGAGCGGGAGACCGGACCGGTCTCCCGCTCCACTCATGCGTCGGCCCGGAAAAGGGTCCGGCGGCGGGCTAGTGCCGCGTCAGGCACTAGAACAGGCCCGTCGGGTCCGCGGAGTAGCTCACCAGCAGGTTCTTGGTCTGCTGGTAGTGCTCCAGCAGCGCCTTGTGGGTCTCGCGGCCGATGCCGGAGTTCTTGTAGCCGCCGAAGGCCGCGTGGGCCGGGTAGGCGTGGTAGCAGTTCGTCCACACCCGGCCGGCCTGGATGGCCCGCCCGGCCCGGTGGGCGGCGTTGACGTCCCGGGTCCACACGCCCGCGCCGAGCCCGTACTGGGTGTCGTTGGCCAGGGCGACGCCCTCCTCGAAGCCGTCGAAGCGGGTGACGGAGACGACCGGGCCGAAGATCTCCTCCTGGAAGACCCGCATGCTGTTGACGCCCTCGAAGACGGTCGGCGTCACGTAGTACCCGCCCGCGAGCGCCCCGCCGAGGTCGGCGCGCTCGCCGCCCGCCAGGACCTTGGCGCCCTCGGCCTGCCCGATCTCGAAGTAGGAGAGGATCTTCTCCAGCTGCTCCACGCTGACCTGGGCGCCGATCTGGGTGTCGGTGTCCAGCGGGTTGCCCTGGCGCAGGGAGCGGACCTTGGCGAGGCCGTCGCCCAGCAGCCGCTCGTAGACCGGGGTCTCGATCAGCGCCCGGCTGGGGCAGGTGCAGACCTCGCCCTGGTTGAGGGCGAACATCGCGAAGCCCTCGACGGACTTGGCGTAGAAGGCGTCGTCCTCGGCGGCGACGTCGGCGAAGAACAGGTTGGGGCTCTTGCCGCCCAGCTCCAGGGTGGCCGGGATCAGGTTCTCGGCGGCGGCGCGGGCGATGAGGCGCCCGGTGCTGGTCTCGCCGGTGAAGGCGAGCTTGCGCACCCGGGGGCTGGCGGCCAGCGGGGCGCCGGCCTCCTCGCCGAAGCCGGTGACGATGTTGACCACGCCGGGCGGCAGCAGGTCGGCGGTGAGCTCGGCGAGCAGCAGCACGGAGGCGGGGGTCTGCTCGGCGGGCTTGAGCACCACCGCGTTGCCGGCCGCGAGGGCGGGGGCGAGCTTCCAGATCGCCATCAGGATCGGGAAGTTCCACGGGATGATCTGGCCGACCACGCCCAGCGGCTCGTGGAAGTGGTAGGCGACGGTGTCCTCGTCCAGCTGGGAGAGGCCGCCCTCCTGGGCGCGCAGCGCGCCGGCGAAGTAGCGCAGGTGGTCGACGGCCAGCGGCAGGTCGGCGGCCAGCGTCTCGCGCACCGGCTTGCCGTTCTCCCAGCTCTCCGCGACGGCCAGCTGTTCGAGGTTGGCCTCGATCCGGTCGGCGACGCGCAGGAGCACCTGGGCGCGCTCGGCGGCGGGCGTGCGCCCCCAGGCGGGCGCGGCGGCGTGGGCGGCGTCGAGGGCGGCCTCGATGTCCTCGGCGGTGCCGCGGGCGACCTCGGTGAAGACCTCGCCGGTGACGGGCGTCGGGTCGCCGAAGTACTCGCCGCGTACGGGCGGGCGCCACTCGCCGCCGATCCAGTGCTCGTAGCGGGGGCGGTAGGCGACGATGCTGTCGGGTGCACCGGGGGGCTGGTAGACCGTCATGCTCAGGTGTCTCCTCGCGACGTCGGGCGCCGCCGGTGGCCGCGAGGGCCCGGCGGCGCGCCGGACCGCGCCCGGTGGGGGGCGGTCCGGCGGGAGGGTGCGGGCTCGTGCGGCGAGCCCCTGGACACGCGTGCGGGTCGGGCGCCCCGAGGGGGCGTCCGCCGCCCTGCACGATAGCCGCCGGGCGGCCGCGCGGCTACGGTCCGTACCTCCCCTCCGTACGGACGGTGCGCGTTCAGGCCGATCGCGGGCGGCCAGGCCGTGAGCCGAAAGACACGGCCTAGGCGGCCTGGTAGCGGCCGGTGCGGGCCTCCCAGCTGAGGTAGCCGGCGAGCCAGGTGATCAGTCCATCCGCGTACCGCTGGGCGATGGCGCGCTCGATCCGCGAGAGGCCCAGCTCGGCGTAGACGTCGGGCAGGGACTCGTGCAGCGCGCGGCAGCGCTCGACCATCAGCTGGGCCTCGTCGAGGACCAGCGCGCACGCCTCCTCGGCCGAGCAGCGGCGTTCGCGCTGGACGATGATCACGAGGTTGTACACGTCGCCGCGCGGGGCCTCCAGCGGGAAGGAGCGCACGTCGTTGCTCAGCGAGGGTATGTCGGCGGCGAGTTGGCGCAGCTGGCGCAGGACGGGGTGGTGCAGCACGGCGGCGGGGACCTCGAAGCGGCCGAGGCGCTCGACCATGTCGAAGACCGTCTCCATCGCGGCGGTGCCCCGGCGCAGGACGAGGTAACCGTCCCGGTCCGGCGGGCGGTTGGAGATGCGGCCGGCGGCCTCGGCGGGGTGGCTGGCGAAGTACCACTCCCAGTTGTAGGCGGCGCGGGCCTGCCAGCGGGCGGACATGCCCTGGACGCTGCGCGTCCACAGGTCGGCGAAGGCGGTCTCGACGGGGGAGGACTGCTCGGGCGGCGCGCCGTGCAGGATGGCGATGAGCCGTTCGCAGATCGGCGCGACCTCGCTGGGGCGTCTGCCGAGCGGGCCGTCGAACTGGTCGTCGAACAGGAAGTAGAAGCCCATGAGGTCGGCTCCCAGGGCGACGTCGTCCGGGCCGGCGTCGGGGTAGCCCAGCGCGGCCAGGTCGACGACCTCCCAGTGGGCGTAGCCGGGGTGGTCGGCGTCGGGGAGCAGGGGGTGGCGGGTCAGCCAGTCCCGGTGCAGGCCGGCGGCGTAGGGGCCGTGCAGGCTGCGGCGGTACGGGAACGGAATCTGAAGTGAGGTGTCGTCAGACATCGGACTCCCGGTGCGGCGGATGGTGGGGGTGTCGGGTGTTCGGGCACTGAGGGTGGGGGAGTTGACGGTGCGGGCGCCTTCGGGGAGGGTGAGAGCACAAGATCATCCGCACCTCGCGGGCCGTAGGGTATCGGATGTAATGATCGGACGTTAGGGATATAGGGCAATTGCCCCTGGCAAGCCGTTCGAACCCTCCCCGTCCGTCCCAGCCTGCGCGAATGCCCCACGGCGGACCGTACGCAGCGCTAACCTCTGCTGCACGAGCAGTGATGGAACCGTGAGGTAAGCGGGCGAGGCGGAGGCGCGACGGTGACCGAGCAGGACAACGAACTCCGGGCGGGGACCGCTCCCGGCCAAGGGGGCGACGCCACCGCGCCACGCGTCAGGCTCCGCGACCGCGACTCCGAACTGCGCTCCGTGGACGCCGCCGTGGACCGCCTCTGCCGCGAATTCGCCGCCGGCGGCACCGAGATCGGCGACCTGCTCGCCTTCACCGGCCGCCCCGGCATCGGCAAGACCAGCCTCCTGCACGAGGTCCGACGCATCGCCAGGCTCCGCGAGGGCGCCACCGTCCTGTTCGCCCGCGGCGGCGAACGCCAGTTCAAGGAGCCCTACCACGTCCTGCGCCAGCTCCTCCAGCCCGTCCTGACCACCCTCGCGGACGACGAGTTCCGCCAGGTCATGGGCACCTGGGAGGAGGTCGTCGGACCGGCCATGGGCCTCAAGCAGCCCAAGGCCGGCGCCCGCCGCCTCGACCCCCAGGGCGTGCGCGACGGCCTCGACTACGTCATCACCCAGCTCGCCCCGCGCCGCGCCCCCATGGTGATGATCGTCGACGACCTGCACTGGGCCGACGCCGAATCCCTCGCCTGGCTCACCAAGTTCGCCGTCCGCTCCGGCGAACTGCCCGTCCTGCTCGTCTTCGCCTTCCGCGAGGACGAGAACGACTGGCCCGGCGAGACCCACCAACTGCGCCGCGAGGTCACGGGCCTGCGCGGGCGCAAGCACGAGCTCAACCGCCTCAACCTCGGCTCCGTCACCGACATGATCCGCTCCGAACTCGGCGACAAGGCCGAGGACGCCTTCTGCTACGAGTTCTGGAACGTCGTCAACGGCAACCCCTACGAGGTCGTCGCCCTCCTCGACCAGGTCCGCGACCAGGACCTCGAACCCGTCGAGGAGAACTCCCGCCAACTGCGCGAACTCGCCGTCGACGCCACCGGGATGACCCTCAAGTCCTGGCTCGACCGCCTCGGCGCCGCCACCCTGCGCTTCGCCTGGGCCTGCGCCATGCTCGGCACCGACGTGCGCGTCGACCTCGCCACCCGCATCTCCACCCTCAGCACCGAGGGCGCCCGCGAGGCCATCAAGCAGCTGCGCAAACAGCGCGTCCTCACCCAGAGCCCCAACGGCACCCTGGAGTTCGTCCACCCGCTGATCGCCAGCTCCATCTACAACACCATGCCCGACGCCACCCGTCTGGGCATGCACGGCATCGCCGCCGCCGAGATCGAGAACGCCGGACTCGGCCTGCTCGCCGCCTCCCGCCACCTCGTCGAGACCCACTCCGGCGAGGGCGACGACCGCATCGTCAAGAAACTGCGCCGCGCCGCCGTCGAACACCAGCTCATCGGCGCCCCCGAGGCCGCCCAGCGTTGCCTGCACCGCGCCCTCAACGAGCCGCCCGCCGACGAGATCAAGGCCGAGGTGCTCTACGAGCTCGGCTGCTCCGCCCTGCTCACCGACCCCGTCGCCACCGTCAACCAGCTCAAGCTCGCCCTCGACCCCGACGAGGGCCCGCTGCGCCCCGAACTGCGCGTCGACGCCACCTTCCGCCTCTCCGAGGTGCTCGCCCACAGCGGCGAACTCGGCCAGGCCGCCCTGGTCTGCCAGCAGGAGGCCGAGCTGACCCTCGACCCGGCCGGGCGCCAGCGGCTGCTGGCCGCCTCCTTCATGTGGCACGCCTTCCGCAAGTCCGAGACCGACGGCCCCGGCCGCTCCCTGCGCCTGGAACGGATGTGCCGCGGCCTGAGCGGCCGGGACGCCTCCGACCGGGCCGTCCTCGCGATGCGCGCCTGGGACCTCACCCTGCGCGGCGAGTCCTCCGTCGAGGCGCTCGCCCTCGCCGACGAGGTCCTCGACGGCGGCCGCCTGCCCAAGGGCCTCGGCTGGACCGACACCGCCTGGGGCTTCGAACTGCCCGCCATGCTCGGCCTCACCTACATCTACAACGACCGCATCGCCCAGGCCGAACGCCTGGCCGCCGACGCCATCATCCAGTTCGAGATCGCCGGCTGGAGCGGCGCCCACCGCGGCTTCGCCTACTTCCTCATGGGCCTGGCCCGCTTCCGCCGGGGCCTGCTCGCCGAGGCCGAGGACTTCCTGCGCCGCGCGCTGCGCATCTCCAACCGGATCGGGGAGCGCCTGCCGCTGGCCTGGGACGCCGTCGGCGTCCTGGTGGACACCCTCATCGCCCGCGGCCGGATCTCCGAGGCCTCGGACCTGGCGGACGGCTTCGGCTTCCACCCGCCCTACCACGACACCGCGATGGTCCTGCCCGACGCCGCCTCGCTGTACGGCAAGCTGCTCGTCGCCAAGGAGCGCTACGCGGGCGCCGCCGCGGCCCTCACCGAGGCGGGCGGCCAGCTGGAGGTGCGCGGCTGGCACAACACCGTCTGGGCGCCCTGGGCCGGCCACCTCGCCGTCGCGATCGCCGGCGACGAACCCGAGCGTGCCCGCACGTACGCCCAGAAGGCCGTCGCGGACGCCCGTAAGTTCGGCACCGCCTCGGCGATCGGCAGCGCGCTGCGGCTGCACGCCGCCATCGAGGACGGCCAGACGGCGGTCGACCTGCTGGAGAAGGCGGTGGGCCACCTCGGGCAGTCCCCGGCCGGCTACGAGCACGCCGTCGCCCTGGTCGACCTCGGCGCCGCGCTGCGCCGCGTCGGGCGTCTGGAGGACGCCCAGGAGTACCTGTACCAGGGCATCGAGCTGGCCCAGCACTGCTCGGCGGAGGGCCTCGTCGACCGGGCCCGGCGCGAGCTCGCCAACTACGGCCTGCGGCCCAACCGGCTCGGGCCGCGCGATCTCGGCGAGACCCTGGAGACGCTCAGCAACCCGGAGTGGGAGGTCGCCAAGCTGGTGGTGCAGGGCGTGCCGCCGCAGCGGATCGCCGACGAGCTGGGCGTCCCCCTGAGCCTGGTCAACCGCCGCCTCGCCGCCGTCTACCGCAAGGCGGGCAGCGGGCCGGACGGCCTCGCCTCGGCGCTGGGCCTGCCCCAGCAGCACCGCCGGGAGGACGGGCAGGGCTGACGGGCAGGGCTGACGGCTCGCCGCTCCCGGCCCGCGGGGGCGGCGGGTGGTGGTGACCGGGCGGCGCGCGAGTGCGCGGAAGCGCCCCCGGGGCCGCCACGATCGCTAGGCTGCCGCAGGGGCGGGGGCACGCCGAGCCCTCCGGGGAACGTCGAGGAACTCGAGGAACGAGGAGCAGGCCATGGCCACCAGCGCCACCAGCGTGCGGCACCAACCCCTGACCCCCTCGGGCGCGGGCGCCGCGATCGAACGCTGGACGCTCACCGCCGGCCCGTACGAGGCGAGCGTGCTCACCCTCGGCGCCACCCTGCACACCCTCAGCGCCCCGGACCGCTCCGGCGCCATCGCCCAACTGCTCCTCTCCACGGACGAGTTGACGCAGATCCTCGGCCCCGCCCGGCACTACGGCACCGTCGTGGGCCGCTACGCCAACCGGATCGACCACAGCTCCGTCACCATCGACGGCGAGGAGCACCCGCTCGCCCCCACCGGCGGCGGCCTCACCCTTCACGGCGGCCCGGACGGCTTCGCCAACCGGATGTGGACGGCCGAGCCCGTCGAGGGCGGCGTACGCCTGCGGCTGCACAGCCCGGACGGTGACCAGGGCTTCCCCGGCGCGATGGACGTCACCGTGACCTACACGCTGGCGGCGCTGGACGGCCCGGACGCCGGCTGCGAGGTGGTCATCGACTACCACGCCGTGACCAGCGGGCCCACCGTCGTCAACCTCACCAACCACGCGTACGTCAACCTCGCCGGCGAGGGCCGCGGCGACGTCCTCGGCCACCTGCTCACCCTGGACGCCGACGCCTACACCCCCACCGACGAGCGGCAGATCCCCTACGGGCGGACCGAACCCGTGGCCGGCACGCCCTTCGACTTCACCACGGCCACCCCGATCGGCAAGTCCCTGCACGCGGACCACCCGCAGCTGACCGGTCCCGGCGGCTACGACCACAACTGGGTGCTGCGCCCCCGCCCGGCCGACGGGAGCCCGGCCCGGGCCGCCCTGCTGGAGGACCCGGGCAGCGGCCGCACCCTGGAGGTGCTGACCACCGAGCCGGGCGTGCAGGTCTACACGGCGAACGGGTTCCAGGGCGCCGTCACGGGCGCGAGCGGCACCGCGTACGGCCCGTACGCCGGGATCGCGCTGGAGACCCAGCACTTCCCGGACTCCCCGCACCACCCGGAGTTCCCCTCCACCGTGCTGCGGCCGGGGGAGGAGTTCCGCTCGACGACCGTGCTGCGGCTGGGCGTCAACTAGGCCCCCTCTTCGGGTCTTGCAGGGCTTGCAGCCACGCAGGGTGGCGCGGCCGGGCCAGGGGACCGGGGGAAATCGGACGAACCGGGGCGCTTCGCCCTGCCGTCAACTACCGTGCGGCAACATCCAGGACACGCGGCTGTAACGATCCCCGTTTCTTGCAGAAACTTTCTGCAAGGACTTTCCGTCGATCTTTCGCCGCTGTTAACTTCCTTCCCGAGCCCGACGACAGCTTCGGTGCGGTCGGACGAGGCAGCCCATTATGCGCCTGCCTCCGAACCATCTCGGGCACCCCCACCCTCCCAAGGAGTTCTCATGCGGCGTGGCATCGCGGCCTCTGCCCTCGTTGTGGCCCTCGCGGTCTCGATGGCTGCCTGTGGCAGCAGCGGCTCCAGCTCCGACGGCAAGGCCGACGGGCCGGTCACCCTCACGTACTGGGACACCTCGAACGCCACCAACGAGGCGCCGAACTACAAGGAACTGGTCAAGAAGTTCGAGGCGGCCAACCCGAACGTCAAGGTCGACTTCGTCAACGTCCCCTTCGACCAGGCCCAGAACAAGCTCCAGACCGCCATGGGGGCCAAGGGCGCTCCGGACGTGTTCCGCTCCGAGGTCGGCTGGACCGCCGCCTTCGCCAAGGCCGGCTTCCTCGAGCCGCTCGACGGCACCCCGGCCGCCGCCGACACCTCCGCCTTCCAGCCCAGCCTCGTGCAGCAGGCCAAGTACCAGGGCAAGCTCTACGGCGTCCCGCTGGTCACCGACACCCTCGGCCTGATGTACAACAAGGACCTCTTCGCCAAGGCGGGCATCACCGAGGCGCCCAAGACCTGGGACGAGCTCAAGACCGACGCCGCCGCGATCAAGGAGAAGGCCGGCGTCGACGGCTTCTGGCTGAAGGCCGCGGACGGCTACTACGCGATGCCGTTCCTGTTCGGCGAGGGCACCGACACCGTCGACGCCCCCGGCAAGAAGATCACCGTCACCTCGCCCGAGGCCGTCAAGGCCGTCGAGACGTACAAGACGATGTTCACCGCGCCCGGCACCGCCAAGGCCGACGTCACCACCGACGCCTACGCCCACATGATGGACGCCTTCAACAGCGGCAAGGTCGCCGCGATCATCCAGGGCCCCTGGGAGATCACCAACGTCTACAAGGGCTCCGCCTTCGCCGACAAGAAGAACCTCGGCATCGCCGCCGTCCCCGGCGGCTCCGCCGGCAAGTCCGGCGCCCCCACCGGCGGCCACAACATCTCCGTCTACGCCGGCGCCGACAAGGCCCACAAGGCCGCCGCGGAGAAGTTCGCCGCCTTCATGACCTCCGCCGAGAGCCAGGCGTTCATCGCGCAGAAGAACTCCACCCTGCCGACCCGCTCCGACGCCTACACCGCCGAGGTCAAGGCCGACCCGGGCATCGCCGGCTTCCAGGCCATCCTCCCCAGCGCCAAGCCGCGTCCCGAACTGCCCGAGTACAGCTCGCTGTTCTCCTCCCTCGGCGACAACCTCGGCAAGGCCACCCAGGGCACCGGCACCCAGGACGCCCTGAACACCGTCGCCACCGACTACGCCAAGCTCCTGCCGGGCTTCGCCAAGTAGCCCCCACGAGCCCGGCCCGCCACCCCTACGGCGGGCCGGGCCCTTCGGCAACCCCGAGAACTCCGCGAGAAGGTGTGAAGATGTCAGTCGCCGTGCAGGGCGCCACCGGCAAGGGCAGCCGGGACCGCGAGCAGCGCCCCGGCCCGTGGGAACGCCTCAAGCGCTCCTACGCCAAGAACTGGTACGCCTACGCGATGACCGCCCCGGTCGTCCTGGTGCTCGGCGTCCTGGTGCTCTATCCCCTCGGCGAGGGCCTCTGGCTCACCCTCACCGACGCCAACAGCCTCAACATCGCCCGCACCATCGGCGTCAACGAGATCCCGGCCAGCTACGAGTACGTCGGCTTCCACAACTACGCCGACATCCTCTGGGGCCCCGGCTCCTACGACCGCTTCTGGTCCCACTTCGTGTGGACCATCGCCTGGACGGCGATCTGCGTCTTCCTGCACTACACCCTCGGCCTCGGCCTCGCCCTGCTGCTCAACAAGAAGCTGCGCGGCCGCTCCGTCTACCGGCTGCTGCTCATCCTGCCCTGGGCCGTGCCCACCTTCGTCACCGTCTTCTCCTGGCGCCTGATGCTCGCCGACGGAGGCGTCGTCAACGGCCTGCTCGGCGCCCTGCACCTGCCCGAGCCCGGCTGGCTCACCGACCCCTGGGCGCAGAAGGCCGCCGCCATCCTGGTCAACACCTGGGCCGGCGTGCCGTTCATGATGATCTCCCTGCTCGGCGGCCTCCAGTCGATCCCCGCCGAGCTGTACGAGGCCGCCGAGATGGACGGCGCCACGCCCTGGCAGCGCTTCCGGCACGTCACCCTGCCCGGGCTGCGCTCCGTCTCCTCCACCGTCGTCCTGCTCGGCGTGATCTGGACGTTCAACCAGTTCAACGTCATCTTCCTGCTGTTCGGCTCCGGCGCCCCCGACGCGCAGCTGCTCGTCACCTGGGCCTACCGCCTCGGCTTCGGCCAGATCCCCCGGGACTACGCGCAGTCCGCCGCGTACGGCGTGATCCTGCTGTCGATCCTGATCGTCTTCACCGCCTTCTACCGGCGCTGGCTCGCCCGCAACGAGCAGGCCAACGGCTGAGCCGCCGGACCGAGTCGACCTTACGAAGGCAGGAAACGCCCATGACCACCACCACCGAACTCCCCGCCCCCGCCCCGGCGAAGGCCCCGGCCGCCCGGCCCGCGAAGTACCGCCGACGCGGCGAGAGCAGCCCCCTGGCCCGCGCCCTCTCCCACGGCGTCCTGACCGTCGCCGGACTGATCGCGCTCTTCCCGGTGGCGTGGATCCTGTTCGTCTCCCTCGGCCCGGACAAGAACGACTACCTCCACCCGGGCAAGATCCTCGACAAGATCACCTTCGCCAACTACCAGCACGTGCTGTTCGACACCGACTTCTTCACCTGGTTCGGCAACGCCCTGCTGGTCTCCGGCGTCACCACCGTCTTCGGCGTCCTGCTCGCGGCCACCACCGGCTACGCCGTCTCCCGGATGAAGTTCCCCGGACACCGGCCCCTGATGTGGTCGCTGCTGCTCACCCAGATGTTCCCCATCGCCGTGCTCATCGTGCCGATGTACACGATGCTCTCCTCGCTCGGCCTGCTCGACAGCTACCTGGGCCTGATCCTGGTCTACTCGACCACCACCGTGCCCTACTGCGCCTGGCTGCTGAAGGGCTACTTCGACACCATCCCGGTGGAGATCGACGAGGCCGGCCGCGTCGACGGACTCACCCCGTTCGGCACCTTCTGGCGCCTCGTGCTGCCCCTGGCCCGCCCGGGACTGGCCGTCGCCGCGTTCTACTCCTTCCTGACCTACTGGGCCGAGGTGCCCTTCGCCTCCACCTTCATGCTCAGCTCCGACAAGTACACGCTGGCCGTGGGCCTGCAGACCTTCGTCAGCGAGCACGACGCCCAGTGGAACCTGATGGCCGCGACCGCCGTGCTGATCGCCATCCCCTCCGCCGCCTTCTTCTACCTGGTGCAGCGCCACCTCGTCACCGGCCTGACCGCCGGCGCCGCGAAGTCCTGACGCACCCGCACGCCCCGCACTCCTCCGATCCCGAGGGATACCGTCCATGACCCAGAACCTGGCCGACACCTCCCGGCCCGCCGCCGACGCGACCGCTCACGAGGCGAACGCCGGCGCGTCCAGAGGCTGGTGGCGGGACGCGGTCATCTACCAGGTGTACCCGCGCAGCTTCGCCGACTCCAACGGCGACGGCATGGGCGACCTGCCCGGCGTCCGCAGCCGCCTGCCCTACCTGCGCGACCTCGGCGTGGACGCCGTCTGGCTCTCGCCGTTCTACGCCTCCCCGCAGGCGGACGCCGGCTACGACGTCGCCGACTACCGCGCCGTCGACCCGATGTTCGGCACCCTCCTGGACGCCGACGCCCTCATCCGCGACGCCCACGCCCTGGGCCTGCGCATCATCGTCGACCTCGTCCCCAACCACTCCTCCGACCAGCACGAGTGGTTCCAGCGCGCCCTGCGCGAGGGCCCCGGCTCCCCGCTGCGCGAGCGCTACCACTTCCGCCCCGGCAAGGGCGAGAACGGCGAACTGCCGCCCAACGACTGGGAGTCCATCTTCGGCGGCCCCGCCTGGACCCGCACCGAGAACCCGGACGGCACCCCCGGCGACTGGTACCTGCACCTCTTCGCCCCCGAGCAGCCCGACTTCGACTGGGACAACCGCGCCGTCGCCGACGAGTTCCGCTCCATCCTGCGCTTCTGGCTCGACATGGGCGTGGACGGCTTCCGCATCGACGTCGCCCACGGCCTCGTCAAGGCCCCCGGCCTGCCCGACCTCGGCGGCGCCGACCAGCTCAAGCTGCTCGGCAACGAGGTCATGCCCTTCTTCGACCAGGACGGCGTCCACGAGATCTACCGCAGCTGGCGCCGGATCCTCGACGAGTACCCCGGCGAGCGCATAGGCGTCGCCGAGGCCTGGACCCCGACCGTCCAGCGCACCGCCAACTACGTGCGCCACGACGAACTCCACCAGGCGTTCAACTTCCAGTACCTGGGCACCGACTGGGACGCCGCCGCGCTGCGCGAGGTCATCGACCTCTCCCTCGACTCCATGCGCCCCGTCGACGCCCCCACCACCTGGGTGCTGTCCAACCACGACGTCACCCGCCACGCCACCCGCTTCGCCAACGAACCGGGCCTGGGCACCCAGATCCGCACCCCCGGCGACCGCGCCCTCGGCCTGCGCCGCGCCCGCGCCGCCACCCTGCTGATGCTCGCCCTGCCCGGCTCCGCCTACGTCTACCAGGGCGAGGAACTCGGCCTGCCCGACGTCACCGACCTGCCCGACGAGGTCCGCCAGGACCCGTCCTTCTTCCGCCAGGCCGGCCAGGACGGCTACCGCGACGGCTGCCGCGTCCCCATCCCCTGGTCCGGCACCGAGGCCCCGTACGGCTTCGGCCCCACCGCCGGCGGCCCCTCCTGGCTGCCCCAGCCCGCCGACTGGGCCCAGCTCAGCGTCGAGGCCCAGACCGGCGACCCGACCTCCACCCTGGAGCTCTACCGCAGCGCCCTCGCCCTGCGCCGCTCCCGGCCCGAACTCGGCGCCGGCACCGGGGTCGAGTGGCTGGACGCCCCCGAGGGCGTGCTCGCCTTCCGCCGCGGCACCTTCGTCTGCACCGTCAACACCACCGGGCAGCCCGTGCGCCTGGCCGCCCCCGGCGAGCTGCTCCTCGGCTCCACCGACCTGGCGGTCGAGGGCGGCGAGACGGTCCTCGCGCCGGACAGCACCGGCTGGTGGGCGGTCTGACGTGGGTGCAATAGGCTCTGGGCCCGTGACTACGGCGCGACTCTCAGACATCGCGGCGCAGGCGGGGGTCAGCGAAGCCACCGTCTCCCGCGTACTCAACGGCAAGGCGAACGTCTCGGCCGCCACCCGGCAGACCGTCCTGGCGGCCCTCGACGTGCTCGGCTACGAGCGGCCGACCCGGCTGCGCCAGCGCAGCGCCGGACTCGTCGGACTGATCACGCCCGAGCTGAGCAACCCGATCTTCCCCGCCCTGGCGCAGGTCATCGAGCAGGTGCTCAGCCGCCACGGCTTCACCCCGGTGCTCTGCACCCAGACGCCGGGCGGCTCCACCGAGGACGAACTGGTGGAGATGCTCGTCGACCGGGGAGTGGCGGGCATCGTCTTCGTCTCCGGCCTGCACGCCGACAGCACCGCCGACCACGACCGCTACGCCCGCCTCGCCGGGCGCGGCGTCCCGTTCGTGCTGATCAACGGCTTCAGCGAGCGGATCGACGCGGCGTTCATCTCGCCCGACGACCGGGCCGCGATGTGGATGGCCGTCCAGCACCTGGCCGAACTCGGCCACGAGCGCATCGGGTTGGCGATAGGCCAGCAGCGGTACGTCCCCGTGCTGCGCAAGATCGAGGGCTTCACCGCCGCGATGCGCGAGGTGCTGGGGTTCGGGGCCGAGGAGGCCGCGGGGCTCGTCCACCACACGCTGTTCAGCGTGGAGGGCGGGCACGCGGCGGCCGGCGCGCTGCTGGACAAGGGCTGCACGGCGATCGTCTGCGGCAGCGACATGATGGCGCTCGGGGCGATCCGGGCGGTGCGCCAGCGCGGCCTCGCGGTGCCGCAGGACGTCTCGGTGGTCGGCTTCGACGACTCGCCGCTGATCGCCTTCACCGACCCGCCGCTGACCACGATCCGCCAGCCGGTCGAGGCGATGGCCACGGCGGCGGTGGACGCGCTGCTGGAGGAGGTGGGCGGGAACTCCGCCCAGCGCGGGGAGTTCGTCTTCCAGCCGGAGCTGGTGATGCGCGGCTCCACGGGGGCGCGTACGCGCTGAGCCCCGGTACGGGAGGGCCCCCGGAGAGCGATCGCTCTCCGGGGGCCCTCCCGTCGTGCGTTCAGCCCTCCTGGGAGGTGGGGCGCTCGACCGTGAGGCGGTGGCCGTCCGCGGACTCACCGGTACGGGTCTCGGTGCGGCGGCCTCGGGCCAGGTAGTCGCGCAGGACGAGTTCGACGGCGTCCTGAGGGTTCTTGGTACCGGCGAGCATCATCACGTCGATCGCGAGATTGGCGTCGAGCGTGACGGTGACCTGGGCCATGGTGACTCCTCCTCGGGGTGCAGAGCAGCAGCATGCCCGTTGGCCCGGGGTTTGACCATGCGAATGCCGAAGCCCCCCGGGGAGAGTGGCAGGACTCTCCCCGGGGGGTCACCTCGGCGCTTCATCGGCGCCCGGTGTGCGTCAGACGCGGCCGGCGAAGTCCGGCGCCCAGTTGGCGACGGTCTGCACGCGCACGCCCGAGGACGGGTTGGCGGCCTCGACGTACTGGCCGCCGCCGATGTAGATGGCGACGTGGTAGACGCCCGAGTCCTGGCCGTTGTTGGACCAGAACAGCAGGTCGCCCGGCTGCAGGCTGTCCAGCGAGACGTGGGTGCTCGCGGCGGCCTGGTCGGCGGCGACGCGCGGGACGGAGATGCCCGCGGCGCGCAGCGCGGCCTGGGTCAGGCCGGAGCAGTCCCAGCCGCCGTTGCCGGTGCCGCCGTAGACGTACGCCTGGCCGACCTTCGACTGGGCGAAGGAGACGGCGGCGGCCATGCTGCCGGTGGCGGCCTGGGTCTGCTGGGCGGGGGCGGCGGGCTTGGCCGGCTTGGCGGCCTGCTCCTGGGCGGCCGGCTTGGCGTTCACGGTACCGCTGCCGGAGGAACCGCCGTTCGTGGAGCCGGACTTCTGGGAGCGGTCGAACCAGGAGAAGTCCGAGCCGGACTTGGCGGCGGTGCCGGCCTCGTCGAAGCTGAGCTTCTGGCCCGGGTAGATGGTGTCCGGGCCGTCGGTGAGGGTCGAGCGGTTGAGCTCGTACAGGTGCTGCCAGCCGCCGCGGACGTTGTGCTTGTCCGCGATGGTGGACAGCCAGTCGCCCTCGACCACGGTGTAGGCGCCCTGGGTGCCCTGGGCAGCCTGCGGGGCCTGCTGGGCGGGGGCCTGCGGCTGGGCCTTCTTCTGGGCCCAGGCGCCCTTGCCGCCCTGGGCGGGGGTCTGGGTCTGCGGCTGGGTCTGCGCCTGGGCCTGGTCCTGCGCGGGGGCGGCCGGCGCGGCGGGCTTCGCGGCGGGCTTGGCGGCCGAGGTGTCGACGGCCGGGGCGCCGCCGCCCTTGGTCAGGCCGGCCTGGACGGAGCAGACGGGCCAGGCGCCGGGGCCCTGCGAGGCGAGGACCTTCTCGGCGACGGCGATCTGCTGGTCCTTGGTGGCCTGGTTCGCCTGCGGGGCGTACGAGGTGCCACCGAAGGCGGCCCAGGTGCTGGAGGTGAACTGCAGGCCGCCGTAGAAGCCGTTGCCGGTGTTGATGCTCCAGTCGCCGCTGCTCTCGCACTGGGCGACCTTGTCCCAGGTGGCCACGGAGGCGGCGGAGGCGGTGGTGGTGGTGAGGCAGGGGATCGTGAGGCCGACGCCCGCGACGCCGAGGGCGGCGATCACGCGACGGGTGCGGCTGGACAGGCGGTTGCCGTTGGTGGGCAGCATGAAGACGCGGTCCTCTCCCACGCCTGCGAGGTGAGCTGTCGGATTCGGGCTGGAGTTGCCCGGCCGCGCGCTGCGCGGCTTCACCCCTAGCCCCTGGCCGTTCCGGAGAACGGCCGAGGGCGACTTACCTGGTTCCCCCGCTCCTGCCGTGGTGCGTTTCGCGCTGCCAGGTACATCCGACGGCAGGACTCGGCGTCGCGGATGAACTGGGTCCGTGTGGTTACGAACGGGGAGCACGTTAAGCAGACCGAACTTCAATCCGCAAATAGCTGTGATGTGCATCACGGGAAATCGGAAATTGCCGAATGGGCGCATTTCAAGATCGGAAATGATCGTTTATCGGCAAGGCGGCTTCGAATTCCCGGAACTGGCTCCGCCTCAGGTCGGGAGTGACGGAGCGTCGGAGCGCGGAGGGGGCGCGCCTTTCGTGCCGGGGGAGTGTCCAGGATGCGGGCGCCGGCTCATTTCCCGTATTCATCGACATTCGTCGACAAAAGAGACCAGAACGGACATTGCGCCCCCGTCGGTGCGCCGGAACCGGAAATGCGGAGGGGGCCCGGAACCGCCTTTCGGCCGTTCCGGGCCCCCTCCGAGGGCTCGCCGCGGGCTTCTCAGCCCTCCACGGGCGCCTGGGCGGCCGCGTGGGCGCCACGGGAGCCCTGGGAGGGCTCCGCGGACGCCTCGGCCTCGGCCAGGGCCTCCGGGGAGGGCGCGGGCAGCGCGGCCAGGTAGGTGGAGGCGATCAGCTGCCCCACGCTCGGGTACGCGCCCAGCGGGGCCGCCGACGGGCAGCCGGTCTCCTCGGCGGCCGTGGCGAGCAGCTCGGAGTCCGCCTCCGGGCCGATCACCAGCGGGGCCAGCGCCGGGCGCTGGGAGCCGGTCTCCTTCAGGTGCTCGACGGCGCCGGCCACCGAGCCGGGCACGTCCAGCGCGGCCGCGACGACCGGCACGGCCAGGCGCGCGGCGAGCAGCACGCCGGTGATGCCCGCGGCGGCCGCCGCCTCCTCGCCGCCGACGACGGTCAGCACGACCCCGTCCGCGGCGGTGGCGATGGCGAACAGCCGCGCCCGGTCGGCCCGGGCCAGCCCGGCCTCGGACAGCCGCACGTGCACGGCCTCGGCCAGCAGCGGGTGCGGGCCGAGCGCGTCGGTCACGCTCGCGCCGTACTCGGCGGCGACGGCGTGCAGGTCGGTCAGGAAGCCGTGCGCGCCCGGCACCAGCGGAACCACGACGGGCGTGGGCAGGCCCGCCTCGGCGGCCGAGGCCAGCAGCCCGGCGACGGTGTGCTCGCCCTCGGCCTCGGTGCCCTGGCCGGGGAGGTAGCCGACCGCCGTCTGGACGCCGTTCTGCTCGCTGCGCACGATCGAGAGGAGTTCCTCGACGACGGAGCGGGACTCGGGCCCTGCGGTCGCGGGCACGGCCAGCACCAGGGCCGGGCTGCCGGTGGGGATCTCGGGGCGCTCGGGACGGCGGTGGCGCCCCCGCGCACGGGAGCCTGGAGTACGGACGGGCAGTGGCGCGCCCGGGATGGCTGCGGTGCTCATGCCGGAGATCGTAGGACATCGCCCCGTCAGGCCCGCAGTCGGCTGCCGTACGCGCTGCCCGGGGGCGCGTCGGCGGGTCCGTGCGCCCGCCTCCACCGCCCGGGGAGGAAGGCGTCCAAAACGGACGAATCCCCACCGGGCCCCCGTGACCTGGAGTGCAGTCGTCTGACGCGACCGCAGGGGCCGGAAGTTGCACCGGTGGCGAGTGATGTGTTTCACAGCCCGGATGTGTGGACGAGCGGGTCTGACGCAGGGTCACGGTGGTGCGACTCCCGGCGTCCGAAGATCAACATTCAGCGGAGGGATGCTCACGGTCGGTGGCCGGGCCGCCACCGATTCCATCGGCTATGTCCGTTTACGCACCGTCAGGGGAAGGGTCCGTGAAGAGTTCGCGGCTGCCCGTGAAAGGGCTTGTGCACCTGCAATGTCCCGTGCTGATGCACGTGCACTGCGGCTATCATCACGTCAAGTGAGGCGTTGTGCCGGGCCGGTACGGGGCCGGTCCGTTCGTTCGGCGCGTGCCGGGAGCGCCGCGCTGGACGACAACTCCGGATCTCTTCGGGAGATTTCTATGCACGACTCGCAGGACAAGCACGGCTCCTACGGCCCCTACAACGGGATGGCCGCCACCGAACTCCAGGGGGTGGTCTGGCAGAAGAGCCTGCACAGCAACTCCCAGGGCAACTGCGTCGAGTTCGCGGCCCTGCCCGGCGGCGAGGTCGCGATGCGCAACTCGCGCTTCCCGGAGGGGCCGGCGCTCATCTACACCCGGGCCGAGATCGAGGCCCTGCTGCTGGGTGCCAAGGACGGGGAGTTCGACCACCTGGCGGTCTGACGGGGGCCGCCGCCACCTCATCTGGGGGCCGTCGTGGGTGCTGACACCACGACGGCCTTTGTCTTGTCCGGAGCCCGCCGCGGAGTCGTCCGCGGGGTCCTCACCGGGGCGCCTCGCGCCGCGTCGAAGGGCGGCGGGCAGAGCCGGGGCACTGCGTTCGGGTCGAGCGCCGCGTAAGGATCGCGCGGTCCGTACGGGTCGATCGGGTCGATCGGCTTGCGCGGGTTGTGCGGGTAGATCGGTCTGTACGGGTCGATCGGGGCGTACGGGCAGGGAGTCCCACGGCGCCCGGGGTGTGGTCCTCCCGGGGCCTCGCCACGACCGTCCGCACCTCGGACGGCTGCGCGTCCGGCGGTGCCGCGGTGTCGGCCTAGGCCGAACGACGGTGTCGTCCACCGAGTTCGGAGCCGCTCGCGGGCTCCGCCTCGAACATGGCCCAGACCACCTTGCCGCTGCCCAGGGGGTGCCAGCCCCAGGAGCGGCTGAACGACTCGACCAGGTGGAGTCCGCGGCCGGACTCCGCGACGAAGTCCGCCTCCCGGGCCACCGGTCCGACGTTGCTCGGGTCGCTGACCGCGCACACGACCTGCGGGGCGCGGTGGACCAGGCTTATTCGGATCGGCAGTCTGCCCGCGGCCGTCGGTTGTATGGGAAAGTCGACCTCGCCCGGGGCGCCGCCCGCAGGGTCGGGCCGTGCGCCGATCGCATGCCGAAGCGCGTTGGTGACCAGTTCCGAGGCCACCAGCGCGACGTCGTCGAACAGTTCCGTCAGATCCCAGCGGTCGAGAGCGGTTCTGACGAAGTCGCGCGCGGTTCTGACGGCTTCGTAGCGAGGCGCGAGCGTACAGGTGACCACAAGGGGGTCAACCGCCAAAGCCGTACCGGTGCTCATGAAGAGCTCCTCCCATAAGGGGGCGGACACGGCTGGACCCGCCGGGGTCATGCCGGTCACCTCCGACTCGCTCGGCCGCTCGGCCGCCCCCTCGACGACCAGGCGCGCGCGCACTCGAACGCCCGCCGGCGCGGGGGACGCCGTCGGCCGGGTGCACGGAGTCGCGCGTGGGGTCGACGCGGAGCCCGCGGGATTGCCAGGGATGTGCAGGTGCACGTGCACCATGGTGGTGTGCGCTCACTGCAGATGCAAGAGTGGATTCACGTGCAGTCGCACTATTGGCATATGCAAGCGCCGTTTGCACGTGCATCCTGGTGCGGGCAGTACAGAACTGATAGGAACATCCGTCAGTATCGGCACCGTGAGCGCTCAACTGATGGCAGACTGTGCGCTGTTTGCCCTAGGTGGAGGTTTGGACCGCATGACCACAGTTCAGCCGGGCGGCGGCTCGATGGTCCGCCGAATCCTCCTCGGCTCGCAGCTTCGCCGCCTCCGGGAGGCGCGCGGCATCACCCGCGAGGACGCGGGCTACGCGATCAGGGCCTCGGAGTCCAAGATCAGCCGCATGGAGCTCGGCCGCGTCAGCTTCAAGGAGCGCGACGTCGCCGACCTGCTCAGCCTCTACGGCGTCGAGGACGGCCTGGAGCGCGAGGCCCTGCTCGGGCTCGTCCGCGAGGCCAACAAGTCCGGCTGGTGGCACAGCTTCAACGACGTTCTGCCGGGCTGGTTCCAGACGTACGTCGGCCTGGAGGAGGCCGCCCAGCTGATCCGCACCTACGAGGTGCAGTTCATCCCCGGACTGCTGCAGTCCGAGGAGTACGCACGGGCGGTTTTCGGCCAGAGCCGGCCGGTCATCTCCGACGAGGAGATCGAACGGCGCGTGAGCCTGCGGCTGCGCCGCCAGAAGCTGCTGACCGAGGGCGCCAGCCCCCGGCTGTGGGCCGTGATCGACGAGGCGGCGCTGCGCCGGCCGGTCGGCGGGCCCAAGGTGATGCGCGGTCAGGTCCAGTACCTGATCGACGTCGCCGAGCAGGCCAACGTCGTCATCCAGGTCATGCCGTTCCGCTTCGGCGCGCACGCGGGCGAGTCCGGGGCGTTCAGCATCCTGCGCTTCCCCGAACAGGACCTGGCCGACGTGGTCTACCTGGAGCAGCTGACCAGCGCGCTCTACCTCGACAAGCGCGACGACGTCGACGCGTACGTCCAGGTCATGGAGCGGCTCTGCGTGGACAGCCTCACGCCCGAGCGCACGATAGACCTGCTGGCCTCGATCCTGAAGGAGCGCTGAGCCCCCAGGCCCTTCGGACCTCCGGGCTCACCGACCTCCCAGCCGCCCACCCGCCGTCACCCGCGGGCCGGCGGCCGTTCGCGTTCCGGGGGCAGCGGCTGCGGCGGCACGCCCAGCTCCCAGGAGAGGTCGTAGCGGCGGAAGAGGTCCGCCCGGATCGGTGCCAGGGAGAGCTCGGCGCCGGGCAGCAGCACGCCTATGCAGCCGCCCATCAGCGCGCTGCGCAGCACCGCGTGCTCGGCGATCGGGTCGGGTGCGCCCCAGTCGAGCAGCAGGCCCTGGAGGATCGCGCCCAGCTGCTGCTGCTCCGGGTCCTGGACGAAGGCGCCGGTGTCCGGGTCGAGGATCAGCGCGAGGTGGGAGCGCATCACCCGGGGGTGCTCCAGGGCGAGCGCGAGAACGGCGTCGATCGCGCGGGCCAGGCGGGCCTCCGGCGAGGCGCCGGGCGGGAGTTCGGCCAGTGACGAGGCCAGGGTCCGGTGCATCAGCCGGTGGGTGGCGGACTGCATGAGCAGCCGTTTGCCGTCGAAGTAGTACGAGAGCAACCCGCGTGCGAGCCCGGCGCGTTCGGCGATGTCGGTCAGCGTGGTGCCCGCGTAACCGCGCTGGTCAACGAGTTCGACGGTGGCCCGCATGATGCGCCGCCGGGAGCGTTGCCGCATCTCCTCATTGACCGAATCCCCGCGAGGTGCCATCGTGACTGCTCCGAACGTTCGTTGGCTCCGGGCCAATATACTGGCGGAGCCGGCTGGCGGACCGCGGAGGCGCTCCCGGGCGGTCGGCCGCACGAAGACTGCCGGCTCCACCAACACGGGGGTTTGGTGGAGCCGGCTCCGGGGGCGTGTCTTTCGGATCACGCCGGGCGGGCGGCCGGGGGTCGGCCGACGGGCGTTCGCCGCTCAGGAGTTGGAGAGGATCTCGGTCCGCGCCTCGGTCCGCGCCGCGGAGAGGTCCGGGGCCTGGTCGGCCTCGATCGAGGGCTCATCATAGTGGCGCTCCGGTGCGCTCCCGCCACCGCGGCGGCGGTCCACCAGGGCGCCCAGGGCGGCGATCACCAGGCCGACCAGTGCGACCGCCGTGACGAGCAGCAGCGCCGGGCGGTAGCCGTCCAGTTGGGCCTGCGGGCTGTCGCCGCCCGCGCTGCCGGCGGTGATCATCGCGGTGGCGCCGGCCAGGACGACGGCGGTGCCCACCTGCAGCGCGGTGTTGACCAGGCCGGAGGCCAGCCCCTGCTCCTCGTCGGCCACGCCGTTGGTGGCGGCGATGTTCACCGAGGGGAAGGCCAGCGCGAAGCCCACGCCGAGCAGCAGCATCGAGGGCAGCACCAGCACCGGGTAGGAGCTGTGCTCGTCCAGGCGCAGGAAGAGGGCGAAGGCGACGGTCAGCGAGAGCAGGCCGATCGGCAGCAGCCGGCTCGGGCCGAACCGGTCGATGACCGGGCCCATGAACGGGGCGGAGAGCGCGATCAGCGCGCCGGCCGGCAGCAGTCCGAGCGCCATCTGCAGGGCGGACCAGCCGAGCAGGTGCTGCAGGTAGAGGGTGACGACGAACTGGAAGCCGCCGTAGGCGCCCGCCATCGCGAAGGTGACGATGTTGGCGCGGGCGACCGCGCCGTTGCGGAAGATGCCGAGCCGCACGAGCGGGTGGGCGGCGCGGTTCTCCGTGATCAGGAAGGCCGTGATCAGGACGGCGACCACGGCGAGCGAGCCGAGGGTGCGCGCGCTCAGCCAGCCGGCGCCCTGCGCCTCGGTGACGGTGAAGACCAGCAGCAGGACGGCCGCGGTGCCGGTGATCGCGCCGAGCACGTCGTAGCCGCCCTTCTCGCGCTCCTCGACGCGGCGCGGGAGCAGCCGGACGGCGAACGCAAGCGCCACCAGCGCGACGGGGACGGGCATCAGGAAGGTCCAGCGCCAGCCGACCTCGGTGAGCAGGCCGCTGAGCACCAGGCCGAGCGAGAAGCCGGAGGCGGCGCAGGTGGTGTAGATCGACAGCGCGCGGTTGCGGGCGGGGCCCTCGGCGAAGGTCGTGGTGATGATCGACAGGCCGGCCGGGGCGGTGAAGGCGGCGCTGACGCCCTTGAGGAAGCGGGCGGCGATCAGCAGCCCGCCGTCGTCGACGAGGCCGCCGATCAGGGAGGCGGCGGCGAAGGCGCCGAGCGCGACGAGGAAGACGCGGCGGCGGCCGAGGAGGTCGGCCGCGCGGCCGCCGAGCAGGAGCAGGCCCCCGTAGCCGAGCACGTAGCCGGAGACCACCCACTGGAGGGTGGAGGTGGACAGGTGCAGTTCGGAGCCGATGGACGGCAGGGCGACGCCGACCATGGAGACGTCCAGGGCGTCCAGGAACATGGCGGCGCAGAGCACGATCAGGGTGCCCCAGAGGCGGGGTGTCCAGCTCTGCCCGCTGGTTGACGAGGCGTCGGGTGAGGTGACGGTCGCGGTGGTCATGGGGAGGACAGTACATGCACATGCATCCAATGCAAATGAATTAGATGTGAACGCATAAAATTCATGTGCACGTGCTACCGTGGCGGAGTGGCTGAACTCGACGTTGCTGGACTCGACTCCCCGGCCCAGGCCGCCCTCGTCGCGCAGTGGCGCGACCTGCTCGCCCGCCATGCCGCCGCCTCCTGCGCCCTCGACCGCGAGCTGGGGGAGAAGTACGGGCTGGGCATGAGCGAGTTCGAGGTGCTGGAACGCCTGGTGCAGGCGTGCGACGAGGACGGCTCGCACCTGCGGGTCAGCGACCTCGCCCCCACCGTCCACCTCAGCCAGAGCGCGCTGTCCCGGCTGATCGCCCGGCTGGAGAAGCACGGGCTCGTCACCCGCTCGATGTGCGAGCTCGACCGGCGGGGCGTGGTGATCACCCTCACCGAGAGCGGACGCGGGCGCTACGAGCTGGCCCGGCCGCTGCACCGCGAGGTGCTCGGGCGCACCCTCGGCGGGGCGCCGGCGCCCAAGGGCTGCTCCGGCTGACGGTTCTTCGGCGCTTCAGCGCTTCAGGTCTTCAGCTCTTCAGGTCTTCAGCTCTTCGGGACCTTGGATCGTCAGGGCTTCACAGCAGCGAGCCGAGCCCCGGCGCGACCGCCAGCAGGACGGCGGCCGCCGGGGCGCACAGCGCCACCACGGTCAGCCGCAGCCGGTGCGGGACGGTCAGCCGCGGACGGCCCGCGAGCAGCCGGTCCACCCGCTTCGGCGACTGCGCCAGCCCCGGCGGACACGAGCCGAACACCCCGCGGTCCAGGTTCATCTCGGCCAGCGCCAGAGCGGTGGTGTGCCGGCCGTGACGCCGCGCGGCCCGGTCGTCGGCCGCCAGCTCCACCAGCTCCTCCACCTGGTCCCGGAACTCCCGGAACACCCCGACACCGGGAAAGCCCGAGGCGAGCGCCCGGGCGAACTGCTGCAGCCAGTGGTGCCGCGCCCGCACGTGCCCGCGCTCATGGCTGAGCACCGCCGCCAGCTCCCGGTCGGTCAGCTGCCGCATGGCCCCCGTGGTGACCACCAGCCGGGAGTCCGGCCCCGGCAGCGACCACGCCTCCGGCCGTACGCTCTCCAGCACCACCAGCCGCTCCCGGCGACCGCGGGCGGCATCGATCGACTCCGGCAACTCCGGCGCCCGGCTCGCCAGTTGGGCACGCCTGCGGGCCCGCGTCGCCTTCGCCGCACGGACCTCCCGGGTGAGCGCCAGCACCGTCTGCACCGCACCCGCCGCCAGCACCGCGGCCGACAGCCGACCCCACCCCTCCGCGTCCTGCAACCCGTACGCGGCCTCCACCCCGTACGGCGCCCCCCGGAACACCAGGGCACGCAACTCGGGCAGGGCGGCGGAGGCGGCCAGCAGCAGACCCAGCGCACAGCACAGCAGCACCGCCACCACCAGGCACTGCCACACCAGCAGCGCCAGCACCGGTTCACGCTCCACCCAGCGCGCCCGGGCCAGCAGCCGGGGCACGACGGTCGAGAGCAGAAGTCCGAGCAGCAGCAGGCCGATCAGGGCAGTCATGGCAGGGGCTCCCCGAGTACGCACGGAACGCGACAGCGCGCTCCCCGCCAACCTATGCTCCGGCGACGCCCGGTGGAACGGCTTTCGACGCCCCAGTGACCAACGCCACGCACCACAAAGGCCGTTGGCACACCCACCTCCGACCGGCCCACAGACACCGCCGTCGGGCGAGCCCCGGAGCCCGGCGGCCCCTCACATGGTCAGCAGCATCGCGAACATGCCGATCCCCATCGTCAGCCGGCACGCCTGCGGCAGCCCCGCCGTGCCCACGGCGAGCGACCCGGAGGGCGTGCGCAGCAGCCGGGTGCCGGTGCGCAGCGAGTAGGCGCCGAAGTAGAGCAGCAGCAGGCCCGTCAGCACCGGAGTGCCGAGCGAGGCGGCCGCATGGTGGTGGCCGCCGGGGGAGGCCGCCATCGCGAGCGCCGTGTACGTCATCGCGAGCGCTCCCACCGCGTGGTGCAGCCGATGCGCGCGACCCGCCGGGCCGTACACGGCGGCGAGCAGGAAGGCGACGGCCGGCAGGCCGAAGACCCACGCCCACACGGCGGCCGGCACGGCGGCGCCCGCGAGCGCCATCCCGGCCATGCCGAGCCCCATCAGCGCCTCGGCCGCGTCCGACTCCCGGGCCAGGCGCCCGGGGTCCGTCTTCGGGCGCCCGCCCGCGGGCGCCCGAAGACGGACCCCGGGGGCGACCACCGGACAGGGCGGGCGCCGCAGCCGGGTGAGGCAGTGCGTCCCGGCGGCGGCGGTGAGGAGGGCGAGGAGCCAGTTGACCAGGACAGGTCCGTGCAACGGAAGCCTCCCGGGGCGGTCGTTGTGTCCACGATCACCGCCGGGCCCCCGGCCCGGCCAGGGCGCGTACGGGGGCGCACTGTGGTGACCACCGTGGTGAACCCCCGCCACGCACGCCCGAGCGGTCGCCTCGCCCCGGTTTTCCCCGGTGGCGGCGGCCCACCGCACGCGGCATGGTCGGCGTAACGGGACCCGCCCCGACCCCCCTCCCACAGGACGATTCACGGCCTCACGGGTGCCGCGCCGGAGCATTGTCCGTCCGACCCCTCTTGAACAGGAGAACCTTTCGTACTTATGGTGTCCTCGTCGAAATAACTCCTGTCGAAGTGAGTCCACGATGCAGAATCTTTCGCCAAGGCTCGCTACGGCGGCCGACGCCCCGGTCTCGACCCTCGCCACCCACCCGGCCTGGCTGCGCCTGAAGGAGGCCGTCGAAGCACTGCGCCCGCTGCAGTCCAAGGACGGCTCCATCGACCTGTCCACGGTCCAGCGGCAGACCGTCGACCCCCTGGTCGACACCGTTCGCGCCGCCGTCGCGGAACTGGCCCCCCTGTTCCCCCACGACGCCGCCTACCTCGCCGCCGTCGACGCCGACCTCGCGAAATGGGCCGACACCGGCTACCGGGAACCCGACTTCCTGGACTCCCTGCTCGCCTTCCAGCCCGCCGACCAGCGCGAGGACGGGCTCGAGCACCTCGTCGTCTTCGCGATGTACACCCAGAACGGCAACCCGAACCGCAACCTGGAAGCCGTCCTGCTGCGCGTCGTCTGGCCCGACTGGCTGGCCGAGCTCGAGAGCTCGCGCTTCGACAACCCGATGTTCGTGCCGATCACCTTCACCGACTTCACGGCCGGCTACGACACCAACTCCGCCGTCCTCTTCCCCGAGACCGTCGCCGTGCGCAAGGCGCCGGAACGTTTCACCTGGGGCGGCATCTTCTGCGACCGCGAGGCCGCCCGCTTCCGCGCCGTCACCACCAGCGCCGTCCGCCAGCTCGGCCTCGACATCCCCGCCGACGCCGAGGGCCTCCTCCAGGACCAGCAGCGCGCGCAGGAGACCTTCGTCCTGTGGGACCTCGTCCACGACCGCACCCACAGCCACGGCGACCTGCCGTTCGACCCCTTCATGATCAAGCAGCGCAGCCCGTTCTGGATGTACGGCCTCGAAGAGCTCCGCTGCGACCTCACCACCTTCAAGGAGGCGGTGCAGCTGGAGACCGAGGGCAACCCCCACGCCCGCGACGTCCAGTACGCCGTCCTCTTCGACCGCCTGTTCCGCTTCCCCGTCAGCGGCGACCGCGTCCGCAACTACGACGGCATGGGCGGCCAGCTCCTCTTCGCCTACCTCCACAAGCACGACGCCCTGCGCTGGCGCGACAACCGCCTCAGCATCGACTGGGACCGCGCCCCGCAGGTCACCAACGCGCTCTGCGCCGAGATCGAGACCCTCTACCGCGACGGCATCGACCGGCCCAAGCCGGCCCACTGGATCGCCGCCTACGAGCTCGTCTCCCGCTACCTCACCCCGCACCCCGCCTCGAACTGGGCCAAGGGCCCCGAGGCACTGCCGCTCGACATCACCGACGGCAAGGCCCTCAACAAGGCGCTGTGCGACGCCGTGCTCCCGGACGAGTTCCCGCTGAGCATGTTCTACGAGGCCCTGTCCAAGAAGCTCGGCGGCGTCATCGCCGCCACCGCCGGCATCACCGGCACCGGTATCCAGGGAGCCGCCGCGTGACCACCTCCACCTCCACCAAGCTGGCCGGCAAGGTCATCGCCGTCGCCGGCGCCAGCGGCCCCGCCGGGCGCGCCGTGCTGCGCCGCCTCGCCGCCGACGGCGCCACGGTCATCGGTGCCGACATCGACGTCCAGCGCCTGGAGTCCGCCCTCGACGCCACCCGCGTCGCCGTGCGCGGAGCGAAGGTCAGCGGCCAGGTCATCGACCTCCTCGACCCGCAGGAGGTCCACGACTGGGCCGACCACCTGGAGGCCGAGCACGGCCACGTCGACGGCGTCTTCCACCTCGTCGGCGGCTGGCGCGGCAGCAAGACCTTCTTCGACAGCCGCCTCGACGACTGGGACTTCCTGCACGACACCGTCGTGCGCACCCTCCAGCACACCTCCCTGGCCTTCCAGCCCGCCCTGGTCCGCAGCGAGGCCGGCCGCTACGCGATGATCTCCGCCGCCGCCGCGCACAAGCCCACCGCGGGCGGCGCCGCCTACGCCGCCGCCAAGGCCGCCACCGAGGCGTGGACCCTCGCCATGGCCGACTCCTTCAAGAAGGAGACCACCTCCCCGGACGGCGAGCCCACCGCCGCGGCTGCGATCCTGGTCATCAAGGCGCTGGTCAGCCCCGAGATGCGGGCCGAGAAGCCCGAGGCCAAGTTCGCCGGCTTCACCGACACGGCCGACCTCGCCGACCACCTCGCGGACCTCTGGGACCGCCCCGCAGCAGAACTGAACGGACAGCACCTGTGGCTGACAGCCCGATGACCGACCCCACCCGCACGGACGCGGTACGACGGCACGACCCCGCCGTGCGCGGCTTCGCGAGCGACAACTACTCCGGCGTCCACCCGGAGATCCTCGCCGCGATAGCCCTCGCCAACGACGGCCACCAGGTCGCCTACGGCGAGGACGACTACACCGAGCACCTGCAGGACGTCTTCCGCCGCCACTTCGGCGACAAGGCCGAGGCGTACCCCGTCTTCAACGGCACCGGCGCCAACGTCGTCGCCCTGCAGGCCCTGCTCCCGCGCTGGGGCGCCGTGGTCTGCGCCGAGACCGCCCACATCAACGTGGACGAGGGCGGCGCACCCGAGAAGATGGGCGGCATCAAGCTGCTCACCGTCCCCACCCCCGACGGCAAGCTCACCCCCGAGCTCCTCGACCGGCAGGCCTGGGGCTTCGGCGACGAGCACCGCGCGCAGCCGCTCGCCGTCTCCATCACCCAGAGCACCGAGCTGGGCACCCTCTACACCCCCGACGAGATCCGCGCGATCACCGAGCACGCCCACCAGCTGGGCATGCTCGTCCACGTCGACGGCTCCCGGCTGTCCAACGCGGCCGCCTCCCTCGGCCTGCCGCTGCGCGCCTTCACCACGGATGTGGACGTCGACGTCCTCTCCTTCGGCGGCACGAAGAACGGCCTGCTGTTCGGCGAGGCCGTGGTGGTGCTCAACCCCGAGCGGGTCCGCAACATCAAGTACCTGCGCAAGACCTCGATGCAGCTCGCGTCGAAGATGCGCTTCGTCTCCGTCCAGTTCGAGGCGCTGCTCTCCGGCGACCTCTACCTTCGCAACGCCGGCCACGCCAACGCGATGGCCAGCCGGCTCGAGGCCGCCGTCCGCCAGATCGACGGCGTCGAGGTCGTGCGCCCGGCCCAGGCCAACGCGGTCTTCGCGATCCCCCCGCGCGAGGTGAGCGAGCGCCTTCAGAAGCGTTACCGCTTCTACTTCTGGAACGAGCACACCGGTGAGGTGCGCTGGGTCTGCTCCTTCGACACCACGGAGGCCGACATCGACGCCTTCGCGGCGGCGATCGTCGAGGAGATGGGCCGCGCCTGACGGCTCGTGAGTCGTGGATCGCCCCCGTCCGGATGCCCGGGCGGGGGCGATTTGCATGTGGCGGGCCCGTCCCCGTACAGTTCCGGAGTCGCCGCGGGAGACCGGGGCAACAAGGCGGAAAGTGAATCCGATGAATGAAACTCCGGAAAACGGAGCGGAAAACATCTGATAAGCTGGAAACACGAAAGAACGAAGCGCCCGGAGGGCCCGCTGGAAGGCGGCTCGAAGGAAGCGTCCGTTCCTTGAGAACTCAACAGCGTGCCAAAAGTCAACGCCAGATATGTTGACATCCCCGGCCTCGATCGTCTGATCGGGGTTGGAGATTCCTTTTGAAATAAACACTAGCGAGGACGCAGTGCGCGGGATCACCCTATTCCGGTGGTTGCCGTGCCGCTCAACGCGGGTGTGGACCGGCGCTTTTAATTAAGCACAGCCGGGAGACATTCACGGAGAGTTTGATCCTGGCTCAGGACGAACGCTGGCGGCGTGCTTAACACATGCAAGTCGAACGGTGAAGCCCTTCGGGGTGGATCAG